>NZ_JBFAFR010000008.1:0-319811 GCF_040639675.1 Actinosynnema sp. NPDC023794 | reverse complement strand
GTCGAACGTTCAGGACCCCCGAATTCAACGCTCGGGCCCGGCCGGGGCCGACGTGAACGTAGAACTCGGGGGTCCTGAATGTTCGACACGCGGGTCCTGAGTGTTCGACACGCGGGACCTGGAGGTTCGACACGCGCGGGGTCAGGGGTTGGTGATGCGGAGGAGCTTGTCGTCGGTGCCGTTCGAGGTGGTGACGTAGAGGGAGCCGTCGGGGGCCAGTTCGGCGCCGCGCAGGCGGCCGTGGGTGCCGTCCAGTTCGGACGGGATGGCGACCGAGTGCACGCCGCCCTCTTGCGTCACGGTGAAGAGCAGGAGCTTGGCGCCCTTGAGGGCGGTGACGGCCAGGACGCCGTTCAGGGAACCCCAGTGGTCGCCGACCAGGAACGCGGCGTCGCAGATCGCCTCCGTCGGACGGCCGGACGACCACACGGCGGACACGGCGTCGGGGAAGCGCGAGAGGTCCGTCATCGGCACGTCCTCGTCGTACCCGCCGACCGTGCCGCCCTGCGACGGGTCCCAGCCGTAGTTCCCACCGGGCTTGAGCACGTTCACCTCGTCGTCCACCGACGGCCCGTGCTCGGCGGTGAACACCATCCCGTCCTGCCGCACGGCCACGCCCTGCACGTTGCGGTGCCCGTAGGTGTAGATCCGGTCGCCGAACGGGTTGCCCGCCACGCCCTCGCCGGTCGCGAGGTCGATCCGCAACACCTTGCCGCCGAGGCTGGACCGGTCCTGAGCCACGTCGCCCCGCGCGGTGTCACCGGTGCCGACGAGCAGGTTGCCGTCGCGGTCCAGCGCCATCCGGCACCCCGAGTGACGTCCGCTCGACGCCGTCGGCAGCCCCGAGAGCAACGGGTCCTCCACCCTCGTCGCCCTCGTGCCGTCCAGCTCCCACGTCACCAGCCGCACGTCCGAAGACGTGTTGAAGCACGTGGTGAACCGACGGCTGGTCGCGAAGTCGGGGTGCACGACCAGGCTCATCAGCCCGCCCTCGCCCCGCGCCTCCACGTCACCGAGATCCGCCTCGACGTCGGTCACCCGACCGTCCGCGACCAGCGCGATCCGCCCCGGCCGCTGCGGCACGAGCATCCGCCCGTCGGGCAGGAACCCCACGTCCCACGGGTGGCTCAACCCGGACGCGACCACCTCGACCCGCAGCCCCTCCGGCGTGGTCGTCGAGGGGGCGCTGCCGCCGGCGCCCTCCGTCGAACACGCCGCGCACGCGGCCAGCACCGCGGCGAACCCGACAAAGCGACGCATGACGCCCAGCATGCCAACCCCCGTGTGTGCTCCCCGTTCACGCGATCGCCGACGCGACCGGTCACCCACCGGGCATCGGGTACGGCCGTTCCACCGGCAGCAACGCCCGCGCGCCCTCCAGGTCACCGGCACGCACCAGCGCGTGCGCCTCGTGCGCCAACGGCGTCACGTCGGTCAGCCCCACGACCCACTCGTCCACGTACCGCCGCGACGCCTCACCGGCCAGACCCAGCTGCAACGACCGGTGCGGCAGCGCGCCCAGCCGCAGGTTGCGCTCCGGGTCCCACTGCACCCGCACGTCCGGCTTGCGCCCGATCCCCTCGTCGCTCGGCACGGCCGACCGCACCGCCCAGTCGAACCCCGATCGGGTGATTCGCACGGCCAGCACGCACTCCTGGTCCGGCTTCGTCCCCCACCCGGACCGGTACATCATCCACAAGAACGACGGCTTGATCCACGTCATCCGCCCCGGCTTAAACGGCGGCACGAACCGCCCCGCCGCCAAGGCGGGGACGGCGATGGCCGGGGAGTACGCCTGGTACACCGTGATGTGCCGATCGTCGTAGTCGGCCCTGATCTCCCTGTGCTCCACGTACCCAGCGTCACCCCGCGGTCAACCGAAATCACGGGGCACCCGGTCGGCGGGGGCCGTAGGCTGGGAAGTCGAGAACCCCTCCGGTGGACGTGGACGTGTTCGGTCCCGGGCAGGGGTCTGTCCGCGTTCGAAATCCGGGGAGCCACCGCAATGCCCCAGCCCGGCCCGCTGTCCGGCCTGCTGACCGCTGTCCTGCCCGACAAGGCGCTGCGCGCCCTCGCCGACTCGGTCGGCGTGCCCGACCTCGAACTCGAAGGACCGCCGGCGGCCCGGCCGCTGGTCGCGGCGGCCCTGTCCCAGCGCGCGCCCGTCCTCGCGGTCACCGCGACCGGCCGTGAGGCGGACGACCTCAAGGCCGTGCTGTGCGACCTCATCGGCCACGAGCAGGTCGCCCTGTTCCCGTCCTGGGAGACGCTGCCGCACGAACGGCTCTCGCCCCGGGCCGACACGGTCGGCGCCCGGCTGGAGGTGCTGCGCCGCCTGGCCCACCCCGGCGAGCACCCGCTCAAGGTCGTCATCACCACGGTCCGCAGCCTCATCCAGCCGATGGCCCCCGGCCTCGGCGACCTCGAACCGGTGCACCTGGCCGTCGGCTCGGAGCACGACTTCGAGGCGCTGCTGGTCAACCTGACCGAGATCGCCTACACCCGCGTCGACATGGTCGAGAAGCGCGGCGAGTTCGCGGTCCGCGGCGGCATCCTGGACATCTTCCCGCCGACCGCCGTGCACCCGCTGCGGGTCGAGTTCTGGGGCGACGAGGTCAGCGAGATCCGCCCCTTCGCGGTCGCCGACCAGCGGTCGCTGCCGGAGGAGGTCGGCGGGTTCATCGCGCCGCCGTGCCGCGAGCTGCTGCTGACCGCGCAGGTCAAGGCCAAGGCCGCCGCGCTGGCCGAGGAGCACACGGCCGACGCCCACCTGCACGAGCTGCTGACCAAGATCGCCGAGGGCATCCCGTCGGAGGGCATGGAAGCCCTCATCCCTGCCCTGTGCGAAGGCGAGCTGCAGCTCCTCACCGACGTCGTCCCCGCGGGCACGCACGTCGTGCTCAACGACCCGGAGAAGATCCGGGCCCGCGCCGCGGACCTCGTGCGCACCGGCCAGGAGTTCCTGGAAGCGTCCTGGATGGCCGCGGCGGGCGGCGGGCAGAGCCCCATCGACCTGGACTCCAGCGCCTACCACAGCCTCGCCGACGTGGCCCGGTCCGCGCGGGAGCAGGGCCGGCCGTGGTGGACGCTCAGCCAGCTCACCACCGAGGGCGAGGACGTCGTCCGGCTGGAGCTCAAGCAGGTCGAGGCCTACCAGGGCGACATCGACCGGGCGTTCACCGACCTGCGCGCCCACACCGTCTCCGGCGGCACGGCGGTCCTCGTCGTCCCCGGCGCCGGCACGGCCCAGCGCGCCACCGAGCAGCTGCGCGAAGCCGACGTGAACGTGGTGCTCCGGGAGACCCTGGACACCGCGCCGAAGAAGGGCGCGGTCACCGTCGTGCGCGGCGCGCTGGAGGACGGCTTCTCGCTGCCCGAGCTGGCCCTGGTCGTGCTCACCGAGACCGACCTCACCGGCGGCCGGCACGGCACGTCCACCAAGGACATGCGCCGCATGCCCAGCCGCCGCCGCAACGCGGTGGACCCGCTGGCCCTGCGGCCCGGCGACTACGTCGTGCACGAGCAGCACGGCATCGGCAAGTACGTCGAGATGGTCCAGCGCACGGTGGCCGGCGCGACCCGCGAGTACCTGGTCCTGGAGTACGGCTCCAGCAAGCGCGGCCAGCCCGGCGACCGGCTGTTCGTGCCCACCGACCAGCTCGACGAGATCTCCCGCTACGTCGGCGGCGAGCTGCCCACGCTGAACAAGCTCGGCGGCAGCGACTGGAAGAACACCAAGGCCAAGGCGAAGAAGGCGGTCAAGCAGATCGCCGCCGAGCTGGTCCAGCTCTACGCCGCGCGCCAGGCCGCGCCCGGGCACGCGTTCGCGCCCGACACGCCGTGGCAGCGCGAGCTGGAGGACGCCTTCCCGTTCACCGAGACCCTCGACCAGATGGCCGCGATCGACGAGGTCAAGGCCGACATGCAGCGCACCGTGCCGATGGACCGGGTGATCTGCGGCGACGTCGGCTACGGCAAGACCGAGATCGCGGTGCGGGCGGCGTTCAAAGCGGTGCAGGACGGCAAGCAGGTCGTGGTGCTCGTGCCGACCACCCTGCTCGCCCAGCAGCACCTGAACACGTTCACCGAGCGGATGCGCGCGTTCCCGGTGAACATCAAGGGCCTGTCCCGGTTCACCGACGCCCAGGAGGCCGAGCAGACGATCACCGGCCTGGCCGAGGGCGAGGTCGACATCGTCATCGGCACGCACCGGTTGCTGCAGAAGAGCCTGCGCTACAAGGACCTCGGCCTCGTGATCGTGGACGAGGAGCAGCGGTTCGGCGTCGAGCACAAGGAGCACATCAAGGCCCTGCGCACGCACGTGGACGTGCTCACCATGTCCGCCACGCCGATCCCGCGCACCCTCGAGATGTCGCTGGCCGGCATCCGCGAGATGTCCACCATCCTCACCCCGCCCGAGGAGCGGCACCCGATCCTGACCTACGTCGGCTCCTACGACGACAAGCAGGTCGCCGCCGCCATCCGCCGCGAGCTGCTGCGCGACGGCCAGGTGTTCTTCGTGCACAACCGCGTGTCCTCGATCGAGCGCGCCGCCCGGCACATCCGCGAGCTGGTCCCCGAGGCCCGCGTGATCACCGCGCACGGCCAGATGAACGAGGACAAGCTGGAGAAGATCATCCAGGGCTTCTGGGAGAACGAGTACGACGTGCTCGTCTGCACCACCATCGTCGAGACCGGCTTGGACATCTCCAACGCCAACACCCTCATCGTCGAGCGCGGCGACCTGCTCGGCCTCGCCCAGCTGCACCAGTTGCGCGGACGCGTCGGCCGCGGCCGGGAACGCGGCTACGCCTACTTCCTCTACCCGCCCGAGGCGCCGCTGACCGAGACCGCGCACGACCGCCTCGCCACGATCGCGCAGAACACCGAGCTCGGCGCGGGCATGGCGGTGGCCATGAAGGACCTGGAGATCCGCGGCGCGGGCAACATCCTCGGCGCCGAGCAGTCCGGCCACATCGCGGGCGTCGGCTTCGACCTGTACGTGCGGCTGGTCGGCGAGGCCGTCGAGGCGTTCCGCAAGCACGCCGGCGCGGACGGCGAGGTCGAGGAGGAGCTGGCCGAGGTCCGCGTCGACCTGCCCGTCGACGCGCACATCCCGCACGACTACGTGCCCGGCGAGCGGCTCCGGCTGGAGGCGTACCGCAAGATCGCCGCCGCGAGCGACGCCGAGGCGTTGCAGTCGGTGTGGGACGAGCTGAAGGACCGCTACGGCACCCCGCCGCTGCCCGTCGAACGGCTGCTCGCGGTGGCCCGGTTCCGGCAGACGTGCCGCGCGCACGGCGTCACCGAGGTCGCCACCCAGGGCCAGACGATCCGCTTCGCGCCGCTGGAGCTGAAGGACAGCCAGCTCGTGCGGCTGCGCCGGCTGTTCCCCAAGGCGGTCCACAAGCAGGCCGCGCACACCGTCAGCGTGCCCCGGCCGACGGAGGGCGCGGCCGGCGGCCGGGTGGGCGCACCCCAGCTGCGTGACCAGGAATTGCTGGATTGGTGCGCGCACTTCCTGGAGTCTTTGGCGGGGACTCCCGTGAGCGGCGTCACGAGGACGTGAGAAGGTACTGGTCGTGAGGACTGTGCAGAGGCGCTTCACCCTGATCGGCGCGGCGGTGGCACTCCTGGTCGCGGGCTGCGGCACGGGGCCGAGCCACGTCGGCTCGGCCGCGATCGTCGGCGACACCGTGCTGCCGCTGCAGCAGGTGCAGCAGCGGCTGGACGTCGTGCTCAAGAAGGAGCCCGAGGCCCAGAAGCTGCACGACCAGCGCAAACTCGACCAGGTCGCCCGGCAGCTGGTGACCCTGGGCGTGCAGCACGAGCTGATCGAGCAGGCGGCCCGGCGCGAGGGCGTGACCGTGTCCGAGGAGGACGTGACCGAGTCGGTCGAGCAGGCCGGCGGCGCGGAACTGGCCTCGCAGAACACCGTGTACGACGCCGCGACGTTCCGCGAGCGGGCCAAGGACCAGCTGCTGCTGGTCGAGCTGGCGCGCAAGTACGTGGACCGGATGGAAGTCACGTTCGACTACTTCTTCACCAAGGACAACGCGGACGCGATCGCGAAGGCCAAGCAGGTCGCGGCCGACCCGGCGAAGATGGCCGAGTTCGTGGCCGACGCTCCGGCGGGCACCCAGGGCCAGACCCTGTCCAAGGAGGGCCAGCGGGTGCGGTCGGCCGAGTCGCCGCAGGCCGCCCAGTCGCCGTTGTTCGGCGTGCCGGCGGGCACCGTGGTGGCGTTCGCGCCGGACCCGAGCAGCGCGCAGTGGATCGTGGCCTACGTGACCGACCGCAAGACCGACGTGCGGGCGTCCGGCGAGTCGTCCACCGAGCAGCTGACGCCGCAGGTGCTGGAGCAGATCGGCCTGCGGCTCGTGCAGACGCTGGCCGGCGACCCCGAGATCCAGGTCAACCCCCGTTACGGCCTGTGGGACGGCACCGCCATCTCGCTGGCGGCGAGCGAGGGCGAGCTGAGCGGCTACCAGGCGCCGGTGCGGCAGAAGTCGTCGTGACCGTTGTCGTCGTAGGCGCCACCCCGGTTCTGCCCGCCGCCGCGCTACCCGCTCTGCGGGGCGCGGCGGCGGTGTACGCGGGGGAGGGCGTGGACGCGGCGCTGTGGTCGGCCGAGCCGGTGTCGGAGCTGGTCGCGGGCCCGTCGCTGGTGCTGATCACCACGAACCCGGACGAGCCCGCCGCGCGGGAGCTGATCTCGGCGGGGTCCGACGTGATCCGCACGCCGGCCGTGCCGCTGCTGGACGCGGCGGCCGTGATGGACCGCCTGCGTTCGCCCGGCGGTTGCCCGTGGGACGCCGAGCAGGACCACAAGTCCCTGCGCCAGTACCTGGTCGAGGAGACCTACGAGCTGCTGGAGGCCATCGAGGACGGCGACCGGGCGGCGCTGCGCGAGGAGCTGGGCGACGTGCTGCTCCAGGTGCTGTTCCACGCGCGGATCGCGGCGGAGGACGCCGAGGAGCCGTTCGGCATCGACGAGGTGGCGGGCGACCTGGTGGCCAAGCTGGTCGGACGGCACCCGCACGTGTTCGCAGGCGACGACCCGGCCGTGCACGACGCGACGTCCCAGCAGCACCGGTGGGAAGAGCTCAAGCAGGTCGAGAAGCAGCGCGAGTCCAGTGTGGACGGCGTGGCGAGCGGGCAGCCCGCGGTGGCGCTGGCGGGGAAGCTGGCGCAGCGGGTGGCGCGGGCCGGGTTCCCGGTGGACCTGCTCCCGGAGGGCGACGACACCGGCACGACGCTGTTCGCGGTGGCGGCGCTGGCGAAGCTGGCCGGTGAGGACCCGGAGACGGAGCTGCGCGCGGTGGCGCGGCGGTTCGAGGCGAACGTGCGCGCGGCGGAGCGGTCGGCCCGCGCGGCGGGGCTCACCACCCTGACCGCCGCCGACTGGCGTGCCCACTGGCCCTCGTGACGCGCTGCGACCGCTGTGGTGCGACGGCCTGCGCTACGGCGTGAACCGCAGCACGGCGGCCACGTCGGTGGCCGTGCGGCTCTGCGACGTGCGCTGCTCGAACACCTCGTGCCACTCGCGCAGCCGGTCCGCGTTCACCTCGTCGAGCACTTCGCGGGCGGCGGCCACCAGGGCGCCGTCGGCCGCCGCGGAGCGCTCGCCGGAGCCGGCACGACGCTCGTCGGCGCGAGGTGCGGGTAGCTGCACACCGACCGGAAGATGCTGTTCAACGGCTCCACGGCGGCCAGCACCAGCGGCACGTCGCCACCCGCGAGGACCGGCCGCAGCGCCTGGTCGACCTTCCGGGCGAACTGCCGCATCCGCACCTTCTGCCCCTCGCTGCCCTGGAGCCTGCGGACGGGCGCGCGGTCCGCGATGGACGACTTGCCGACCGCGCTCGCGACGTCGCTCGGCATGTCCGGCACCTTCACCTCGTCCGCGGGCAGGTCGTGCAGGACCTTCAGCAGCCGCACGGAGCCCTGCGCCAGCACCAGCAGGAAAGCCGCCTGCGGGAACGTGATGGACCGCAGCAGCGGCTTGACGTGGAACCGGTCCGACACCTCGACGGCCGTGGTGAGGTGGTTGGGCAGCCGGAACGTGGTCAGCGACTCGGGCGTGGCGAACACCGCGAGGCCGCGCGCCTGGAAGCGCCAGAACTCGTCGTCCTCGACGAGGTCGGCGACCTGGTCCTCGATCGCCTCCACCGCGTCCCGGCCGACACCGCCCGAGCGGAGCTGGTCCGCCGCCGCGTCGCCGAGGTTGCGCAGCTCGATCCGCTCCTCGTCGCCGGGCGACTCCGGTCGCGTCGGCAGGTACAGCGACACGCCGGCCGCTGTCCGGGTCGTCAACAGGCGCGTGACCTGGTCACGCGTGGGGATGTCGGTGTGCAGCGTCATGGTGGCGCCTCCTCGCGGCCGTCACAGCGGGTGCTGGGACGGGTCCGGGGACCCCGCGCGGTGGCGACGTGCCGGTGGCGGCGCGGTCGGGGCACCCCCGTCCGGTTGGGCCGAACCGGTGATCACCGCGCCATCCGCCGCCGATGCCGCGGGCCACCCGGCCGGGGCACGTGGGGCGGGGGTGATCGGAGCGCTAACGTCGAAGAGGTGACCGAGGCCTACCTCCGCTTCCCGCACCTGCACGGCAACCTCGTGACCTTCGTGGCCGAGGACGACGTGTGGCTGGCCCCCCTCGACGGCGGCCGGGCCTGGCGGGTGACCGCCGACCAGGTGCCCGTCTCCTTCCCGCGCTTCGACCCGACCGGAACCCGGTTGGCCTGGACCAGCCGCCGCGACGGCGCGCCCGAGGTCCACCTGGCCCCGGTGGACGGCGGCGAGGCCACCCGGCTCACCTACTGGGGCGACTACTCCACGGGCGTGCGCGGCTGGACGTCCGACGGCGAGGTCGTCGCCGTCACGTCCACCGGCCAGGCGACCACGAACCGGCAGTGGGCGCACGCCGTGCCCACCGACGGCGGCCCGCCGCGACGGCTGCCGTACGGCTGGGTGGACGACGTGGCGTTCGGCCCGTCCGGGCAGGTGGTCGTGACCTCCGTGTACGGCCGCGACCCGGCCTGGTGGAAGCGCTACCGGGGCGGCGCGGCGGCCAAGCTGTGGGTCGACGTGGACGGTGAGGGGGAGTTCGCGCGCATCCTGCCCGAGCTGACCTCGTCGTTGACCTCGCCGATGTGGATCGGGGACCGGATCGCGTTCCTGTCCGACCACGACGGCGTCGGCAGCCTGTACTCCGCGCTGCCCGACGGGTCGGACCTGCGGCGGCACACCGAGCAGGAGTTCTACGCTCGGGTCGCGTCGAGCGACGGCGAGCGGATCGTCTGGCAGCACGCGGGCGAGGTGTGGGTCCTGGACGGCCTGGAGGCCGAGCCGCGGAAGTTGGAGATCGCGCTCGGCGGACCCCGCACGGCGCGCAGGCCGCGGCCGGTGCCGTCGCGGCCCGACGACTTCCACCCCGACAAGACCGGCCGCGGGAGCGTGGTCGAGGTGCGCGGCACCGTGCACTGGGTGACCCACCGGGACGGTCCGGTGCGCGCGTTGGCCGAGCAGCCCGGTGTCCGCGCCAGGCTGCCGCGCGTCGTCGGCGACAACGTGGTGTGGGTGACCGACGCGGATGGCGAGGAGGGCCTGGAGTTCTCCCCGATCGGCGGCGTGGAGCCCGGCAACGAGCCGCGCCGGGTCGCGGTCGGCAAGCTCGGGCGGGTGCTGGAGCTGGCCGTCTCACCGGACGGGCGCAGGCTCGCCGTGGCCACGCACGACGGTCGGCTGCTGCTGGTCGACGTCGAGTCCGGCGAGGTGCGCGAGGTGCTGAAGGGCGCGAACCCCCACGTCAGCGACCTGGCGTTCTCCCCGGACGCCAACTGGCTCGCCTGGTCGCACCCCGGTCCGCGCCCGTTGCAGCACATCCGGATGACCAACACCACCGACCTGTCCGTGGTGGACGTGACGCCGCTGCGGTTCTCCGACTTCTCGCCGACGTTCACCGAGGACGGCCGCTACCTGGCGTTCCTGTCGGTGCGCAGCTTCGACCCGGTGTACGACGCGCACGTGTTCGACCTGTCGTTCCCGACCGGTTGCCGTCCCTACCTGCTGCCGCTGGCCGCGACCACGCCGTCGCCGTTCGACCCGCTGCGCCTCGGCCGGCCCGTGGGCGACGACTCGTCGGAGAAGGACAAGGAGAAGGACGACGAGAACCCGATCACGGTCGTCGACCTGGACGGGCTGGCCGACCGGGTGGTGACGGTGCCGGTCGCCGCCGCCCGCTACGCCGGCCTGACCGCCGCCAAGGGCGGGCTGCTGTGGTTGCGGTCGCCGTTGCGCGGTGTGCTCGGCGACAACCTGGCGAGCCCGACGGCCCGGCCGCCGAGGTCCGTCCTGGAGCGGTTCGACCTGGTCAAGTCGCGCACGGAGACGCTGGTGGACGGCGTCGACGCGTTCGACGTGACCGGCGACGGGCAGCGGGTGGTCGTGCAGGACGGCAGTGACCTGCGGGTGGTGCCGGCGGACCGGAAGGTCGACTCCGACGACCACGACTCGGTGGACGTCGACCTGTCCCGGGTTCGGGTGGTGGTGGACCGGGCGGCCGAGTGGCGGCAGGCGTACGCCGAGGCCGGGCGGCTGATGCGCGACCACTTCTGGCGCACCGACATGGGTGGCGTCGACTGGGCGGGCGTGCTGGAGCGCTACCGGCCGCTGGTGGACCGGCTCGGCAGCTACAACGACCTGGTCGACCTGCTGTGGGAGGTGCAGGGCGAGTTGGGCACGTCGCACGCCTACGTCATCCCGGCGCACGGGTCGCGCGGGCGTGCCGTGGGGTTGCTCGGGGCCGACCTGGAGCGGGACGAGGCGGGCGCGTGGCGGATCGCGCGGGTGATCCCGGGCGAGACGTCGGATCCGGCGGCGAGGTCGCCGTTGGCGGCTCCCGGTGTCGCGGTGCGGGCCGGTGACGCGATCGTGGCGGTCGACGGGCGGCAGGTGGACCCGTTGACCGGGCCGGCGCCGCTGCTCGTCGGCACGGCGGGCAAGCCGGTGGAGCTGACCGTGCGGCCCGGCGGCGGTGGCGAGCCGCGCCGGGTCGTGGTCGTGCCGCTGGAGGACGACGAGCCGTTGCGCTACCACGCGTGGGTGGCGGACCGGCGGGCGCGCGTGCACTCGCTGACCGACGGGCGGGTCGGGTACCTGCACGTGCCGGACATGATGGGCGCGGGCTGGGCGCAGCTGCACCGCGACCTCCGGGTGGAGCTGGCGCGTGAGGCCGTGGTGCTGGACGTGCGGGAGAACGGCGGCGGGCACACGTCCGAGCTGGTGGTGGAGAAGCTGGGCAGGCGGATCATCGGCTGGTCGGTGGCGCGCGGGTACACCACGGCCGACAGCTACCCCGGCGACGCGCCGCGCGGACCGGTGGTCGCGATCGCGGACGAGTTCGCCGGGTCCGACGGCGACATCGTGAACGTGGCGATCAAGGAGATGGGCATCGGGCCGGTCGTCGGCACCCGCACGTGGGGTGGGGTGATCGGCATCGACATGCAGTACCACCTGGTCGACGGGACGTTGGTGACGCAGCCCCGGTACGCGACGTGGTTCGCCGGGCCGGGGTGGGGCGTGGAGAACCACGGCGTCGACCCGGACGTCGAGGTGGTGGTCACGCCGCAGGACCGGGTGGCCGGGCGCGACCCGCAGTTGGACGCGGCGGTGCGGCTGGCCCTGGAGGCGTTGGAGGAGCGGCCGGCGGCCGCTCCGCCGGAGCTCCCGCCCCTCACCTGATCGAGTTCACCCGGGCGTGTGACGGCGTGGTGGTTGCGGCCGGTGGCCCGAAACCGACCAATGGGTACCACGCAAGATCGGGACCGGGGGGCGGGGTAACGGGTGAGTCATCGTGAGTCGCCGCGCAGTGGGCGCGGGTGCCTGACGGCGGTCGTGGTGCTGCCGCTGGCGGCGGTCGGCGGGGTGGCGGCGCTGGTGCTGACGTTCGGTCAGCCGGCGCCGCCACCGTCGGGCCAGGCGCCCCCGTCCGGCCGCCAGACCTGGGTCAGCGTCCGCACCCAGGCCCCACCCGTCCTGCTGCCGGACTGGACCGAGACCACCACCACCCCGCCGCCTCCGCCGACGCCGGCCCCGTCACCGGACCCCTCCCCGTCCGCGGACCGCCGCGCCCTGCACCAACCGCAGCTCCCACCGCCCACCACGACGCGCGCCGTCACCGCCCGCGCCCGAACCGGCGCCGAACTCCTCCCACACCCGTCCCCGTCACCCACTCCCACCACTCCGACTCCCACCTCGCCCTCACCCGCCCCCACCACCTCGCCCTCACCCGACCCCTCAACCCCGACCCCGACCCCACTCCCGCCAGACCCGACCACCACCACCGCACCACCACCGCCGCCGACCACCACCCGGCGTGAGTCCCACGTTCAGAACGCGTGAGTCCTACGTCCAGGACCCCCGAATTCAACGCTCAGCACACGCCGAACCGGCCCCGTCGCTTGGAATCCCAGCGGTGTTCGGGCGTCTGACCGGCGGTTTCGGGCTGTGCCGGCGGCGAGACCGCCCGGGTACTCGAGTTCAGCACGTAGCCTGGGGCGGTGGTCGTTCCGCCGCCGTCCAAGACCGAGTCGCGCCCGCCGTCGCGCGGCCGTGCCGGCAACCTCGCCGGACGCCTGGCGCTGGTGTTGTTGCTGCTGGCGTTCGTGGCCGGGGGAGCCTGGGCCCTGAGCACGTTCAACCGGTCCGCGCCCCGGACCGCCGCCGACCCGCCCTTCCCGGTGCCGTTCCTCGAAGTCCAACCGGGCGCCGCCGCGCCGGGCTCGGCGGGTGACGTGCCGGCGGGCGAACCGCAGGCGTCACCGGCCGCCGCGGGCGACGCCGAACCGCTGACCGCGTGGGCGACGGCGTTGTCGGAGAAGACCGACATCCCGGTCCGCGCCCTGCGCGCGTACGCCGTCGCCGACCTGGTGATGCGGTCGCAGAACCCGGCGTGCCGGGTGTCGTGGGCGACGCTGGCCGGCATCGGCCGCATCGAGTCGCACCACGGCACGATCGGCGGCCTCCGCCTCGGCGAGGACGGCCGGCCCTCACGCCCGATCATCGGCATCCCGCTGGACGGCTCACCGGGCGTGAAGGCGATCGCGGACAGCGACGGCGGCGCGCTCGACGGCGACACCCGCTGGGACCGCGCGGTCGGCCCGATGCAGTTCATCCCGACCACGTGGGCCCGCTACGCGGTGCGCGCGAACGGCGACGGCCGGACCCCCGACCCGCAGAACATCGACGACGCCGCCCTCGCCGCCGCCCGCTACCTGTGCTCGGGTGGACGTGACCTGGGCACGGGCGAGGGGTGGTGGACGGCCGTGCTGGCCTACAACAACTCGACCGAGTACGGCCAGAACGTCTACAGCGGAGCCGACGCCTACGCCCGCGCCAGCATCGGCGGCTGACCCGTCAGGTCGACCGGTCGGATCGACCCGTCAGGCGCGCACGGGCGGGTCGACGGTCAGGCCCAGCTCCGGCAGGCCGAGCCAGTCGAGCTCGACCGACGCCCCGGCCGCGCGCGCGGCCAGGTCCAGCCGCACGCGGTACACGCTGAGCAGCAGGGCTTGCAGGGAGTCGACGCCGAACGCCGCGCCGACGGCCTCGTCGCCGAGCCCGAGGACCTGGTGGGGGCAGCACCAGTCGCCGTTCGCGCTGAGCGGGTCCGGGTGGGGCGTCCCGATTTTGATCACGACCACCGTGCGGGCGCCGTCGCGGGCCACGCACTCCAGCCGACGTTCGGCCACCACCGGCCCGAGCTCGTACGCCGTCATCGGTCCCGCTCCACCGCGAGACGGGCGCTGACCTCGCCCAACGCCTCCTGGTACTCCGGTGACGGGTTCATCGCCGCCGCCATCCGCAGCTGCGCCAGCGCCTCGGGCAACCGGCTCTGCCGCTGCAACGTCCGACCGAGCGCGAACCTCGCGTAGTGGTCACTGGGGTCCAGGTCGAGCACCTTCCGGAACGCCGCCTCGGCGCGCTTGAGCTGGGCCGAACCCAGGTAGGCCCGACCCGCGAGCAGCTGCACGCCCACCTGGTCCGGCGCTGCTTCGAGCACGACTCGCAGCTCGCGCAGCGCCTCCAGCGGTCGGCGGTCCGCGAGCAGCGCCTCGGCTCGGCGGAACGCCTCGAAGGTGCTGTCCGTCATGGTTCGATCAACGCTACCCGGCCATCCGGCCGGCACACGACAGCCGACCGGATGACGGGATCGGTGTGTCACGCCACGAGAGCGCCGTGCAGCCGGTCGAGCACCGGCATGATCGACAGCGGTCGCTCCACGTGGGCGTTGTGACCCACCCCGGGCAGCACCACCCCACCCGCCTGCTCCGCGAGCAGGTGATCCGGCGGGCACATCCCGTCGTCCTCGCCCGCCGCCAGCACCACGGGTGCCTTCGCCACCGCCAGCAGCCCCGCCACGTCGGGCGCGCCGACCCCGAACGCGGCCGGGTCCAGCGCCGCCCGCCAGCCCCCGTCCACCTCGACCACGCCGTCCTCCAACGGCACGCCGGCCAGCTTCGACGCCCACGCCGACGCCTCCTCGCGCGTCGGGAACACCCGCGCGGGCTTCGCGGCCAGCGAGGCGGCCCGCGCCAGCTCCTCCGCCGTCCACCGCAGCTTGACCCCGAGCGCGCCGACCGCCCGCACGTCCACCCCGAACCACCCGCTGGCCAGCGTCAACGCGACCACGCCGCCCAACGAGTGCCCGAGCACCGCCACCGGCCCCGAACCGACCGCGGCGGCCACCGACGCCGCCAACGACCCGAACGAGTACCGCGCCGCGGGCTCCGACCGACCGTGACCGGGCAGGTCGACCGCCAACCACGCCCCCGGCCAGGCCGCCGCGGCCCCACGCCACACCGACCCGGTCGCGCCGAGCCCGTGCAGCAGCACCAGCAGCGGTCCGTCCCCACCCCGCGCCACGTGAACCACGCGTGCACCGTCCTAACGTCGACGAGTCCGATCCGGATCCGGACCATTGTCCGGTCACCGCGCGCATCGCGAACGTCGCCTGGCCGGCCGTCGCCCGGGCGAACGGCAGGCGAACGCCGCTCGAACAGGCGAGCCGGGGCCGTCCCACACCTTGCACCAACTAGGCTCGGCACCGATACACAGATGGTCTGACGAGGGAGCGCACGTGGCGGTCATCGAGCAGGTCGGCGCCCGCGAGATCCTGGACTCGCGAGGAAACCCGACCGTCGAGGTAGAGGTGGCGTTGGACGACGGCACGCTGGAGCGCGCCGCGGTTCCGTCCGGCGCGTCGACCGGCGAGCACGAGGCGGTCGAGCTGAGGGACGGCGACGCCAAGCGCTACCTGGGCAAGGGCGTCGAGCGCGCGGTCACGGCGGTGCTCGACGAGATCGGTCCCGAACTGGTCGGCATCGAGGCCGTCGAGCAGCGGGTGGTCGACCAGAAGCTGGTCGACCTGGACGGCACGCCGGACAAGTCCCGCCTGGGCGCGAACGCCATCCTCGGCGTCTCGCTCGCGGTGGCGAAGGCGGCGGCGGCCTCCAGCGGCCTGGAGCTGTTCCGGTACATCGGCGGCCCGAACGCGCACGTGCTGCCGGTGCCGATGCTGAACATCCTCAACGGTGGCGCGCACGCCGACACCGACGTGGACATCCAGGAGTTCATGATCGCGCCGATCGGCGCGGAGACCTTCCGCGAGGCGCTGCGCTGGGGCGCCGAGACCTACCACGCGCTGAAGTCGGTGCTGAAGTCCAAGGGCCTGGGCACGGGCCTGGGCGACGAGGGCGGCTTCGCGCCGTCCCTGTCGAGCAACCGCGACGCGCTGGACCTGATCCTGGTCGCGATCGAGAAGGCGGGCTTCACGCCCGGCCGCGACATCGCGCTGGCCCTGGACGTGGCCGCCACGGAGTTCTACGCCGACGGCGCCTACACGTTCGAGAAGACCAAGCGCAGCGCCGAGCAGATGACCGGCTACTACACCGAACTGGTCGACGCCTACCCGATGGTGTCGATCGAGGACCCGCTGTCCGAGGACGACTGGGACGGCTGGGTGCAGATGACCGCCGAGCTGGGCGAGCGCGTGCAGATCGTCGGCGACGACCTGTTCGTGACCAACCCGGAGCGGCTCGAGGAGGGCATCTCCCGCCGCGCGGCCAACGCGCTGCTGGTGAAGGTCAACCAGATCGGCACGCTGTCCGAGACGCTGGACGCGGTCGCGCTGGCCACGTCCTACGGCTACAAGTCGATGATGTCGCACCGGTCCGGCGAGACCGAGGACACCACGATCGCCGACCTGGCCGTGGCCGTCGGCGCCGGCCAGATCAAGACCGGTGCGCCCGCCCGCGGCGAGCGCACCGCGAAGTACAACCAGCTCCTGCGCATCGAGGAGGCCCTGGGCGACGCCGCGCGCTACGCCGGCGACCTGGCCTTCCCGCGGTACACGCCGGAGAGCTGATGGCACGACGGGAACGGGAACCCCGGCGTGGTCGCGAGGCCACGCCGAGGTCCCGCCCTGCGCGGGCGCAGGCCCGTGACGGCCAGGCCCGCAAGGGTGAGGCCCGCAAGCCCGAACCGCGCACGGGCCGGGCCGACGGGACGCCGCGCACCACCCGGCCGGCGGCGCGCAAGCCGCAGTCGAGGGCGCGGACGAGGGCGGGCGCGGGCACGGGCGGCGCGTTCGGCATGACCGGCACGCGGCGGGCCGCGTTGCTGGCGATGGTGGTGTGCGCGTTGGCGTTGAGCATCGCCGTGCCGCTGCGGACGTACCTGGCGCAGCGCGAGGAGCTGCGCGAGGTCACCGCGTCGCAGGAGACGCTGCGCGCCGAGGTCGGGCAGTTGGAGCAGCGCAAGCGGGAACTGGCCGACCCGGCGCACGTGGAGGCCGAGGCCCGGCGCAGGCTGCACTACGTGCGGCCCGGCGAGACGCCGTACATCGTGCAGCTCCCCGGTGACGCGGAGCGTGAACTGGACCAACAGCGACCGGAGACCAAACCGGCCGAGGACAAGGCGTGGTACGAGCAGTTGTGGGATTCGGCGGCGGCACGATGACGGTGAGCGACGAGGACCGGGCGGCGGTCGAGGCGCAGTTGGGCCGCGCGCCGCGGGGGATGCGCGAGGTGGCCGCGCGCTGCCCCAGCGGGCACCCGGCGGTCGTGCAGACCAGTCCCCGGCTGGAGGACGGCACGCCGTTCCCGACCCTGTACTACCTGACCTGCTCCCGGTTGAACTCCTACGTCAGCAGGCTCGAGGGCGCCGGGCTGATGAAGGAGATGACCGACCGGTTGGCCGCGGATGAACAGTTGGCCGAACGCTACCTCCGGGCGCACGAGAGGTACTTGGCTGAGCGGGACGCGATCGAACCGCTCGGCACGACCGTCACCGCCGGTGGCATGCCGACCCGGGTCAAGTGCCTGCACGTGCACGTGGCGCACTCGCTGGCCGTCGGCCGGGGCGTGAACCCGTTCGGCGACGAGGCGCTCGACCTGCTCGCGCAGTGGTGGCCGAGCGGGGAATGCGCGTCAAAGGTGAAAAACTGACCGTCCGGGCAGTTCTTCGGGCACAAAGGTCGACCGTGCCCGTGACACCGCCGTTCGGATCAGGCAGGCTGGTCAGCAGGCCGGGTGACGAGTCGATGGGGAGTTCGTGGCTGTGCCGAAGTCGAAGCGTCGGGGGCGGAAGCGGACCAAGGTCCATCCGGGCACGATGACGCCTCGGCAATGGGGCTTCGCCGCCACCGCGACCGCCGCGATGCTCGTGCCGGCGCTGCTGCACACGGCCGCGCCGATGGACTGGTTCTCCCTCACCGACCGCGCCGACGTCGAAGCCGTGCCGCCCGGTCCGGGCGACGTGCTGGGCACGCTCGCGCTGGACGCCGAGGGCAAGCTCGGCGCCACCGGACGGCTGCCCGAGACCGACGAGCTGAGCGCGGCGCTGCTGGCCGACGCCGACGACCCGTCCGAGTTCGAGGACGACCTGCCCCCGTTGGAGGGCGGCTTCCTGCGCGAGGGCCAGCACGGCATCCCCGGCGTCATGCTCGACGCGTACATGCGCGCGGCCGACCGGCTGGGGCGGACCACGCCCGGCTGCAAGCTGGACTGGCCGCTGCTGGCGAGCATCGGCCGCATCGAGTCCGGGCACGCCCGCGGCGGCCGGGTCACCGAGAGCGGCACCACGGTCGAACCGATCGTGGGTCCCGTGCTCGACGGCTCGCCCGGCGTGGCCGCGATCCGCGACACCGACGGCGGCCGGTTCGACGGCGACCGCACCTGGGACCGGGCCGTCGGCCCGATGCAGTTCATCCCGTCCACGTGGGCCGGTTACGCGGCCGACGGCAACGAGGACGGCGACCGGAACCCGAACAACATCTACGACGCCACCATCGGCGCGGGCAACTACCTGTGCGCGAACAACGCGGACGTGAGCGATCCGGTGCAGCGCGCGCGTTCGGTGTTCCGCTACAACCAGTCCAACGAGTACGTCGCCACGGTGCTGTACTGGGCGGACGTGTACGCCAGCGGCGTGCCGGTGCTGCCGGACATCATCGGCTCGGACGACGACTTCGGGCCCGAACCGGGCAACGGCACCACCCCGTCGGACAACAACAACGCCTCGCCGCCCGGCACCACGACGCCGCCGTCCTCCGGCACGTCGAACCCGACGACGACGTCGACCACGACGACGACCCGGCCCGGCGTGACGATCACGTTCACCCCGACCGTGCCGACGAGTCCTACGACGACGACGCCGACGTGCCCCACGCCGCCGACGGAGACGACGACCAGCACGCCGACGACTACGCCGACCACGACGCCGTCGATCCCGCCCGGCTGCCCCACGCCGACCACCACCACGACGACGACCATCACCACGACCGAGGCGCCCGCGACCACGCCCGCCGAGACGACCTCGGCCGGCACGGCGCCCGGCAGCACTTCCGGTGGGACGTCTGGCGGCACGTCGAGCGGCACGTCCTCAAGCGGTTCAGGTCCGACCTACCCGACGTCGTCGTCCATGCGGGCCACCTGAGAGCCACGTCCGACCTGACCGGGCGCCGACGGCGAACCCGCACTTCGCTTAACGGATTAAGGCGGGCGTCTTCGCAACGTTTCGAGAATCGTTGACAACGTCGTGGAGCCGGTCGAACACTACCGGCACCGGCAGATCGCATCCGCCGGTCCGGTCACCCGCCGTGTCTCGGTGATCAGGTCGTCGGGCCGCACGACGACCGACCGAGCCCGCCGCGGCGCACGACCCCGGCGTGCGGCGCCGCCATCCCCGCCGCCGGTTCGAGCAGGCTCGCCGAGTGCTGTCCCGCTGCCTCAACGAGGAGGAAGCATGCCCGTGGACCACGCCGCCGGTCGCCCGACCAGCCGCGAGGGGTTCCGCCGCGGCGCCCGCGCTTCCCGGCGTTGAGGCAACCCGAATCCCCTTCACCCGCGATGCCCTGAGCCGCCACCCCGATAACGGCCCCACCTGATGGCGGGCAGAAAGACCATGCGCAGATACAGGTTCAGATCCTTATCGGCAGTGGCGGTCGCCGCGGTCGGCGTGGGCAGCACGGTGTTCGTGGCGCAAGCCGCCGGGACGGGCTGCGGCGTCACCTATTCCGTCCCCTCGCAGTGGAACAACGGCTTCACCGCGAACGTGAGCGTGACGAACCTGGGCGATCCGATCAGCTCGTGGACGCTGACCTGGAGCTTCGCCTCCGGTCAGCAGGTCACCCAGGCGTGGAACGCCACCGCGACCCAGAGCGGCGCCCAGGTGACCGCGCGCGGCGTCAGCCACAACGCCAACCTCGCGACCGGCGCCACCGCGACGTTCGGCTTCAACGGCTCGTGGAGCGGCAGCAACCCGGCGCCGACCTCGTTCGCCCTCAACGGCACCGCGTGCACCGGCGCGCCGGTGACCACCACGACGTCCTCGCCGACCAGCGGGCCGACGTCGACCACGTCCGTGCCGCCGACCGACAACCCCGCGTGGGGCAAGTCGCTGCCGCCGGCGGACGCGCGGACGCGCATGGCGTACGACATCGTCGTGTCGGAGAGCGGAAGCGGCTACACGCCGAAGGCCGGCGAGTGCTCGCGCGAGATCCACGCCCGGTACTGGGCGTACGGTCCGGACGGCAAGGTCTACCCGACGTGGCACCCGCCGCGCGACGCGAGCGGCTGCGCGTTCGGCCACGAGCACGGCGACGACCCGCGCACCTCGGACCTGTTCGCCGACGCGAAGTGGCCGTACTTCGGCTACACCAGCGAAGTGATGATGTCGAGCAACCCCGGTGGCGCGCACCGGCACGAGGACCACGTCGGCCGCAAGGTCCTCGCGGTCGACGACCCGAACGTCATCCAGGGCGACAACGGGACGAGCTTCTTCCCGCCGCAGGGCGCCACGATCGCCACGTGCGACGTCCTGCTGAAGTTCCACCAGGGCACGCACTCGCCGGACGCGTTCACCAACAACGTGCACGAGCTGGTCTACAACAACAAGTGCACGCACCGGGACGACAACCAGGTCACCGAGGCCAGGTTCGCCGCGTTGATCCCGAACGGTCGTCCGGGCGGCTTCGGCGCGACCGACTGCCCCGGCCCGTTCAACAACAAGTTCACCAACGTCGGTCCGGCCATCCCGGCGGACTCGCCGTCCGACACGCGCTCGCTCGGCCGGCTCATCACCGACGCCTCGTGCGTCCAGGCCATCCGCGAGGGCAAGACGCACTTCGAGGTCATCACCGGGACCGAGGTGCCGTTCGACACGAACGACCTGCACGAGTTCTGGTTCTCCGACGTCACGATCAGGACTTCGCAGCTGTCGTTCACCATCCAGCCGCTGTTCTACGTGCTGAACCCGGCGCGCTACTACGACGCCTCGAAGCCGAACAAGCTGGCCCGCCACGTCGACCTCTGCTACGAGGGCATCCGGGGCGACTACTGCAACACGGTCCGGCGGATCACCGAGCAGACCGGTCAGCGGGTGGCGTGGGACGACCCGCGCTCGCCGTTCAAGGGCACGTTGCGGGAGTTCCGGGCGGGCGGCTTCGCACTGCGCAACTCCGGCCCGACCACTGTGCACACGGATGTGCACGGCCGGAACGCGTCCACCACGCCGTTCAACGGCTCGATCAAGCAGTACTTCTCCGGCAACCACGCCGAGCAGACCGTGTTCGTGCGTGGGGCGACGAGGGACTACGCGGCCAACTCCGCCGACCAGATCCACGCGCCGAACTGATCGGGGACCGGGCGGGCGCTCGCAGCCGATCACTCAGCGAGCGCCCGCTCGCACCCTTGCTTGTCGAAAGCTTCACAAGCTCGTCCTCGCCGGACGGGCAGATCAGCGGGTGTCAAGAGGGCTGTGCATCCCTTGCCCGGTCGTGCGCTGATGTCGGCCCCTTGATACGTGTGGTAGCCCGGACGGAGGTCGGTGGGGTGACACGGGCCCCGGACCCACGACGAGACCGGCGCATGGCCGCGAAACCCCGTCATCCTGCTGATCTGCCCGTCCGGCGAGGACGCTTCTGGACCTTGGAGTTCTTGTGCCTGCCGGCCGGCAGGCCGGTGTGCGATGGACCACCACTAGTCTCCTGAGGGCAGCACTCACCACCGGGAAGGACATCGGGCATGGCACGCGTGGCCGCGATCGACTGCGGGACCAACTCGATCCGCCTCCTGGTCGCCGACGTGACCACATCGGACGGTGGGGAGCGGTGGTTGCGGGACGTGCACCGGGAGATGCGGGTGGTCCGGCTCGGCCAGGGCGTCGACGCGACCGGTGAGCTGCACCCCGACGCCGTCGCCCGCACCCGCGCCGCGCTCGTCGACTACACGAACACCCTGCGCCGCAAGGGAACCGAGCGCGTGCGCATGGTCGCGACGTCCGCCACCCGCGACGCCGCCAACAAGGCCGCCTTCTTCGACATGACCCGCGAGGTGCTCGGGGTGGAGGCCGAGGTCATCACCGGTGACGAGGAGGCCCGACTCTCGTTCACCGGCGCGGTCTCCGACCTGGACGCCGACGAAGGCCCGTTCCTCGTCTCCGACATCGGCGGCGGGTCGACCGAACTGGTCCTGGGCACGTGGAACGGCGTGCGCGGCGAGGTCGGGGCCGCCCGGTCGGTCGACATCGGCTGCGTCCGGCTCACCGAGCGCTGCCTGCACAGCGACCCGCCGACCGAGGCCCAGGTGGAGGAAGCCGTGCGGGTGACGCGGGACGTGCTCGCCGAGGCGTTCGCCGCCGTGCCGACCGCCGAGGCCAAGACCTGGATCGGCGTGGCCGGCACCGTCACGACCCTCGTCGCGCTGGCCAAGGAACTGCCGCGGTACGACCCGCAGGAGATCCACCTGGCCCGCCTCGGCCTCGACCGGATCCGCGAGGTCACCGCGAAGCTGCTCACCATGGGGCACGACGAGCGCGCCGCCCTCGGCCCGATGCACCCCGGCCGGGTCGACGTGATCTGCGGCGGCGCGCTGGTCGTCCGCACGCTCGCCGACCACCTGGAGGCGCAGGGCGTCACCGAGCTCGTCGCCAGCGAGCACGACATCCTCGACGGCATCGCCTTCGCCCTGGCCTGAGCCCGCCGCCCGGAGCTGCCTGCCGGCCTGAGCCACCTGTCGCCCGGAGCCGCGGGACGTGTGCGCGGCGGACGACGTGCGGGGCGGAGGAAGCAGCGCTCATCCCGGCGAGTGCCACTTCGCCGGACAAGGCCACGTCGCGCCCGAGCCCGGCCACGCGCTAGGCGCGGCGGAGTGTTGCGAACACCTGCCTGGCCTCGGCGCAGAACCGCTCGACCTCCGCCGGGTCCGGTTCCTCGCCGCTGTCCATCATCCGGGCCTGCAACTGCTCCGACCGCAGCCCGCCGTACCTCGCCACCAGCTCGGCGGTCACCGGCTGCACGGCGATGTGCGAGTGCCGCCGCGCGGCCGGCCCGTGCGACCACAGGCACACGTAGGTCTGCTCGGGTCGGCAGAGGGCCTCCACCACGCGGGCCGTGTCGCGCAGCAACGGGCCCATCTCCGCCACGGCCTGGTCACCGAGGTCGGCGACCGCCACCACGTGCTCGCGCGGACCCGACGACGAGGGTGCCGAGGTTCATCGGGCCGACGACGTGGTTCACCACCCACGACGGCGTCTCGTGGAGGACACCGCCCGGCAGCGCGCGGCGGCCCGCCATCAGGTCGCAGCCGAGGCATCCCACCACGTCCACGTCCGCCCCAGTCTGCTCGTGAACCGCCGCGGGCCGATCGGGTCGACCCGCGGCGGGACGACCGGTCTAGCGGTTGGAGGCGGACTGGACGAAGTCGGCCAGGTCCTTCGACTGCTGCACCCGTGACGGCTCGTGGACGTACATCATGTGTCCCGCCGGGTAGTACGCCGCTTCGATGTTGGCGTGCAGCTCCTCGGGGATCTGCAAGTGCGCCACCACGTGCTCGGCCGCGTAGTACGGCGTCGCGCCGTCCAGGTAGCCGTACGCGACGTGCACCTTGAGGTGCGGGTTGGCGCGCATCGCCGACGCCAGCTTGTTCGCCACGGTCACGTGCGTGCCCTCGAACTCCTTGTACGACCAGGGCCGCACGTTCACCGTCAGGATCTCGTACGGCAGGTCGTTCTCGTACTCCAGCTCCGCCCGGACGTAGTGGTTCAGCGCCGCCGTGTACGGGCCGAGGATGGCCGAGTACGACGGGTCCTCGCTGAAGTGCTCGCGGCCGTAGTCCGCGTCCGCGCCGGTGAACCGGGAGTCCAACCGGCCGACGACCTTGCGCTCCGACCGCAGGAGCTCGGTGAAGAACCGCACGTGCTCGATCCGCAGGTCCACCCGGTCCACGTAGTCCTCGCTGAGCCCGGTCAACCCGGCCAGCCGCGCCACCACCGCCGCGCGCTCCTCAGCGGACAGCCGGTTGCCGCGCGCCAGCGCCCACGGGTAGTCGCGCGACGCGAACTCCTCCGCGTCGGCCAGCACGTCCTCCAGCGACCGGTCGCCGTGCAGCCCGTGGTAGTGCGCGATCGCCGCGTACGTCGGCAGGAACAGCGTGTGCGGCAGGTCGTTGTTCTCGCTGAAGTCCAGCGTGGTGAAGTCCAGCACGGACGAGATCAGCATCAGCCCGTTGAGGTACATGCCGTACCGCGACTGGAGGTAGTCGGCCAGGCCCGCCGCGCGCGTGGTCCCGTACGACTCGCCGGCCAGGAACTTCGGCGACATCCACCGCCCGTTGCGCGAGGTCCACAGCCGGATCACCTCGCCGACCGACTCCAGGTCGCCCTGGAAACCGTGGTACTGGCCGGGCTTCTCGCCCTTCACCGCCCGCGAGTAGCCGGTCGACACCGGGTCGATGAACACCAGGTCGCTGTGCGCGAGCAGCGTCTCGGGGTTGTCGACCAGGTCGTACGGCGGCGGCGTGAGGGCTCCGACGTCACCGGAGACGACCCGGCGCGGTCCGAGCAGGCCCAGGTGCAGCCACACGCTGGACGAGCCGGGACCGCCGTTGAACGCGAACGTCACCGGCCGCCTCGCCGGGTCCGCGCCGTCCAGCGTGTACGCGGTGACGAAGACCTCGGCCTTCGGCAGGTGCCCGTCGAACTTGCCCTCGGTCAGCACCTCCTGGCGCAGCACCACCCGACCGGTGGTCGTGGTGTAGTTCAGCTTGCGCCGCTTGACGGTGATGCTGTGCTGGGTGGTGACGAGGTCGTCGGCAGGGAGGTCCTTCTCGTCGCCGTTGTCCTTGGCGGCCTGCTCGTCGCCGTTGTCCTTGTCGGTCATGGCCGAACTCTACGATCGGAGTCGCCGCCGGTGCTCCCGCTTTCCGCTCTTGACGAACGGGTTACCAGTTGCCGGGCGTGCCCGCGGCTGGTGGCGTGGCGCGAGGAGGTGGCGCGGGTCAAGCGGGCGGCGTTCCGCGACCAGGAGTACTGGGGACGTCCGGTGCCGGGGTTCGGGCCGGCGGACGCGTCGCTGGCGATCATCGGGCTCGCCCCGGCCGCGCACGGCGCCAACCGCACGGGTCGCATGTTCACCGGCGACCGCTCCGGCGACTTCTTGTACGCGGCGATGCACGCGGTGGGCCTGGCGACCCAGCCGACGGCCACGCACCTGGACGACGGCCTGGAGCTGGTCGGCACCCGCATCACGGCGCCCGTGAAGTGCGCGCCGCCGGAGAACAAGCCGACCCCGGAGGAACGCGACAACTGCCGCCCGTGGCTGATCCGGGAGCTGGAACTGCTGCGGCCGACGGTGCGCGCGGTGCTCGTGCTGGGCGCGTTCGGCTGGCAGGCGGCGCTGCCGGCGCTGGCCGCGTGCTGGCAGGTGCCGCGCCCGCGCCCGGTCTTCGGCCACGCCGTGCACCTCACCCTGCCCGCGCAGGACGACGGCGAGCCGCTGCACCTGCTCGGCTGCTACCACGTGAGCCCGCACAACACGTTCACCGGCAGGCTGACCCAGCCCATGCTGCAGGACGTCCTTCGCGCGGCGGGCACGGCGGCGGGCATCCTGTAGCCCGTCGCCCGGTGACCCCGTGGCGGACCGGAGCGTGCTGTCGAACGACCTCGTCGACCTCGGAGCACCCGACCAGACCGTTGAGCCGGATGGCCGTGTCGAGGTCAAACCGGCCGCACCGGCCGTGGCCGACAGGCATCCTTGGTCCATGAAGCCCCGGCTCGCGCTCGTCCTCGCGATCGGGTCCGCGCTCGTCCTCATCGCGCTCGCGGCACGCGGCACCTCGCCCGTGAGCTACCAGGACCGACCCGCAGGCGACGACGAGGCCCCGCCGCCGACCGCCGAACCGGGCCCACCGCTCGACACCGACGTGGGCGCCTCCGTGGCGGCCGGGTCGCTGCTGGTCTTCGTGATCATCTTCATCGCGGTGGCGGTGATCGGCATGGTCTCGCTGCTCGTCTCGCTCGGCGTGTTCCGGCGCGGACGGCGGCGGCGGGGTGCGGGCGCCGCGGTCGACGCGCCCGACCTGCCCGAAGAGCACGCGACTCCGCCGCCGATCCTCGTCCGCCGTGCCGCCCAGGCCCTCGAAGAGCTGCGCGACCACGCGAACGGACCACCCGGCGACGCCGTGATCGCCGCCTGGCTCACCCTCGAACAGGCCGCGCAGGACAGCGGCGTGCCGCGCCAGGGCCACCAGACGGCCACCGAGTTCACCGGCGACCTGCTGCGCCGCTACCGCGTGGACGAGGACGCGGCCGGCACGCTGCGCCGCGTCTACCAGCGAGCCCGGTTCGGCACGGCCGAGGTCACCGCGGCCGACGCCCGCACCGCCACCGAGGCGTTGGAGCACATCGTGCGTGACCTGAGGTGAACGCCGTCGTCGGAGGCATGGGACGTGCGGTCGCGCTGGCGGTGGCCGTCGCGGCCGGCACCGCGTTCGTGCTGGTCCGCGTGGGCGCGCCGTGGCTGTGGGCGGTGGTGCTCGCGCTGCCCGTCGGCGGGTTGGCGCTGCTCGCCACCCGCCTGCCGCGCGCGACGGACGTCGTGTGGTCGCAGCAGCCCCCCACCCTCTCCACCGCCACGTCCGTGCAGGCCAGCACGCTCGCGAGCCGGCTCGCCGAGGCCGCCGTCGACCAGGACCGGTTCGCCGTCCGCGTCCAGCCCCGGCTGCGCAGGCTCGCCGAGGCGCTGCTGCGGCAGGTGCACGGCATCCACGACATCCACCACCCGAAAGCGCGTGAGGCGCTCGGCGCCGACCTGCACCGCCTGCTCACCGACCCGAAAGCGCCGCTGCCCGAGCCGTCGAAGCTCGCCGACCTGTTGGAGAACCTGTGACCGAAACCGACGTGGGCGTCGAGACGATCGCGGCCGAGGCGAAGGCGGTGCTGGCCGCCGTCGGCACCGTCGTGGTCGGCCGGGAGCGGTCGTTGCGGCTGGCGCTGGCGGCGATCCTCGCGGGCGGGCACGTGCTGCTGGAGGACGTGCCGGGCCTGGGCAAGACGTTGATGGCGCGGTCGCTGGCGCAGGCGTTGAAGCTGGACTTCAAGCGCCTGCAGTGCACGCCCGACCTGCTGCCCGCCGACGTCACCGGCTCGTTCCTCTACAACCCGGGCGACCGCGAGTTCACGTTCCGCGAGGGGCCGCTGTTCACGGGCCTGCTGCTGGCCGACGAGATCAACCGCACCCCGCCGAAGACGCAGTCCGCGCTGCTGGAGGCCATGCAGGAACGGCAGGTCACGGTCGAGGGCCGCACGTTCGCCCTGCCCCGCCCGTTCCACGTGCTGGCGACCGCGAACCCGGTGGAGTACGAGGGCACCTACCCGCTGCCGGAGGCGCAGCTGGACCGGTTCCTGCTGCGGCTGGACATCGGCTACCCGCCGCCCGCCGAGGAGGTCGAGGTGCTGCGCCGCAGGCTCGCCCGCCGACGCGAGGAGACCGAGGTCGAGCCCGTGCTGGACGCGGCACGGCTGCGTCGGCTGCAGCACGGTGTCGAGCAGGTGTCGGTGGACGACGACGTGCTGCGGTACTGCGTGGACCTGGCGTCCGCGACCCGCGCGCACGGCGCCGTCGAGGTCGGCGCGTCACCGCGCGGCGCGCAGGCGTTGGTGCTGGTCGGGCGGGCGTTGGCGGTGCTGGACGGGCGGGACTTCGTGTTGCCCGAGGACGTCAAGGAGTGCGCCGTGCCCGCCCTCGCGCACCGGCTCACGCTGCGCCCGGAGACGTGGACGTCCGGCGTGACCGGCGTGGAGGTCGTGACCGAGCTGCTGGGCCGGGTGGCCGGTCCCGCGAGCGCCCGCTCGTGAACCGGGCACAACGGCTGCGCGCGGCGTTCACCAGCGGGCGAGGCGCGCACTGGCACCCGACCGACGCGTTGGTGCGCGGCCTCGCGCTCGGCGTCGGGATGGTGGTGCTCGGCGGCCTGCTGCACGAGGTCGAGCTGGTCCTGTTCGGCGCGCCGTTGCTGATCTCCACGCTGTTGGCCCTGGTCACACCGGTCGTCGGCACGCCGGAGGTCCGGGTGCGCGGGCTGCCGCGCACCGGCGAGATCGGCGCGGCCAAGTCGGTGGTGGAGGTCGACCCGGGCCTGGGCGCCGAGGTGATGGCGATCCGGCTGCCCGGCATCGGCGAGGGCATCGGCCCGGTGCACCTGGTGGCCGCGTCGGCGCGGGAGATCGAGGTCGTGCTGCGGCGTGACGCGTGGGGCGAGGGCGTCGACCTGCGGCCGGACCACCTGGTGGCGGGACCGGACGCGTTGTTCGTGCACGGTCCGGTGACGGCGCCCGAGCGCGGCCGGGTGATCCTGCCGCCCGTCGAGGCGCTGCCCGCCGGGTTGCTGCCCGCGCGGGCCGTCGGCCTGGTCGGCGCGCACCGGGCGCGGCGGCCGGGCGACTCGGTGGAGCTGCGCGACATCCGGGCGTTCCAGCCGGGCGACCGGCTGCGGCGGATCGACTGGCGGGTGTCGTTGCGCGCCGCCGGCATGGCCGGGTCGGTCGAGGGCACGAACCTGCACGTCCGCGAGCACCACGCGGAGGCGGACGCGGACGTCGTGCTGGCGCTGGACACGCGGCACGACGTCGGCGCGGAGCTGGGTGACTGGTCGTCGCCGGTGCGGGCGACGCCGGGCCTGGTCTCCGGCCGGTCGCTGGGCGAGTGGTCGTTGACGTCGCGCGGCACGACGGCCCGGCCCGGCGGCAGCCTCGACCTGGCGGTGCGGGCGGCGGCGTCGTTGGCGGCGGGGTACCTGCGGCAGGGCGACCGGGTCGGGCTGGTCGACCTCGGTCGGCCGCAGCTCGGGGCGCGGCCGGGCGCGGGGCGGCGGCAGCTGCTGCGGCTGCGCAACCAGCTCGTGGTGTGCGCGCGGTCGGCCGGGTGGGCGCAGCGGCCCGTGCTGCGGCCCGAGCAGGTGCCGCACGGCGCCCTGGTGGTGGTGCTGTCGCCGTTCCTGGACGCCGAGGTGGTGGAGCTGGCCGTGCACGCGGCGCGGCGGGGCAACCTCGTGCTGGCGGTGGACGTGCTGCCGTCGCCGTTGCGGGCCGACGACGAGACGCCGTGGGGCGAGGTGGCGCTGAAGGTGATCCGGTTGGAGCACGACGTGCGGCTGGAGGCGATGCGGCAGCACGGCGTGGCCGTGGTCCCGTGGGGCGCGCCGATCGCGGGCGTCCTCCACGCCGTCCGCACCTCCCGGCGGGTGTCCCGATGACGCGAACGTTCAACTCGGGTGTTCCGAACGTAGGACACGCGCGGCGCGAACGCAGGACTCGCGCGAGAGTCCTACGTTCAGGCCGCGCGTGTCCTACGTTCAGCACGACCGTGTCCTACGTTCAGGTACCCCGAGTTCAACGCTCAGGACGGGGGAGCGGTGCGGGCTGAGCTGGGCGCCGGGCTGCCGGCGTGGGTGTTGCGTGCGTCGATCGCGGTCGTCGGGGGCGCTGTGGCGTCGGTCCTCGCGGCCAACGGGGTCGAGTGGCCCGCGCTCGCGCTGTACGGCGCGCTGGTGGTCGCGGCGGCGGCCATCCCGGCGTCCGCCGCGGTCGCGCTGATCATCGGGTACCCGGCGGCGGCGCTGGTGGTCGCCACCGACGAGCCGTCGTGGCCCGGCGTGTTCGCGCTGGTCGTGCTGCTGCACCTGCTGCACGTCCTGTCCGCCTACGCGGCGATCGTCCCGGTCGGGTCGCGCGTTCACCTGGACGCGCTGAAAGCACCCGCGAAGAGGTTCGCCGCCGTTCAACTCCCCGTGCTCGCCCTCGGCGTCGCGCTGCTCCTTCTGCCGGGCGGCCGAACGGACGCCGCGGTCGAGGTGGTCGGCCTCGTCTGCGCCGTCGGACTGGTCGTCGGAACGGTCCTGCTGATGCGCCGGAAAGGCTGAGGAACACCCCCGCCGGGCTCAGCTCGAGCTGACCGTCTGGATCGTTCCTCTCAGCACGTTCACCCGGCCGTGCAGGTCAGCGGCTGCGTGTCGGCAATCACGCGGCGACTGTGGTCACAACGGGCCTGCTCGATGCGCCGGAAAGCCCTGCCCGGTGCGACCATGTGTGTATGGCTGCTGTGAAGTCGCAACCCACACGGATCGTGATTGTCGGCGGTGGGTACGTCGGCATGTACACCGCGCTGGGATTGCAGAAGAAGCTGCGTTCCGGCGAGGCGTCCGTCACGGTGATCGACCCCCAGCCGCACATGACCTACCAGCCGTTCCTCCCCGAGGCGGCTGCCGGCTCCATCGAACCGCGCCACGTCGTCGTGCCGCTGCGCAAGGTGCTCAAGCGCTGCCACGTGGTCACCGGCCGCGCCACGCGCATCGAGCACGAGCGCAAGGCCGTCACGGTCGAGCTCGCCGACGGTCACGTCGAGGAGTTCGAGTACGACGTGCTGGTCTCGGCGCTGGGCGCCATCTCGCGCACGCTGCCCATCCCGGGCCTGCCCGAGGTCGGCATCGGCATGAAGACCATCGGCGAGGCCATCTACCTGCGCAACCACGTGCTGTCGCGGCTCGACCAGGCCGCCAGCACGAACGACCCGGAGCTGCGCAAGCGGCTGCTGAGCTTCGTCGTCATCGGCGGCGGCTTCGCGGGCATCGAGACGCTGGCGGAGCTGGAGGACATGGCCCGCTACGCGCTGCGGTACTACGAGGGCCTCAAGCAGTCCGACATGCACTGGGTGCTGGTCGAGGCCACCGGTCGGATCATGCCCGAGGTGAGCGCCCGGCTCGGCGTCTACACCGTCGAGCAGCTCGAGAAGCGCGGCATCAAGTGCTACCTCGACACGCGCGTCAAGAGCATGGAGGGCGGCCACGTCGTCCTGGACGACGGCACCGAGTTCGACTCGGACACCATCATCTGGACCGCGGGCATGAAGGCCAACCCGATGCTGCGCAACACCGACCTGCCGCTCGACGAGCGCGGCCGGGTCCGGTGCACGGCGGCGATGCAGGTCGTCGGCCTGCCGGGCGTCTGGGCCGCGGGCGACTGCTCGGCCGTGCCGGACCTGTCGCGCACCGAGGAGGACCCGACGGCGACCTGCGTGCCCAACGCGCAGCACGCCATCCGGCAGTCCAAGCTCCTGGCCAAGAACATCATCGCCACCCTGCGCGGCAAGCAGCCCAAGGAGTACTTCCACAAGTACCTGGGCTCGGTCGCGGGCCTCGGCCTCTACAAGGGCGTGGCCGACGTGTTCGGCCTGCGGTTCAAGGGCGTCGTCGCCTGGTTCATGCACCGCAGCTACCACGTGATGTTCATGCCCACGGTCAACCGCAAGTTCCGGGTGTTCGTCGACTGGACCCAGGCGCTGTTCTCGGGCCGCGAGGTCGTCGCCCTCGGCCAGATCCACGAGCCGAAGGCCGAGTTCGACCGGGCCACGAAGAGCTGAGCGCGAACGGCCCCGCGCACGCTGCGCCGATCGGGCGTGACGGGCGTGGGGCCGTCCGGAGTAGCCTTCTCACTTGAGCCCCCAGACGGGCTAACGCGCTGCGTGTCGTCTTGACATTGCGTAACGTGAACCCGAGAATACAGCTGGTGTATCGCCTGAATGTGTGATGCATCAGTGGGGAGAGAGGTGACCGCGATGTCTCTCGAGGAGCTGGCCGCACAGCTTCGCCGCGGTGAGATCGAGGATCGTGCGCTGGCGGAGTACTCCGCGGAGTACGCCACCGCCGAAAAGCGTTTTTGCAGCAAGAAAGACGACTGAGTCATGACCGTCTCCGGGTGGGGGAACGAGACCGTCCCCCCACCCGAGGCCGCCAGACCGGCGAAACCCACCCCGCTGTTGCTCCAAGGCCAGGACTACCTCTTCCGGTCGCAACCCAAGTGCCTGGACTTCCAGGAGCAGGTCCACCGCCTCGGCATGGTGGACGAGGGCGACGGCAGCCCCGTGCCCTGCGTGCTGGTCCTCGCCCGGGCCGCGGACATGGAGATGAACGAGCTCTCCATCGCGCTCGCCGAACGCGGCATCCGGATGGCCCGCATCGACGCCGACCGCTCGGTCGACCTCCCGCTCACCGTCTACACCGACCAGCCCCTGCTGGAGCTCGACCGCTGGCTGCTGCGCCCGCTGCTGGTGTGGCGCAGGCACTTCGAGCTGACCGCCCTGCCGCTGGAACCCGGCACGCTGGCCGGCGCGTACGCCGTGGACCAGTGGGGCGCGGTCGCCGACTGGCTGTCCAGCCGCGGCGACTGGGCGCACGTCAACCCCAGCCGCAACACCTCCCACCTCAACCGGCTCACCCAGCTCGCCGACGCCGCCGCGTTCGGCCTGAAGGTGCCGCGCACCACGGTCACCACCCGACCCGGCCGCACCCGGCCCGGCGGCGGGCGGTGCATCGTCAAGACCTCCGGCCGCCACCTGCTGGAACCGCGCCCCGGCATGCAGCACGGCCTGTTCCCGCGCCCGCTGGAGACCAGCCGGTCCGGTGACGTGCCCGAGTCCGCGCCGGTGATCGTGCAGGAGTACGTGCCCTCCGACACCGAGCTGCGCGTGTTCGTGGTCGGCGAGCGGTGCCTGGCGTTCCAGGTCGACAAGCTCGACCCGGCGCAGCTGTGGGTCGACCCCGAGGCGGTCCGCGTCACGCCCGTCGACGTGCCGAGCGGGCTGACCGACCGGCTGCTCGCGCTGGCCAGGCACTGGCGCCTCCAGGTGGCCGCGTTCGACCTGCTGGTCTCCGGCGGGGACCACGTGTTCCTGGAGGTCAACGTCAACTGCGACTGGCGGTGGTTCGAGCACCGGGCGCAGGACTCGCGGGTGTCCGACGCCGTGCACGAGTGGGTGGCGACGCGCTTCAAGGAGCTGCTGGGTGCGGGCAAAGGTCGCTGAGCACGCGACGCTGTTCTACTCCGACGGCGCCGTGGTGTGGGACGACTACCTCAACCACCGCCAGTTCGCCATCAGCGAGACCGCCGAGCTGCTGTGCCGCAAGTTCACCGGGTTCACCGACGTCGACGCGCTGCTCGCGCCGCTGGCCGAGGACGACCGGGTGGCGCTGCGCAAGGTGATCGAGGAGCTCCTCGAAGCCGGTGTGCTGATCGTGGAGGGCTCGCCCGAGCACGAGCGGGAACGGCGGCTGCTCGCCGGGTGGCGCGACTGGGGCACCTCGGCCCGGCACTTCCACTTCGCCAGCCGCACCCTCGCCGACGCGCCGTACCAGGGCACGGAGGAGCACGACGCCGTGCTGGACGCCAAGCTCACCGCCGAACCGCCGCCCGCGCCGTTCCGCAGCCTCGGGCGCACCGCCGTGCTGCTGCCGCGCCTGGACGGCACGTCGAGGTGGGCGTCGGCGGGGCTGCTCGACGTGCTGCTGGCCCGCCGCACGACCCGCGGGTTCGGGCCGGGGCCGATGTCGTTGACGCGGGTCGCCGAGTTGCTGGCGGTGCTGGCCGGCCCGTCGCCCACCCGGCCGCGGATCGGGCGGTCCGGCACCGTGTTCAAGACCAGCCCCTCCGGCGGCGGCCGGCACCCGGTCGAGCTGTACGCGCACGTGGGCGTGGCCTCCGCCGGAGGTGGCGATCAGGCGGTAGAGGCGCTGGAGCCGGGCTGGTACCACTACGACGGGCTCGCGCACGCGCTGGAGCCGATCGGGGTGACGTGGGGGCCGGCCGAGATGACCGCCGCGGCGGGTGACCAGGACTGGGTCGGGCAGGCGCCGCTGGTCCTCGCGTACACCGGAGTACTCGAACGGACTAGATGGCGTTACGACACGTCACGTGCTTACCGCGTTGTGCAAATGGACGTAGGACACCTGTCCCAAACGGCTTATCTGGTTGCTACGGCAATGGGTTTTGGTATCGGCTTCACCGCAGCATTGCGGGATGAGCTGGTCGAACAAGCACTCGGCTGTGATTCTTATCACGAAGTCGTACTCGGTCTGAGCGCCTTGGGGCCATTACCCGAATGAGCGCAATAGCGGATCGCATTGAGCCGTGCGGGCGACTTCTTCTGAAGTAGCCCCACGAACGCTCGGTAACCGCTTAGGCTCCCCGCTGCCCCCGTAGCCCAACCGGTAGAGGCAGGCTCCTTAAAAGAGTCACAGTACGGGTTCGAATCCCGTCGGGGGCACGTTCGGCGCCACAGCGACTTCACCCATCTGCCGGGTGAACCCAAAACGGTGCGTCGTGCCGGTCGGCATCGAGCCGACATCGGGTCACCCGATCGGACCCGCGAACGCGGTGCGCCAGCCGTGAACAGGCATACCGCACCGGATGAGTCGCGGAGTCCGACCGGATGACTCGCGCGGGTTCAGCGGTCGCGAGTCCATTCCGCGACGACGTCGGCCAGCACCGCCAGCGGCAGCGGCCCGCCGCCGAGCAGCACGTCGTGGAACTCGCGGATGTCGAAGCGCTCGCCCAACGCCTCCTCGGCCGCCGCCCGGATCCGCAGGATCTCCAGCCGGCCGACCATGTACGCCAGCGCCTGGCCGGGCGCGGCGATGTAGCGGTCGACCTCGTTCTCGATCTCGACCAGCGCGAGCGGCGTGTTGTCCCGCAGGTACTCGACGGCACGCGCGCGGCTCCACCCGTGCGCGTGCAGACCGGTGTCCACCACGAGCCGGCCGGCGCGCATCGAGTCCATCGCCAGCATCCCGAGCCGCGCCACGTCGCCGGAGTACAGGCCCATCTCGTCGGCCAGCCGCTCGGTGTAGAGCCCCCAGCCCTCCAGGTACGCGGTGACGTGCGCGACCCGCCGCAGCATCGGCAGCTCGGTGAGCTGCTGCGCCAGCGCGATCTGGAAGTGGTGCCCCGGCACCGCCTCGTGGAACGCGATCGCCTCGGCCTGGTAGCGGAACCGCTCCTCGACCCGGTGGGTGTTCGCGTAGTAGGTGCCGGGCCGCAGCCCGTCCGGCGTCGGCGCCGAGTAGTAGGCGATCGGCGCGCCCGGCGCGTCGGCCGCGGGCACCGGCTCGACCTGGCAGCGCTGCTCGGGCACCCGGCCGAACCAGCGCGGCGCGGCCCGCTCCGCCCTGGCCACGGCCTCGCGCGCGGCGGTGATCAGCTCGTCCTCGGTGCGCCAGCGCAGGTCGGGGTCGGTGCGCATGCGCTGGAGCACCTCGGCCACGTCGGAGGTGCCGAACACCCGCTTCCCCAGCTCGGCGTACTCCCGCGCCAGGCCCGCCATCACGTCCAGGCCGGTCTGGTGCAGCTCCTCGGGTGTGCGGTCGGTCGTGGTCTGGACACGCGTCAGCGCCGCGTACATCGCCTCGCCACCCGGCAGCGCGCACAGGCCGACCCGGTCGTCCGGGCGGCCCTCGATGCCCGAGACCACGTCCCGGTAGGCGGCGAACGCCGGTCGCACCACCTCGGCCAGCAGGCGCTCCCGTTCGGCGTCGAACGCCTCGCCGCCGACCGGACGGGCCAGCGGGTCCTCGTCGGCGGCCAGGTACCGGTCCAGGTGGGCCGCGGCGGCGTCGACGAGGTGCCGGACGGGTGTGCGGCCCGCCGCCGCGCCCGCGAGCTGCCGTTCGGCGAGCCGGCGCAGGAAGTCGGGGATCGCGGCGAGCCGGTCCAGGTAGGCCCGCTCGGAGTCCGGCCCGGACAGCACGGTCGTCGGCATGATCGACAGCAACTCGCCCGCCGGTGCGAAGAACGAGTCGGTGATCGTGTACTCGACGCCGAGCGCGTCGATCTCGTCCACGATCGCCTCGGCCTGTTGCACGACCACCGCACGCGTCACCGGGTCGTCGTCCGCGGGCAGGGCGCGCGCCCGGTCGGCGATGTCCACCGCCCGTGCCCGCGCGGACTCCTCGGCCTCCGCCCGGTGGTCGGCGAGCAGGTGGTCGTACCCCGGCACGCCGTAGGCGGTCGCGCCCAACGGCGCCCGCGAGAACATCAGGTCGAGCAGTTCGTCGGCCAACTCCGCCGTCGTGCCCATGCGCACCCCCTGGTCGTCGTGAAACCAAGATGGTACTTAGCCTAAGAAACGATTTACACCCGGTCCAAATAGGCCAGCACGGCGAGCACCCGCCGGTTGTCGTCCTCGGACATCGGCAGGTCCAACTTGCCGAAGATGTTCGCGATGTGTTTGCCGACCGCTTTCTCGGTGACGAACAGCCGGCCCGCGATCGCGCCGTTCGAACGGCCCTCCGCCATCAACGACAGCACTTCCCGCTCACGCGGGGTCAACGTGGTCAGCGGCTGGTCACGAGCGCCGCGCGCGAGCAGTTGGTCGATGACCTCGGGGTCCATCGCGGTGCCGCCCGCGGCGACCCGGCGAATGGCGTCCACGAACTGCTTGACGTCCGACACCCGGTCCTTGAGCAGGTATCCCACCGCGCCACCCCGGTCGGACAGCAGTTCCCGCGCGTAGAGCTGCTCCACGTACTGCGAGAGCACCAGGACCGGCAGGCCCGGCACCCGCTTGCGGGCCTCGATCGCGGCGCGCAGCCCCTCGTCGGTGAACGTCGGCGGCAGCCGGACGTCGACCACCGCCACGTCCGGGCGGTGGTCGACCAGGGCCTTGAGCAGGGCGGGACCGGAGTCGACGGCCTCGACCACGTCGAAGTCGTAGGCCTCCAGGAGCCGGATCAGCCCGTCCCGGAGGAGGACGAGGTCTTCACCGAGGACAACTCGCACGGCAGCTCCATGGTCACGATGGTCGGCCCGCCCACCGGGCTCGCGATGCCGAGTGTGCCGTCGAACGCGGCGAGCCGGCGCTCGATCCCGCGCAACCCACCGTTCTCCGACGGCTCCGCGCCGCCGCGCCCGTTGTCCCCGATCATCAACGACAACCGGCCGTCGTCGTGCCGCACCCGCACCCACGCGCTCGTCGCCCCGCTGTGCTTGGCCACGTTCGTCAACGTCTCGGCCACCGCGAAGTACGCGGCCGACTCGACCGGCGCCTCCGGCCGGCCGGTCAGCTCCAGGTCGACCTCCACCGGCAGCGGGTGCGCCAGCGCCAACGCGCGCAGCGCGCCGTCCAGCCCGCGATCGGCCAGCACCGGCGGGTGGATGCCGCGCACCAGGTCCCGCAGCTCGGCCAACGCCTGGGAGGACGACTGGCGCGCCTCGGCCAGCAGCTCCTGCGCCGCCTGGGGGTCACGGGCCAGCAGCTCCTCGGCCATGCCGAGGCTCAGCCCGAGCGCGACCAGCCTGGCCTGCGCGCCGTCGTGCAGGTCCCGTTCGATCCGGCGCAGCTCGGCGGCCTGCGCGTCGACCGTGTCGGCCCGCGTGTCGGCCAGCACGCGCACCCGGTCGGTGAGGGCGGCGTTCGCGCTGGGCGCGAGCAGCCACTTGGCGACGGTCGCGTGCAGCCGGGCGGCGCGGGGCGTGGCCCACCACGCCAGCACCAGGAAGCCGATGCCCAGCAGCGGCGCGAGCACGAAGTTGCCCGGGGTGTCGCGGTCGATCACGACGTACTCGGCATTCCCTTGGTCCAGCCAGATCAGCGGCATCACGAACCCCAGCACGCCGTTGATCCAGAACCCGGCCGGCAGCACGCCGCAGAGGATCCCGGTGATCGCGTTGACGGGCAGGAACGCCAGGTCGCGCCACGTCGCCGGGTCGGTCGCCACGGTGCGGACCCTGGTCATCGGGCCCCGGTTCGCCGGCACCCGGTACGGCGCCGGGATCTCCACCTCCAGCACCCGCGAGGCCCACCAGCGGAAGAAGCCCGCGTAGCGGCGGGCCAGCGCGGTGAACAGCAGCAGCAGCGGCACGCCGACGGTCACCAGGATCAGCGGGTAGGCGTAGAGCTGGAGCGGGATCAGCAGCAGCCCCGCCACGCACAGCGGCGTCCGAGCCAGCCCCAACCCGGCCTGCGTCAGCCGGGTGCGGGCGGCTCGTACCAGGTCGCGGTCCGTCATGGCGTCGATTCTTGCGGCTGCCCCCCGGCAAATCGGTGGGTTTAACCCCCCAATGCGCTCAGAGATCGATCACGGTCCCGTCCGCGACGACCTCCACGCCCGCCTCGGCGATCTTCGCGTGCTCCGGCGACGCCGGGTCCAGCACCGGGTTGGTGTTGTTGAGGTGGGTGTAGATCCGCCTGGTTGATGGATGCCCGCGCAGCTCCGGCAGGCTGTGCGCGATCGGCAGGTGGCCCATCGCGGCCTGCCCGCTCGGCCTGCCGGTGGCCGCGCCCATCTCCGACGGCGCGTAGAACGTGCCGTCCAGCAGCACCACATCGGCTTCCGCCACCAACGCGTCGAACCCGGACGGCCAGGACGCCAGGCAGGGGGCGTACAGCAGCACCCCGCCGGTGGCCGGGTCCTGGAACCGGTAGGCCACCACCCAGTGGCCCGCCACCGGCGAGTCGACGGCGTAGCGCGGGCGCTTGCCGCTCACCGGGAAAGCGGTGACCTCCAGCCCACCCGCGAGCACGACCGCCTGCTCCGGCTCCACCTGCCGCCACGACCACTCGCCGTACGTGGCCAGGACGGCACGCGTGGGCGCGAGGGCGTGCAGCACGGTCGCGGGGGCGTGGACCCGCAGTCCCGGCGCGCCGCGCAGCACCGCCAAGCCCAGCGTGTGGTCCAGCTCGGCGTCGGTGAACAGCACCCCGCGCACCGGCGTGTCCCGCGGGCCGGGGCCGGGTGCGAGCTCGGGCGTGGCGGCGAGCTGCGTGCCGATGTCCGGCGAGGCGTTGACCAACCACCAGTCCGCGCCGTTCGCGCTCACCGCCAACGCGTCCTGCGTGCGCACCGGCAACCGACCAGCCCGCACCGCCTCGCACGGCCCGCACGCGCAGTTCCACTGCGGCGCACCACCCCCGGCGGCCGTCCCGAGCACAACCGCCTTCACCGCTCACCTGCCCGCTTCTCTCCCGCCGGGCGCGGTCCGCACCCTCGGAAGTGCCCGAAATGTCGTACCCCTCGGGCAGGATAAGAGCAGGGGTCCCCTTGGCGAGGACCCCTGCGGAGCGCGCCCGAGACCGCCGCGTCCGAGACCGCCGTGCCCGAGACCCGCACCCTCACCGCACGACCGCCCGGTGCTCCACGTCGGCGGGAGGGCCCGCGAGGATCAGGTCGACCAAGCCCCGGTGCGGCGAGAGCGTGCACACCGGGTCGGTCGCCGACGCGTCGCCCGTCAGCTGGAACGCCTGGCAGCGGCACCCGCCGAAGTCCAGCTCACGGCGCGCGCACGAACGGCACGGGTCGCGCATCCAGTCGAAGCCCCGGAACGCGGTGAACGCGGGCGAGGTGTGCCAGATGTCGGCCAACGACCGGTCCTTCACGTTCTCCACCCCGAGCCCGTCGATCACCCCGGCCGCCGGGCACGGCAGCACGTCGCCGTTCGGCGCCACGGTCAGCTGCCGCGCCCCCCACCCGTGCATGCACGGCTTCGGGTGCGCCTCGTGGTAGTCGGCGATCACGTACACGATCTCCATCGCCGACCGCGCCTGCGCGGCGGCCACCACCTCACCCGCCCGCGCCAGCTGCTCCCTCGTCGGCAGCAGCGCGGCCCGGTTGCGCAGCGCCCAGCCGTAGTACTGGGTGTTGGCCAGCTCCAACCGGTCCGCCCCCATGCGCTCCGCGAGCGCGACGATCTCGCCCACGTGGTCGAGGTTGAGCCGGTGCAGCACCACGTTCACGGTCAGCGGCAGCCCCGCGTCCCGGATCGCCTCGGCGGCGCGGAGCTTCGGCTCGAACGCCTTCACCCCGGCGATCCGGTTCGCACCGGCCTCGCTCGCGTCCTGCACGGACAGCTGCACGTGGTCGACACCGCGCAACCCCGCGAGCCGCTCGGGGGTCAGCCCGAGCCCGCTGGTCACCAGGTTCACGTAGCAGCCGAGCCCGGCCGCGTGCTCGACCAGCTCCGGCAAGTCCTTGCGCGCCAACGGCTCGCCGCCGGACAGGTGGACCTGCAGCACGCCCAACGCGCGGGCCTGGTCGAACACCTCGCGCCACGACGCGGTGTCCAGCTCGTCACCCCGGCCGACCAGGTCGACCGGGTTGGAGCAGTACCCGCAGCGCAGCGGGCACCGGTGGGTCAGCTCGGCGAGCAGCCCGAACGGCGCGTCCGTCCTGGGCGCCTCACCCATCGACGTCCACCACCCGGCGCGCCACCAGCCGTGCGACGAGCTCGGCCACGTCGTCGGCCTCCACCCCGTCGAACTCCTCGGTCAGCCGGCGCGCGATGCCCTCGACGGACGTGCGCCCGTCGCACAGCGCGACCACCGCCGCCGCGGTCTCGTTGAGCACCAGCACGCCTTCCGGGAACAGCACCACGTGGCTGTCCCGCGTCTCGTCGTACGCCGTCTTCACGCCCCGGCGCAGGCGCGGCACCGCGTCGAGAGCGGTCATGAGTAGTAGTCCACGGCGTCCAGCACCGCTCGCAGCACGTCGCACTTGAACGCCAGCGCGGCGACCGCCGCCTCCTGCTGCTCCCGCGTGCGGCAGTTGCGCACCACGATGTCCACAGTGGACTTCCCTTCGTCGGCGATCACCTCGAGCCGGGCGGTGAAGTATGCGAAGCCCTCCTCGGCGATCCACGGGTAGTGCTCGCGCATGTCCACCAGCCGGCGCGCCATCAGCCCGCGGGAGAACATCTCGGTCAGGCCGGACGCCACCGCCTCCACCCACGGACGCGTGCGGGCGAACGTCACGTAGGCGTCCACGGCGAACCGCACGCCCGGCAGCACGTGCCGCTCGTCCAGCACCTCCTCGCGGGTCAGCCCGACGGCCTCCGCCAGGCGCAGCCAGTTCTCGACACCGCCTTCTCCGGGCCGGCCCTCGCCGTGTCCGCCTTCTCCGGGCGCGCCGCCGTCGTGCCAGACGATCCGCTCCCGCCACGCCCGCCGGACCTCGACGTCGGGGCAGTTGGCCAGGATCGCGGCGTCCTTGCGCGGTATCGCCTGCTGGTAGTACCAGCGGTTGGCCGCCCAGAGCTGCAGCTCGTGCTTGCTCAACCGGCCCTCGTGCAGCCGGAGGTGGAAGGGGTGGCGGTCCCAGTAGCGGGGCGCCAGGGCGTGCAGGCGCGCGGTGAACTCGTCCGGCGTCAACGTCGACGAGCCGGACGTCTCGGGTGTGGGCACGGCGGCGGGCACCTCTCGGTACGCGGGCGCCGCGCCCGCCGACGCGCGGCCGGCGGGACGCGGCGGCGGGCTCAACTGCGAGCGGCGTAAGCGGTGACTTCCATGGGGGTGTCGACGTCCCGGAAATCGGGCTTGACCCAGGTGCGCTTCTCGGGCTCGGTGGTCATGCGCTCTACTCCTCGGATGGGTGGTGCTTCTCCGTGGGGCGGCGGTAACCCACCGTAGAGCTTGCGGCGGCTACCGCGCTAGTTCCAGTTCCGCGCGGCGGGCATGCGCCTCAACTGTTCCAGCACCACCGGATCTTGCAACTGCATCCACTGGATCACCTCCGTGTAGGTGGCGCACACCGTTTCGGGCTTGACGCACACCTCGCCGAGGAACCCCTCCACCGCGTTGCTGAACGCGCCGCCGGCCCACTCGTTGAAGTGGTTGCCGATCACGATCGGCGCGCGGTTGCCGTTGAACGCGGACTGGTACACCGAGCGGTACGTGTCCAGCACGATCCGGGTGTAGTCACCGGCCTTGTCGGGCTCCTCCTTGGCGCCGTTGAGCGCGAACCAGAGGTTGAAGTCCATCATCACGACCTGCTTGCCCAGCGCGGGCACGCGGACCTCCGGCATGGGGAACTCCCACAGGCCCTCGTGCACGAACGGCCACACCACCCCGAGGCTCACGTGGCTGGTGTCGTAGGCCAGGCCGTGACCGAGCATCGCCGGGAACGCCTGGCCCCACTGGCCCTCCAGGCAGGGCGTGCGCCCGCCGCGCACGGCCGCCGGGTCCAGCTTGAACCCGCGCTGCCTCGCCTTCTCCACGATCGCGAAGAACTGGTCGAGCTCCCGGTTCCACTGGTCGGTGTTCCAGGTGCCGACGTTCGGCTCGTCGCCGAGGCAGTAGTGGCCGTTGTAGTGCGTGCCGATCTCGTGGCCCGCGTCGATGGCCGCGTTGAGGTAGCCGATCCGCAGGTCCACGTCCGCGCGGCTGCCGCCGAACCCGATGGAGGAGTAGCCCGTCCGGTGGCCGGGGCCGGTGTAGGTGCGGCCGTCCTCGTCCGGCACCAGGTACACGCCCGACAGCAGGCCGGTGACGTGCGCGTTCGCCTGCTTGGCGATCGGCATGATCCGGTCCCAGTGCGGCTTGGAGGCGGCGCCGTCGAACGAGAACAGCACGAACTGCGGCGGCTTCTCACCGGGCTGCATGCGCCGCATCCACGCCGGGGGAGAGGCCGCGGCGGGCACGGCCGGCGCGGCGGCGGCGCTGGTGCTGCTGGTCGCGCGCGGCGCCATCGGCAGCGGCGCGGCCAGGTCGCCCACGTCGTTGCCCGGTCTGGGTTCGCGGGCTCCCAGGACGGCCAGCACCACCAGGGTGAGTGCCAGCGCGACGCCCGTGCTCAGCCAGCCCCATCGCTTCACAACCACAAGACGACGGGACGTAGCCGGAGGTTGCCTCTTCGTGACGTGACTACCAGGCGTGGCCGCGTCACGACACGGGCGTCGCGGTCACGACCTGGTTCTCCTCGTAGCCGGTGTCGCCGCCGACCCACCGCCCGCCGCACGTCACCAGCACCAGCCGGTGCCCGCCGCGCGGACCGAACAGCTCGACCGCCCGCGACGGCAGGGCGTCCTTGCGGACCGCCTCGACCCGGCTGACCCGGAACTTGAACGTCCGGCCCGCCGTGTCGACCACGGTCACCTCCTGACCGACCGCCATGCGCCACAGCTCGTCGAACGGCCCGGTCACGCCCTTCCAGTCCACGTGCCCGGCCAGCACCGTCGCGCCCTCCACCGCGCCGAGGTCGACGCCCCACCACGTGGCCTCGCCGACGCCCTCCGGGATCGGCAGCGCGCCGTCCGCGGTGACCTCCTCGCGCACCAGCGTCGCCAACCCGCCCTCGGGCAGCCGCACGGTCCCCGGCTGCTGCTTGGGCGGTTCGGCGGGCGGCGGAGGAGCCGTGGTGGTGGTCGTCGCCGGCGGAGGTGACGCGGGCGGGTTCGCGCCGGCCGGCATGCCCGCCAGGTCGACGCCGCGCCCGGAGCGCGCGCTGTCGCCCAACGGGTGCGGCACGACCGCGTCACCGGGGATCGGCAGGCCGGCCGCCACGACGTCCGGCGGCCGGGTGGCGACGAGCGCGGCGGAGGCGAGCAGGGCCGCCACCGCCGCACCCGTCAGCAGAGCCTTCATCACGGACGTGGACCTCACCGGCGGGCGGTCGCCCGTCGCCGCACGAGCAGGCCGACCAGCGTCGCGCCGATCAGGACCACACCGCCGAACCCGACCAGCGCGCCAGTCGACACCTCGGTGGTGTACGCGGCCTTCGCGACCACGCCGGTGCCCTGGGAACCGGCGGGGATCGTGATCGGGACGACCGGTTTGTCCGGTTTGTTGGTCAATGCCAACGCCAGCGTCTGGCCCGCTTCGACGGTCCCGCACACCTTGGGCGGCGCGTTGGGGTCGAAGAACTCCTCGTAGCCCTTGACCGGTGCGACCTCGACCACGCAGATCTCCTGAGGCGTGCGCAGGTCGGGCACGGCCGCGGTGCCGTCGGCGGCGGTCTGGAGCACGACCGGCGTGCCCTCGGGCCCGGTCAGCGCGGTGTCGTCCTGCCGCTTCGCGGGCGTCTGGCCGTCGGCCCCGGTCACCTTCAGCGCCACGCCCGCGATCGCCTTGCCGGTCTCGGCGTCGGTCTTGGCGACCTTCACCGCGCCCGGCGCGGTCTTCGCGGTCGTCGACGCGTTCGCGGTCAGCTTCTTCTCGCCGCCGGTGGTGACGATCCGCTGCATGTCGTTGTCGGCCGGCACGTGGACCTTGGGCCGGTCGGCCGGGCTGTCCAGCTTCACCGTGACCGACGGGTTCGGCCCGGTCGGCACGACCTGCACCGCCAGCGCCTTGCCGTCGGTGGAGGTGGTGAGCTCACCGGTGGCGGCGCCGGACTCCAGCGTCGCGTCGGCCAGCTCCACGCTCACCGGCGCGCCGGCCACCTGCCCGCCGTCGCCCTTGGTGATGTCCACCACCCACGTGTCGGGCGTGCCGATGACCTGCTCCTTCTCCGGAGCGCTCACCTTGGCCGCCCACGGGCCGCGGTTGGCCGCCGCCTCCTCCTCCAGCCGCTTCACCGCCTGCTGGGCCTGGCCGAAGCGCCCGAGCTGCTGGAAGTGGAAGTCGGCGTTGTAGGCGATGTGCCGGAAGTCGCTGTTCGGGTCGAGGGAGATGCCCTTGGCGGGGTCCTCGTAGGCCGTCCACGTGTGCAGCAGGTGGGCCAGCGCCGCCGCCTCGTCATTCGACTGGGTGTTCGCGTACCTCAACAGGAGGTACGAGATGCTGCCCGCCACGTCGTCGGACAGCCGTGCGCCGCCCTTGGAGAGCAGTTCGTCGCCCTCCTTGTACTCCACCTTGCTGTCCGGCGCGAGCAACGAGTACTGCACGCACCACACCAGCTGGCCACGCCACTTGTACGCGCCGAGCCAGTCGCCGCCCGCCGGTTTGTTGCGATACCCCTGCGCGTCGGTCTCGTGCCCCGGACCCTTCTCCACCAGCGAGGGCTGCGCGCCCGCGGCGGGTGCGGCGAGCAGGGCCAGACCGGTCGCGAGCACCGCGCCGGCGAGTCGTCTCCACACCATGATGTCCTGAACCCCTCGGGCGCGCCGGTGGGCGTCGCCGGTCGGTGAGAGCTGCCGGCACTGAGCCTTACGGGTCCGAGATCACGTCGACAAGCCACCAGCGGGGTGGAACGCCGACTACCCTCCGCAGCGCGGGGTGTGGATTCGAGATCGACAGCCCGAGTAAAGTCGCTTTTACCCGACGGGAACCGATCGACTCGTGTGGTCGTTGAACCCCGTGACGGCGTCAGCACGCCACAGGAGGACGAGGTGCGTACCACCAGCAACCCCGCGTTCCGCAACCTGCCGACCAGCGGCGGTGGCGGTAACTACGCAGGCTTCGGCCAGCCCTACGAGGCGCAGCAGCACGGCGGCTACCAGGGCGCGCCGCCGACCACCGGCGAGCGCCCCATCACGATCGACGACGTGGTCACCAAGACCGCCACGACGCTCGGTGTGGCCATCCTCACCGGGTTCGTCTCGGCGTGGCTGGTGCTCTCCGGCCAGGTCGCGCCGTTCGCGCTCGCCGTGCCCGGCATGCTCATCGGGCTGGTCCTGGCCCTGATCATCATCTTCAAGCGCACGCCCAGCGGTCCGATGGTGCTCGCCTACTCGGCGGCGGAGGGCGTGTTCCTCGGCGCCATCACCGGCGTGTTCGAGGCGATCTTCCCCGGCATCGCCTGGCAGGCGATCCTGGGCACGTTCGGCGTCTTCGGCGCGATGCTCGTGGTCTACAAGACGGGCGCGATCCGCGTCACCCCGCGCCTGACCAAGTGGATCATCGGCGCCACCGTCGGCGTGGTCGTGCTCATGCTCGGCAACCTGGTCATGGGCCTGTTCGGCGTGAACATGGGCCTGCGTGACGGCGGCACCCTGGCGATCATCTTCAGCCTGGTGGTCATCGGCATCGCGGCGTTCAGCTTCCTGCTGGACTTCGAGGCGGCCAACGAGATGATCCGCGGCGCGATGCCCGCCAAGTACGCCTGGCTCGCCGCGTTCGGCCTGATGACCACGCTCGTCTGGCTGTACCTGGAGATCCTGCGCCTGCTGTCCTACTTCCAGAACGACTAGCACCACCCCGCACGCGCGAAGGGCGCCCCGGCCACCGCCGGCGGCGCCCTTCGCGCGTGTCGAACCTCCATGCCCCGAGAGTCCTACGTTCAGGCCCCGAGAGTCCTACGTTCAGGCCCCGAGAGTCCTACGTTCAGGACCCCCGAGTTCAACGCTCAGAACGCGCGGGCCGGGTGATCAGTCGCGCCAGGTGTGGTCGTCCTCCAGCGCCGAACCGACCTCGACCAGGCACGGCACGCACAGCGTCCCGGCCCGCGACCGCAGCACGTGCTCCGGCGGCACGGAGTGGGCGCAGGCCGCCTCGAAGTACGCCTCCGAGGCCTGTTCCACGGCGAACGCGTGGCACAGCCGGTCGTACCCGCTGTGCCACCACACGTACGGCATCGTCACCCGCGACCTCCCTACTCAAGGGTAGGACGACGGGTAACGGTAACTGTGACGCGGTTCAGCTCAACCGTTCGACGACCATCGCCATGCCCTGGCCACCGCCGACGCACATGGTCTCCAGGCCGAACTGCTTGTCGTGGAACTGCAGCGAGTTGATCAACGTCGTGGTGATCCGCGCGCCGGTCATCCCGAACGGGTGACCCACGGCGATCGCGCCGCCGTTGACGTTGAGCCGGTCCAGGTCGATGCCGAGGTCCCGGTACGACGGGATGACCTGCGCCGCGAACGCCTCGTTGATCTCCACCAGGTCGATGTCCGAGACCGACATCCCCGCCAGCGCCAACGCCCGCTTCGACGCCTCGACCGGTCCGAGCCCCATGATCTCCGGCGACAGCCCGGACACGCCGGTCGACACGATCCGCGCCAACGGCGTGATGCCCAGCTCCTTCGCCTTCACGTCGCTCATGATCACGAGCGCCGCCGCGCCGTCGTTCAACGGGCAGCAGTTGCCCGCCGTCACGCGGCCGTCCGGCCGGAACACCGGCTTGAGCCCCGACACGCCCTCGATCGTCACGCCGGGACGCGGGCCGTCGTCGGCCGACACGACCGTGCCGTCCGGCAGCGTCACGGGCGTGATTTCGCGCGCCCAGAAGCCGTTGGCGATGGCCTTCTCGGCGAGGTTCTGCGACCGCACGCCGAACTCGTCCATCTCCTGCCGCGTCACGCCCTTGGCCAGCGCCAGGTTCTCCGCCGTCTGACCCATGGCGATGTAGATGTCGGGCACCTGCCCGTTCACCCTGGGGTCGACCCACTCCGACGCGCCGGACTCCGCCACGGCCGCCGTGCGGGCCGCCGCGTCGGCGAACACCGGGTTGTGCGTGCCCGGCCACGAGTCGGACGACCCGCGCGCGAAGCTCGACACCGTCTCCACGCCGGCGCTGATGAACACGTCGCCCTCGCCGGCCTTGATCGCGTGCAGCGCCATCCGGGTCGTCTGCACGCTCGACGCGCAGTAACGGGTCACCGTCGTGCCGGGCACGTTGTCGTACCCCGCCAGCACGGACACCACGCGGCCCATGTTGAAGCCCTGCTCGCCGCCGGGCAGGCCGCAGCCGAGCATGAGGTCGTCGATGTCGTTCGGGTCGAGCTGCGGCACCTTCGCCAGCGCGGCTTTGAGGACCTGCACGGTCAGGTCGTCGCCACGCACGTCCTTGAGCGAGCCCTTGCCCGCGCGCCCGATGGGCGACCGGGCGGTGGAGACGATCACGGCCTCAGGCATTACGGAACTCCTTTGTTTCGCCGCAACGTGTGACGTGCAGCCTAGTTAACGCCCGTTCAGCGCGGCCACCACTCGTGACGAAGGACGCCGCACAACGGCGCCAGCAGGATCGAGGTCGCCGCCTCGTACCCGGCCGCGCTCGGGTGGAACCGGTCCCGGCTGAAGTAGTCGGCGTGCCGCGCCCGGAACTCCGCCGCGAGCAGGTCGCCCATCGCCACCGCCACGCCGCCCGCCCGTTCCACCTCGACCCGCTGCGCCCGCGCCAACCGCCGCGACCACTCCCGCGCCACCGACCGCGCCGGTTCCGCGATCGGCCGCACCGTGCCCAGGTCGGGACACGTGCCGACGACCACGCCGACCCCCGCCGCACGCAGCCGCCGCACCTGCGCGCCCAGCAACGCCGCCGACCCCGCGATCGACAGCCGCGTCGTCACGTCGTTCGCGCCGATGATCACCAGCGCCACGTCCGGCGGGTCGGCCACCACCCGGTCCACCTGCGCCGCCAGGTCACGGGACGTGGACCCGGAGATCGCGTACGTCTCCAGCCGCACGGGCACGCCCACCTCGTCGGCCATCCCGGTCGCCAGCACCACGCCCGGCAGCTCGGCCGGGTCGTCCACCCCCAGCCCGGCCGCCATCGAGTCGCCGAGCACGGCGAACCGCACCGGCGTCCCGTCGCCGTCCCCGTACACGGCGTCGGCGCGCAACGGCGGCGCGTGGGGCGCCCCGATCACCACCCGCGCCCGCCGCGACTGCTCCGTGACCAGCCCGTACGCCACACCGGTCAACCCGCCCAACGCCCCCGCGACCACCGCGAGGAGCCGAAACCCCCGCATCGGACCCTCCGCTCTCCCGATGCCCATCGTCCACCCGGCCGAACACCGCGCCACCCATATACGCTCAGCGAGTCATCTCAAGAAGTGGAAGGTCCGTCGTGGAGTACGTCGAGAGCGTCGTAGACCTGGTCGGCAACACGCCGCTGGTGAAGCTGAACGCGGTGGCCGAGGGCCGCCGGCCGCTCATCCTCGCCAAGGTCGAGTACCTCAACCCCGGCGGCAGCGTGAAGGACCGCATCGCGCTGCGCATGGTCGAGGCGGCGGAGCGCAGCGGCGAGCTCAAGCCCGGTGGCACGATCGTCGAGCCCACCTCGGGCAACACCGGCGTCGGCCTCGCGCTCGTGGCCCAGCAGAAGGGCTACAAGTGCGTCTTCGTCTGCCCGGACAAGGTCAGCGTGGACAAGCGCAACGTGCTCAAGGCCTACGGCGCCGAGGTCGTGGTGTGCCCGACCGCGGTCGCGCCGGAGCACCCCGACTCCTACTACAACGTCTCCGACCGCCTGGTCGCCGAGATCCCCGGCGCGTGGAAGCCCAACCAGTACGCCAACCCCGAGAACCCGGCCAGCCACTACCACGGCACCGGTCCGGAGGTGTGGCGGCAGACCGAGGGCCGGATCACGCACTTCGTCGCGGGCGTCGGCACCGGCGGCACGATCTCGGGCACGGGCAAGTACCTCAAGGAGGTCTCCGAGGGTCGGGTGAAGATCATCGGCGCGGACCCCGAGGGCTCGGTCTACTCCGGAGGCACCGGCCGGCCCTACCTGGTGGAGGGCGTCGGCGAGGACTTCTGGCCGGACGCCTACGACCGGGACGTGTGCGACGAGATCGTCGCGGTGAGCGACGGCGACTCGTTCGAGATCACCCGGCGCCTGGCCCGTGAGGAGGGGCTGCTCGTCGGCGGCTCGTGCGGCATGGCCGTCGCGGCGGCGCTGCGGGTCGCCGAGACCGCGGGCCCGGACGACGTGATCGTCGTGCTGCTGCCCGACGGCGGGCGCGGCTACCTGTCGAGCGTGTTCAACGACAAGTGGATGGCGCAGTACGGCTTCCTGTCGCCCGACACGTCCGGCGCGACGGTCGGCGACGTGTTGCGGCGCAAGGACGGCACCGTGCCCGACCTCGTGCACGGCCATCCCAACGAGACGGTCGCCGAGGCGGTCGCGATCATGCGCGAGTACGGCGTCTCCCAGATGCCGGTCGTCAACGCCGAGCCGCCCGTGATGGCGGCCGAGGTGGCGGGCGCGGTCAACGAGCGCGACCTGCTCGACGCGCTGTTCACCGGCAAGGCGCAGCTGACCGACCGGCTCGACCGGCACATGTCGTTGAAGCTGCCCACGATCGGCGCCGGCGAGTCGATCAGCTCCGCCATGTCGGCACTGTCCTCAGCGGACGGTGCGCTGGTGCTGGAGGACGGCAAGCCGGCCGGAGTCGTCACCCGGCAGGACATCCTGGGTTTCCTCGCCGGTCGCTGATCGGCCGCCGGCCGGCTCCCGGAACGCGGTCGACGTGTCCTGTTCCTCATCGCGGATCGGGACAGGTTGACCGGTTGTGCGTGGCCGGGGGGGCGGCATCCGCTAGCGTTGGCCACCGACTCATACACCTACGGCCCGTGCCAAGGGGGTTGGAAACTCCGATGAACGCTCCGCAGCCGCCAGGGAACCAGCAGTTCGGCGGTCAAAACCAGCAGGAGCAGGGGCAGGGTGCCCAGCCCCCGAACGCCGACGCGACGCAGGTCGTGCCAGGCGGCGGCCAGCCCCCTGCTTTCCCGCCGCCGGAGGCGACCCAGGTCGTGCCCTCCGGACCGCAACCCCAGTCGAACCCGGACGCGACCCAGGTCGTGCCGCCGGGCGCGACGCAGCAGCCCGGGTCCAACCCGTACGGTCAGCCGGCGCAGCAGCCCGGCTCCGGCGCGTTCCCGGCCCAGCAGCCGCCCCAGTACGGCCAGCAGCAGCCCGCCCAGTACGGCCAGCAGCAGGCGTACGGGCAGCAGCCGCCGTCCAACCCGTACGGCCAGCCGCAGCAGCCGCAGCAGTACGGCCAGCAGCAGCCCAACCCGTACGGCCAGGCGCCCGCGTCGAACCCGTACGGCCAGCCGCAGCAACAGCAGCAGGCGTGGGGCGCCCAGCAGGCGTACGCCGCGCAGCCCGCTTACGGTGCGCCGTCAGGGGGTTACGCGGAGTGGGGTAGCCGGGCGGTCGGCGCGCTGATCGACTACGTCGCGCCGGGCGTGATCGTCGGCATCCTGGCCGGCATCGGCGCGGCCAGCGGTGACCCGACGCTCGCGTTGATCCTCAGCGGCATCGGCTACGTCGGCCTCATCGGCTTCATGATCTACAACTCCTGGTACCTGGCCGGCACCACCGGCCAGTCGATGGGCAAGAAGGTCGCGAAGATCAAGCTCATCAAGGAGGAGACGGGGCAGCCGATCGGTTTCGGCAACGCCTTCGTGCGCCACCTGTGCCACTTCGTCGACTCGCTTCCCTGCTACGCGGGCTGGTTCGCGCCGTTGTGGGAAGCGAAGAAGCAGACGTGGGCCGACAAGATCCTGGGCACCATCGTGGTCAACGCCCCCGCGGGCGCGGCTCCCGGCGGCTACCCGGGCGGCTACGGCCAGCAGCAGGCCAACCCTTACGGCCAGGCGCCCGCGTCGAACCCGTACGGCCAGCCGCAGCAGCAGAACCCGTACGGCCAGCAGCCGCCGCAGCAGTGGTGACTTAGGTCGGACACCGATTCACCCAACCGCCCGTCGGCCTTCCGGTCGACGGGCGGTTGCGTTTTCGGCCGCCGTACCCTAGACGCATGACGGACACCGGCCACTACGGTTTCGCGACCAGGGCTATCCACGCCGGGCAGGACCCCGACCCGACCACGGGCTCGGTCATCGTGCCGATCCACGCCACTTCCACGTACGCGCAGGACGGCGTCGGGGGGCTGCGCGGCGGTTTCGAGTACTCCCGCACCGGCAACCCGACCCGTGCCGCGCTGGAGGAGTGCCTGGCGGCGCTCGAGGGCGGGCGGCACGCGCGCGCGTTCGCCTCGGGCATGGGCGCGACCGACACGGCCCTGCGCGCGATGTGTCGTCCCGGCGACCACGTCGTCATCCCGAACGACGCGTACGGCGGCACGTTCCGCCTGATCGACAAGGTGATGTCGCACTGGGGCGTCGAGCACACGCCGGCCGCGCTGTCCGACGTCGACGCGGTGCGCGCGGCGATCCGGCCGAACACCAAGGTCGTCTGGATCGAGACGCCGACCAACCCGTTGCTCAACATCGCCGACATCGCGCTGCTCGCGCAGGTGGCGCACTCGGCGGGCGCGCTGCTCGTGGTCGACAACACGTTCGCCTCGCCGTACCTGCAGAGCCCGATGGAGCTCGGCGCGGACGTCGTGCTGCACTCGACGACCAAGTACGTCGGCGGGCACTCGGACGTCGTCGGCGGGGCGTTGATCACGTCGGACGACGAGCTCGACGCGCAGTTCGGCTTCCTGCAGAACGGCGCGGGCGCCGTGCCGGGGCCGTTCGACGCGTGGTTGACGTTGCGGGGCATCAAGACGCTCGAAGTGCGCATGGAGAAGCACTCGGACAACGCCGAGAAGGTCGTCGAGGCCCTGGTCCGGCACCCGAAGGTGACGCGCGTGTACTACCCGGGCCTGCCCGAGCACCCCGGCCACGAGGTCGCGGCGAAGCAGATGCGCCGGTTCGGCGGGATGATCTCGTTCTGCGTGGCGGGCGGCGAGCAAGCGGCCCTCGACGTCTGCTCCCGCACCCGCCTGTTCACCCTGGCCGAGTCGCTGGGCGGTGTCGAATCCCTGATCGAGCACCCCGGCCGCATGACCCACGCCAGCACGGCCGGCTCGCTCCTGGAGGTCCCCGCCGACCTGATCCGCCTCTCCGTGGGCATCGAATCGGCCGACGACCTGGTCGCCGACCTCCTGACCGCCCTCGACTAACCGCGAGAGTCCAACCTCCGGCCCTCGAGAGTCCTACGTTCAGCACGCGCGTGTCCTACGTTCAGCACACCCGAACCCCGCGCTCAGCCACCGCGGGCGCGGGGTTCGCGCTGTGCTGAGCGTTCAACTCGGGGGTCCTGAACGTAGGACTCTCGCGTGCTGGACGTAGGACACGCGCGCTCTGAACGTAGGACTCTCGCGGGGTGAACGTAGGACTCTCGCGATCAGCGGGGGCCGAAGCGGGCGGCCGAGCGTTCCTTGGCCTTGGCGGCCTCGACCTCGCGGTCACGGGGTGGAGCCTGCGTGACCAGCGATTCGAGCAGCACGCGAGTGGCCTCTGCCACCGCCTCGACGGCCGCGTCGAACGCCGCCTGGTTCGCCGCCGACGGCCGCGTCGACCCGCTCACCTTGCGCACGTACTGAACGGCCGCCGCACGGACCTCGTCCTCGGTGGCGGGCGGTTCGAAGTTGTGGAGCACCCTGATGTTGCGACACATGGGTCCACTATCGCCCACGCGCCCGCGAACGTCAGGGCTTGACGTCGTACCGCGCGTTCTCCACCCGCGGCACGGCGGGCAGGTCGTGCCCGTCCACGCACCCGCCGACGAACTCCACCACGCCGTCGCGCTCCACGAACCGGCCCGTGTCCGCGCACCCCGCGTGGGCCACGGTGAAGAACGCCGCGCCGGTCAACGCCACGGCCGTGGCCACCGCTCCGACGAGCGGGAGCACCGCGGTGACCCGTGCCGCGAGCGCCATGCCACCCTCCAGGTGAATGCTGTGTGAGCTAGCCCCGCACCGAGAGTACCGGTCCCGGCGCGTGCGGTACGGGCATCGTCAGCGTTCCGACAGGATCCGACGCGAAAGGCCGGCCCGGGGGTGCCCGGACCGGCCCGTCGCCGTCACAACGCGAGACGTCGCCCGACGGTTCCCGCCGCGGCGTCGCCGAGGGGTCAGAGGTTGCCCCGACGCTCCTGCTCACGCTCGATCGCCTCGAACAGCGCCTTGAAGTTGCCCTTGCCGAAGCCGAGCGACCCGTGCCGCTCGATCAGCTCGTAGAACACGGTCGGCCGGTCGCCGATCGGCTTGGTGAAGATCTGGAGCAGGTAGCCGTCCTCGTCCCGGTCGACCAGGATCCGGTGCTCCTTGAGCACCTCGATCGGCACGCGCACCTCACCGATGCGCGCCCGCAGCTCCGGGTCGTCGTAGTACGAGTCGGGCGTCTCCAGGAACTCCACACCCGCCGCGCGCATCGCGGTCAACGTGGCCACGATGTCGTTGGTCGCCAGCGCGATGTGCTGCACGCCGGCGCCCTCGTAGAACTCCAGGTACTCGTCGATCTGCGACTTGCGCTTGGCCACGGCGGGCTCGTTGAGCGGGAACTTCACCCGGTGGTTGCCGTTGGAGACGACCTTGCTCATCAACGCCGAGTAGTCGGTGGCGATGTCGTCGCCGATGAACTCCGCCATGTTCACGAAGCCCATCACCCGGTTGTAGAACTCCACCCAGTGGTCCATCCGGCCGAGCTCGACGTTGCCCACGCAGTGGTCGACCGCCTGGAACAGGCGCTTCGGCGCGCCCGCCGGTCGCACGACCGTGCTCTTCCGCGCCTCGTACCCGGGCAGGTACGGCCCGCGGTAGCCCGACCGGTCGACCAGCGTGTGGCGGGTCTCGCCGTAGGTCGCGATGGCCGCGACCCGGACGGTGCCGTGCTCGTCGGTGAGGTCGTGCGGCTCTTCGAGGACGGTCGCGCCCTGTGCACGCGCGTGCTCGACGCACCGGTCCACGTCGACGACCTCCAGCGCGAGGTCCACCACGCCGTCACCGTGCTTGCGGTGGTGGTCGAGCAGCGGGCTGTCCGGCCGCACGCCGCCGTTGATCACGAACCGCGCCGAGCCGGACTTGAGCACGAAGGACTTGTGGTCCCGCTGCCCGGTCTCCGGCCCGGAGTACGCGACGAGCTGCATCCCGAAGGCGACCTGGTAGAACCAAGCGGTCTGGGTCGCGTTGCCGACCACGAAGACCACGGCGTCCATCGAGCGGACGGGGAACGGGTCGCGCGTCCCGTCGTAGTCGACCAGGCCCACGAGTTGGCGGAGCTGGTCGTAGCTCACGTCGTCAAGCTGCTGCGTCATACCTCACAGCATGTGGAATGCTGGTCAGGGTGAGCAACAGTCCGGTGTTCCACTGGTCATCTTGTACAGTGGTTCATGGCTTCGGACCCGCAAACTGAACACTCTGACCAGGCCGTCGACGCTCTGGACGCACGGCTGTTGCTGCTGCTCACCGACGAGCCCAGGCTGGGGGTGCTGGAGTGCTCACGGCGCCTCGGCGTGGCTCGCGGCACGGTGCAGGCCCGGCTGGACCGGCTGGTGGCGCGCGGCGTGCTGACGGGCTTCCCGCCCGCGCTCGACCTGGCCGCGATGGGCTACGGGCTGACCGCGTTCGCCGTGCTGGAGATCGCCCAGGGACGGCGGCACGAGGTGTCGCAGGGGTTGGCCGCGATCAACGAGGTGTGCGAGGTGCACGCGACGACCGGCCCGGGTGACCTGTTCGCGCGGGTCGTGGCCCGGTCCAACGCCGACCTGCAACGGGTGATCGACTCGATCGTGGACGTGCCGGGCGTGCAGCGGCTGTCCACGTCGATCGCGCTCTCCACACCCGTCCCGCCCCGCGTGCGGCCCCTGCTGGAACGCGTCACGTGACCGGGTCAGGTGACACGACAACAGGTGACACGACAGCAGAAGGGCGGCCACCCCGCGTGGTGGCCGCCCTCCTGGTGTCTGGGGGTCAGCCGGCGTACGGCACGGCCTTGATCAGCGTGACTTTCATCGTGCTGCCGTTGGGCAGCTCGTACTGACGCGCCTCGCCCTCCTTCGCGCCGAGCAACGCCTTGCCCAGCGGCGACGACGGGGAGTAGACCTCGAGGGCGCCGTGCGCGCCCTCCTCACGGGTGGCGAGCAGGAACTCCTCGGTCTCGTCATCACCGTCGTAACGCACGGTGAGCACCATGCCGGGCGCCGCGACGCCCGTCACCGTGGGCGCCTCGCCGACCTTGGCGACCCTCAGCAGCTCCTGCAGCTGGCGGATGCGGGCCTCCTGCTTGCCCTGCTCCTCGCGGGCCGCGTGGTACCCGCCGTTCTCGCGGAGGTCACCCTCTTCGCGACGCGCGTTGATCTCCGCAGCAATGACCGGGCGATTCTCGATCATCTCGTCCAGCTCCCCCTTGAGCCGGTCGTAGGCCTCCTGGGTCAGCCAGGTCACCTCAGTGTCGCTCACGGTCACCAACTCCTCGTCTTGCTCCGGCCCACGGCGTGGGCTGGCAGTTCCCGGGCGCACCAGCCCGGAACGGAAAAACACGGCCCGCGTCGGGGCCGTGCTGAAAGGCCAGAGTAACAGACCCAGAACGTTCGGCGACGGCGTTTTGTTCCCGGATCCGCCACTAAACCCGCAGATCACCCGCTTGGCCGCTACCTCGTGGACAGGTACGCCGGAACCTGGTAGGAGCAGCCGAAGACCTCACCGGTGACCGGTGGTTTGGACGTCCGCAGCACGGTCGTCGCGCGCACCGTGTCGGCTCCCGGCGCGATCAGGACCTCCCGCCGCCCGGCCTCGTCGCCGTCCTGGGAACGCGCGCGCACGATGCACACCACGGGCTGCTCCGGAGTCTGCCTGACCACCTCGAACGTGATCTCGACCGTGCTGTCGTCGACCACGGTGAACGCGGTCTGCTTGGCCTCGACGGGCATCGTGCCGAGGTTGCGGTAGCCGACCCACGCGACGACCCCGCCCACCAGCACTGCGATCACGGGGAGTGACCACCGCGCCCACCTGGGCAGGGACCTGCGCGGTGTGCCGTACCGACCCTCCGGCAGTGCCACTGTCCAAGACCTTCCCGCCCGTGGGGAACAATGTCCCTCGACCACCGCGTTGAGTGTCGCAGGGGCTGGACCAGACAGGTTCGGCAGGGGCGAGGAGGAGCACCACCGTCATGGTTGAGAAGCTGCGCCTGATGGCGGTGCACGCGCACCCCGACGACGAGTCCAGCAAGGGCGCCGCCACGATGGCCCGCTACGTGGCCGAGGGCCACGAGGTCATGGTCGTGACCTGCACGGGCGGTGAGGCGGGCAGCATCCTCAACCCCGCCATGGAGCGCCCGGACGTGCTGGAGAACATCGCCGAGATCCGCCGCGACGAGATGGCCCGCGCCGCCGAGATCCTCGGCGTGCAGCACCGCTGGCTCGGTTTCGTCGACTCGGGCCTGCCCGAGGGCGACCCGCTGCCGCCGCTGCCCGAGGGCTGCTTCGCGCTCGTGCCGCTGGAGGAGTCCACGCCGCCGCTGGTCGAGGTGATCCGCGAGTTCCGCCCGCACGTGATCGTCACCTACGACGAGAACGGCGGCTACCCGCACCCCGACCACATCCGCTGCCACGAGGTGTCGGTCGCCGCGTTCGACGCGGCCGGCGACCCCGAGCGCTACCCCGAGCTGGGCGAGCCGTGGCAGCCGCTGAAGCTGTACTACTCGCACGGCTTCTCCCGCGCGAAGCTGATGGCGTTCCACGAGGCCCTGATCGCCGTGGGCGAGGAGTCCCCGTACGCCGAGTGGCTGGCGGGCTGGGACGCCGACAAGCCGGACGTGATCGAGCGGGTCACCACCCGCGTCGAGTGCGCCGACTTCTTCCCGGTGCGCGACGAGGCCCTCAAGGCCCACGCCACCCAGATCGACCCTGAGAGCCGCTGGTTCGCCGTGCCGCTGGAGATGCAGCGGTCGGTGTGGCCGACGGAGGAGTACGAGCTGGCGCGGTCGCTGGTCGACAGCACGGTGCCGGAGGACGACCTGTTCGCGGGCGTCCGGGAAAGGGTGACCGCGTGACCTCGTTCGACCCGATCCCGTGGGAGCAGACCACGGCGATCGTCCTGGCCCAGCAGCCGCCCTCCACGGACAAGGACCCGGGCGGCCAGCAGGAGGACTTCGGCAAGTCCTCCCCGCTGGGCCTGCTGGTGCTGGTGCTGTTCTTCATCGCCGTGGTGTTCCTGGTCAAGTCGATGAGCAAGCACCTGAAGAAGCTGCCCGCGTCGTTCGACGAGCCCGAGCCCGACGCCAAGCCGGAGGCCAAGCCCGAGGCGAAGGCGGGCAACGGCAACGGCGGCGCGAAGAAGGACGACTAGCCGAAGTCGAACCGGAGCACCCCGGACCGGCACCACACCACGAGCGTGCCGTCCGGGTGCCAGATCAGGTCGGTCACCGGCGAGTCCAGGTCGACCGCCGCGAGGGTGCGGGCCCGGCCACCGGGCGGGCAGGACCACACGGCCACCCTCCCGCCGTCGTCGCCGATCGCGACGAACGCCCGACCGCCGCGCAACGCCGTCGCCGCCTTGGTGCTCGGCCCGGCGACCCCCGCCCACGGTGGAGCCCACGGCGTCAAGTCGTGGCCGGTCCACGTGCACAACGCGATCCGCGCGGTGACGGGGATCCAGTCGGGGTCGACGGCGGCGAAGTCCACGTGCTCCGCCAAGGGGACGAGTTCGCGCGGCCGGCCGTGGTCGGGCAGGGCGAACAGCCGGAGTTCCGGCCCGCCGCGGTGCGAGCGCGGCCCTGCGACGTCTCGTCGCATGAACCGCCGCCACGACGCCGTGCGCAGCGGCGGCAGCCCCGGCTCGGCCAGGACGGCGTGCGAACCGTCCCACCAGGGGGTCGGCGCCGCCGCGACCCGTCCGTCGTCGGTCGTGAAGAGCACCACCGATGGGAGCATCGCCGTCGGCGGCAGGGGAGGGCGGCGCTCGTCCGGCTCCGGTGGGTCGTCGTCCACTTCCCACAGGTGGACCCGGTGGTCCGCGTCCACCGACAGCACCACGGGACGTCCGCCCGGGCCGAGGCCGGCCGCGATCTTGCCGACGCCGATCGCGTCGTTGCGCCAGACCGGGCCGACCTGGCTCAGGTCGTCGCCCAGCGCCCAGACCGAGATGGCGCCGAACTCGTCCCGGATCGCCACGACCACCCGCCCGTCGGCCAACCGCGCGTCGGCGAACTCGCCCGCGAACAGCCCTGGGACCGCCGATTCGTGGATCAGGCCGCGGTCGCCGACCCCGTAGCAGGTCACGCGCGCCTCTCCCGCCCACAGGAGCAGCAGGCGACCGTCGGGGCGGGTGACGAACCGCAGCGGGTACGGCCGCCACGTGCTGTCGAGCGGCTCCCCGACCGGCGTCAGCCGGTCGTCCGCCACCCGGTACAACCGCAGCGCGGTGTCGCCCTGGTGCACCACGAACACCGCGCCGTCCTGGACACTCATCGCGACGAGCCCGGACACCGCGTCGCGGACGACGACCCGGTCCACGACGACCGGCGCGTCGGCGGTCCAGTCGACCAGGAGCACCCCCTCCCGCTCGGCGACGACCGCGAGCAGCCGGTCGCCCGAGCAGGCCGCGGCCAGGCTCCGCGCGTGGACGGCGTCCAGCGAGCCGCGCACCCGCAGGCCGCCGGCGAACGACCACTTGCGCAGCTCTCCGCCGAAGGAGGCCGTCAGGGCGAACTCCGCCCCGTCCTCGCGCACCACGTGAGCGGTCGCGCGGGGCAGGATCCCGACGTGCGCGGGCGCTTCCGACACCGGGACCAGCCGGTGATCGCGGAACCGGTGGAGCACCGCGCGGTCGCGGTGGAGGGAGAACGCGGCCGGCTCACCGGAAGCGTCGAGCCACAGCATGACGTCGTCGGCGGCCGGCAACCGGGCGAGCACCTGCTGGGAGCCCTCGGCCGCCCACCCCAGCACGTCCGCCCGCCACGGCGGCTCGAACCGCTCCACGAGCCGGTCGGCGAAGCTCCGGTACCCCGACTGCCGGGCCGTCAGCGCGAGACGTGCCGCGCGCTCACGCGGGTCGAGGTCGGCGAGGTGGTGACTGGCCTTGCGGTAGACGCGCCCGTGCACGCGCGCACGCTCGGAGGTCACGCGCGCCAGGTGCGGCACGAGCCGTTCCGGCGGCACGACGACCAGGAACCCGGGGTCCTCCACCAGTTCGTCCAGCCGGCCGGCGGCGACGGCGTGCTGGGCCAGGTGCGTCCGCACGTACTCCGGCGCGTCCTCCCACTCGGTGACCTGCGCGCGCAGCGTCCGGTAGACCACCGGCTCCACTCCCGGCCGCTCGGCGCGGAACGCGTCGTCCAACGCCTGGTGGAACAGCCGGTACGAGCCACCCACCTGCTCCACCAGGTAGCTCGCCGCCGACGTCAGCACGGCACGCAGGTCCCGGGGCGTGTAGTCGGCCGCACCCAGGGCATTGGCCAGCGCCAACCACAACGGACCTTCGGGCAGGCCGCCGCCCTCGGCGTGGGCGAGGGGCAGCAGCAGGTCACGCGCCACCTGCGGCTCCTCGAAGCGCACGGTCAGGTAGTCGTCCACGGCCGCGCCGACGCTGGTCGGCAACCGGTCGGAGTCGGTCAGGCACGCCAGCTGCGCGATCAGGAAGTTGCCGCCCGCGTGCGCCGCGATCGCCGCCGCACGCACCGGGTCGCCGACCCGCCGTTGCGCGTAGGCGACCACGTCCCGGTGGTCGAGGTAGGTCTCGGAGTCGAGGTCGAGCACCACCGGGTTGCCGAGCCTGGCCTGCAACGCGTGCGACGCCGACCCCCGCGCGCCCACCCGCGTGCCCACGACGACGTGCCGTTCGGGGTGCGCGGCCAGCCGGTCGAGCAGGGTGGCGATGGCCGTCGGCGCGGTGCCGGCGGCCTCGTCCAGCGCGTCGACCACGACCGACACCGGTCCGCAGCGCTGGAGCAGCTGGGCCGCGTCGACGGCCTCCACCTCGGCCGCGTCGGCGATCGCCCGCACCACGTCGGCCAACGTCCTGCCGCGCGCGTGCACGGCCACCGTCACGCTGCCGACCGGCGGCAGCGCGACGTCGGGCGGCAGGCTGTCCGGCGGCACGAGGGGCCGGCCCGTGCGGTCGGCCAGCACGACGGTCCGGGCGATCACGGCGCTCTTGCCGCTGCCCGGGGCGCCGACCACCGCGCGCACCCGGCCGTCGGGCGGTCCGCCCAGGTAGCGCGCCAGCTCGGTCAACGCCCGGCGCCTGCCGACGAAGTGCCACACGTCCGTCGGCTCGTGCGGTTCGACGCCCCGCGCCCGCGGCAGCCAGTGCGTGTCGAAGGCGTCGTCCAGGTCGACCCGCCAGCCGGTGAACCCCGCGGCGGGCGGCCACCTCCGGGTGATCTCCTCGACCGGGACCAGGTTGCCGCCGCCCACGGCCGCGTGCGCCGTCACGACGATGCCCACCACGGCGCGCAGCACGTCGTCCCACACCGGCGCGCCGGAGAACCCGCGGTCGATCCGGTGGCCGGACGTGTGCTCCAGCTGCACCCAGCCCGGACCGACCCGGCCGCCCAGCCGCCCGCGCGACTCGGTGTGGTGGCCGCCCGCGAACCCCTGCACCACGTACGGGTGGTCGCTCAACGCGGACGGCGCGCGCAGCGGCGCGCACACCGCGTCCACCGGCCGGTCCAGGCGCAGCACGGCCAGGTCACCGTCGTCGTCCCGGAACTCGACCGACGCGGCGACCGCCACCCCGGCGTGGACCAGCGTCACGTCCACCTGGTCCTGCGGCACGACGTGCGAGCAGGTGAGCACCAGCTCCGGTGCGACGAGCACGCCGGCGCCGATGTCACCCACCCGGGCCAACCAGGGCGGGCGCTCCCGGTAGCTCGCGCGCACCCCGTCGACCTTACTGCTCGTACCAGGTCCGACGGGCGGGAACGGAGACCAGTTCCCGCTCGGGGTAGCGCAGCGCGGTGAGCCTGCCGCCGAACACGCAGCCCGTGTCCAGGCACAGCGTCCCGTTCACCCACTCCGGTTCCTCGACCGGCGTGTGTCCATAAAGGACCATGGCGGCGCCGCGGTAGTCCTGCGCCCACGGGTAGCGGACGGGGAAGCCGCGCGAATCGCGCTCGCCCGTGCTGACGCCCCACAGCGCCAGCGACCGCATCCGCGCCGACTCGCGGCCGTGGTAGCGCTCGGGCAGCCCCGCGTGGGCGATGACGAGCTTGCCGCCGTCCAGGACGTAGTGCGGCACCAGGGAGTCGCAGAACGCCAGCACCTCGGCCCGGAACTCCGCGGTCTCCCGCGCCAGTTGGTCCAACGAGTGCTCCAGGCCGTGGCTGACCTGGACCTGGTGCCCCTTCAACGCGCGCACCAGCTTCTCCTCGTGGTTGCCGCGCACGGAGACGGCGTTGCCGGCCGCCACCATGGCCATCACGAGCCGCAGCACGCCCGGCGTGTCCGGGCCCCGGTCCACGAGGTCGCCGAGGAACGCCACCTTGCGCCCCTCCGGGTGCGTCCCTTCGGCGGAGTAGCCCAGTTCGCGCAGCAGGTGGACGAGCTCGGTGTGGCACCCGTGCACGTCGCCGACCACGTCGAACGGTCCGGTCTCGTGGCGCAGGTCGTGCGGCGGCGGCTCGGGGGAGGGCTCCATGACCCCAGTCTGATCGACGAGTCCGGCGGTTGTCCGGGATTTACTGTGGAGCCATGACGAACCGGCTCGCGTCCTCGACCAGCCCGTACCTCCTCCAGCACGCCGACAACCCGGTGCACTGGCGCCCTTGGTCGCCGGAGGCGTTCGAGGAGGCGCGCGAACGGGGCGTGCCGGTGCTGCTCTCGGTCGGGTACGCGGCGTGCCACTGGTGCCACGTGATGGCGCACGAGTCGTTCGAGGACGAGGCCACCGCCGCGTACATGAACGAGCACTTCGTGAACGTGAAGGTGGACCGCGAGGAGCGGCCGGACGTGGACGCGGTCTACATGGCCGTCACGCAGGCGCTCAGCGGGCACGGCGGCTGGCCCATGACGTGCTTCCTCACGCCCGACGGCGAGCCGTTCTACGCGGGCACGTACTACCCGCCGTCGCCGCGCCAGGGCATGCCGTCGTTCCGCCAGGTGCTGGAGGCCATCGACCACGCGTGGCGCGAGCAGGGCGACGAGGTGCGCGAGTCGGCGGCGGGGATCGTGGCGCAGTTGGCGTTCAAGCCGCTGCCGCAGTCCACAGTGGACGATGAAGTGCTCTCCGGCGCGGTGGTGTCGTTGCTCGGGCACTTCGACCGGACCAACGCCGGTTTCGGCGGCGCGCCGAAGTTTCCGCCGTCGATGGTGCTGGAGTTCCTGCTGCGCCACCACGAGCGGACCGGGTCGGTCGAGGCGCTGTCGATGGCGCGGACGACGTGCGACGCGATGGCGAACGGCGGGCTGTACGACCAGCTGGCGGGCGGGTTCGCGCGGTACGGCGTGGACGCGGCGTGGGTGGTGCCGCACTTCGAGAAGATGTTGTACGACAACGCTTTGCTGCTGCGCGTGTACACGCATTTGAGTCGCCGTGACGACAACCCGCGTTACCGCCAAGTGGTCCGTGAGACGGCCGAGTTCCTGATCCGCGACCTCGGCACGGCGGAGGGCGGGTTCGCGGCGTCGTTGGACGCGGACACCGACGGCGTCGAGGGGTCGACGTACGTGTGGACGCCCGCGCAGCTGGTCGAGGTGCTGGGGTTGGCGGCCGGGGCGCGCGCCGCCGAGCTGTACGGCGTGACGGACGAGGGCACGTTCGAGCACGGCACGTCGACGTTGCGGATGCTCGGGGTGCCGGACGACGGGATCGCGGCGAAGCTGCTGGCGGCCCGCGACCGCCGGCCGCAGCCGGGACGTGACGACAAGGTCGTGACGGCGTGGAACGGCATGGCGATCGTGGCGCTGGCGGAGGCGGGCGCGGTGTTCGGCGAGCCGCGGTGGGTGGTGGCGGCCGTGCGGGCGGCGTCGCTGGTCCTGGACGTGCACCTGGTCGACGGTCGGCTCCTGCGCACGTCGCGCAACGGTGTCGCGGGCACGGCGGCGGGAGTGCTGGAGGACTACGGCTGCTTCGCCGACGGCCTGCTCGCCCTGCACCAGGCGACCGGCGACGTCGAGTGGTTCACCGCCGCCTGCGGATTGCTCGACACCGCGTTGGCCCGGTTCACGGGGGAGGAGCCCGGCGTCTACTACGACACGGCGGACGACGCGGAGGCGTTGGTGCAGCGGCCGTCGGACCCGTCGGACAACGCGAGCCCGTCCGGCGCGTCGGCGCTGGCCTCGGCGCTCGTCACGGCGTCCGCGCTGGGCGGGCCGTCGAGCTACCGCGACGCCGCCGAGGCCGCTCTCGGCCGCGCCGGCCTGCTGGCCGCTCGTGAACCCCGGTTCGCCGGGCACTGGCTGAGCGTGGCCGAGGCGTTGGCGCTCGGACCGGTGCAGGTCGCCGTCGTCGGTGACGCGTCGGAGCTGGTCAGCGCGGCGTGGACCGGTGTGCACGGCGGTGGCGTGGTGGTGGCGGGCGCGCCGGGCTCGGCGCCGTTGCTGGCCGACCGGCCGTTGGTGGACGGGGGTGCGGCGGCCTACGTGTGCCGTGGGTACGTGTGCGACCGGCCCGTGACGTCGGTGGCCGAGCTGACCGAGGCCCTGGCCGTCCACCGGTAGCGAACCGCTCTTCCGCTGCCTCGTCACCGGCGTAACGTCTACATCGTCGTAATCATGTAATCGAGGTGGTGCGAGATGCGACGTGGATGGGGAGGCCGGGGCGGCTGGCAGCAGGCCGAGCAGCCGCCGGCGGACGACGCGGCGGGTTGGTTCGGCGGCAGGCTGCCCGACGGCTGGTTCACCGAGGCGCCGGTCGTGACGGTGGACCGGGAGGAGATCCTGGTCGTCGGCACGCTGCCCGCGCTGGAGGGCACGTTCGCGGACGACGCCGAGCGCGCTGCGGCCGAGTCGGGCCGGATCAGCCGGTTCCGCGAGCAGACCAGGGACGAGCGGATCGAGATCGCCCGCCAAGCCGAACACCGCTACCGGCGCAAGGTCGCGTGGGGCGCCCGGCTCGGTGGCACGGAGGAGCTGTTCACCACGTTGTCGGTGCCCGTGATGACGCGCCTGCGGCAGCCCGAGCGGATGGTGCTGGACACGCTCGTCGCGGCGGGTGTCGCGCGGTCGCGGTCCGAGGCGCTGGCGTGGGCCGTGCGGCTGGTCGGCGAGCACGCGGACACGTGGCTGACCGAGCTGCGTGCGGCGATGACCAGGGTGGACGACCTGCGAGCCCAAGGCCCCGACCTGGCGTGACGAACACCCGTTTCCCGGCGGCTCGGGAAACGGGTGTTCTCGAATCGCGGGTCAGGAGTAAATGGCGAACCAGATGGCGATGTAATGGCACAGCGCCGCCAGCACGGTGGCCGCGTGGAAGAACTCGTGGTAGCCGAAGACCTCCGGCCAGGGGTTCGGCCAGCGGGAGGCGTAGAAAACGGCGCCGACGGTGTAGAGCAGGCCGCCCACCAGGAGCAGGACCAAGGCCGCCACGCCGACGTGGTGCAGCAGGTCGGGCAGGACGAAGACCGCCACCCAGCCCAGGGCGATGTAGATCGGCACCCCGAGCCACCTCGGGGCGTGCGGCCACGCCAGTTTCAGCGTCACGCCGCCCAGGGCGCCGAGCCAGACCACGAGCAGCACGACGGTGCCCGTGTCCGGCGGCATCGCCAGCAACGCGAACGGGGTGTAGGTGCCGGCGATGAAGACGAAGATCATCGAGTGGTCGAGGCGCTTCATCCACGTCCGCGCCCGCACGCTGACCCAGTTCACGCGGTGGTAGAGGGCGCTCACGCCGAACAGGCCGAGCACGGTCGCCCCGTACACGGACGTCGCCAGCGCCGCCTTCGCCGACACGGTGGCCGCCGCCAGCGCGATCAGCGTCGCGCCGGTCGCCACGGACACCACGAACGACCAGAGGTGCAGCCACCCCCGCAGGCGGGGCCGCAGCGCGGCCTGCGGGCTATGAGTCGACGCGGTCACGCACCTGAGGTTACGGGAGCGTAGGTGACCCGGTCAGCACACGACGGCGTGACCGCGCCCACCCGGCGTACGCTCTTCCAGCGTGGGTCTTCGCGAACAGGTCAAGAGCGTCCTGCTCAAGGGTTACGAGTTCCGCCTCAACCGATGGCTCGACGGCAAGCAACGACCACGTCACGTCGGCGTCGTGCTCGACGGCAACCGCCGGTGGGCCAAGGAGGCGGGCTTCGACGACGTCGCGCACGGCCACCGGGCCGGCGCGCGCAAGATCCTCGAACTGCTGAGCTGGTGCCGCGAGGCCGAGGTCGAGGTCGTCACGCTGTGGATGCTATCCACGGACAACCTCAACCGGCCGGCCGAGGAACTGGACCCGTTGCTCGGCATCATCGCCGACATCGTCGACGAACTCGCCGAGCCCGGTAACCCGTGGCGCATCCGGCACGTCGGCGCGCTGGACATGCTGCCGACCGAGACCGCCGCCCGGCTGTCCGCGGCGGCACTGCGCACCAAGGGCCGCACCGGCCTGGAGGTCAACGTCGCGGTCGGCTACGGCGGCCGGCAGGAGATCGCCGACGCGGTCCGCAAGCTGCTGCAGAAGCACGCCGAGTCCGGCGGCACGATCGAGGAGCTCGCCGAGGTCCTGGACGTCGACCACATCGCCGAACACCTCTACACCTCCGGCCAACCCGACCCCGACCTGCTCATCCGCACCTCGGGCGAGCAGCGGCTGTCCGGCTTCATGCTGTGGCAGTCGGCGCACTCGGAGTTCTGGTTCACCGAGGCCTACTGGCCCGAGTTCCGCCGCACCGACTTCCTGCGCGCCCTGCGCGACTACGCCGTCCGGCACCGCCGCTTCGGCTCCTAGCGCCGGGCCGGGCGACGCCTGGTCGCCGCCCGTGCGCTCGTGGGGAACGCCCGAGGGCGGCACCCCCCGACTGGGAAGTGCCGCCCTCGAGTGCACCGGTGTGGGACTCAGTCCTCCGAGTGGTTGTCCCCGGCGTCTTCCGAGTCGTTGTCGTCGTTGTCCGTCGCGATGCAGTAGTTCTCGTCGTTGTTCGAGAGGATCGGGATCGCCAGGATGTTGACCTCGACCTCGCAGATGTTGACCTGGCTCAGCAGGTCGGAGTCGTTGCCGAAGTTGATGAGACCGAACTGGTCGGCGACGGTGTCCTCGTCCGAGTCGTCCTCGAAGTACTGCTGGTTGTGGTACTCGCCGACGGCGGTGTAGTGGCCGTCGTCGTAGTCCCCGCCGTGCGGCGTCGCGAACGCGGGGGAGCCCAACAGCATCAGACCGGCCGCGGCGATGGCGACGGCACCTGCCTTCTTGAACATGTGAACACACTCCTCTAGTGGGGAATTGATGTGACGCCCATAACCTTGCTCGCGCGATCCGAGCATTCGGGGAGTCTGCGGCTCAGGCGGTTTGCCCTCGCTCAGGTAATTTACTGGCTGGCGTTGTGGATTGCATCCGGATGAACACCATCGTGTGAATGATGTGTATTCGGCATGGCGTTCGGGCTCGAAATCCGGACATCGCGCCCACGTACTCGCGTCGACGTATCAACGGTATTGCGCGCTATCCGGTTATTCGGCGGTGCGCCCGCCGTCGGTCGTCGCACGGCGACCTCGACGCGCCCGTCGGCTTGGCGGCAGGGAAGAGCGTCAGCTGCCGTCGTCGTCCGCGACGGCGCACAGGCTCTCGTCGTTGTTCGACAGGATCGGGATGCCGAGCACGGCGTTGACCTCGATCTGGCAGACGTTCAGGCCGCTCGCGGCATCGGAGTCGTTGCCGAAGTTGAGCAGGCCGAACTGGTCGACGACGTTCCCGCTGCCGTCGTCGTCGTTCACGAGGGTGAAGCCCTGCTCGGATCCGTGGCCGTGCTCCTCCTCGTGGGGTTCGCCGCTCACGGCGAACGCCGGGGCGCCGACCAACGTCAATCCGGCCACGATCGCGGTGAGCGTACCTGCCTTCTTCAGCACTTCACACTCCTCTTTGCGGGTTTCCCCGGTCGATCCAGCGCTGTTCGGAAGCCCGGACTCGCTGTCTGATCGGCAAAACTACCGAACATCCGCCCCCGTGTGGATCTCGATAACACGATTGTGTGATCCACCGAACGTGGGTGTCCCCCATTGTGGTGTCTTTTCGGGTCAGAATTCGTCGGCACGGTTCGGCTGTGGTAAACCAGCCGGTCATCTCGTATGGTCTTCAGTCCGTGGACGGCGACCGGATCGTGCGTGAGTACCTGCTGCTCGGGCTGAGGCTGGACCGGCTGTCGCCGGGGCTGGTCGACTCGTTCACCGGTGACCGGGCGCTGCGCCGGGCCGTCGACGTCGAGCCGAGGCCGCACCCCGTGGCGTTGACCGAGCGAGCCGCGCTGCTGCGCCGCGAGCTGCCCGGCGCCGACTTGGACCCGGCGCGCAAGCGCTTCCTGGACGCCCACCTGGTGGCGGCCGAGACGATCGCGCGCAAGCTCGCCGGCGTGCGCGTCGGCTTCGTCGAGGAGGTCCGGGCGTACTTCCAGGTCGACATCCGCCCCGGTCACCCGGACAACTACCGCCGCGCGCACGCCGCGCTGGACGAGCTGCTGCCCGGCTCCGGCTCGCTGGCCGAACGGCTCGCCGACCACCGCGCGCTCGACGAGGTGCCCCCGAGTCGGCTCAAGGACACGGTGCACGCGCTGTCCAGCGCGCTGCGCGACCTCGTTCGGCAACGGTTCGAGCTGCCCGCGAACGAGGTGGTGGAGTACGAGGTCGTCACCGACAAGCCGTGGAGCGGCTTCAACTACTACCTGGGCGGCTTCCGGTCACGCGTGGCGATCAACGCCGACCTCGGCCACCGGATGTCGAACCTGCCGCACCTGGTCGCCCACGAGTCCTACCCCGGCCACCACACCGAGCACTGCCGCAAGGAGGTGGGCCTGGTCGGCAAGCGCGGGCACGCCGAGCAGGCGTTGTTCCTGATCAACACGCCGCAGTGCCTGATGGCCGAGGGCATGGCCGAACTCGGCCTGCACGCGGTGGTCGGCGCCGGCTGGGGCCGCTGGGCCGAGGAGATCATGGCCGACCTGGGCCTGCGGATGGACGGCGACCTGGCCGAACGGGTGGAGAACGCCCTCTCCGGGCTGCTCACCGTGCGTCAGGACGCCGCCCTGATGCTGCACGACCGGCGTGCCCATCCGGATGACGTGGTCGACTTCCTGTGCCGGTGGCTGCTGGTTCCCGAACGCCGTGCCCGCCACATGCTGCGCTTCCTCGGTGACCCTCTGTGGCGGGCGTACACGACGACGTACGTCGAGGGTGTGCGGCTGGTCCGCGCGTGGCTCGACCTCCGCGCCCGCACGGACACCTTGAGCGACCGGTATCTGAGACTTCTTGACGAACCACTGGTGCCGGCGGCGTTGGCGGAGGAGGTCGCGGCCGGGGTGCCCTGGTTGTCCCGCGACCCTGGGTGACGGACCGTGCCACGTCCGGCCGCAAGTGCTCTGAGCTGCGTGGACGACGTCGTGCTGCGCCGATGCGACGGCCCGGGGTCGTCCGCGCGCACCCGCTGAGCCCGTCTTTCGCCAGTTTGCGACGGGGTGACGAATTGACGAATCACCTGTGTGGCTGCCTGCATAAGAGGGACCTGCGGAGGTAACTTCCGGTTGGCGGGACGCGTCCACTGCGGACCGCGCAGGGAGGCCCTGATCGTGGCTGTCGTCGTATCGCCGGTTCCGCCGGCGGTGATGAGCGCGAGGGGGCCGGCACCCGGCCCTCGTGACCGGCGCGCCTCCAGCTAGCGGAGGCGGTCCGGTCGATCGGGGTGGTGCCTGGCCCAGCGAGGAGCGGACGCGGGTGCCGCGTTCGTGAGGGAGTTGCCGTGAACGCACGACGACCCGCGAGCCGTTCCTCAGGCTCATCGCGCAGCACTTCCCGGCGCCGTGGCGCGCCGACGACCAACACGTACGTGGTGGACACGTCCGTGCTGCTCTCCGACCCCCTGGCCACGACGCGGTTCGCCGAGCACGAGGTCGTGCTGCCGCTCGTGGTGATCAGCGAGCTGGAGGGCAAGCGGCACCACCCGGAGCTCGGTTGGTTCGCGAGGGAGGCGTTGCGCCTGCTCGACGACCTGCGACTGCGGCACGGCCGGCTGGACCACCCGGTCCCGATCGGCGAGAGCGGCGGCACGCTGCGCGTGGAGCTCAACCACTCCGACCCGGAGGTGCTGCCCGCGGGTTTCCGCACGGACTCCAACGACGCCCGCATACTGGCCTGCGCGCTCAACCTCGCGGCCGAGGGCAACACCGTCACGCTGGTCACCAAGGACATGCCGCTGCGGGTCAAGGCGGGCGCGGTCGGCCTGGCCGCCGAGGAGTACCGGGCGCACGACGTCACGCTGTCCGGTTACTCCGGGATGTCCGACGTGGACGTCGACCAGGCCGTGGTGGACGCGCTCTACCGCGACACCGTGATCGACCCGGCGCTGTTCGACCTGGCGCACGTGGCCGAGCTGCCGTGCCACAGCGGGTTGCGGCTCCTGGCGGGCACGTCGAGCGCGTTGGGCCGGGTCACGCCGGACAAGCAGCTGCGGCTGGTGCGCGGCGACCGCGAGGCGTTCGGGCTGCACGGTCGGTCGGCCGAGCAGCGCGTGGCGCTGGACCTGCTGCTGGACACCGAGGTCGGCATCGTCTCGCTGGGCGGACGAGCCGGCACCGGCAAGTCGGCGCTCGCGCTGTGCGCGGGCCTGGAAGCGGTCATGGAACGCCGCCAGCACCGCAAGGTCGTGGTCTTCCGCCCGCTGTACGCGGTGGGCGGCCAGGAACTGGGCTACCTGCCCGGTTCCGAGAGCGAGAAGATGCAGCCGTGGGCGCAGGCGGTGTTCGACACCCTCGGCGCGCTGGTCAGCCAGGACGTCGTCGAGGAGATCATGGACCGCGGCATGCTGGAGGTCATGCCGCTGACCCACATCCGCGGCCGGTCCCTGCACGACTCGTTCGTGATCGTGGACGAGGCGCAGTCGCTGGAGCGCAACGTGCTGCTGACCGTGCTGTCGCGGTTGGGCGCCAACTCGCGGGTGGTGCTCACGCACGACGTGGCGCAGCGTGACAACCTGCGCGTCGGGCGGCACGACGGCGTGGCGGCGGTCATCGAGAAGCTGAAGGGCCACCCGCTGTTCGCGCACGTCACGTTGACGAGGTCGGAGCGCTCGCCGATCGCCGCGCTGGTCACCGAGATGCTGGAGGACTACGCCTCCTGACGGCTCGACGACGAGGCCGCCCCGGTCGCCGTGACCGGGGCGGCCTTCAGCTTGTGGTCGACGACCTTCGCGAGCCAGGCCAGCACCGCGGCGGCGAGCAGCACGAACAGGGCGTTGCGCAGCGCGGCGCCGAAACCGAGCTCGGTGACGTCGAGGAACGGGTACGGGTACCAGTCCGAGATCGCGCCGTGGGCGAACGTGTAGGCGATCCACAGGACCGGCCAGATCAGCAGCGCCTTGGCGACGGTGGCGCGGTCGACGCGCGGTCGGGGGCCGAACAGCAGCCAGCCGAGCACCGCCAGCACCGGCGACAGCTGGTGGAAGCCGAGGTTCACCCACCAGGCGACGCCGACGGGGTTCGTCAGCGGGGCGAGCACGAGGGCGAACACGATGCCGGTGATCGCGATGCCGAGCAGCGCGTCCAGGCGGGCCACCCGCCAGCCGGGGCCGTCCCGGGTGGGGTTGGACGCCAGCGTGATGGCGACGACGAGCACGAACAGGTTGCTCTGGATGGTGAAGTAGCTGAACAGGCGGACGAGGCGGACACCGAGCGTCACGTGGGTCGTGGTTTCGTCGGCGTTGACGTCCGTCCCACCGGTGAACAGCAACACCAGTTGGGTGATCAGGGACGCGGCGATCACGGCCGCCAGCACGCCGTGCCACACCCGTGAGCCGGTGTGCCAGGCGGTGGGGCGCGATGCGGTGCTCATCGCCAGATCATCGGGTCGGGGCCGCGGTCCCGCTGGTCGAGCCGGCCGCGCTTCCCACCAGGGCCGCGCCGGACGTCGGCGGGCCCTGGTGGTCAGCGTGCTCCGCGGTGGTCGTCCACGGCGGTAGCGGTCGACCCGATCGGGTGGGGCGGGATCACCAGCCCGAGGGGAGCGGGCGGCCTTCGGCGAAACCGGCGGCGCTCTGCACGCCGAGGGTCGCCTTGGCGTGGAACTCCTCCAGGGTCTGGGCGCCGGCGTAGGTGCAGGAGCTGCGGACGCCCGCCGTGATGGCGTCGAGCAGGTCCTCCACGCCGGGGCTCGTCGGGTCCAGGCGCATGCGCGAGGTGGAGATGCCCTCCTCGAACAGGCCCTTCTTGGCGCGGTCGAACGCGTTGTCGGTGCGGGTGCGGGCGGACACGGCGCGCTTGGACGCCATGCCGAACGACTCCTTGTAGAGGCGACCCTGCTCGTCGCGCTGGAGGTCGCCGGGTGACTCGTAGGTGCCGGCGAACCAGGAGCCGATCATGGCGCTGGACGCGCCGGCGGCGAGGGCGAGGGCGACGTCGCGCGGGTGGCGGACGCCGCCGTCGGCCCAGACGTGCTTGCCGAGCCTGCGCGCTTCGGCGGCGCACTCGGCGACGGCGGAGAACTGAGGGCGGCCGACGCCGGTCATCATGCGGGTGGTGCACATCGCGCCCGGGCCGACGCCGACCTTGACGATGTCCGCGCCCGCTTCGACCAGGTCGCGGACGCCTTCGGCGGTGACGACGTTGCCGGCGACGACCGGGACGGTGGGACGTGCCTCGCGGACGGCTTTGAGGGCGGCGAGCATCTTCTCCTGGTGGCCGTGGGCGGTGTCGACGACGAGGGTGTCGACGCCGGCTTGGAGGAGGTGCTCGGCCTTGGCGGTGACGTCGCCGTTCACGCCGATGGCGGCGGCGACGCGGAGCTTGTTCGCGTGGTCGAGGGCGGGTTGGTAGACGTCGGCGCGCAGGGCGCCCAGGCTGGTCATCACGCCGCGGAGGCGTCCGTCGGCGTCGACGCCGAGCGCGACCCGCTGGGTGCCGCCGTGGAGCCGGTCGAAGACCTCACGCGGACGGGTGTCCAACGGAAGGGTGACGATGCGGTCGTCCGCCACGTCGTGCAACCGGGTGAACCGGTCGACGCCCGCGCACGCCGCCTCGTCCACGACCCCGATGGGCCGGCCGTCGTCGTCGATCACGACGACCGCGCCGTGCGCCCGTTTGTGGAGGAGGTTGACCGCGTCGGCGACCGAGTCGCCGGGGTGCAGCGTCAACGGGGTGTCCCACACGGTGTGCCGTGCCTTCACCCACTGCACGATCTCCGCGACCGCTTCCGGCGCGACGTCCTGCGGGAGGATCACGAGCCCGCCACGTCGCGCCACGGTTTCCGCCATCCGGCGTCCCGCCACCGCGGTCATGTTCGCGACCACGATCGGGATCGTCGCCCCCGTTCCGTCGGAGGTCGACAAGTCGACGCCGAACCTCGAGTCGACGGCCGATCGGCCGGGCACGAGGAAGACGTCGTCATAGGTCAGGTCGTAGCTGGGCCGATGCCCTTCGATGAACCGCACGAGGACTTAACGGTACTCGCGTCGGGGGGAGTTCGCCCTGGTTGTCCGCACCATCGGGGGGATCGATACGTGGTCTGCGGTTGTAGCTTCCTCCAAGCCCGCGGTCCTGCGGCCGTCTGTCACCTGCCTCGGGCCGTCCGTCACCTGCCGGCGGGCGTTCGCCACTTCCCGGCGGGCGTTCGTCACCTGCCGGCGGGGACGCCCGCTTGGACCACCTTCGCCGGCTATGTGCGCGCGGGCCCTCGTCGGCGGTGTGGTTCACGGCTGACCCGGCGGGGTTGGTGGGTGGTTGCGGCGCGTGCCGGGGTTGGTTGGTCTCCTCCTCGTTTCAACCGAGGACTGGTAACAGTGTTTCCGTACATTGTCGGCCCATGATCACTCGATCGTGTTCGATGGGGGCGTCGTGCGCTGGGGCAGGAGGGCGCGGACCGCGTCGATCGTGTCCGCCTCGCCCGCGTCCTTGTCCGGCCGGTAGCGGAGCACCCGCGCGAAGCGCAGGGCCACGCCGCCCGGGTACCGGGGGCTGACCTGGACGCCGTCCAGCTCGATCTCGATCACCATCTCCGGCCTGACCACCACCCAATCGGTCTTCTCCGTCGCGATCGCCATCAACTCGCGCGTCTGCCACGCCAGCAACTCGTCCGTCAGCCCCTTGAACGTCTTGCCGACCATGATCGGCGCGCCCCCGTCGGGATCACGCGCGCCCAAGTGCAGGTTCGACAGCAGCCCCCTCCGCCGACCGCTGCCCCACTCCACTCCGAGCACCACCAGGTCGAGCGTGTGCACCGGCTTCACCTTCTGCCACGCCCGCCCACGCCGGCCCGCCGCGTACACCGACCCGAGCGACTTCACCATCACGCCCTCGTGCCCGCCGGCCAACGCCTCGTCCAGCACCCGCGCCGCCGCCTCCTCCGAGGGAGGCGACACCACCCCCGGGATCACGTGCGACCCCGCCACCCGCCGCAACGCCTCCAGCCGCACCGCCAGCGGCTCGTCCAGCAGGTCCACGCCGTCCACGTGCAGGCAGTCGAAGAAGAACGGGCTGAGCAGCAGCTCCCGGACGTCCTGCGCCCCGAACCGGCTCATCGTCTCCTGGAACGGCCGGGGTTTGCCGTCGTCGTTCAGCGCCAGCGTCTCGCCGTCGAGCACCACCGACGCGCACGGCAGCGCCCGCACCAGCTCCACCAGCTCCGGCACGGTGCCGGTGATCTCGCGCAACGTCCGGGTGAAGATCCGCACCTCGTCACCCGACCGGTGCACCTGGATCCGCGCGCCGTCCAGCTTGTGCTCCACCACGCACGACCCCAGCTCCGCCAACGCCGAGGACAGCGACTCCGCCGGCGACGCGAGCATCGGCCGCACCGGCCGACCCACCTCCAGCCGGAACGCGGCCAGCGCCGCCGACGCGCCCTCACCGCTCATCGCCGCCACCGCGGTCTCCGGCAGCGAACCCGACAGCATGAACGCCCGCCGCACCACCTCGCCGGGCACGTCGCCCGCCCGCGCGATCGCGTCCACCATCACCCCTTCGAGGGCGCCTTGACGCAGCTCACCCGTCAGCAGCCGACGCAGGAAGTCCTGCTCGGCCGCCGTGGCCCGGCCGAACAGCGAGGTCAGCGCCTCGACCCGCCGCGAGGCGGAACCCTTCCCGCCGATCGACGCGAACGCGCCCAACGCCGCGTCCACCTCGGACACCGTCAGCGAAGGCGACGGCGCGGGCGGGACGTCCAGGTCGAACACGGTGCGCCACCCCGCGCCGATCCGACCCTGGCTGGGCACGCCGACCAGGAACGACACCACCGCGGGCGTGCTCATCCGGCGCACCAGCTCCGCCAGGGCGGCGACCTTGGCCAAGCGGGAACGCGTCGCCGCCACCGCGGCGGACGTCTCGACGACTTCGGCGAACAACACGACGACCATGGTGCACCCGGGCACCGACAAAAACCGGTCAGACGGCCGCGCGCAGCTCCGCGACGGCCTCCCGCAGCCGGTCCGGCGTCAACGCCGCGTACCCGAGCACCAGCCCGGGGAACGTCGGCGTGCGCGCGTAGTCGGCCAACGCCGGCGCGTTCACCCCGCGCCGCGCCAGCCGCTCCCGCAACGCCACGTCGTCCGTCCCGGCCGGCAGCCGCACGACCACGTGCAGCCCGGCCGCCACCCCGATCGGCTCCCACTCCGGCAGCACGGCCCGCAGCGCGCCCAGCAACGCGTCCCGCCGCGCCCGGTACAGCTGGCGCGTGCGCCGCAGGTGCCGGTCGTACCCGCCGCCGCCGAGCAGCCGGGCGAACGCCGCCTGGTGCAACGTCCCCGTGCCCAGGTCGTCCAACCGCTTGCGGTCCACGACCACGTCGCGCAACGCGGGCGGCAGCACCAGCCACCCCAGCCGCAACGCGGGCGCGAGCACCTTGCTCGCACTGCCCTGGTACACCACCCGCGTCGGGTCGAGCGCCTGCATCGCGCCCAGGGCCGGCCGGTCGTAGCGGTGCTCGGCGTCGTAGTCGTCCTCCACCACCAACCCGTCGCACGCGCGCGCCCACGCCAGCAGCGCGCGCCGACGTTCGGGGTGCAGCACGACGCCCAACGGGAACTGGTGCGCCGCCGTGACGAACACCGCGCGGCAGTCCGTCGTGGACAGGAGGTCGACGCGCAGCCCGTCCGAGTCGACGGGGATCGGCCGGATCGCCAGGCCGTGCGACGCCAGCATCTCCGAGGCGCCGAAGTGGCTGGGTTCCTCGACGGCGACGCTGCGGTGCCCGGCCGCGTGCAGAACCCGGCCCAGCAACGAGATCCCCTCCGCCGCGCCGTTGGTGATGACCACTTCGGACGGTCGCGCCGCCACCGCGCGCACCCGGCCCAGGTAGTCCGCCAGCTCACGCCGCAGCGGGCCGAAGCCTGCCGGGTCGGGGTAGCCGAGGTCGTCGGTGGACAGGTCGGCCAACGCCGTCTTCTGCGCCTGCGACCACTCGTCGCGGGGGAACGCGCTCAACGCGGGCACGCCGGGCTTCAGGTCGTACCGGAACCTCGGCGCGGGCTCGGCTTCGGACGCGGCGGCGCCCGGCCACGTGACGGTGGCCGTCACGGTGGTGCCGGAGCCGCGCCGCGCGGTCAGGTAGCCCTCGCCGATGAGCTGGGCGTACGCGGACGTGACCGTGCCGCGGGCGACGCCGAGCTGGGCGGCCAGGTCGCGGCTGGACGGCAGGCGGGTGCCCGGCGCGAGCCGCCCGTCGCGCACGGCGCGGCGCAGCTCGGACTCCACCGCGCGCCTGCCGTTCGGGGCGGGGAGGAGGAGTTCGCGGTAAGTGGTCCAGTTCGCGGGCATCGAAGTGGAGCTTAAGACTGGACCACTGGTGCGTGAGAGTCCAGGGCATGAGAAAAGGTGGAACCGCGATCGCGGCAGGGGCGATGTCGTCGGTGATCGTGGGCGCGTCCGTGCCGGTGACGGGCATGCTCCAGGCGTATCCGCTGCTCACGGGGCAGGCGATGCGGTACGCGCTGGGCGGGGTGGCGTTGCTCGTGTGGATCCGGCTCCGGGGCGGGCGGCTGGCGGTGCCGGGGCGGCGGGACTGGCCCGCGCTGATCGGGCTGGTGGCGACGGGGATGCTCGGGTTCAACGCGTGCGTGCTGTACGCGCAGCGGTACGCCGAGCCGGGGTTCGTCGCGGCGGTGCTCGGGGCGAGTCCGCTGGTGCTGGCGCTGGTGGCGCCGTTGGTGGCGGGGCGGAAGCCGGCCGTGGCGGCGGTGGTGGGCGCGGTGGTCGTGGTCGGCGGGGTGGTGGTGCTGTCGGGCGGTGGGTCGTGGCACGGGCCGGGATTGCTGCTGGCGTTGTTGACGATGGCGGGTGAGGCGTCGTTCACGCTGTTCGCGGTGGGTGTGGTGCGGCGGATGGGCGGGTTGGCGGTGGCGACGTGGTGCTGCCTGATCGCGGCGGCGGTCGGCGCGGTGGTGGGCACGGTGTTCGGCGGGTGGCAGGCGCCGACGGTGCGTGAGGGCGTGGCGCTGGTGGTGCTGGGGGTGGTGCTGACGGCGGTGGCGTTCGGGCTCTGGTACTTCGCGGTGGCGCAGCTGGGCGCGGACCGGGCCGGTGTGCTGATCGGGCTGATGCCGGTGGCCGGGCTGGTGGCGTCGGTGGCGTTGGGCGCCCAGGCGTTGACCGCGGTGGCGTTGGCGGGTGCGGTCGCCGTGGCGGCGGGGTGCGTGATCGGGTTGCGGGGGCGGGCGGCCGAGGTCGACCACCCGCCCCTGGTCGAGCCGATCGCCCAGGTCGCGCGTTCTGAGCGTTGAACTCAGGGGTCCTGGACGTAGGACTCTCGCGACGCGAACGTAGGACTCGCGCGGGTTAGTGGGGGTTGGCCATGCGGAGGACGTCGAGGGCGCGGTCCAGGTCGGCTTCGGAGAGCTTCGAGGGGACGTGGCCGCGCTCCAGGACGACCTCGCGGATGGTCTTGCGCTCGCGGAGGGACTGCTTGGCGATCGAGGCCGCTTCCTCGTAGCCCAGATAGCGGTTGAGGGGGGTCACGATGGACGGCGACGACTCCGCGTACTCGCGCATCCGGTCGATCTGCGGTTCGGCGCCGGTCAGGACCTTGTCGGCGAGCAGGCGCGCGACGGCGGCCAGCAGGCGGGACGATTCCAGGACGTTGCGGGCGATCACGGGCAGCATCACGTTGAGCTGGAAGTTGCCCTGCGACCCGGCGAACGCCACCGCCGCGTCGTTGCCGATCACCTGCGCGACCACCATCATCGTGGCCTCGGAGATCACCGGGTTCACCTTGCCCGGCATGATCGACGAGCCCGGCTGGAGGTCGGGCAGCGCCAGTTCGCCGAGCCCGGCGCGCGGGCCGGAGCCCAGCCACCGCAGGTCGTTCGCGATCTTGTAGAGCCCCACGGCGGTGGCCCGCAGCTGCCCGGAGATTTCCACCACGCCGTCCTGCGTGGCCTGGGCCTCGAAGTGGTCGCGGGCCTCGGTCAGCGGCAGGCCGGTGACGGCGGCCAGCTCCGCGGCGACGGCCGTGCCGAAGCCCGCCGGCGCGTTGAGGCCGCTGCCCACCGCCGTGCCACCGATGGGCAGTTCCGCCAGGCGGGGCAGTGACGAGGTGAGGCGCTCGACGCCGTAGCGGACCTGGGTGGCCCACGCGCCCGCCTCCTGGCCCAGGGTGATCGGCACGGCGTCCATCAGGTGCGTCCGACCCGACTTGACCAGGGACGTCCAGTCGGCGGCACGGGCGTCCAGCACCGAGAGCAGGTGCTCCAGGGCCGGGATGACGTCGCGCGCCACCGCTTCGGTCGCCGCGACCCGCAGCGTGGTCGGGAACGTGTCGTTGGACGACTGCGACGCGTTGACGTGGTCGTTCGGGTGCACCTCGCGGCCCAGCGCGCGGGTGGCCAGGGTGGCGATGACCTCGTTGGCGTTCATGTTCGACGACGTGCCGGAGCCGGTCTGGAACACGTCGACCGGGAAGTGCTCGTCGTGCTCGCCCGCCGCGACGGCGTCGGCGGCCGAGGCGATGGCCGCGGCGACTTCGGGTTCCAGTACCCCCAGCCGCTCGTTCACCCGCGCCGCGGCGGCCTTGAGCAGGCCGAGCGCGCGGATCTGGGCGCGCTCCAGGCCGCGCCCGGAGATCGGGAAGTTCTCCACCGCGCGCTGCGTCTGCGCACGCCACAGCGCGTCGACCGGAACCCTGACCTCGCCCATCGTGTCGTGCTCGACGCGGTACTCCTGTTCAGCCATACCACCGAGTTTGGACCGATCGCCGCGACAGGGCACAAGAGGAGTGGGAAGAGTGGCGTTGAACACCTATGGTCGGGGTATGGAGCTTGAGGTCGACCTGCTGATCGTCGGTGCGGGCCCCACGGGGCTCTTCGCGGCGTACTACGCGGGGTTCCGGGACCTGTCCGTCGCGCTGGTCGACGCGCTGCCGGAGGCGGGCGGCCAGATCACCGCGATGTACCCGGAGAAGATGATCTTCGACGTGGCCGGGTTCCCGGCGGTGCGCGGGCGCGAGCTGGTGACCGCGCTCGTGCAGCAGGCGGACCAGTGGCAGCCGACCTACCTGCTCGGCCGCCAGGCCCGCACGTTGTCCGATGTAGACGGTCGGCTGGAAGTCGGGCTGGCCGACGGCGGGGTGGTGCGCGCCGGCGCGGTGCTGATCACGGCGGGCATCGGCGAGTTCCGGCCGCGTCCGCTGCCCGCGGGCGACGGCTGGCTGGACCGGGGCGTGGTGCACTTCGTGCCCAAGCTCAACGTGCACACCGGCCAGGACGTGGTGGTCGTGGGCGGCGGCGACTCGGCGTTCGACTGGGCGCTCGCGCTGCACCCGATCGCGGCCAGCGTCACGCTGGTGCACCGCCGCGCGACGTTCCGGGCGCACCCGCCGACCGTGCGGCAGGTCCGCGAGCTCGGTGTGGAGATCATCACCGACGCCGAGGTGCTCGAGCTGCGCGGCAACCCGGACCTGGCCGAGGTGGAGCTGGGGCTGAAGGGCGGCGACCGCAAGGTGCTGCCCGCGCAAGCCGTGGTCGCGGCGCTGGGCTTCACCGCCGACCTGGGCCCGATCGAGTCGTGGGGCCTGGAGCTGGACCACCGGGCGGTGCTGGTGGACACCACCATGCGCACCGCCCGGGATCGCGTCTACGCGGCGGGCGACGTCGCCCAGTACCCCGGCAAGGTGAAGCTGATCGCCACCGGGTTCGGCGAGGCCGCCACCGCGGTCAACAACATCGCCGTGCTGCTCAACCCCGAGGCGCACCTGTTCCCCGGGCACTCCAGCAACGCGAGTTAGGGCACTACCTGCACTTGCTCGCCCGGGAACAGGTTGTCGTAGAACACCAACGACTCCTGCGGGCCCAGGCGCACGCAGCCGTGCGACTGCGTGTTCGTGTCACCCTGGTGGAACGCGATGCCGTTCGTGGTGAAGTACACCGAGTTCGGCATCGGCCCGTTGTAGGGCGCGCTCCAGTCGTCCTTCACCTTGCGCAGCACGGGATAGGTGCCGACCGGGGTCTCGTAGCCGGGCATCCCGTGCGACACCCGGACCGGCCCGTAGCTGGCGTTCCCGTCGTAGATCAGCCACGCCTGGTTGGTGGACAGCTGCACGCACGCGCCGTTCTGCACGGAGCACGGCGTGCCGGTCGAAGCGGAAGCGGGAGTCGCGAGGCCGAAGGTCAGGGCCGCCGCGGCTAACGCCGTCGTGCCGAGCGTCTTCCTCATCGCTATCACTCCTCGGTGTCAGGATTACCCACCGAGGAGTGATCCGACACACCGCGTTACGCCGTCACCTGGACCTGGTCACCCACTCGGAGGGTGTGGAAGTACTTCGCCGCCGCTTCGCGTGACAGGTGGATGCAGCCGTGGGACGGGTCCGTGAGGCTGCCCTCGTGGAACGCGATGCCGTTGCTGACGAAGTAGGTGGAGTACGGCATCTCGGCCATGCCGAAGTCGCGGCTGTAGTCGAGCTCGACCTTCCACAGCACCGAGTGGTAGCCGACCGGGGTCTCGTAGCCGGGCATCCCGGACGTCGTCGGCACCGGCCCGTAGCTGATCTTGCCGCCGCTGATCAGCCACGACTCGTTGGTCGACAGCCGCACGCACGCGCCCTCGGTGATGTCGCACGGCGTGCCGGGGACGGTCACCGGCGGGGGCGGCGGAGCGGGCTGCGGGTCCGGGGTCTTGGTGGTCTCCGTGGGCGGAGCCGGTGACTCCGACGTCGGTGCGGCGGAGGAAGACGCCGAAGACGACGAGGAGGAAGTCGGAGAAGGAGGGGACGCGACCGGGCCCGAGGCCTCGGACGTCCCGCAAGCCGTTGCCAGGAAAGCGATTGCCACCAGTGCTGCTCTGCGCATCGCGCAAACCCCCCAGAGATCGTGCTGTGTGCTGACCCTGGAGACGCCGTCCTGGAGGCTCCGGTTGCAGGCCCCTCGGTAACGAATTGGGAAGGGCCGCCCCACCCGGAGGAGGGACGGCCCTTCGAACGCGAGGACGAGCGGCCTAGACCGCGCCCGCGTACTGCCCGATCCACGAGCGGAACGCCGGCACGTCCATGTAGATCGACGGGCCGGTGGCGCAGGTGGAGCTGTTGTTGCCCGCGCGGCTGGTGGCGCCGATCAGCTGCCACACGCCGTTCACGGACTTGACCTGCGGGCCGCCCGAGTCGCCGTAGCAGGCGCCCGAGTTGCCGTTCGGGTTGTTCGTGCAGATCTCCACCGAGCCGTAGATGCCCAGGCAGCGGCTGTCCGCCACGATCGACGTGTTCAGCTCCTGCAGGGTGACCGGCGCGCCGCAGCCACCGCGCGGGGCGCACGTCTGGCCCCACCCGATGATGCGGGTGGCCGTGCCGGTCGCGCCGGACGTCGACGCCACCGCGATCGGCGTCTGGCTCACCGAGGTGGACAGGCGCACCAGCGCGATGTCGTACGACGAGTGGGTCACGACCTGGGCGCCGGTCGCGACCGTGCCGCCGCTGGTGCGGTTGGTCGTGCCGATGCGCGCCCGGATCGAGGACGCCGACCGGCCTTGCACGCAGTGCTTGGCCGTGACGACCCAGTTGGCCTTGATCAGCGAGCCGCCGCAGAAGTGGCTGCCCGTGGTGCTCTGCAGGGAGACCATCCACGAGTAGGTCTGCGTGGCGTTGCCGCCGCCCACGATGAACGGGGTGACGCCGCCGTCGGTCGCCGGGGCCGCCGCCGCCCCGGCCGCCGAGGCGAGTGCCGCGCCGACCGCCACCGCGAAGGCGGTGAACAGGGTACGAACCTTCATCGCTTCCTCTCCGTCCCCGGCGCAGGGTGCTCGGGGACGGATCGGAAACTAGGGATGAACGCGGCGTGATCACCACAGCCGATCGGCCGGTAACGCTGGGTTCACAGTTGACAGCGCTCGGTGGCAACCGGACCGAGGTCGGCTCCGGGGTCGATCAGGGGAGGGGCGGCAGGGCGTCCTCGCCGGTCGACGGGATGTCGAAGTCGACCGACGAGTACTCGCGCAGCTTGGTCAGCCGGTGGAAGCCGTCGATCATCCGCACCGTGCCGGACTTCGAGCGCATCACGATCGACTGGGTCGTGCAGCCGCCCGCCCGGTAGTGCACGCCGCGCACCAGGTCGCCGTCCGTCACGCCGGTCGCGCAGAAGAACACGTTGTCGCCGCGCACCAGGTCGTCGGTCAGCAGCACGCGGTCCAGGTCGTGGCCCGCGTCCAGCGCCTTCTGCCGCTCCTCGTCGTCCTTGGGCCACAGCTTGGCCTGGATCGCGCCGCCCATGCACTTCAGCGCCGCCGCCGCGATGATCCCCTCCGGCGTGCCGCCGATGCCGACCAGCAGGTCGATGCCGGTGTTCGGCCGGGCGGCCGAGATCGCGCCCGCCACGTCGCCGTCGGAGATGAAGTGGATCCGGGCGCCCGCCGCGCGCACCTCGCCGACCAGCGACTCGTGCCGCGGCCGGTCCAGGATGCACACCGTCACGTCGGAGACGTCGCTGTGCTTGGCCTTCGCCACCCGGCGGATGTTCTCCGCGATCGGCGCGGTGATGTCGATGACGTCCGCCGCCTCCGGCCCGGTGGCGAGCTTCTCCATGTAGAACACGGCCGACGGGTCGAACATCGCGCCCCGCTCGGCCACCGCGAGCACCGCGAGCGCGTTCGGCATGCCCTTGGCCATCAACGTCGTGCCGTCGATCGGGTCGACCGCCACGTCGCACTCGGGGCCGTTGCCGTCGCCGACCTCCTCGCCGTTGAACAGCATGGGCGCCTCGTCCTTCTCGCCCTCGCCGATCACCACCACGCCGCGCATGGACACGGTGCCGATCAGCTTGCGCATGGCGTCCACCGCCGCGCCGTCGCCGCCGTTCTTGTCGCCGCGGCCGACCCAGCGCCCGGCGGCCATCGCGGCCGCCTCGGTCACCCGGACGAGCTCCAGCGCGAGGTTCCGATCGGGTGCTTCGCGACGACGCTCGGACGGGCTGCTGGCTGTGACCATGAGGTTCCTCCTGCGACTGCGACTACCGGCCGGTAGACCAATCCTCGCACGTCATCACGCCTCGGCCACGTCCTCCTCGGTCACACTGAGTGCTTGATCGATCCGTTCCCGGGCGCCCGCCAGCTGCCGCTCGCAGGTCTTCGCCAGGGCCTCGCCGCGTTCCCACAGCGCCAGCGACTCCTCCAGCGACAGGCCGCCCGCCTCCAGCCTGCGGACCACCTCCACCAACTCGTCCCTGGCCTGCTCGTAGCCCGGCTCGCTCACGTGGACAACTTCCCCAATCGGTTCTGGACGTGCACCACGACGGTCGCGACCGCCTGGTCGTACCCGATGAACGCCTCGGCGAACTCCGCGCCGTCACCTTCGCGCACGGCGTCGTCGATGCGGTGCTCGGCGTCGGCGACGCGCCTGCGGTGCACCGAGCCGTGGCCCAGCCACCACCGCATCCCGGCGTAGCCGGAGGTCGCCTCGGACAGGTCGTGTAAGCGGTTGATCAACGTCTGCCTGCCCGAGGTGCAGCCGGCCACCAGGGACAGCCAGCAGTCGGCGGCGGCCTGGTCGGCCGACACGGCGCGGCTGCGCACGGCGCTCACGCCCTCGTCGTCGGCCTCCCCCGCGGCCGCCACCGTCAAGGGCAGGAACGTGGGCTCACGTGCGGGGTTCGGCACCACCGCCTCCTTCTCGCGCCTCGGTGCCGTCCCCGTCGGAGGTGACGACCGCGTGCACGGCGCCGTCGGCCACGCGCACCCTCAGCAGGGTGCCCGCGGGAGCTTGGGAGGTCGAGCGGAGCACACCGTCGACCCCGTCGGGGGTGAGGAGCTGGACCACCGCATACCCCCGCGCCAGCGTGGCGGCAGGCCCGAGGGTCGTCAAGCGCGCCGTGGTGGCGATCAGCCCGGACGTCTCCGAATCGAGACGGTTGCGCACCGCGCGCCGGGCGCGTTCCCGCAGCCGGTCGACGTCCTCCGCGCGGCGGTCCAGCGGACCGTGCGGGTCGGCGAGCGCGGGTCGCGTGCGCAGCGCCGCGAGCAGCTTCCGCTCCCGGTCCACCCAGCCGTGCAGGGCGCGCCTGCTGCGATCGCGCAGCTGGCGGATCCTCTCGCCCTCCTCCGCGACGTCCGGGACCACCCGCTTGCCCGCGTCGGTCGGCGTGGAGCACCGCAGGTCCGCCACGTGGTCCACCAGCGGGGTGTCCGGCTCGTGCCCGATCGCGGACAGCACCGGCGTGCGGCACTGCGCCACCGCCCGGCACAGCGCCTCGTCGGAGAACGGCAGCAGGTCCTCCACGCTGCCGCCGCCGCGGGCCAGCACGATGACGTCCACTTCGGGGTCGCGGTCCAGAGTCGACAGTGCGGTGAGGATCTGCGGCACGGCCAAGGCCCCTTGCACCGCAACGTTGACCACCCGGAACCGGGCGCCCGGCCAGCGGGCGTGCGCGTTGGTCAGCACGTCCCGCTCGGCGGCCGACGCGCGCCCCGTGACGAGGCCGATCTTGTTCGGCAGGAACGGCGGCTTGCGCTTGCGCCGCGGGTCGAACAGGCCCTCGGCGTTGAGGAGCTTGCGCAGGCGTTCGATCCGGGCCAGCAGCTCGCCGATGCCGACCTGCCGGATCTCGTCCACGCGCAGGCTCAGCGTGCCGCGGTTGGGGAAGAAGTTGGGCTTGCCGTGCACCACCACCCGGCTGCCCTCGGACAGCTGCAGCTCGCGGACCATGCCCACGGGCGCGGTCAGCTGCATCGACATGTCCACGGACGGGTCGCGGAGGGTGAGGAACGCCGTCGCGGTGCCCGGACGCGCGCTCAGCTGCGTGACCTGGCCCTCCACCCACACGTCGCCGAGCCGGTTGATCCAGTCGAAGATCTTGCGCGCGACCGTGCGCACCGGCCACGGGTTCTCCGGGCTCGATCTGTCGACCTGGGACTTCGCGGTGCTCGTCTGCTCCGGGTTCACTGGGTCTTGAGGTTCGCGATGCGGCGGGTGAGCATGCCGGTGAACTCGGGGCGGGCGGCGTGCGTGCGCTCGTGCGCCAGCAGCTCCTCGAGGTCTTCCGCGGTCAGGGTGCGCAGACGTGCCCTGAGCTGCGCCAACGACAGCTCGTCGTAGTTCGGCAGCACGGCGGGCGGCTCGGCGGCCAGGGCCTGCTCCTCCACCGCCCACGGGTCGTCGGCGTCGGGATCGGTGTCGGCGGTGGTGGCGATGCCCTCGTCCTCGTCGAACGTCGCCCACTCGGGCTCCTGCTCCACCGGCCGCAGCACGGACAGCACGTCGTCACCCTTGATTGCGAGTTCCGTCACCCGCTGCTGGAGCCGCATGGACAGCTGCAAGGCCTCACTGACCACGGTGACCGGGAGTCCCGCGAGTTGCCCCGGCAGCTTCCGGGCCTGCTCGACGGCGGTGACCGCCAGTCCCGCGGCGAGGCGGACGGACAGGGGCAGTGGCTTCATGCCCTACAGCCTGCCGCAGTCGGCCGTCGGATGCCTACATCCGGCACGCCGTACCCTGGTCGTCATGGACAAGCGAGTGCTCCTGGCCAAGCCGCGTGGCTACTGCGCCGGCGTGGACCGTGCCGTCGTGACCGTGGAGAAGGCGCTGGAGCAGTACGGCGCGCCGGTCTACGTGCGCAAGGAGATCGTCCACAACAAGCACGTCGTGGAGACGCTGTCCCGGCGTGGCGCGATCTTCGTCGACGAGACCGACGAGGTGCCCGAGGGCGCGCTCGTGGTGTTCTCGGCGCACGGCGTGTCGCCCGCGGTGCACGAGGAGGCCGCTTCGCGGCAGCTGCGCACGATCGACGCCACCTGCCCGTTGGTGACGAAGGTCCACAACGAGGCCAAGCGGTTCGCCCGCGAGGACTACGACATCCTGCTCATCGGCCACGAAGGGCACGAGGAGGTCGAGGGCACGTACGGCGAGGCGCCCTCCCACATCCAGCTCGTGGACACCGCCGAGGACGTCGACAAGGTCGTGGTGCGCGATCCGTCCAAGGTGGTCTGGCTCTCGCAGACCACGCTGTCGGTGGACGAGACGATGGTGCGGGTGCGGCAGTTGCAGGACCGGTTCCCTGATCTGCAGGAGCCGCCGTCGGACGACATCTGCTACGCGACGTCCAACCGGCAGACCGCGGTGAAGACGATGGCGCCGGAGTGCGACCTGGTGCTGGTGGTCGGGTCGAAGAACTCGTCGAACTCGGTGCGGCTGGTCGAGGTGGCGCTGCAGGCCGGCGCGCGGGCGGCGTACCTGATCGACTACGCGCGCGAGGTGGACCCGGCGTGGCTGGAGGGCGTGACGACGGTCGGCGTGACGTCGGGCGCGTCGGTGCCGGACATCCTGGTGATGGAGCTGCTGGAGCACCTGGCGACGCAGGGCTACGGCGACGTCGAGGAGATCACCACGGCGAACGAGAAGATCGCGTTCGCCCTGCCGCGCGAACTGCGCAAGGACATGGTCCGCTAGGACGGTTCGTTTCGACGGAAGCGCCCCACGCCGGTCCCGGCGGGGGCGCTTCGTCGTTCCTCGTCACGCCGGGCCGTCGGACCCGCCGTTCTCGGCGGCCACGCCACGTCGCCGTCCTTGTACCAGATCGGTGTGCACTCGGCCCGCTGCGCGCACGCCTTCGCCCGGTCGCGCCACCCGGCCATGGCCGGCAGCCCGGCCTTGTCGCCGCGCCACAGCACGTCGTTCCAGCTGGAGACGAGGTCCACGGTCCGCTGGCCCATGGGCGCGTGCTCGCCGTGGTACTCCGAGTTGTAGTGGTTGAGCCCCAACTGGTGCCCGAGCTCGTGCACGACCTTCATCCCGATCTGGTGGCGGGCCCTCCGTCACGCCGGCGAGGCTGCGTTCGACGATGCGGTCCCGCGTCGAGAGGTGCGCGAAGCTGATGGTGCCGCCGGTGTAGACCAGGCCGCGGTGTTGGTCTCCAGCACGATGGTCGACATGACGTCGTCGAAACCTTCCAGCCACCGATCCTCCTGCCGCAGGCGCGGGTCGTCGGCGGGCAGGCCGCGGCGGTCGCGGTAGAGCTTGACCGGGTGGTGGTCCATCAGTTCGTAGTAGGCCGGGTTGGCCAGGCCGCGCATCTGGGTGAGGTTGAACCCGTACGGGTTCTCCAGGCCACCCGCATCGCCGGGTGCCGGGTCGACCAGCATCTTGTCCGGCTGGTGGGGCGTGCGGCCGAGGGACGGGTGGTACGGCGGCCGTTCGACGAGGCGGGCACGGTCAGCACCGCCGTCACCAGCACCGCCGCGAGGGCGGCCGCACCGAGGCCGGGAATCGTGCGCATGACAATTCTCCATTCGCCGATTTGTGCGCGCGCCGAAAGCGCGTGGAAAGCGGAAGAGAGCCCTGGTCGTGGGGACGGCGGCGCTTTCGCCCGGGGTCATCCCGCCTGTCGGAGGAGGTCGGCCGTGCGTTAGCGGTTCGTCGCGGAGGGTTTTGGTTCCATTTCGGGCGGCGCCTTCGCGAAGCCCCGGCTGATCCTCGCACGGCGGTACGACAGTTCGGCTCCCCCGAAGCGCTGAGCTGCGCTGATCGTGAACGTGGTTGGCGGCGGGGTGAAGTTCGCGTTTCCTGGAACGATGAGCACCGTGCTGATCGGGGTGGAGAACGTCGCCACCCCCAAGTGGGCCCGTCGTCGTGGTGGGACGTCGGTGAGCTTGGGCAAGGCCCTTAAGAGCCTGCCGTCGGCGGTGGCGATGGTGGTTCGGCTCGCCTGGCGCACGTCGCCCCGGCTGACCCTGATGGCCGGTGTGGTGCACGTGCTGTCCGGCGGCGTGACCGCGTTCGGGCTGCTCGCCACGGCCGACGTGTTCTCCGCCCTGCTCCGGGACGGGCCCACGCCGCAGCGGGTGGTGGAGGCGCTGCCCGCGTTGGCGGTGGTGGTCGGGTCGTTCGTGGTCCGCGCGCTGCTCGACACGGCGGTCGCGGCGGTGGAGAGCTCGCTCAGGCCGAGGGTCACGCGTGAGGCGAACGACGAGGTGACGGCGGTCCTGGTCCGCGCCCAGCTCCTCGCGTTCGAGGACGCCGACTTCCGCGAGCTGGCCCGGCAGGGCGGCCGGCGTGGCGTCCGCTCGCTGGAGAGCAGCCTGCGCTACCTGGCGGACCTGCTCTCCGGCGGCATCTCGCTGATCGCGGCTGTGGTGACGGTCGGGTTGCTCAACCCGTGGCTGGCGCCGGCGCTGCTGCTGGCCGCGTTCGCGAACGCCTGGGCGTCGGCGCGGGCGTCCAAGCTGCGCTACGAGCACTTCCTCGACTCGGTGACCCGCAACACGCGCAAGGGCGTGGTGGAGGAGGTCGCCACCGACCGGGACTTCGCGCTGGAACGGCACGCCCTGACGTTGCAGGAACGCCTGCTCGGCGAGCACCGGCGCATCGCGGAGAGCCTCATGGCCGACGAGATCCGGATGGCCCACCGCACGAACATGGTGCGGTTGACCGGACGCGCGCTGGCCGGTGTCGGCACCGCCATCGCCTACGTCGTGCTCGGCCTCCTGCTGCACACCGGCGGCATGGAGCTGGCGTTGGCGGGCACGGCGGTGCTGGCCATGCGCACCGGCTTCTCGTCGCTGGCGTCGACGACCCGCGCGGTCAACTCGCTGTACGAGGACTCGTTCTACATCGACTTCTACCGCAAGCTGCTGGTCGAAGGCGCGGAACGGGCCCAGGGCAGCTCGCCGGTGAAGGCGCCGGAGGACCCGGAGGAGATCACGCTCACGGACGTCTCGTTCACCTACCCCGGCGCGCCGAAGCCCGCGTTGCGGGAGGTGAACCTGACCGTGGCGCGGGGCGAGGTCATCGCGCTGGTGGGGGAGAACGGGTCGGGCAAGACGACCCTGGGCAAGGTGCTGACCGGCCTGTACCCCGCGTCGTCGGGCACGGTCGCGTGGGACGGCGTCGACCTGGCCGAGGCCGACCCGAACTCGGTGCACTCGTCGATCGCGGTGATCGCGCAGGACCCGGCGCAGTGGCCGATGACCGCCCGGCACAACGTGGCCGTCGGGCGGCTGGAGCGCGAGGACGACGAGGCGTGGCAGGAGGCGGTGGCGAAGTCGGGCGCGGACGAGGTGCTGGCGAGCCTGCCCGCCGGGCCGGACACCGTGCTGTCGCGGCAGTTCAACGACGGGCAGGACCTGTCCGGCGGGCAGTGGCAGCGGATGGGCATCGCGCGCGGGATGTACCGGGACGCGGCGGTGCTGGTGGCCGACGAACCGACGGCCGCGCTGGACGCCAAGGCGGAGGCGAGGGTGTTCGAGGGCCTGCGCGAGGCGACCGCGCGGCGCACCACGATCCTGGTGACGCACCGGCTGGCGAACATCCGCAACGCCGACCGGATCGTCGTGCTCGACCAGGGCCGGGTTGTCGAGCAGGGCACGCACGAGCAGCTCATGGCGTTGCGCGGGCACTACTTCGAGCTGTTCGAGCTGCAGGCCTCGGCGTACCGGGGCGGGCTGCTCGCGTCCTAGCCCGCGCCCGCTCGGACGTGCCGGTGATCATGACGGCCGCCGGCGCGAAGCGGTGGACGCCCACCACGACCGGGCGGCGGGTGGAGGGTGCCGCCCGGCGCCCGCCACCCGGTCGGGTCGTGGCTGTGGCCCTCCCCCCTAGTGAAGGTCACAGCCGGTGAACCGCGCCAAGCCTGGCGGACGCCGGTACAGCGGCGGTACAGCGGCGGTCCACGACCGGGCGCCGGTGGTGCGCTACCTTCGGTGCCGCCTCGGCCGTGGGGCCGTGGCGCGGGGAGTGTGCCGAGTGCTGTTCCGGGTCCTGGGCGCGGTCGACGTCGTGCGGTCCGACGGTGTGCGGATTCCGGTCGACGCCCGGAAACCGCGGGTGCTGCTGGCCACGCTGCTGCTGCACGCGGGCGAGTGGGTCAGCGTCGAGCGGCTGGTCGAGGCCCTCTGGCCGGAGGGCGCGCCGCCGTCGGCGGAGAAGAACACCAAGACCTACGTCTGGCAGCTGCGCCGGCTGCTCGCCGATGAGCGGATCGACGGCGGCCGGGCCGGCTACCGGGTCCGGGTGGCGGAGGACGAGCTCGACGCGCACCGGTTCGAGGACGCGGTCCGCGCGGGACGGCGGCACGGGGACGCGGGCGCGCACCGGCAGGCGGTGGCGGCGTTCGCCGAGGCGTTGCGGCTGTGGCGCGGCGACCCCTTCCGCGACCTGGCCGGCCCGGACGCGGACGCCGTCAAGGCCCGGCTCGTCGAGCGCAGGCTCACGGCGCTGGAAGGGCACGCGGCGGCGTTGTCCGCCCTGGGGTCGCACGAGGAGGCGGTGGTCGCGCTGACCGGGTTGGTCGCGCAACACCCGTTCCGGGAACGGTTGCGCGGCGCGCTGATGACCGCGCTGTACCGGGCGGGCCGCCAGGCGGAGGCGCTGGACGTCTACGACGAGGGGCGCGTGCTGCTCGACCGGGAGCTGGGGCTGAGGCCGGGGGAGGAGCTGCGCCGGCTGCACCTCGACATCCTCAACCAGGACCCGACCCTGGCGGTCGGGCGGGAGGCGGCCCGGGTGTGCCCCGCGCAGGTGCCCGCCGCCGTCGCCGGGTTCACCGGACGCGCCGAGCACGTGGAGCGGCTCGACAGCCTCCTGTTGCGCGCGGACGACGGGCAGCCGCCGCCGATCGCGGTCATCACCGGCACGGGAGGGGTCGGCAAGACCGCGTTGGCGCTGCGCTGGGCGCAGCGCGTGCGGAACCGGTTCCCCGACGGGCAGCTCTACGTCAACCTCCGCGGGTACGACCCGGACCTGCCGGTCGGCCCGGGTGACGCGCTGTCGGGCTTCCTGCGCGCGTTGGGCGTCGACTCCCGGGACATCCCTCAGGACCTGGCCGAGCGGTCCGCGGCCTTCCGGTCGCTGCTGGCGGGCAGGCAGGTGCTCGTGGTGCTCGACAACGCCCGCACGGCCGCCCAGGTCCGGCCGCTGCTGCCCGGGTCGCCGGGCTGCGTGGTGCTGGTGACCAGCCGCGACTCGATGCGGGGGCTGATCGCGAAGGACGGCGCGACCCGCGTCCGGCTCGACCTGCTGCCCGTCGACGAGGCCGGCGACCTGCTGCGCGCGTTGATCGGCGAGCGCGCGTCGGCGGACCCGCGTGCGGTGGACGTCCTGGCGGCGCTGTGCGCCAGGCTGCCGCTGGCCCTGCGCCTGGCCGCCGAACTGGCCACCGGCCGCCCCTCGGCGTCGCTGGCCGACCTCGGCCGCGAGCTGACCCGGGAGCAGGACCGGCTGGACCGGCTGGACGACGACGCCGACCCCCACGCGGCGCTGCGGTCGGCGTTCTCGTGGTCCTACCGGCACCTGCCGCCCGCCGTCGCGCGGGTGTTCCGGCTGCTGGGGGCGCACCCGTGCCGGGAACTCGGCATCCCCGCCATCGCCGCGCTGACCGGCTCGGACGACGCGGCGGCCCGGCGGCACGTCGACGCCCTGGTCCAGTCGCACCTCGTGGAGCCCACGGCCGACGGCCGGTTCCAGATGCACGACCTGCTGCGCACCTACGCCCGCGGCCTCGCCGCCGAGGTGGACGGCGACGAGGGGCGGGACGCGGCGCTGCGCGCGCTGGCGGGCCACTACGTGCGCGAGGCGGCGGTCGCGATGGGGCTGTTCGACCCCGTCGACCACGCCGGGCGGCCGGCCGCGCCCCCGTCGACCTGCCTGAGCACCCGTGCCGACGCGGTGGTGTGGCTGGAGTCCGAGCGGGCGAACCTCCTCGCGGTGGCCGAGCACGCGGCCCGGCACGGCGACGCCGAGCACGCCGAGGAGCTGACCGCCGCGCTGTGGCCCTACTTCCACGTCCGCGGCCACCACGACGAGTCCCTCGCCCTGCACACGCACGCCCTCGTGGCCGGCCGCAGGCGGGCGGACCGCGCGGCCGAGGGCGCCGCGCTCACCGGCTTCGGCGTGGCGTGCGAGCGGCTGGGGCGTTACGAGGAGGCGTTGCGCCACCACGAGCAGGCCCTCGCGGTCGGGCGGGAGACCGGTGACGTGAGCTTCACCGGCCGGGCGCTGAAGAACCTGGGTGTCGTGCTGCGCCGCCTCGGTCGGCACGAGGAGGCGGAGCGGAGCTTCCGGGAGGCGCTGTCGATCGCCAGGGCCATCGGCAACCGGCGCGGCGAGGCGGCCGTGCTGTGCAGCCTGGCGCTGGTGCACGAGGCGTCGGGGCGTCACGAGGAGGCGTTGCGGCACATGGACCGGGCCGTGGCGGCCGTGCCGGACGTCGACAACGACCACGCGCTGGTGGGCCACCTGCAGGCGAACCTGGGGCTGGTCCACCTCCGGCTCGGCCGGTGGGAGGTCGCCGCGAAGCACCTCGGTGAGGCGCTCGCGGGCGCGCGGGCGACCGGCAACCGCGACCTGGAGGCCGAGGTGCTGGACACGCTGGGTGAGCTGGCGACCGCCTGCGGCGACCCGGGGCGCGCCGTCGAGCACCACCACGAGGCGTTGGCGCTGACCCGCCGCACGGGCGACCGGCACGAGGAGGCGCGCGCCCACGACGGTCTCGCCCGCGCCTACGCGGCCTGGGACAGGCCGGACGACGCCCGCCGGCACCGGCTGCTCGCGACGCGCCGTGCGCCCGGGGCACGTCCGGTCGACGGCTCCCAGGTGAAAGTCGACAGCAGGGGTTGAGGGCGAACGCCGACTCCCTTCCCCGACGGGCGGGAAAGGGAGCGGTTCTCACGGGCGGTGTTCAGCGGTAATCAGTACCACGCTTTGTGGTAGACGTGGTTGTTCGTGCCCTCGACGAAGACGTCGATGCGGTTCGGTCCCCACGAGACGGCCGCCGGGTTGTGCAGGAAAACGCCGCCGAGGTTTTCCCAACCGGACCAGGACGACCCGTTCCACCACTTGTGCCAGAGTTGGTTGTCGGTGCCCTTGGCGAACACGTCGAGCCGGTTGGCCGACCACGACGACACGGCCGGGCCCGCGGTGATGACGCCGCCGAGGTCTTCCCAGCCCGACCAGGACGACCCGTTCCACCACTTGTGCCACAGGTGGTTGTTCAGGCCCTCGACGAAGACGTCGATGCGGTTCGCGCCCCACGACACGGCGGCCGGGTTGTCGATGAACACGCCGCCGAGGCTCTCCCAGCCGGACCACGAGCCGTTCCACCACTTGTGCCACAACGCGCCGTCCGAGCCCCTGACGAACACGTCGAGCCGGTTGGCCGACCACGACGACACGGCCGGACCTGCGGTGATGATGCCGCCGAGGTCTTCCCAGCCCGACCAGGACGACCCGTTCCACCACTTGTGCCACAGGTGGTTGTCCGTGCCGCGGCCGAACAGGTCGATGCGGTTCGGCCCCCACGAGACGGCGGCCGGGTTGTCGATGATGTTGCCGCCGAGGCTTTCCCAGCCCGACCACGAGGAACCGTTCCACCACCGGTGCCAGACGGCCGAGTCGGTGCCGCGGGCGAACACGTCGAGTCGGTTCTCGGACCACGACGACACGGCCGGCCCCGCGGTGACCACGCCGCCGAGATCGGTCCAGCCCGACCATTGTCTGTCCGCCGCCTGCTCGGGTTCCGCGACGGCCGCGGTCGCGCCCGTCGAGAACAGCGCCACCAGCACGGCGATCAACAACCTGGTGAATGAGGTATTCATCGGAAGATCTCCTCGGAGTTCGACGTTTAAAACTTCGAACACGAGGGAATCTAGCACGCAGGGGTGGTTTCCCAATGGTTGAAAAACCGTTGGGCCACTACGGTCGGGGATCTCCGCAGAAATTGTGCTTCACTCGGCCGAGTGGTTACGTGACGTCAATTCTCCGGCGCGCATAATGCTGTCGGGCGACCCTCGATCGTGAATCAGGCGGTGAGTTCCAGCGAGGAGCCCTCGCGGGCCTTGCGGACGCGCAGCCGGGTCGGGATGCGCTGCCGCAGCTCCTCGACGTGCGAGACGAGGCCGACGACCCGGCCGCCTGCGCGCAGTTCGTCCAGCGTCGTCATCACCAGCTCCAGGGTCTCGGCGTCGAGCGTGCCGAAGCCCTCGTCGATGAACAGCGTGTCGAGCACGGCGCCCGCCGCGACCACGTCGGCCAGGCCGAGGGCCAGGGACAGCGACGCCAGGAACGACTCGCCGCCGGACAGCGTCTTCGCCGGCCGCTGCTGCCCCGAGTAGTCGTCCATGACGTCGAGGCCCAGCCCGCCCCTCGTGCCGCGCGGACCGGCCTCGGTCGAGTGCACGAACCGGTAGCGGCCCTGGCTCATCCGCTCCAGCCGGGCACTGGCGGCCACCGCGACCTCCTCCAGCCGGGCGGCGAGCACGTACGTGCGCAGGGTCATGCTCCTGGTGTTCTGCCCCGACCCGTTGATCACGTCGGTCAACGCGTCCAGCTCGGCGAACTCGGCCTCCACCGGCTCCAGCCGCAGCCACGCGTCCCGGAGCTGCTCGGCCAGGTCGGCGGCGCGCGCGGCCCTCGTGCGGGCGTTCGTCAGCGCCGTGGCGGCCTCGGTCGCGGCGTCGCTCGCCGCTCGGAACCGCTCCTCCGCGCCCGCCACGTCGACCTCGGCGTCCGGGTCGGTGCCGGGCAGCTCGGCCAGCGTGCTCTCGGCCGCGGTCCTGGTCTTCTCGACGTCGCGGATCCGGGTCTCCAGCTCGGCGACGGCGGTGGCCGGGCGTGCCGCGGCGAGGGCGTCGGCCACGTCGGCGAACCCGGCGAGCGAGGCCAGCCGCGCCACCTCCAGCCGCTGGTCGGCCAGCCGTTCCTCGTGCTCGGCCACGGCGGCGCGCCGCGTGGCCAGCTCGGTCAGCGCGTCGGCCAGGTCGCTGAGGTGCGCGCGGCGCGTGACGACGTCCGGGAAGTCGCCGCGCGCCTCCTCCAGCCGCGCGCCGCGCTCCTCGACGGCCTCCACCAGCTGCGCCCGCTGCGCGCCCGCCTCGGCCAGCTCGCGTTCCAGCGCGCCACGCTGGTCGAGCGCGCGCTGCACCTTGGTCTCCAGCTCGGCCAGCTCGGCCTGCCTGCTCTCCCACTGCTCGGCGCACGCCGCCACGGACCGGTGCTCGCGCTCCAGCTCGGCCGGCGGCCGGTCGCCCAGCTGCTCGCGCAGCAACGCCAGCCGTTCGCCCAGCCGGTGCGCCTCCTGCTCGGCCCGCTGCCGCCGGTCCAGGGCGCGCTGGTCCTCGTCGGCGGCGCCGTCCTCGTCCAGGGCCGTCACCGCGTCCAGCATCGGCTGCGCGGGCGACGGGTGCTCGGCCGACCCGCACACCGGGCACTCGTGGCCCGCGCGCAGCCGACCGGCCAGCTCGACCGCCATCCCGTCCAGCCGCTCCCGGCGGATCCGGAGCAGCTTCTCGCGGGCCTTCTGCTGCGCGTCCACCGCGTCCCGCCGCGCCTCGTCCGCCTCCCGGAACGCCCGCTCCACGCGCGGCAGCTCGGCCGCGGCGGCGGCCAGCCCCGACACCTGCGGCAGCCGGGCCGCGGCCTCCGCCGACTCCTCGACCGCGCCCCTCGCGGCGGCCAGCCGGTGCGGCACCTCGTCCAGCTGCGTGACCAGCGTGGCCAGCCGCTGGGACGTGGTGGCGACGTCGCGGTCCAGCTGCGCGATCCGCCGCTGGTCCGCGCGCTGCCGCTCGGCCTCGGCGGCCAGGCTCGTGAGCCCGCCCGCCTCCTCTCGCAGGCGTTCGCCGTCACCGCGCAGGTCGGCGCCGTCGTAGCCGAGGGCGGACACGGCGACGGCCGCCGCCCGCTCCTGCGCGACGGCGGCGTCGAGCTCGCGCGCCAGCTTCACCGCGCGTTCGTGCGCGGGCGCCACGACCGCCGCCTGCCGGGCCGCGTCACGTTCGGCGACCCACGCCCGCAGGCTCGGCTCCACCTCGGCGTACCGGTCGAGGTGGCGGCGCGCGTCGCGCACCCGGCGGACCCGCTCGTGCCGCGCCCGCGCCTCCTGCCAGTCCCGCTCGGCGACGGCGCGCCGCCCGGACGCCTCGGCCGAGAGCCGCTCGGCGTCGCGCTCGTCCTCGTCCAGCCGCTTGAGCAGGGAGCTGAGCCACTCCTGGTCGCCGCCGCCCTCGGGCAGCTCCTCCAACGCGACCTCGGCGACCTTCAGCACCAGGTCGCGGTGCTCCTGGCCGAGCTGCGCGACCTCGCGCCTGCGGTCCGCGCGGCGTTCCCGGAACCACTTCTCCACGTCCAGGAACCGCTCCGTGCCGAACAGCTTCTCCAGCAGCTTCTCCCGCTCGGCGGTCTCCGCGCGCAGGAACCGGGCGAACTCGCCCTGCGGCAGCAGCACCACCTGGAAGAACTGCTCGGCCGTCATCCCGAGCAGGCCCTCGACCTCGCGGGCCACGTCGTCGATGCGGCTGTGCCCCTCTCCGGTCCACCCGCCGACCCACGTCAACGACACCTGCGCCTGCTGGCGGGTCGCGCCGTCGCCGCGCTTCTTCGGCCGCTCGTACTCGGGGCTGCGCTTGATCCGGAACCGCCGGCCGCGCACGGTCAGCTCCAGCTCCACGTACGTGGGCGTGTCGCGGTCGGCGTAGTCGCAGCGCAGGCGCTTCACGTCGCCGCGCGCGCCGGGGACCTTGCCGAACAGCGCGAACGCCACCGCGTCGAGCAGCGTCGTCTTGCCCGCGCCGGTGTCGCCGTGCAGGAGGAACAGGCCGTCCGCGCCGAGCAGGTCGAAGTCGACCTCCTCGCGCCGCGCGTACGGGCCGAACCCGCTGACCGCCAACCGGTGCAGCTTCACGACTCGTCCTCCCGGGCAGCCGCCGCGAACGCCTCGCGCAGCAGGTCCAGCTCGCGCGGGCCGGGCTGGTCGCCGCGCACGTCCTCGACGAAGCAGCAGGCGATCTCCTCGTCGCTGCGACCGCGCACCCGTTCGGCGAACCGCAGCTCGCCGGTCCGCCCGCCCTCCGGCCGCCACTCCACGTGCACCGCGTGCGGGAACCGCCGCTGCAGGCGGCGCAACGCGTCCAGCGGGCGCACCCGGTCGGTCAGCGTGACGGAGAGGAAGTGGTCCTCGACCGGCTCGTGGTCCGGGTCGAGCAGCAGGTCGTCCAGCGAGCCGCTCACCGTCGACAGCGCGCGGGGCACCGGCAGGGAACGCCGTTCCACCCCGGCCAGCCCGCCCGCGTCCAGCTCGACCAGCCACACCGACTTGTGGTGCCGCGCCTCGGAGAACGAGTACGCGACCGGGCTGCCCGAGTACCGCAGGTGCTCCGCCAACGTCTGCTGACCGTGCAGGTGGCCCAGCGCCACGTAGTCGACCCCGGCGAACACCGCGCCCGACACGTCCTGCACGCCGCCCACCGCGATGGTGCGCTCCGACTCGCACGGCTCGCCGCCGGTCACGAACGCGTGCGCCATGACCACCGATCGTGTGTTCTCCCGCGCCGCGAGGTCCAGCTTGATCCGCCGCATCGCCTCGGTGAGCACGCCGCCGTGGCCCTTGGCCTCCACGCCGAGCGCGTGCCGCGCCGTCTCGGGTTCCAGGAAGGGAACCCCGTACACCGCCACCGGGCCGTGCTCGTCGGCGAACAGCACCGGGTCGTGCAGCTCGGCCACGCGCGTGCGCAGGTGCAGGCCGCCCGCCTCGGCGAACGCCCCGAGGAAGCCCAGCCGGGCCGCCGAGTCGTGGTTGCCCGGCGTGATCACGATCTTCGCGCCCGCCTCGCGGATGCGCTTGAGCACCCGGGAGCACACGGCGACGGCTTCCGCGTTCGGCACGGCCCGGTCGAACAGGTCTCCCGCCACGACGACCGCGTCGACCCGCTCGTCCGCCACCGTGTCGGCGAGGCCGCCGAGCACCGATTCCTGCTCTTGCAGCAGGTCACGGCCGTGGAAGGTGCGCCCCACGTGCCAGTCGGACGTGTGCAGGATCAACACGTCGGCCACGCTAGGGCCGGCAGGCCGCCTGATCGTCCAACCCGCTCGGCGTGTCGCTCGAACGTGTGGTCGGACACGTGTGCGCGATGATCGGGGGATGACGGCGGTCCTCAGCACGGCGGCGGTGGTCGTGGCGCTCCTGCTCGCGGGCGCGTTGGTGTTCCTCTGGCGGCTCTACCAGGACAGCGTCCGGCGCACCGACGCCGCGCTGGCCGCGGTGCGGGCCGAACGGGAACGCGGCGACGCGCAGTGGGCGGCGTTGCAGCGCTACGAGGTGGCGTTCTCCTCGGTCAGCGGGCGCGGCGAGCTCGGCGAGAAGGTGCTGGTGGAGACGGCGCGGGTGCTCGGCCTGCGGGAGGGGATCCACTTCGACCTCCAGGTGGACGTGGCCGGCGGCGGCTCGGTGCGGCCGGACCTGGTGCTCAACGTCGGCGGCGGGCGGCGGGTGCCCGTCGACGCGAAGATGAGCATGGCCACGTGGGCGGAGGCGGTGGAGACCGACGACGCGACCGAGCGCGTCGACGCGCTGCGCGTGCACGTCCGCAACATCCGGGCGCGGGCCGCGGAGCTGGCGGGCAAGGGCTACCAGCGGTGGGCCGACGCGATCTACGGGACGATCATGTTCGTGCCGAACGACGGCGCGGTGGTCGCGGCCCTGGACACCGACCCGGAGCTGCTGCGGTGGCTGCTCGACCGGCGGGTGTTCCTGTGCGGGCCGACCGGGTTCGCGGTGATCGCGTCGGCGGCGATGTTCGCGGTGACCGACCGCGCGCTGGCCGACGACGTCGAGCAGGTCAGGGCGGCGGCGTCGCGGGCGCACCGGGCGGCGGACGGCGCCATCGACGCGGTGAACCTGTCGAGCACGCACCTGCAGCGGTTCCTGTCGGCGCGGCGGCGCGAGCTGGACGCGTTGGAGGGTTTCCGGGCGGCCGTCGAGCCGTTGAGCAACGCGTCGTCCGACGTCACACCCCTGCCGCTGGTGAGGCGGGCGGACGAGGCCGGCCTCGGTGCACCCTTGGACGCCCGGGAGGCGTAATAGAGTGTGCCGGGACTGAGCCGAACGAGGAGTGTGCGTGACCGCTGCAATGCGTGACGACTCGCGCAGCGAGCCGGAGGACGACGAGTTCGCCGCCGTCCGCTGGAACGACCGCGCCATGTTCGGCAGCTTCCGGGGTCTGCCCTGGTGGGCGGCCGTGCTCATCGCGTTCGTGGTGGCCATCGTCGGCACGTTCGTCGACGTGAGCTCGGCCACGAAGACCGTGGGCTGGGTGTTCGCCATCACGTTCTTCGTGGGCTGCGTCGGCGCGGTGGTGTTCGTCGAGCGGCGCTCGATGTTCGGCCCGATCGTCCAGCCGCCGCTGGTGCTGGCGATCGTGGTGCCGATCCTGGTCATGCTGACGCAGGGCATGCCCGGCGGCGGGCTGGCGACGATCGGCCTGGCGCTGGGCAAGCCGTTGATCGACGGTTTCCCGGCGATGGCGATCACCACGGCGTGCACGGTGATCATCGGCATCGTCCGCGTGACGACGCAGAAGGACCCGAACCGGCTGACCAAGGACGAGAAGCGCGAGGCGAAGGGCAAGCCGGACAAACCGCGCCGCGCCGACCGCGCCGACCGCTCCGCCGACCGCTCCGCTGACCGCCCGGACCGCGCCGAGAAGCCGCAGCCGGAGGACCGCCCCAAGAAGCGCCCCCGAGCCGACCGCGCCGAAGCGTCCGCCGACCGCCGCCGCCCGGCCCCGGCCGCCGACGAGGACCGCCCCAAGCGCCCCCGCCCCCCGGCCGGCTCCCCGGACCGCCCCCGCCGTCCCGCCCCGCCCCGTGAAGGCGGACGCCCCCCGCGCCGCCCCCGCCCGCGCGACGAGGACTGATCCGAGGCTCCCGGTCTGACGACGCGGTGGACGACGGTCACGCGACCCGGGACTCGTGGTCCAGCAGCCACCGCTTCACGTCCGCGCCCCACCTGAAGTTGCCGATCGCGCCGCCCGTGCGGATCACCCGGTGGCACGGCACGAACAGGGTGGCCGCGTTGCGGGCGCACGCGGTGGCAGCGGCGCGGACGGCGGACGGCCTGCCGGCCAGCAGGGCGTAGTCCGCGTAGCTGACCGGCTTGCCCGCCGTGACGGTGCGCAGCGCCTCCCACGCCTGCTGCATGAACTCGCCCCCGCGTTGCCGGACCGGGACGTCGGCGATCGCGTCCAGGTCACCGGCGTGGTAGGCGCGCACGGCCCTGGTGACCGCGCCCAGGTCGCGGCGGTGCGCGAGGGTCGTCGGGCGCAGCGACGGCGAGACCTGCGGCAGCAGCTCGTCCACGTCCGCGGTCCACCCGCTGGCGAGGACGGCGCCGTCCATGGCGACGACGGCGGTGAAAGGGCTGATCGGGGTGTCGGTGGTCGACACGTGGCCGGTGCTCACGCGGTCCTCCTCAAGTGCATCGCGGCGTACGAGCGCCACGGGCGCCACGCGATGTTGTCGCTGGTCAAAGGGATGTCAGGGGCGCCGAGCACGCGCATCACGACGTACGAGGCGACCTGCGGGCCGACGCCGGGGAACGCCGACAGCTCGGCGTGCAGCTCGTCCGCGTCACGGCCGACGTCGACCCGCAACGTGCCGTCGGCCAACGCGCGCGCCACCGGCGAGTCGATCGCCGACGGCGCCGGGTACAGGTGCGTCACCGGACCGTCGGGCTGCTCCAACGGCTCGCCCGGCGCGTCGTGGCCGAGCGCCCGGAGCAGGGTTTCCGCGCCGTCGACGCTCCCCGGCAGCCGCACGCCCGGCCGGGCGACGACCGACGGCCGCAACGCCGGGTCGGCGGACAGGAAGTCGTCCACGGCCACCGGGTCGGCGTCCAGGTCCAGCAGCCGCCGCACCCGGCTCACCGCGCTGCCCAGGTCACGCAGGTCGGTCAACCGCAACGTGCACGACACGTGCCCCGACGCGGGCTCCAGCAGCACGGTCGCCTGGCCGTGCGGCAGGCGCAACGACCGCGCGTAGGAGCGGTCCGTCACGTGCTCCACGCCCGGGATCGCGTGCGCCCGGAAGTACGCCAGGAGCCCCGCCGCGTCGAACGGCGGCCGGTACGGCAGGCGCAGCGTGATGCGGCCCGGCGTGGTCGCCGCGGCACGGGTCGAGCGCATCGCCGACGGCGTGGCCGCGAACACGGCCCGGATCGTGTCGTTGAACTGCCGCACGCTGGCGAAACCGGCCGCGAACGCGATGTCCGCGAACGACAGGTCCGTGGTCTCGATCAGCAACCTCGCCGAGTGCGCGCGGTGCGCCCGTGCCAGCGCCAGGGGGCCGGCGCCCAGTTCGGCGGCCAGCACGCGGGTCAGGTGGCGTTCCGAGTAGCCGAGCCGCGCCGCGAGCCCCGGCACGCCCTCCCGCTCCACCACGCCGTCGGAGATCAGGCGCATGGCGCGGGCGGCCAGGTCGGCCCGCAGGTTCCACTCCGGCGAGCCGGGCACGGCGTCGGGCAGGCACCGCCGGCACGCCCGGTAGCCGGCCGACTGCGCCGCCGCCGCGGTCGGGTAGAACTCGGCGTTGCGGCGCTTCGGCGTCACGGCGGGGCAGGACGGCCGGCAGTAGATCCGGGTCGTGCGCACCGCGAGGATGAAGCACCCGTCGAAGCGGGCGTCGCGGGCGGCGACGGCCCGGTAGGCGCGTTCGTCGTCGAGGAGCATGCGACCTACTCTGCCAGCGGCGGGAGGTGCGGTCTCGCGGGAATCGGACACGGCGTTGGGGGCGCGTAGACTCACCCACCGTGAGTTTGACCCTCGGTATCGTCGGCCTGCCCAACGTCGGCAAGTCCACCCTGTTCAACGCCCTCACGCGCAACGACGTGCTGGCGGCGAACTACCCGTTCGCGACCATCGAGCCGAACGTCGGCGTGGTGCCGCTGCCGGATGCCCGCCTGGCGAAGCTGGCGGAGATCTTCGGCTCCGAGCGCGAAGTGCCGGCGGTGGTGTCGTTCGTCGACATCGCGGGCATCGTGAAGGGAGCGTCCGAAGGCGCGGGGTTGGGGAACAAGTTCCTCGCCAACATCCGCGAGGCCAACGCGATCTGCCAGGTCATCCGGGTGTTCGACGACTCCGACGTGGTGCACGTCGACGGTCGGGTCGACGCGGCCGCCGACATCGAGACGATCAACACCGAGCTGATCCTGGCCGACCTCCAGACGCTGGAGAAGGCCATCCCGAGGCTGGAGAAGGAAGCCCGCACGCAGAAGGACCGCCGTCCGGCGCTGGAAGCGGCGCAGAAGGCGCGCGAGGTCCTCGACGGCGGGCGCACGCTGTTCGCCGCGCAGTCCGAAGTGGACGGTGAGCTGCTGCGCGAGCTGAGCCTGCTGACCGCGAAGCCGTTCCTGTACGTGTTCAACGCCGACGAGGCCGTGCTCACCGACGAGGCGAAGCTCAAGGAGCTGCGCGAGCTGGTGGCGCCCGCGGACGCGGTGTTCCTCGACGCCAAGGTCGAGGCGGAGCTGCTGGAGCTGGACGAGGAGTCCGCCCGCGAGCTGCTGGAGTCGATCGGTCAGCACGAGCCGGGCCTGTACTCGTTGGCACGGGCGGGCTTCCACACCCTGGGCCTGCAGACCTACCTGACCGCCGGCCCGAAGGAGTCGCGGGCGTGGACGATCCCCCAGGGCGCGACCGCGCCGCAGGCCGCCGGCGTGATCCACACGGACTTCGAGCGCGGCTTCATCAAGGCCGAGGTGGTCTCGTTCGAGGACCTGGTGGAGGCGGGCTCGATGGCCGCCGCGAAAGCCGCCGGCAAGGTCCGCATCGAGGGCAAGGACTACGTCATGGCCGACGGCGACGTCGTGGAGTTCCGCTTCAACGTCTGACCGGCTGATCGGAGAAGGAGGTCGGACAGCTCGTCCGGCCTCCTCGACATGCCTCGCCGTCCCCCGCGGTGGTACGACGTCCCGTGCCGAAGAAGGGGTGCCCGCCGTGTCCATCGCAAGACGCTCGCCCGATCAACAGGCTCATCGACGAGCTCGTCGTCGTCGCGGCCCGCTGCCACTGCTGATCCGCTTCCAACCCCGGTCGTCGCCGATGGGGCAGGACGCGTACGAGGGCGTGCACGAGAAGGCCGCCGTGCTGCTGGAGTCGGTCCTGCGCCGCCACCCGTTGACCGACGGGAACGAGCGGCTGGGGTGGATGCGGAGTTCCGGCTCGAAGGGTGATCACCGACCCGGCACGAGCTCGGCCAGGTCGATGTCGATCTCGAACGGCACGGTGACGTGCGGCGAGTCGCGGAACAGGCCGGTCGGGACGCAGGCCTTGGTCGGCTCGTCCAGTTCGTGGACGTGCACGACCGGCCCGACGGCCTCGCCCTCGACCAGCCAGTAGTGCCGGGTGAAAGCGAGCGCTCCGTCGATCAGTTCGGTGTGCCGGGGCGCCTGGGGCAGTCGGTCCAGATCCTCCGCGAACCAGCCTTCCTCGCGCGGTGGGCGCATCCAGTCGGGCAAGTCGGTCATGTCCTCACCGCACTGAGATTCGACGACTTCAGCAGCGATCACGGGTGCTCGACTCCTCGGCGTGGTGTCGATCAAGGACGCTGGGCGCCGGTCCGGCGCCCGGGTAGTCGCACGATGGCATGGCGCGACCGCGCGGTGGACCGCCGGTACCGGGAGCACAGGCCCCTGAACAGACCTCGGGGCGGTGCGCTCAGGTGAGCGCACCGCCCCGAGGTACTGTGCTGAAGGCGTCAGCGCACCTGGTTGCGGCTGTGGCGGGCCAGGGCGAAGACGCCCCCCGCGGTGGCGAGCATGGCCAGGGCAGAGACGGCGAACACGACGATGTCGGTGGTCATGCGATTTTTCCCCTTGCGTTGATCTCCCACTCGTCTTGACGTCCGGGTACCCGGTTTCGTGGCCCGACAGTCGTGTAATTCACACGATCGTGGAGGTAGATGCAGTGGGACTGCGTGCACTTGAGGGGCGGGTGCTCGCCTTCGCGCCGTGGATCCTGGCCGTGTCCCTGCTCGGGCACCTGGCGATGGTCGCGTTCCAGGCGAAGATGACCATGGTGGACCTGATGGTCTACCGGAACGCCTCACCCGAGCTGTTCACCGGTTTCCTCTACGACTGGCGGCTCAAGGAGTTCTCCGACCAGTTCGCCCTGCCGTTCACCTACCCGCCGTTCTCCGCGCTCGTCTTCGTGCCGCTGTCGTGGGTGCCGTGGGGCCTGGCCCGCTGGGCCTGGCAGCTCGCCTGCCTCGCCTGCCTGTGGTTCGTCACCCGCAAGTCCCTCCAGCTCGTCGGCAGCAACGACCCGCGCCGCGCGATGCTGTGGACCGGCCTGTTCGTCTGGGTCGAGCCGGTCCGCACGACCCTGAACTACGGCCAGATCAACCTGGTCCTGGCCGCCCTCCTGCTCGGCACGATGGTCAGCGCCCGCAGCTGGAAGCAGGGCGCGGGCGTCGGCGTCGCGGCCGGGTTGAAGCTCACGCCCGCCATCTCCGGCCTGTACTTCCTGCTCACCCGGCGCTACAAAGCGGCCGTGTGGTCGATCGCCGCGTTCTTCGGCACGGTCGGGCTCGGCTACCTGATCTCCCCGCGCCTGTCGACCGAGTACTGGTTCCACCTGCTCGGCGACGCCTCCCGCGTCGGCCCGGTCGGCTCGGCGATCAACCAGTCGCTGCGCGGCGCGCTGTCCCGCACGGTCGGGTACGACATCGGGACCGGGCCGATCTTCCTCGGCGCCGTCGTGGTCGCGGCCGTGCTCGCGGGGTTCGCGCTGCACGCGTCGGTGAAGGCCAAGGACACGCTGGCGATGATCGTGTCGGTCCAGTTCCTCGGCCTGCTCGTGTCGCCGATCTCGTGGAGCCACCACTGGGTGTGGGCGGTGCCCGCGCTGATGTGGCTCGTCCACGCGGCCAAGCACCGGCTCGCCACCGCCACGGCCGTCGCGTGGATCCTGGCGATCGGCAGCTACCTGATCTCGTTCCTGCTCAAGACGCAGCCGTCGATCTGGATCGTCTCGCGCCCCTGGTACTACTCGGCGCTGGGCTGGGTGTACCCGGCCGTGGGCGTGCTCACGCTCGTCACGGTCGCCGTGGTGCTCCGGCAGCGGGCGTCGTCGACGTCACAGGAAGACGTCGAGCACCCCGTCGATCTCCTCCGCGAGTGACACGTCCAGCGCCGTGATCCCGCCGCTGGAGTGCGTGCCGCAGCGGAACGTGAGCGTGCGCCAGCGGATGTCGATGTCGGGGTGGTGGTTGTCGTTCTCCGCGATCTCCGCCACCCGGTTCACCACCTGCAGCGCCTGGGCGAAGCTCTCCAGCTCCACCGTGCGCACCAGCGCGGCGTCCTTCGCCTGCCACGAGGGCAGCGAGGTCAGCGCGGCGGTCACCTGGTCGTCGGTCAGCAGCTCGGCCATGGCCCTGATCGTCCCACCGAGCGGGGTAAGCTGCGCGTTCGCCACGGGAGTCCGGTGCTGCGCCGGGCTGAGAGGAAGGCGCGCGAGCCTTCGACCGTCCACACCTGATCCGGGTCATGCCGGTGTAGGGAGAGATGATGTTCCGACGAGTGCTGCCCGCCGTGACCGCGTTCGCGCTGCTCACGGCCTGCTCGGTGACCACGTCCAGCACACCTCCGCCGGGGGAGCGGGTCGTCACGCTGGTGACGCACGACTCGTTCGCGCTGAGCCCCGAGCTGCTGGAGAAGTTCAAGACCGACACCGGCATCACGATCAAGCCCTTGGCCAGTGGCGACGCCGGAGAGGTGACGAACAAGCTGGTCCTGACCAAGGACGCCCCGATCGGTGACGTCGCCTTCGGCGTGGACTCCACGTTCGCCTCCCGCGCCCTGAAGGAAGGGGTGTTCGCCGAGTACGCGAGCCCCGAGGCGCAGCAGGGCGCGCAGCGCTACCAGCTCGACCCGCCGAACCGGCTGCACGCCGTCGACGTCGGCGACGTGTGCCTGAACATCGACGTCGCGGCGTTCAAGGACGTCGGCGAGCCGAAGCAGTACGCCGACCTGGCCGACCCGAAGTACAAGGACATGCTGGTGGTCGAGGACCCGGCGACGTCCTCCCCGGGCCTCGCGTTCCTGCTCGGCACCATCGCCGCGTTCGGCGAGGAGAACTGGCAGAACTACTGGGGTCAGCTCAAGGCCAACGGCGTGAAGGTCGTCAGCGGCTGGGAGGAGGCCTACACGCAGGACTTCTCCGGCTCCAGCGGCAAGGGGCCGCGGCCGATCGTGGTGTCCTACGCGTCGTCGCCGTCGGCGGAGCTCGGTGACGACGGCACGCCGCGCACCAAGGCGCTGCTCGACACGTGCTACCGCCAGGTCGAGTACGCGGGCGTGCTGAACGGCGCGAAGAACGCCGAGGACGCGAAGAAGGTCCTGGACTTCCTGCTCGGCGAGCAGGTGCAGGCCGACGTGCCGGGCCAGATGTACGTCTACCCGTCGCGGGAGGGCGTCGCGCTGCCGGAGGCGTGGACGAAGGCCGCGCCGCTGCCCGCCTCCGCGCGGTCGCTGCCCGCCGCCGAGGTCGACGCGAACCGCGAGCGGTGGGTGCGGCAGTGGCGCACGTTGGTCCAAGGCTGACCTGGACGCTCGCCGCGCTCCTGCCGCTGGCGTTCCTGGGCGTGTTCTTCGCCTGGCCGGTGCTCGCGATCGTCGCGCTCGGCCTGGACGAGGGCGGCGTGCTGCCGGTCCTGGCCCGGGCCGACACGTGGGACCTGGTCGGGTTCACCCTCGGTCAAGCCGCCGCGGCGACGGCGTTGGCGCTGGTCACGGGCCTGCCGGTGGCGTTCCTGCTGGCCCGGTGCCGGGTGCGGGGCACGGGGCTGGCGCGTGCGGCGGTGATGGTGCCGTTCGTGCTGCCGACCGTGGTGGTGGGGCTGGCGTTCCGGGCGTTGTGGCCCGACGGCGGCGTGCTGCCGATCGTGCTGGCCAACGCGTTCTTCAACGTCGCCGTGGTCGCCCGCACGGTCGGCGGCCTGTGGGCGCGGGTCGACCGGCGGGCGGAGGACGCGGCACGGGCCCTGGGCGCGTCCCGCGTCCGCGCGTTCACGTCCGTCGTGCTGCCGTCGTTGGCGCCGGCGATCGGGTCGGCGGCGTCGGTGGTGTTCCTGTTCTGCGCCACCAGCTTCGGCGTGGTGCTGGTGCTCGGCGGCGCGCGTCACCGCACCTTGGAGACCGAGATCTACCTGCGCACGGTGGAGCTGTTCGACCTGTCGGGCGCCGCCGCGCTGTCGTTGATCCAGTTCGCCGCCGTGATCGCGGTGCTCGTGATCGGCGGCCTGGCCCGCCGCAAGCGCGAGAAGTCCCTGTCGCTGCGGATCGAGCCACCCCGTCGGCCCACCGGCGGCGAGTGGGGCGTGGTCGTCGCGGCGTGGCTGGTCGTGGCGGCGCTGCTCGTCCCGGTCGTGGGACTGGTCGCCAGGTCCCTGGCCACCGACGACGGCTGGAGCTTCGCCGGGTACGCGGCCCTGGCGGGCACGGGTGAGCGGGGCACGCTGGCGGTCTCCGGCCTGGACGCGGCGCTGAACTCGGTGCGCACGGCCACCGACGCCACCCTCCTCGCGCTGCTGGTCGGCGTGACGTCCGCGATCGTCCTGGTCGGGCTGCGGCGGCACGGGTCCTGGTTCGCGGAGACCCTGGACACCGCGCTGATGCTGCCGCTGGGGGTGTCCGCCGTGACGCTCGGCTTCGGCTACCTGATCACCATGGACGCCCTCCCCGGCGATTTCCGCACCTCACCGCTCCTCGTTCCGCTGGCGCAGGCGTTGGTGGTGACGCCGTTGATCGTGCGGATCGTGCTGCCGGTGCTGCGCGCGGTGGACGAGCGGCTGCGGCAGGCGGCGGCGACGTTGGGCGCGAGCCCGTGGCGGGTGTGGCGCGAGGTGGACCTCCCGCTGGCGTCGCGGTCGCTGCTGGCGGCGGCCGGGTTCGGGTTCGTGGTGGCGTTGGGCGAGTTCGGCGCGACGAGCTTCCTGGCCCGGCCGGACGCGCCGACGTTGCCGGTGGTGATCGCGCGGCTGATGTCCCGGCCGGGTGAGCTGAACAGCCAGATGGCTTACGCCGCGTGCGCGTTGCTGATGGTGGTGACCACGCTGGCCGTGCTGGTGATCGAGCGGCTGCGCGTGCCGAGCGGCGGGGAGTTCTGATGTCGTTGCGGGTCGGCGGGTTGAGCGTGGCCTACGGTCCGGTGACCGCGGTGTCCGATGTGGACTTGGCCATCGCGGACGGCGAGGTGGTGGCGCTGCTCGGGCCGTCCGGGTGCGGGAAGTCGACGTTGCTGCGCGCCGTGGCCGGGTTGGAACCGCCTACCGCGGGCGTCGTGTCGTGGGACGGCGTCGACCTGGCCGGCACACCCGTGCACCGGCGGGGTTTCGGGTTGGTGTTCCAGGACGGCCAGCTGTTCCCGCACCGCGACGTGGCGGGCAACGTGGCGTTCGGGCTGCGGATGCGCCGGGTGGAGCGGGAGGCGCGCGAGAAGCGGGTGGCATCGCTGCTGGACCTGGTCGGCCTCGCGGGCTACGCCGACCGTCGCGTGACCGAGCTGTCCGGCGGTGAGCAACAGCGCGTGGCCCTGGCCCGCGCCCTCGCACCACGCCCCAAGCTGCTCCTGCTGGACGAACCGCTGTCCGCCCTCGACCGGGCGTTGCGGGAGCAACTGGCGGTGGACCTGGCCCGGCTGCTGCGTGACACGGGCGCGACGGCGCTGGTGGTGACCCACGACCACGACGAGGCGTTCACCCTGGCCGACCGGGTGGCGGTGATGCGGGCGGGCCGGATCGTGCAGGTCGGCGTGCCCACGCAGGTGTGGCAACACCCGGTCGACGTCGACACCGCCCGCTTCCTGGGCTGCGGCAGGATCCTGCACCCCTCCGCCGCCGAACACCTGGTGGGCGTGCACGCGCGGGTCGGCCTGCGTGCGACGGCACTGCGCGTCGACCCGTCCGGCGCCATCGAGGCGGAGGTCGTGGAACGCGTCCACCGCCGCGACCACGTGCGGCTGCTCGTGCGGCTGGCGGGCGAGGACTTCGAGGCGGTCGCCCCGGTCGCCGAGCCACCGTCACCAGGCGACCGCGTGACGCTGTCCGTGGACCACGACGGCGTCGCCATCATCGGCTGACTCGTCAGGTGACCGCGCCCGGCACAGCGGTCGCGGAGGGCGGCTGACCTACCACCGTCACCGACCCAGGTCGAGTGCGTACTCCACATCACCGTGCTCAGCGCCCTCGATGTAGTCCGGCCACTCCTCGTGGAACGTCCGCACGTACTGCAGCCCGACCTTCTCCAACACCCGCCGCGACCCGGTGTTCACCGCCATCGCGTACGCCACGATCCGCGTCAACCCCGTCGCACGCCCGTGCTCCACCAGCGCGGACGCCCCCTCGGTCGCATAACCACGCCCCCAGAAGTCGGGGTGCAGCCGATAGCCCAACTCGGCCACACCACCGCCCACCCCGCTCAACTCGAACCACCCTATGAACGCCCCGGCTCCGGCCTCCCCCGACACCGAGGCCCTCGACGCCCCCGCCCCCTTGAGCCGGGCCGCCCACCACCCCCCACCCGTCACCTTCGGCAGCACGACCCGCTCCACGTCCGCCCGCGACACCGGCTTGCCGTCCTCGATGTGCCGCATCACCCGCGGCTCGCCGAGCAACCACGCCACCGCGTCCACATCGGACTCCACGACCCCGCGCAGCACCAACCGCCGGGTCTCCAGCGTCACCACGTCCACGTCGCCGATTCTCGGCTAGTTGTCCTTGGTCGCCAACCGCATTGCCGCCAACGACATCCCGATCAGGATGTAGCACCCGGCCAACGCCGTGCTGCGCCACAACCCCTCGGTCGGCAACGGGTCGCGCATCACGTCGATCAAGCCGTCCCACGCGGACGTGAGGAGGTACGGGTGCAGCCAGTCCAACGCGCTGAACACGCCCAGCACGGCGAACACGATCACACCGGCCATCGTCGCCGCCATCACCACCAACGGGTGCTCGGTGCACGCCGAGATCGCCATCGCGATCGCCGCCACACCCCACACCTGCACGGTGACCAGCAGGATCGTCAGCACGATCCGCCCGAGCGCCGCGCCGAACGACAGCGTGGACCCCGACAGCGTGAGCATCCCCTCGCCGCCGAACAGCACCACACCGGTGATCGCGCCGACGAACGCGATCAGCGTCACCGCGAACAACGTCATCGTGGCCACGCCGAACGCCTTGATCCCGAGCAGCCGCAGCCGCCCCACCGGCGAGATCATCAGCCCGCGCAACGTGCCGTGCTGCGCCTCACCGGCCAACCCGTCCGCCGCCCAGATCGCGCCGACCAGCGGCAGCAGCAGCGGCAGCGCCAGGAACAGCGTGAACACCGGCAGCACGAGCCCGTTGCCCGCGATGATGGCGGCCAGACCCGGCCCCGCGGCGCCGTCGTCGTCCACCGCGAACCACAGCCCGATCCCGGCCAGGACCGGCACCAGGCACAGCGACGCCAGCCCGATCACCGTCCGCGGCCGGCGCACGATCCAGCGCAGCTCCGAGCGCAGTTGCCTGCCCAGCGGAGCGCGCGTGGCGACCAGCGCGCTCATCGGGCCCCCTCCTCGATCGTGTCCACGGCGGACAGGTTGTGCTCGGACTCCTCGGCCTCGGTGAGCCGGGCGAACAGATCTTCCAGACCGGTGCGGTGCCGACGCGCCTCGTGCACCTCGACCCCCGCGTTCACCAGCGTCTGCACCACCACGGGCGCGGTCGTGCCGATGAGCTCGACCCGCACGCCCTCCTCGATCGGGCGCGCCGAGATCCGACCGGCGCGCAACGCGTTCAGCGCGTCGTCCACGTCCGGCGTGACGACCAGCAGCGAACTGCTGTCCGCGTGCAGCAACTCGGCCAGTTCCCCTTGCGCCACCACGGTCCCCCGGTGCAGCACGGCGACGTGCGTGCACGTCGCCTCGATCTCGCTGAGCAGGTGCGACGACACGACGACCGTGCTGCCCGCCTCGTGCAGGTCCGCGATCACCTTGCGCACCTCGCGCGTGCCCGCCGGATCCAGACCGTTGGTCGGCTCGTCCAGCACGATCAGCTTCCGCTTCACGAGCAGCGCCGAGGCCAGCCCCAGCCGCTGCTTCATGCCCAGCGAGTACCCCCGGTAGCGCCGGTGCGCGGCGGCGGCGAGGCCGACCCGCTCCAACGCGTCCTCGACGGCCTGCCTGATGTCGCCCGAGGCGAGCAGCGGCTCGAAGGCCGCCGCCCGCCGCAGGTTCTCCCGCCCCGACAGGAACGGGTGGAACCCCGGACCCTCGACCAGCGCGCCCACGTGCGGCAACGCCTCCGCGACGCCGTCGGGCAACGCCTTGCCGAGCAGCTCGACCTCGCCCTCGGTCGGCCGCACGAGCCCCAGCAGCATGCGGATCGTGGTGGTCTTGCCCGACCCGTTGGGGCCGAGCATCCCGAGCACCGCCCCCCGCGGCACGTCCAGGTCCACCCGGTCCACCGCGACCGTGCGCCCGTACACCTTGCGCAGTCCCCGCGTCCGGGCCGCGAAGACCGGGGTGGAGCCGGCGGTCCCGGACGGGGACGCCGACTCCACCCGCGCGCTGGTCGAGGAGGTCACTTGACCTGGCCGATCGCGTCCACGAGCACCTGCTCCGGCACCGCGCCCGCGGCCACCCGACCGTCGTCGGCGATCAGCACGCCACCGACGCGCGTGGTGATGAGCGTGCCCGAGCCCCAGTCGCCGCTGACCTGCTTGCCCAGCTGCTTGATCAGGCCCTGCACGTCGACGTCACCACCCTCGCCGCGCTCCTGCCACCGGCCCTCGCGCTGGCCCTGCTCCCGCTGCGCGTCCGCGAGACCGGTCAGGGCGTCGTCCGGCACGCGCGCGGCCAGCACGACGTCCCAGCCCTCGCCGATGACCTGCGGGTTCGCCTCGGTGAACGCCTGCTCGGCGGCGGCCTTGTCCTCGGCCGACGGCGCGTCGACCTCGGGCTCGGTCACCTTCGCGCCGGCGGGCGGCGTGAACGCGAACAGCGACGCGTCCTGCGGGCCGACGTTCAGCTCGGAGAACCCGACCTGCACGGCCGGCGCGTCCGTGCCGTTGGTCAGCACGGCCACCCGCAGCGGCACCCGCAGCTCCGAGTCGACCGCGACGCGCACCTCGCGCAGCACCGTCTTCTCGGTCGGCTTCGGCGTCAGCACCAGCTCGTACACCGGCCGGTTCGCCACCCGGGCGGTGCCGTCGACGGTGACGTCGCTGTACTCCTGGATCGCCGCCACCACCTGGCGCGACAGCGTCACCGGGTCCGTCGGCACGGCCTGCTGCTCGCCGCCGAGCTCCGGCTCGTGCTGCTCGAACGCGCCGTGCGGCATCTTCGTCACGGTCTGCTCGGCGGAGTCCCACAGCCACGCGGTCCGGCCGTCGTCGACGAACGTGCGCTCGGAGTCGCCGCCGGGCAGCTGCACCCGGAGCTTGCCCTGACCGTCGGTCCAGACGCGCAGGTTGCTGGCGCCGTCCGACGCCTGCGGCACGCCCGCGATCGCCGGGATGCCCAAGTCGTTGTTCACGTCCACCGTGCCGCCGAACGCGGCCGGCTGGGCGTTCAGCACGGACTCGACCAGCGCCTCGGCGCTCACGTCCGGCAGCACCGGTGCGGGACCGGCGCCGGCGGGCATCGCGAGGAGCCCGAGCCCGGTCGCACCGGCGACCACGCCTGCCGCCGCCGCCACGACGGTCACCCTTCTCCGGTTCATGTGTCCCTCCTCCTACCGGGCAGCCCCTTGCGACCCGACAACCCAGACACTCCTCCGCGAGCCCTGAGATCGAGCTGAGAGCGGCCCGGACGCTGAGAGCGACCTGAGACTCCCGCGCCGATTGTCCTCCTCACGGGGCATGCTGTGGGACGTGAGACCACGGGTGCTGGTTGTGGACGACGAGATCGGCGTACGACGCGCGTTGGAACGCGGCCTCTCCGCGGAGGGCATGGAGGTGGTCACCGCCGCCGACGGCCCCAACGCCCTGCGCGTGGCGTTGACCGGCGCGTTCGACGTGGTGCTGCTGGACATCATGCTGCCCGGCCTGTCCGGCTACCGGGTGTTGCAGCGGATGCGTGCCGAGGGGGTGCGCACGCCCGTGCTGATGGTGTCGGCCAAGGACGGCGAGGTCGACCAGGCCGACGGCCTCGACCTCGGCGCGGACGGCTACCTGGTGAAACCGTTCTCGTTCGTGGTGCTGGTGGCGCAGGTCCGGGCGTTGCTGCGGCGCAACTCCGCCGACCTGGCGCGGCGCAGGCTCAAGCTGGGCGAGCTGGTGGTGGACCGCGCCATGCGCGAGGTGAGCTGGGCCGGCGAGCCGGTGTCGCTGTCGCCGCGCGAGTACGCCGTGCTCGACGTGCTGGCCAGCCGGGCCGGATCGGTCGTGACCAAGGACGAGCTGCTGCGCACGGTGTGGGGCGACGAGCAGGCCGCCACCCGCAACGCGGTCGAGGTGTACGTCGGCTACCTGCGGCGCAAGCTCGACGCGATGGGCGCGGGCGAGGTCGTGCGCACCGTGCGCGGCCACGGCTACCTGGCGTCCACGCCCGACCTCGACGCGGCGCTGGGTTCGGCGGGGACCAGGCGCAGGTGAACCTGCGCCGGTGGTGGCCGCCGCGCCGGTGGTGGCTGCGGCGGACGCTGAGGTTCCGCATCACCGTCGTGGCGACCGGCGTGGCCCTGCTGTGCCTGCTCGCGTTCACCCTCCTCGCACCCCAGCTCATCGGGTACGTGCAGGTCAACGCCGTAGACCGGGAGCTGGCCAAGGCGGAGCACGCACGCGTGCTCGACACCGCGGGCAACCCGCTGGACGGTGGGCCGAAACCCGACCTGACCGCGGCGGAGGTCCGCGCGCTCAAGGCGGGCGAACCCGTGCTGCGGATCGACGGCCCCAGCGCGCACCGGTGGATCGGCCGGGTGGAGTTCGCCGCGGACGGCACCCCCCGGCTGCACGTCGCCGGCGACACCCTGGTCGGCTACCGCGAGGCGAACCAGCTCGGCACGCGGTGGCTCGCGGTGGCCGCGGTGCTGGTCGCGGGCCTGGTCGGGATCGCGACGTGGCTGGCCGTGCGGTCGTCGTTGCGGCCCGTGGAGCGGATGCGGGTGGCCGCGGCGGAGCTGCCGCGCGGCCAGCGCCTGCCCGTGCCGGCCGCGCGGGACGAGCTGCAAGCGCTCGCGGAGGCGTTGAACGCCCTGCTGGCCCGCCGCGACGAGGCCACCGAACGGCTGCGCCGGTTCACCGGTGACGCGGCGCACGAGCTGCGGTCGCCCGTGACGTCCGTGCGGGCGCAGGCCGAGGTGGCGGTCGCGCACCCCGACCCGGACTTCTCCATCGAGGTGCTCGAATCGGTGGTGGAGGAGTCGGAACGGCTGTCCGCGCTGGTGGACGCGTTGCTGATCCTGGCGCGCGCGGACACCGGCGAGCTGCCCCGCGCCGAGCCCGTCGACGTGGTGCTGCAGGCGCAGGCCGCCGTCGACCGGTTGGGGGAGACGGAGCTGCTCGTGCAGCTGGCCGCGCCGATGAGCGCGTGCCTGATCTCCGCCGCGGGCACGGAGGTCGAGCTGGTGCTGGACAACCTGCTGCGCAACGCCGCCCGGTACGCCCGGACGTTCATCCGGATCTCCGTGCTGCCGGCCGTGCGCGAGGTGCGGTTGCTGGTGGACGACGACGGGCACGGCATTCCCGAGGAGCACCGGGAGAAGGTGTTCGACCGCTTCTACCGGGTCGAATCGGACCGGGGACGGGCCACCGGCGGGTTCGGGCTGGGGCTGGCGCTGGTGGCGCACCTGGTGCGGCGGCGGCGCGGGACGATCCGGGCCGGCGAGTCGCCGGAGGGCGGCGCCCGGCTGGAGGTGCGCTGGCCGCTCTACCGGTGACGTCGGGGTGGCAGGATCGACGACCGTGCCCGAGCTGAGAACCACCACCCTGGTCGACGCGCCGCTGCGGACCGTCGCCGCCGCGTTGCTGGACGCGCGACTGCTGGCGCGTGCCGTGCGGGGGCTGGGCGTGCGGATCACGGGTGGCGCGCCGGTGCTGTTCGTGGGTGCTTCGCTGGCCGGGTCCGTGGGGCCGGTGAACGGGACGCTGGTCGTGACGCGGGCCGACACCACGGGCGTGTCGGCGGAGCTGGTCGGTGGGCCGTTGCCGCGGTTCACGCTGGTCACGGACCTGCTGCACACCGGCGGCGGCACGATGGTGGTCGACTCCGTCGAGTGGTCCACGCCCGGCGGCCCGTTCGGGCGGCTGGCGGACGTCCTGGTGGGCCGCGGCTTGGCGCTCAAAGTCCTGGAGGCACGTGCCGCCGCCGTGGCCGCGCGCAGCATCGACCTGCTGAGCGCGCGCGTAGTAGTAGGTGCCGCGATCATCCGCGACGGCCTGCTCCTGGCCCAGCAGCGCAGCTACCCGCCCGAGGCCGCCGGCAAGTGGGAACTGCCGGGCGGACGCGTGGAACCGGACGAGACCGACCACGCCGCCGTGATCCGCGAGTGCTCGGAGGAACTGGGCGTGACCGTCACCCCGGGCGACCGGATCGGCCCGGACGTCCCCCTGCGCTCCGACCTGATCCTCCGCGCCTACACGGCCACCCTGACCTCCGGCACCCCGATCCCCACCGACCACCAGGCGATCCGCTGGCTGACCTCCGCCGACCTGGACACCGTCGACTGGCTCCCCGCCGACCGCGTCCTCCTCCCCTCCCTCCACCCCCACCTCCTTTCTTGACCCCCGCGCGTGTCGAACACTCAGGTCCCGCGTGTCGAACACTCAGAACGGCCGTGTCCTACGTTCAGGACCCCCGAGTTCACCATTCGGAACGTTGAACTCGGGGGTCCTGAAGGTTCGACACGCGCGACCTGAGTGTTCGACTCGCGGAGTCAGCCCAGGCCGGACATGCGCAGGGCGGCGTCGAGGCGGTGGGTGCAGCGTTCACGCGAACGTTCCGCGCCGTGCGCCCGCGCCCGGTCCAGCTCGGCCGGGTCGTCGAGCAGCCCCTGCGTCACCTCGCGCACGGACCGCAGCTCCTCGACCACCGCGTCCGCCGCGGCCTCCTTCAACTCCGAGTAGTCCTTCACCGATCCCGCCAGCTCCTGCGGGTCCTTCCCCGTGCACGCCGCCAGGATCTCCAGCAGGTTCGCCACGCCCGGCTGCTCCTCCGGCGCGTAACGCACCTCACCCCGGTCGTCGGTCACCGCACGCCGGATCTTGCGCCGCACCAGGTCCGGCGGGTCGAGCACGAACACCGTGCCCGCCGCGTCCTTCGCCGTCTTGGCCATCTTCCGCGACGGATCGGCCAGGTCACGGATCCGCGACGCGGTCGGCGGCACGACGGACCGCGGCATCACGAACACCTCGCCGTACGTGCCGTTGAACCGACGCGCCAGCACCCGCGCCAGCTCCACGTGCTGCCGCTGGTCGTCACCGACCGGCACCTCGTGCGCGCCCTGCAGCAGGATGTCGGCGGCCATCAGCACCGGGTAGGTGAGCAGGCTCAACCGGACCGACGACCGGCCCGCCGACTTCTCCTTGAACTGGATCATCCGGGCCGCCTCGCCGTAGGTGCAGGTGCACTCCAGCACCCACGTCAACGCGCCGAGCTCGCGGACCAGGTCGGACTGCACGGCCACCGACCGCGGGTCGACGCCGGCGGCGATGAGCACCGCCAACTGCTCCCGGGTCAGTGATCGCAGTCGTGACGGGTTGTGCGACGTCGTCATCGCGTGCAGGTCGCTGATGAAGTAGACGTCCTCTTCGGTGCCCTCGGCGGCCCACCGCCTGATGGCGCCGAGGTAGTTGCCCAGCTGGACCGGACCGGACGGGGTGATCGCGGACAGCCTGATCATGGTGATCCCTTCGGGGTGTGCCCGCTCGACGTGACCCCCGAAAGCACGAAGGCCGCCCCAGCGGGCGGCCTGCGTTCGTCTGACGCGCAGTTCTCAGGGCCGCCGGAAGGCGGACCACCAGAACGGGTAAAGAGTGCGCATAGCCGCGATTCTAGCGTGTTACCCGGGTGTGTCACGGGTCTACATTTCATCTATGTACGTCGTGCTGCTGGAGTACACCGCACCGCTGGACGAGGTCGACTACGCGCTCCCGGACCACGTGGAGTGGCTGAAGAAGCAGTACGAGGCCGGGCACTTCCTGGCCTCGGGCCGTCAGGTGCCCCGCGTGGGCGGCGTGATCATCGCGCGGCCGATGCCGCGCGGGAAGCTGGACGCGCTGCTGGCGACCGACCCGTTCGCGACCGCCAAGCTGGCGAAGTACCAGGTGGTGGAGTTCACGGCCACCCGGACCGCGCCGGAGCTCGCCAGGATCAACGAGGCGGTGATGGGCTAGCCCGCGGGCGGCCCCGTCCCACCCGGCGTCGGCCGGGCGGTGGCCCTCACGCGGCCACCTCCTTCTTGCCGGCCTTCTTGCCGGCCTTCTTCCCGTCCGCCTTCCGGGCCTTCTTGCGCTCCTTGCGCTCCTGCTTGGCCGCCTTCTTCGCGGCCTTCTCCCGCGCCTTGAGCAACACCACGACCGGACAGCTCTTGCACCTCGGCGTCGAACGGCAGCACTTCTTCTTGACCTTGACCTTGCCCACGCGGCGTGCTCCACTCATCCGGGTGTCCTCAGAGTAGGTGAGGCTGACCTCACCTGCCGTCCCTGTGTGGTAAGGGCGCTGCGCCCGGTAAGCTGTAGTCAGGCTGCGCGCGATCCAACGTCCGGCGCCTGGCTTCCCTCGCACAGACTGCTCTAGGAGTTCCGCGTGCCCACGGCCACCGCGTCGATCAAGGAAACGCTGGTCCGCAACGACCTGCGCAACGTCGCGATCGTCGCGCACGTTGACCACGGCAAGACGACCCTCGTCGACGCCATGCTCCGCCAGTCCGGGGCCTTCTCCGAACGTGCCGAGCTCGTCGACCGGGTCATGGACTCGGGCGAGCTGGAGCGTGAGAAGGGCATCACGATCCTGGCCAAGAACACCGCCGTGCGCCGCCACACGCCCGACGGTCCCGTCACCATCAACGTGGTCGACACCCCCGGGCACGCCGACTTCGGCGGTGAGGTCGAACGCGGCCTCTCCATGGTCGACGGCGTCGTGCTGCTCGTCGACGCCTCCGAAGGCCCGCTGCCGCAGACCCGGTTCGTGCTGCGCAAGACGCTGGCCGCAGGTCTGCCGGTGATCCTGGTGGTGAACAAGGTCGACCGCCCCGACGCCCGGATCTCCGAGGTCGTCGAGGAAGCGCACGACCTGCTGCTCGACCTGGCCAGCGAGGTCGGCGCCGACGACTCGGTGCTCGACCTGCCGGTCGTCTACGCCTCGGCGCGCGCCGGCCGGGCGTCGCTCAACCAGCCCGAGGACGGCGGCCTGCCCGACGAGGAGAACCTCGACGTGCTGTTCGAGGTCCTGTTCCGCCACATCCCGGCCCCGCTGGGCGACTCCGACGCGCCGCTGCGCGCGCTGGTGACGAACCTCGACGCGTCGTCGTTCCTCGGCCGGATCGCGCTGTGCCGCATCGAGGCGGGCACCATCCGCAAGGGCGAGACGGTGGCCTGGTGCCGCGAGGACGGCACGATCCAGAAGGTCCGCATCACCGAGCTGCTGATCACCGAGGCGCTGGACCGCGTGCCCGCCGAGCAGGCGCGCGCGGGCGACCTGGTCGCCATCGCCGGCATCCCGGACATCACCATCGGCGACACGCTCGCCGACGTGGACAACCCCGAGCCGCTGCCGCGCATCACCGTGGACGAGCCGGCGATCTCGATGACCATCGGCGTCAACACCTCGCCGCTGGCCGGCCGCGGCGGCGGCACCAAGCTGACCGCGCGGGTGCTCAAGGCCCGGTTGGACTCGGAGCTGGTCGGCAACGTGTCGGTGCGCGTGCTGCCCACCGAGCGCCCGGACACGTGGGAGGTGCAGGGCCGCGGTGAGCTGGCGCTGGCCATCCTCGTCGAGCAGATGAAGCGGGAAGGCTTCGAGCTGACCGTCGGCAAGCCGCAGGTGGTCACCAAGACCGTCGACGGCAAGCTGCACGAGCCGTTCGAGCGGTTGACGATCGACGCGCCGGAGGAGCACCTGGGCGCCATCACCCAGCTGCTGGCCAACCGCAAGGGCCGGATGGAGAACATGTCCGGCCACGGTTCCGGGCGGATCAAGCTGGAGTACGTCGTGCCGTCGCGCGGCCTCATCGGCTTCCGCACCGAGTTCCTGACCGAGACGCGCGGCACCGGCATCGCGAACGCGGTGTCCGAGGGCTACGCGCCGTGGGCCGGTGAGATCCGGACCAGGCACAACGGCTCCCTCGTCGCCGACCGCTCGGGTCAGATCACCGCGTACGCGATGATCCAGCTGGCGGACCGGGGCACGTTCTTCGTCGAGCCCGGCGCCGAGGCGTACGAGGGCATGGTCGTCGGCGAGAACCCGCGTGCGGAGGACCTGGACGTCAACGTCTGCCGTGAGAAGAAGCTGACGAACATGCGCACGTCGACCGCCGACGTGATGGAGACCCTGGCCCGGCCGCGGAAGCTGTCGTTGGAGGAGGCGCTCGAGTTCTGCGCCCCCGACGAGTGCGTCGAGGTCGCGCCGGAGGTCGTGCGGGTGCGCAAGGTGATCCTGGACGCGAACCAGCGGGGCCGCGAGCGCAGCCGCAACAAGTTGCGGGGCTGACCGCTACTCCTTATATATAGGGTCTGCTGAACGGGCACCTCGGGCTTCGGCCGGAGGTGCCCGTTCTGCTTTGCCGGCCACCCCACCCGTGACTGCCAAACACGACCGGGTGAACATTGGCCAAGAATGTACGGTAACACTGTTACCTCCCCTCGGTTGGAACATGAGGAAACCGACCGACCGCCCCGACCCCGACCACCCCACCACCCACCCCGCTTCCCACACCCACCGGCTTCCCCCACCCCCGCCTGCCACCCCCACGGCCCGCCCGCCACCGGGACCCGGCGGCCCGCCGGGCCCGCCTGACCCGCCTGACCCGCCGGGCCCGCCGGGCCAGAGGCGCCGGCAGAGAAGTGGCGGAGTGGCGTGAGGGGAGTGGGGGAGGTCGCGGTGGGGGAGTGGTGGGGTTGGGCGTCAACTGTCAGCGCCGTCTGGCACGCTCGTACCCATGGGGACGCGGACGGTTCTTGCGGTGTTGGCTGCGCTCGCGCTGGTCGCGGCGGGTTGCACGGCCACACCGCCGCCGCCCCTGGTGCCGTCGACGCCCGGCATGACGGTGGTCCCGAAGGAGAAGCAGAACGAGATCGTCGTCGGCATGGACGACGTCAAGGGCGGCTACAACCCGCACACGCTGGCCGGCCAGAGCACCGTCACGACGGCGTTGGCCGCGTTGCTGCTGCCCTCGACCTTCCGCACCGACGCGGACGGCAGTCCGCGGCTCGACCTGGACCTCCTGGTGAGCGCCGAGGTGACCAGCGCGGAGCCGTACACGGTCACGTACGCGTTGCGCCGTGACGCCAGCTGGTCCGACTCGGCGCCCATCGCGGCCGAGGACTTCGTCTACCTCTGGCAGCGGATGCGGGAGGAGCCCGGGGTGATCGACCCCGCCGGGTACCGGCTGATCGACGACATCGCCAGCCGTGAGGGTGGCAAGGTCGTCGAGGTCGCGTTCAGCAAGCCGTACCCCGGCTGGCGGAGCCTGTTCCGCAACCTGCTGCCCGCCCACCTGCTGAAAGACGCCCCCGGCGGGTGGAGCGCGGCTCTCGCGGACAGCTTCCCGGCCACGGCGGGGCCGTTCGCGGTCCGCACGCTGGACCAGCCGCGCGGCGAGATCGTCCTCGAGCGCAGCGACCGCTTCTGGGAGGCGCCGCCCGCGCTCGACCGGGTGATCCTGCGCCGCGCGACCCAGCACGACACGGTCGAGGCGTTGAACACCGGCGACGACCAGGTCGCCCTCATCCGCGCGGACGCCATCGCGGTCAAGGACATCGACGAACTGGCCAAGACCACGTCGCTCGCCAGCGTGGTCGTGCCGCGTCCGGAAGTCGTCCAACTCCTCCTCCGCCCCGCGTCGCCGCGAATGCAGGACCTCCGCGTCCGCACCGCGGTGATGAACCTGCTCGACCGCGACGACCTGATCGCCGCCGGCACCCGCAGCGGACCCAGTGCGAACCTCCGCGCGGACGCCCAGGTGATCCCCCCGAGCAAGCCCGGCCACACCCCGACCATGCCCGCCAAGGCCGGTGACCCGGCGCTACTGCTCACCGAGGCGGGTTACACCCGACCGGATGATGGGCAGTGGGGGCGGGACGGCAAGCCGCTCGAGTTGACCATCGCCGCACCGGCCGGGGTCGAGCCGTACGTGACCGTCGCGAACCGGGTTCAGCGTCAACTGTCATTGTCCGGAATCGCCGCACGCGTCCTGACAACGCCGCCCAATCAGTTGTTCGGCCAAGATCTGTCGGATACCGCCGCTTCCAATGAGCCCGTCGACATTGCCGTCGTGCCCCAGGTCGACACCGGCGATTCCGCGGCCGTTCTGGCATCCACATTCGGGTGTCGCCCGTCACCCGAGGACGGCGGTACACCCATTCCGGCGAATCTGTCCGGTTTCTGCGACCAGACGGTCCAGCCGGTGATCGAACAGGCCCTCAGCGGGCAGGTGCTGCTCGCCGACGCCCTCAAGACCATCGAACCGGTGCTCTGGCAGCAAGCGGTCTCGATGCCGTTGTTCCAGGTAGCGGACCTGCTGGTGGTCCTACCGGAGGCCGACGGCGTCACCGCCGGTGCTCCGTTCGCCGGTCCGCTGAGCACCGCGCGCACCTGGCGGCGTGAAGATCGTTGACCGTTGACCCGGACGAAACACTGGCTTCAAGATGCGTTCGCGGTGCAGTATTGACAGTATTCTCGTCGTCCGGTTAACGAACGCTCCCGCCCGGTAACGACGGAGTCGCGTGCTGCGACCAACGTGTCACCCTTTGGTCACGATCGGCCGATGGGCAGTGACCGTGCCGCGCACTGGTTCTTATCGTGCTGCAACGGTGTGTCGGTTCGGGGCGCGTTTGGCACATCACGGTTATGGGTGGAAGTCGGCCCAAACGGTCGCTCCAACCCAGTGCTAGGAGGGCACGTGTCGATGAGGAGATCAAAGGCTGTCACGGCGTTCGCGCTGCTGACCTCGGCCACGCTCGTGTTGAGCGCGTGCGGCGGCGGCGGCACGAGCGGCGACCAGGGTGGCCAGCAGAACGCCGACCCAGGCAAGATCGGCGCGCAGGACGAGGTGTTCCAGCGTCCGAAGGTTGACGACATCGGCGAGATCGCCATCGCCGTCGAAGAGGGCTTCGACGACTACCAGAACTACATCGGTGCGTCGAACAGCTTCGCCAACACGATCGCGTTGTCGAATGTGATCCCCTCGCCCTACTTCACCGACTTCGTCGACGGCAAGCTGGTCATCAAGGTCGACGGCGACCTGATGGAGTCGATCAAGGTCGTCTCGAGCGACCCGCAGGTCATCGAGTGGAAGGTGCGGAAGGAGGCGGTCTGGTCCGACGGCGAGCAGATCGACTGCGACGACTTCTACCTGAAGTGGCTGGCCGCGACGAGCAAGGCCACCATCAAGGGCGAGGACGGCACCGAGGTCTCGATCTGGGACGCCACGCCGACCGGGTACGAGAACATCGAGAAGATCGAGTGCTCGGACAACGACAAGACCGTCAAGACCTCCTTCTTCAAGGACAAGCCGTACGCCGACTACCGCGGCATCTTCTCCACCCCCGGTAGCGACGGTCTCCTCCCGGCGCACGTCCTGGAGAAGCAGACCGGCATCGCCGACATCATGAAGGTCACGCCGGAGCAGAACGACGACCAGGTCAAGAAGGCCGCCGAGTTCTTCACCAAGGGCTGGCGCGGCTACAACAAGGACCTGTCGCTGTCCGGCAGCGCCTACATGATCGAGTCGACGGACCTGAAGGACCAGACGGTCCTCGTCCGCAACCCGAAGTGGTGGGGCAACCCCGGTGGCCCGGCGCGGGTCATCCTGAAGACCAACACCGACTCGCAGTCGGCGACCCAGCAGCTGCAGAACAAGGAAGTCGCCGTGATCGCGCCGCAGGCCGACCCGGCGGTCGCCCAGCAGCTGCGCGGCGACAGCGCGTTCACCGTCTTCGCGGCCGGTGGCCAGACCTTCGAGCACGTCGACTTCAACATGTCGCTGCCCTTGTTCAAGAACAACAAGGAACTGCGGCTGGCGATCGGGCAGTGCTTCGACAACCAGGGCCTGGTCGACAAGCTGATCAAGGACGTCGACCCGAACGCCACCCCGCTGGGCAGCCTCGTGATGATGCCCAACGAGGTCGGCTACGAGGACCACTACAGCGACCTCGGCAAGGGTGACGTGGCCGCGGCCAAGAAGACCCTCGAGGACGCCGGCTGGAAGCAGGGCGCCGACGGCATCTACGCCAAGGGCGAGTTCCGCGCGTCGTTCAAGCTGGGCCACAAGATCGTCCAGCGTCGTGCCGACACGGTCCGCATCCTGCAGGACAAGTGCAAGCAGGCCGGTATCGAGATCATCCAGGACCAGGCTGACGACTTCAACTCCAAGCGGCTCACCGCGAGCGAGTTCGACGCGGCGCTGTTCGCGTGGGTCGGCCAGCCCCTGAAGGCCGGCGCCTACGGCAACTACGCGTCGAAGGACGCGGGCGGCTCGGGCAACTACAACCTCTACTCGAACAAGCAGGTCGACGAGAAGTGGAAGGCCGCCAACGGTGAGCTCGACTACCAGAAGCGCCTGACCATGATGAACGAGGTCGACAAGCTGATGCGGGACGACCTGCACAGCATCCCGCTGTTCCAGCTGCCGGACTTCGCGGCGAGTGACGCGAACATCGGCCCGATCGCCTACGTCGGCGTCGGCGGCGGTGTCACGTGGAACCTGTTCGCGTGGCAGAAGAAGTAGGTTCGGCGCGGTTCGCTTGAGTTGTAGAAGATGAGTCCGGCCCGGGGGGTCGGTGCCGACCGCACCGACCCCCCGGACGGTGTCCGCGTTCCGGTGGGTGGGATCGCCGGCTGTCGCAGGCGGCTGGCCTGCCTGGGAAGACAAGAGACTTGTCATGTTCCGTTACATAATCCGGCGGTTGTTGATCGCGATTCCGCTGCTGATCGCCGCCTCGTTCCTCTGCTTCGGACTCACCGCCGCGATGGGCGATCCCCTGGACGAGTGGAAGCTCCAGAAGCCGCGGACCCCGGCCGAGGTCGCCCTCGCCTACGAGCGCACGGGCTACAACAAGCCGTTCGTCGAGCGCTACGTCGACTGGGCGGGCAAGTTCGTCACCGGTGACTGGGGCGAGTCCGTCGTCCCCGGCAACGCGGGCAAGCCGGTCAAGGACGACCTGTTCAAGGCCTTCACCGTCACGCTGCGCCTGATCGTCGCGGCCGAGTTGATCGCGCTGATCCTCGGCATGGCGATCGGCGTGATCGGCGCGGTCAAACAGTACTCGATATTCGACTACACAGCGACCGGAATAGCGTTCGCGATGTTCTCGATGCCGCTCTTCTGCGTCGCCCTCATCCTGAAGGCGGGCGGCATCCAGCTCAACAACTGGCTGGAGTCGATCGGCGGGGACCGGTGGATCATCACCGCGGGACCGCCGGGTGACGGCTTCAAGGGCAGCTTCGGCGAGCAGGTGTTCCAGTACAGCGGCGCCTACATCCTGCCGACGATCTGCCTGGTGGTGATCCAGTTCGCGCTGTACAGCCGGTTCCAGCGCGCGTCCATGCTGGAGACTCTCAACGCCGACTACGTGCGCACGGCGCAGGCGAAGGGCATCTCGCAGGGGCGGTCCATCTTCCGGCACGCGTTCCGCAACGCCCTGATCCCGATCATCACCGTCTCGTCGTTGAACATCGGCGCCGGCTTCGGCGGCGCGGTGATCACCGAGACGGTGTTCGGCTGGTCCGGCATGGGCAAGTTCCTGATCGACGCGATCACGAAGAAAGAGCCATACCAGGTGCTCGGCTTCATGATGGTGACCGCGGTGTTCATCATCGTGTTCAACCTGATCGCGGATGTCCTTTACGCCTACCTGGACCCGAGGATTCGCCTTGACTGAGATCGGTTCGCCTGTGGCGCAGGCTCCAACGCCCAACTCAGCCGAGGCCAGTCAGTTCGACACCACCTCGGCCCGCAAGCAGTGGCAGGTCATCCTGCGCCGCTTCCTGCGACACCGCGCCGCCGTCGTCGGCCTCGCGCTGTTCGTCGTGCTCGTGCTGTTCGCCTTCCTCGGCGGCCTGATCTGGAAGTACTCCTACACCGACCTGGGCTTCCAGCGGTACCTGCCGCCCAGCGGCGACCACCCGTTCGGCACCGACCGGCTCGGCGGCGACATGGTCGCCCTGATCATCCGCGGCTCGCAGTTCTCGTTGCAGATCGCGATCGTGGTCGCCCTGGTGTCCACGGTGATCGGCGTCGTGCTCGGCGCGCTCGCCGGGTACATGCGCGGCTGGGTCGACAGCCTGATCAGCCGGTTCATCGACCTGCTGCTGGTCATCCCCGCGTTCGTGATCGCGGCGGTGCTGGTCCGCAACAGCTTCGTGCTCTCCGTGGCCGGCGGCAGCGGCAGCAACTGGCTCATCGTGGCGCTGTACCTCGGCCTGATCGGCTGGCTGTCGATCGCCCGCGTGATCCGCGGCATGGTGCTGTCGTTGCGGGAGAAGGAGTTCGTGGAGGCGGCCCGCGCGCTGGGCGCGTCCACGACGCGGATCGTCTTCCGGCACATCCTGCCCAACACGGTCGACGTGATCATCGTGAACGCCACGCTGGCGGTCGCCCAGGCGGTGCTGCTGGAGGCCGCGCTGTCGTTCATCGGCCTCGGCGTGCAGCCGCCGGACACCTCGCTCGGGCTGATGATCAGCCTGAACAAGAACGAGCTGACGCTGCACCCGTGGTTGTTCTTCATCCCGTTCGCCTTCATCGTGCTCATCTCGCTGTCGGTGAACTTCATCGGCGACGGTCTCCGGGACGCCTTCGACCCGCGGCAGAAGAGGGTGAAGGCATGAGTGAGGTGGACGTGATGGGTGCGCCCGAGTCGTCGGCGTGGCAGAACACCGCCGGCAGCGGCGAGAAGCTGCTGCGGGTGGAGAACCTGTCGGTCGACTTCCCGACCGACGACGGCACCGTGCACGCCGTGCGCGACGTGTCGTTCACCCTCGGCCCCGGCGAGGTGCTCGGCATCGTGGGCGAGTCGGGTTCCGGCAAGTCCGTGTCGTCGATGGCGATCATGGGCCTGCTGCCCAAGACCGCGAAGGTCGGCGGGTCGATCAAGTTCAAGGACCGTGAGCTCGTCGGCCTGGACTACAAGCAGATGCAGCCGGTGCGCGGCAACGGCGTCTCGATGATCTTCCAGGACCCGATGACCTCGATGAACCCGGTCTACACGGTGGGCTGGCAGCTCGCCGAGGCGCACCGGGCGCACCACGACGTGTCGAAGAAGGCCGCCTGGGCCAAGGCCGTCGAGGCGCTGGAGCTCGTGGGCATCCCGCAGCCGGACCGCCGCGCCGCGCAGTACCCGCACGAGTTCTCCGGCGGCATGCGGCAGCGCGCGATGATCGCGATGGCGATCATCAACGACCCGGACGTGATCATCGCCGACGAGCCGACCACGGCGCTGGACGTGACCGTGCAGGCGCAGATCCTGGACACGCTGCTGCGCATCCGGGACGAGACGAGCGCGGGCATCATGGTCATCACGCACGACCTGGGCGTGGTGGCGGGCATGGTGGACCGCGTGCAGGTCATGTACGGCGGCACGGTCGTCGAGCAGGGCTCCGTGGACGAGGTCTTCGAGGCGCAGCGGATGCCGTACACCGTCGGCCTGCTGGGCTCGATCCCGAACCCGAACATGCTGGGCAAGCGGCTCACGCCGATCAAGGGCGCGCCGCCGTCGCTGATGAACCTGCCGCGCGGCTGCTCGTTCTCGCCGCGCTGCCCGTTGGCGATCGACGAGTGCCGCGAGACCGAGCCGCTGCTGCTGGAGACCGACCGGGCCGGCCACTTCGCGCGGTGCCACCGCTCCGCGCACCTGGCGACCATCGAGAACCCGCAGCGGCTGTTCGTCCACGACGAGATCGGCGTGGTCGAGAACCCCGCGTCGCTGACCATGGCGAACCCGGACATCCCGGTGAGCGAGGACCTCGACGTGGTCGAAGCTCGGTTGCACGAAGAGGAGAAGCCGACCTCATGACGTCGACTGACATCAATCCCCAGGCCGGTGGCCTCGCTTCGGGCGGACGTCCGGGCGAGACCCCGCTGCTGGAGGTCAAGGACCTGGTCAAGTCGTTCCCGGTGCGCGGCGGCGGCATCATCCCGCGCACGGTGGGGCAGGTCCAGGCGGTGTCCGGGGTGAGCTTCGACCTCTACCCGGGCGAGACGCTGGGCCTGGTCGGCGAGTCCGGCTGCGGCAAGTCCACCACCGGTCGGGCGATCCTGCAGCTGCACAAGCCGACGTCGGGCTCGGTGAAGTTCGAGGGTCGCGAGCTGACCACGTTGCGGGGCAAGGGCCTGCGGTCCGTGCGCCGGGACATGCAGATCGTGTTCCAGGACCCGTACGCGTCGCTGAACCCGCGCTGGCAGATCAACGAGCTGATCTCCGAGCCGTTCAAGATCCACGGCGTGCCCGGGGGCGGCGGCACGGACGTGCAGCACCGGGTCAACGAGCTCATGGAGCTGGTGGGCCTGAACCCGGAGCACCGCAACCGGTACGCGCACGAGTTCTCCGGCGGCCAGCGCCAGCGCATCGGCATCGCCCGGGCGCTCGCGCTCAACCCGAAGCTCGTGGTGCTGGACGAGCCGGTCTCCGCGCTGGACGTGTCGGTGCAGGCGGGCGTGGTGAACCTGCTGGAGGAGCTGCAGGAACGCCTCGGTCTGGCGTACCTGTTCGTGGCGCACGACCTGTCGGTCGTCCGGCACATCTCCGACCGGGTCGCCGTGATGTACCTCGGGAAGATCATCGAGATCGGCGACCGGGAGGACATCTACGCCCGGCCGATGCACCCCTACACGCAGGCGCTGCTGTCCGCGGTGCCGGTGCCTAACCCGAAGGTGGAACGCGGGCGTCAGCGGATCGTGCTCACCGGTGACGTTCCGTCGCCGGTGAACCCGCCGTCGGGCTGCCGCTTCCGCACCCGGTGCTGGAAGGCGCAGGACATCTGCGCCGTCGAGGAGCCCAAGCTGGAACGGCGCGGCGACGGCGACGGCACGCTCTCCGCGTGCCACTTCGCCGAGGTGGTCCCCGCCCTCGTCGGCTGAGTTCGGGTTCTCGGCCGCTGCTCCGCAGACCGCGACCTCGCGGCTGGGTGCGGAGCAGCGGCCAACTACTCTGATCCGGTGACGCTCACCGCTCCACCACGGTTGCTGCTGGTACACGCACACCCCGACGACGAGAGCCTGTGGACAGGCGGCACCATCGCCCGCTACTCGGCGATGGGCGTGCACGTCACCGTGGTCACCTGCACCCTCGGCGAGGAGGGCGAGATCATCCCGCCCGCGCTCCAGGAGCTGACCGCGGACGCCGCCGATCAGCTCGGCGGGTACCGGGTCGCGGAACTGAGATCCGCCTGCGCGGCGCTCGGCGTGACCGACCACCGGTTCCTGGGCGGCATCGGCCGCTGGCGGGACTCCGGGATGGCGGGCGTCGAGGCGAACGGCCACCCTCGCGCGTTCGTCAACGGCTCGCCCGACGAGCAGACCGCCGCCCTGGCGGAGATCATCGCTTCGGTGAAGCCGCAGGTCGTGGTCACCTACGACGCTTTCGGCGGCTACGGGCACCCCGACCACATCCGGGCGCACGAGATCACCATGGCGGCGGCGACGGACGTCGACCGCGTCTTCCACGCCGTGACGTCCCGCGCCGCGACCGAAGCGGGCGCGGCGGCGTTGGCGGAGATCCCCGACCTGCCGTGGCGGCTGCCCGCCGAGGGCGAGCTGGCGGTCACCGACGACGCCGCGATCACCACCACGATCGACATCTCCGAGCACCTGGTCGCGAAGCTGAGGGCGTTGCGCGCGCACTCCACGCAGATCAGCGTGTGGCAGGACGGCTCGGGCCGGGCCGCCTACGCGCTGTCCAACGGCATCGCGCAGCCCGTCGTGCAGGCCGAGCACTACGTGCTGGCCAAGGGGCCCGCGGAGGGCGCGGAGACAGACCTGTTCGGAGGGCTCGATTGACCGATCGCCTGGCTCTCGTCGGGATCGCGCTCGCGGCGTTCGTGCTCGCGGTGCTCGAGCTGTTCTTCCTGCCGATGCGGCTGGACGGCACGCTCCTGCCGCGGGTGGACGACCTGCCGTTCCCGATCACGGTGGTGCTCGCGATCGTGACCACGCCGCTGCTGGTCCTCGCCGCCTCACGGCACGCGCGCCGCGGCCTGGCCGCGGTGTCGCCGCTGCTGGTGTGGATCGGCACGTTGCTGCTGTTCGGCCTGTTCGGCCCGGGCGGTGACGTGGTACTCCTCAACGACTGGCGCACCCTGGTGCTGTTCGCCGGGGGCGCGTTGCCGGGCGCCATCGCGGTGGGCGCGCACATGGGGAGGACGGCAGGTGCCGGAGACGATCACTGACCGGGACGTGGTGCGGGCCCTGCGCCCGTTCGTGCGGGCGACCGGGCCGCTGCTGGACACCCTGCGCGACGTGAACCTGCTCGGCCTGCGCGACCGCGAGGTGGAGCGCGACGCCGACCGCAAGCTCGTCGACAAGCTCTGGGACCAGCTGGCCGCGGTGAAGGTGCCGGGCACGGCCGCGTGGACGCGGATGGACGTGCTCCAGCGCGACGAGTTCTGGCTCAACCGGGTCGGCCGGGTGGTGTCGCTGGTCGCCGCGCTGCCCGGCATCGGCGGCGTGCTGGCCGACCGGCTGCCGATCCAGTCGGCGCTCGGCGCGGCGGGGCAGGGGCTGCTGCTGTCGGCGATCGCGGGCGAGCACGGGTTCACCTCGACCGAGGACCGGGTGCGGCTGCTCGCGCACGTGCTGTTCCAGCGGGAGGTCGACGGGCTGCCGGTCGACCGGCTGCCCGGGGAGACGCGCACCGAGGACGAGCAGACCGCGCTGCTGACCGAGGAGCTGCGGGAGCGGTCCACGTTCCGGGCGATCGGCGCGACGATCTGGAAGCTCGCCAAGGTCCTCTGGAAGCTGGAGGACGAGCTGGACAAGCGCCCGCAGGGCCGGCTGTACCACCAGGCGCTGGGCATGCTGCCCGTCGTCGGCGTGGTGGGCGACTACTTCGGCGAGCGCTCGGCGTTGAAACGGGTCCGCAAGGCCGCCTACGCGTGGTTCGACACCCAGTAGCGGTAGCGGTGGTGCTCGACGCAGCCCAGCGACTCGTAGAGCGTGATCGCGGGCTTGTTGTGCTCGGCCACCTGGAGCGCGCACGTCGTCGCGCCGCGCTCGACGCCCCACGCCGCCAGCGCGCCCATCAGCCGTCGTGCCAGGCCGAGCCGGCGTGCCTCGGGGCGGACGGCGAGCCGTGCCACGTGGAGCAGGTCGCCGACGACGGCGCCGCGCACGGCGGCGAGCACCCGGCCGTCCCCGACGACCGCGCCGAAACCGATCTGCCCGCCGGACGCGAGCACGTGCCGTTGCGCGGGGGTGGGGTCGGCTTGCGCGGCCAGCTCCCACCATCCGGGAGAGGGGCGGTCCGAAATGTCCACGTCGGCTTCCTTCGGGGTGGCGAACCCAGCCGTCCGGCCGGTCATCACCAGCGATTCCGCGCCCCCCGGGTGCTCGACGTCGATCCGCCATCCGGCCGCTTCGACCTCGGCCTCGGCCGGTGCGCCGATCACCACGTGCGCGGCCGGCTCGATGCCGTTGGCGGTCGCGAAGTCGATCACCTCGGTGAGCGCGTCGGCGACCGGGATCCCGGGATCGCCCGTGGTCAGGGCGCTGTTGGCACGTCCGGTGAAGCCGCCCGCGGCGCGCAGCCGCCACTGCCCGAGCGGCCGGTCGACCAGCGCCGGCCACGCGTCGGCGCACCGTTGCTCCAACTCGGTGACGTGCTCCACCCCCGCATCGTGCACCGCGCAGGTGAGCGGCGGTCTGTGAGCTGGAGCACGGTGCCGATAAGGCAAGCCTGCGCGTTGGACAATCGACTCCGCCGCGTACTCTCCGGCTTGCGCGGTGTGGACCAGAAAAGAGCAGGAGAGCGCAGTGACCTATGTGATCGCCCAGCCGTGCGTGGACGTGCTCGACAAGGCGTGCATCGAAGAGTGCCCCGTCGACTGCATCTACGAAGGCGACCGGATGCTCTACATCCACCCGGATGAGTGCGTCGACTGTGGTGCTTGCGAGCCGGTGTGCCCCGTCGAGGCCATCTACTACGAGGACGACGTGCCGGACGAGTGGAAGGAGTACACGAAGGCGAACGTGGACTTCTTCGACGAGCTGGGGTCCCCCGGCGGCGCCTCCAAGGTCGGCAAGGTCAGCGCCGACCCCGCGTTCATCAAGGCTCTGCCCCCGCAGGCGTCGCACGAGTGACGTTCAGCAGGAGGCTCCCGGACTTCCCCTGGGACTCGTTGGCCGACCACGCCGCCAAGGCGCGCACGCACCCCGGCGGCGTGGTCGACCTGTCCATCGGCACGCCGGTGGACCCGGTCCCGGAGCTGATCCGGCAGGCCCTCGGCACGGTGGCCGACGAGCCGGGCTACCCGACCACGCACGGCACGCCCGCGTTGCGCGAGGCGGTCGTCGGCGCGTTGGCGCGGCGGCACGGCGTGCTCGGGCTCGACCCGGTGGCGGTGCTGCCGACCATCGGGTCGAAGGAGCTGGTGGCGTGGCTGCCGACCTTGCTGGGCCTGGGGCCGGGCGACGTGGTGGCCATCCCGGCGTTGGCGTACCCGACGTACGAGGTGGGCGCGCGGCTGGCGGGTGCTTCGGTGGTGCGGCTGGCCGACGGCGAGCCGCCGCCGTCCGGGACCTCGCTGGTGTGGCTGAACTCGCCGTCCAACCCGACCGGTCGGGTGCTGTCCGAGGGGCAGTTGGCGCAGGCCGTGGCCGACGCGCGGGCGGTCGGGGCGGTCGTCGCGTCCGACGAGTGCTACCTGGCGCTGGCGTGGGACGCGCAGCCGGTGTCCGTGCTGCTGCCGTCGGTCAACGGCGGTTCGCTGGACGGTGTGCTGGCCGTGCACTCGTTGTCGAAGTCGTCCAGCCTGGCCGGGTACCGGGCGGGGTTCGTGACGGGCGGTCCGGCGCTGGTGGCGTCGTTGCTCGAGGTGCGCAAGCACGCGGGGATGATCGTGCCGCGGCCCGTGCAGGCGGCGATCACGGCGGCGTTGGACGACGACGCGCACGTGGCGGAGCAGCGCGAGCGGTACCGGGCGCGGCGTGACGTGCTGCTGCCCGCGTTGACGGCGGCCGGGTTCACCGTCGACCACTCGGAGGCCGGCCTCTACCTGTGGTCGACCCGTGACGGCGAGAACGCCTGGGACACCATCGGCTGGCTGGCGGACCGCGGCATCCTGGCCGCCCCGGGCACGTTCTACGGCCCGACGGGCGACCGGCACGTCCGCATCGCCCTGACCGCCACCGACTCCGCCATCACCACCGCCACCACCCGCCTCACCTCTTAACCGCCTCCGCCGCCCGCCGTAACGTCCCGCCGCCACACCCGATGGTGAGGTGGACGGTGCTCGGCACAACGGCGCCGTGGGTCACCGGAACGACGGGGACGAGCGTGGCACACGAATCGACAGGACAGAACCTCCGCTTACGGCGTGACGGCGGGTCCGGCAAGCACGTTTGGCGCTGGTCTGCCGCCGCGGTGTTCGTGGCGGGCGCCGCGGTCGTGCTCACGCAAGTGACGCCGGCCGACCTCGGCAACGGGTGGACGGGGTCGGCTCCCCAGGTCAGCGCCGCCGCGGCCACGTGCGCCATGGTCATCGCGCTGCTCACGTTCGTCGTCGTGCAGGTGCGGGAGACCCGTAAGGAGAGGCGCGAGCGGCGGGCGCGGGAGAGTGCCGAGCGGACGAGCCTGCGGGAGCACATCCACTTGTTCGTGGACGGCCGTTGTCCGAAGGTGCGGGAGGTCACCGACCACGCTGCGGTGGGCGTGACCAGATCGCTCGAACTGCGCGGTGACGGTGAAGCGGCCGCGTACGTGCCGCGTGACCTTGACGAGAAGCTGGTCGCGCTGCTCAAGGAGTCCGCTTTCACGCTGTTGCTCGGGGAGTCGAAGGCGGGCAAGACGCGGACAGCGTTCGAGGCGGTCCGGGCCGCGCACCCCGATCGGGCGCTGGTCGTGCCGCGCACCCCGGGATCGCTGGACAAGCTGATCTCCTTGGGAGTCGACTTCAGCGACTGCGTGGTGTGGCTCGACGACTTGGACCGCTACCTGGGCGCCGGTGGCGTCTCGTTGCAGACCATCACCGCGTTGACCGCCGGAGGATCCGGCACCTGCTGCGTCGTGGCCACCATGCGGAACAACGCCAAGAGGGTCTACGCCCCGGCCAACGGGCAGGACACCCCGGAGTGGCGGGTCATCCAGCAGGCCGAGTCCCGGTCACTGGACCGGTTGCTCACCGAGAGCGAACTCGACCGGATGGTCGCGGTGCTGCCCCACGTCACACCGTCCGCGCTGGCGAACCGGGGACTGGCGGAGTACCTGTCCGCGGCGCGCGACCTGGTCGACCGCTTCGACGACGCCGCCTCGGCCCACCCGTGCGGGCACCACCTGGTCCTGGCAGCGGTCGACCTGACGCGCTGCGGGCTCCGCGCACCCGCTACGGACCACCTGTTCGCGGTAGCCCGGGCGATCCGGCCCGCCACCGAGCCCGAGTGGTCCGACGACGACCTGACCGAGGCGTTGCGCTGGGCGTGCGAGGCGGTCTACGGCACCAGTTCGCTGGTGCGTTTGACCGACACGGGTCTCCGGGTTTTCGACTACCTGATCGACGAGGTTGACAGCCGCGATGAGGGCGTCCGCGACGAGGCGTGGGAATTCGCGCTGGCCGTGGCCGAGGAGGTCGAGCAGGTCGATGTCGCGCGAGCCGCCATCGCCTACAACCGAGTGGACATCATCGTGTCGCTGTGCCGCCGGTTGGCGGCCAGTCCCGATCCGGCGCGTGCGGGTAACGCCCTGTACAACCTGTCGATCCACGAGTACGGCGGCGGTGACAAGGCGGAGGCCCTGCGGCTGCTGCGCGAGAGCCAGGCGCTCGACTTCCCGTACGCCTACTACCGGGAGGCCGTGTGGGAGCTGCGGGCCAAGCACTGGAGGAAGGCCGACCGGCTCGCGGAGAAGGCCTTCAAGCTGGGCCACCCGGAGATCGCATCCATGATGGGGCACAACGCGATGCGCCGAAAGGACATGGTCCGGGCTCGGCTCTGGTTGGCGCGTGCCGCCGACCAGGGCAACCGCGACTGCCTGCGGCACCTGGTCGGCATCGAAGCCGAGCTGGGCGCGTCGCCGACCGCCCGGATCCGGATCGAGGAAGCGGCGCGTGACGGTGATCCGTTCAGCAGGCTGGCGTTCGCCGAGATCCTGCTGCACGAAGGACACCGGCGTGCGTCCCGCGCCCTGCTGCGCGACCTGCCGTTCGACGACGAGGCCTACCAGCGGCACGCGATGTTCATCGGGCGGATCCATGCCACGATGGGCAGCACAGCGAAGGCGGTGAAGTGGTACCGGCTGGCCGTCGCGGAGGGCGTCGAAGCTGCTCGGGTGGACTTGGCGATGCTCCTGCTCAAGGGGCCTGCCGAGTCGGAGGAGGCCTGGGACATCCTCCGGGGGGAGGCGGCGGGCGGATCGCGCAAGGCCAAGCGGGTGCTCGCGCGGGAAGCTGTGCGCCGCCGTGACTGGGCCGAGGCGGAGCGGTGGCTGGTCGAGCTGTCCGACGGCGACGACGCGCGGTCGACGCACGACCTCGCCCGCCTCTACCAGGTGACCGGCCGCCTGGACGAGGCCGAGACGTTCTTCACGCGTGCGTTCAAGCAGGGGGATCAGCACTGCGCCGACCACGTGGCCATGCTGGTCCTCACCCGGCGCGGGTATGAGGAGGCCCGCGTCTGGTTGGAGCGGGTGGCGCGCGGGTCGACGTCGATGGCGCGGTTGATCCCCGTGATCGACGAGCAGTCGGCACCGTTGATCGCCAGGATCACCCGCTGGCAGTTCACGCCCCTCGGCCTGCGGGTACAACGGCTGCTGTGGTCGTCGCCGCTGCTGGGCCGCGTGCTGCGGAAAATGACCGAGACCATGGACGTCCGCCTGTCGGACGTCAAGCTCGTCGCCTTCCACACCGACCACTGACCCCGCGCGAGTCGAACCTTCAGCGCCCGCGTGTCGAACGCTCAGGACCCCCGAATTCCACACTCAGGTCGACGGTGCCGTGCCTGGATGTAGAACTCGGGGGTCCTGAAGGTTCGACACGCGGGACCTGAGCGTTCGACACGCGGGTTAGTCGTTGGAGTGCAGGGCGGCGTTCAGTTCGACGCCCGTGCCCTTGCGGGGCAGGACCTTGACCACGCCGGTGGTCGAGTCGCGGATGAACAGCAGGTTCGACATGCCGGACAGCTGACCCGCCTTCACGACCGCGCCGTCCGCGCCGGTGACCTTCGTCCCCGCCGTGATGTAGAGGCCGGCCTCCACGACGCAGTCGTCGCCCAACGAGATGCCCACGCCGCCGTTCGCGCCGATCAGGCACCGCTCCCCGACCGAGATGACCTGCTTGCCGCCACCGGACAACGTGCCCATGATCGACGCGCCGCCGCCGACGTCCGAGCCGTCGCCGACGACCACACCGGCGGAGATGCGGCCCTCCACCATGGACGTGCCCAGCGTGCCGGCGTTGAAGTTCACGAAACCCTCGTGCATCACGGTCGTGCCCGACGCCAGGTGCGCGCCCAGCCGCACGCGGTCCGCGTCCGCGATCCGGACCCCGGACGGCACGACGTAGTCCACCATCCGGGGGAACTTGTCGATCCCGTAGACGGTCACCGGACCACGCGCGCGCAGCCGCAGGCGGGTCTGCTCGAACCCCTCCACCGCGCACGGGCCGAAGTTCGTCCACACCACGTTGTTGAGCAGCCCGAACAGGCCGTCCAGGTTGGCGCCGTGCGGCCGCACGAGCCGCGACGACAGCAGGTGCAGCCGAAGCCACACGTCGTACGTCGAGGTGGGCCCGCCGGCCAGCGAGCCGATGCCGACCCGGACGCCGATGACCTCGACGTCGCGTTCGGCGTCCGCGCCGAGCTGCTTGGCGGCGGCCTCACCGAGCGCGGCCGAGACCTCCGCGGACGACAGCAGCGCCACACCGGGCTCCGCGTCCCCGAGGGACGGCGACGGGAACCACGTGTCCAGCACAGCGCCGGTAGGGGTGACGGTGGCGAGTCCGACGCCGTACGCGCCGGTGGGGTTTGCGGTGCTCACGGGTGCCAACGGTAACGTGCGCCGAGTGGCCGACACCTTGCACCTCGCCGCCGATCCCGTCGAGCTGACCGCCGCGCTGGTCGACACGCCCAGCGTCTCCGAAGACGAAGCCCGAATCGCCGACCTCGTCGAACGGTCCCTCAAAGACCAGACCACCCTCGAAGTCACGAGGTCCGGCAACGCCGTGCTGGCCCGCACGAACCTCGGCCGCCCGTCCCGCGTCGTGCTCGCCGGCCACCTCGACACCGTGCCGATCAACGACAACCTGCCGTCCCGCCTGGAGGACGGCGTCCTGCACGGCTGCGGCACCGTCGACATGAAGAGCGGCGACGCGGTGATGCTGCACCTCGCCGCCACGATCGCCGACCCGCGCCACGACCTCACGTTCATCTTCTACGACTGCGAGGAGATCGAGGCCGTCCGCAACGGCCTCGGCCGCATCGAGCGCGAACTGCCCGAGTGGCTGCACGGCGACCTGGCGATCGTGTGCGAGCCGTCCAACGGCGTGATCGAGGCGGGCTGCCAGGGCACCATCCGCGTCGAGCTCCGCACGAAGGGCGTCCGCGCCCACACCGCGCGCGGCTGGATGGGCGTGAACGCCATCCACGCCATCGGCGACGCCCTGAGCCGCCTGACGGCCTACGAGCCGCGCCAGGTCGAGATCGACGGCTGCCTGTACCGCGAGGGCCTGCAGGCCGTGAGGATCAGCGGCGGCGTCGCGGGCAACGTGGTGCCGGACGAGGCCGTGCTCACGGTCAACCACCGCTTCGCCCCCGACCGCACCCCCGAGCAGGCCGAACAGCACCTGCGCGAGTTGTTCGAGGGCTACGCCGTCACGGTCACCGACAGCTCGCCGGGCGCGCTGCCCGGCCTGACCGCGCCGACCACGCGTGAACTGGTCGAAGCCGCCGGCGGCACCCCCGTCGCCAAGCTCGGCTGGACGGACGTGGCCCGCTTCGCGGCCCTCGGCATGCCGGCGGTGAACTTCGGGCCGGGCGACCCGACGCTCGCGCACACGCAGCAGGAGCACGTGCCGGTGCACCAGATCCGGCAGTGCGTCGACGTGCTGCGACGCTTCCTCGGCCACGACGCGCCGCTAGACTCCGGCCAATGACGGACAGCGTGGACGAGCACCCCAGGGAGAAGCAGCGCGGACCGGTCGTCCTGCGCCGCGGGCGCCGCGACGAGCTGACCACCACGGACCAACGGCTGCTGGACTCGCGCGGTCCGAGCGACTGGGTGCACACCGACCCGTGGCGCGTGCTGCGGATCCAGGCGGAGTTCGTCGAGGGTTTCGGCGCGCTGGCCGAGGTGCCGAGCGCGGTGACCGTGTTCGGCTCCGCCCGCACCGGCCGCGACCACCCCGAGTACGAGACGGGCCGCAAGCTGGGCGGCGCGCTGGCCGAGGCCGGGTTCGCGGTGATCACCGGCGGCGGCCCGGGCGCGATGGAGGCGGTCAACCGGGGCTGTTCGGAGGCGGGCGGGTTCTCCATCGGCCTCGGCATCGAGCTGCCGTTCGAGCAGGGCCTGAACCCGTGGGTCGACCTCGGCGTGAACTTCCGCTACTTCTTCGTGCGCAAGACCATGTTCATCAAGTACTCGCAGGCGTTCATCTGCCTGCCGGGCGGGTTCGGCACGCTCGACGAGCTGTTCGAGGCGTTGACGCTCGTGCAGACGAAGAAGGTCACCAAGTTCCCGGTGGTCCTGTTCGGCAAGGCCTACTGGCAGGGCCTGTACGACTGGGTGCGCGACTCCGTGCTGGCCAGCGGCAAGGTCAGCGAGAAGGACCTCGACCTGCTGCACCTGACCGACGACATCGACGACGCCGTGCGCGTGGTGAACGACGCGCACAAGGCGTGGGCGGACGCGCACTGACCCCCGTGGGATCGACCGGTCCCGCCGACCTGCCCGGTCGTCGGGACCGTGCGCGAGCCCCTCGACGCCCCCGCTAAGCGACCCGAGCCTCCTCCAGACCTCGCGCGACGGCCAACGCCGTCGCCTCCTCCGCGAACATCCCCACGTCCAGCGGCACGAACGGCGACACCTTGACGTCCAGCCGCGAGCCCGTCGCCTTCGCCTGCCAGGTGCCCAGGATCTCGCCGTCCACGAGCAGCGCGCCACGTCGGCCCAGGATGCGCCACACCTGCTTCTGGTGCGCCTTGTCCGGCACGAGCAGGTCGCGGTCGCGGGCGTTCAAGTAGGGGTCCAGCGGCGGCAGCAACCGCACCACCTCGGGTTCCGGCGGGTTCTCGAAGGCCGCCATCCGATCGGCCGGCAACCACGCCCGCTTGGACACGGCGACCAGGTCGTCCGGCCACACGTCCTTCACCTCGCGCACCGGCGCGCCGAAGTAGTGCGCCACCTCGGACGGCCCGGCGGGACCGTGCAGCCGCAGGTAGTCCGCGATCAACGCCTCGAAACCCCGGCTCGCCCGCGGCACCTCGCGCCGGCCCTCCAGCGGCACGAACGTCACCGTCTTCTCCGCCGGGTCGAACCGCAGGCCGGCGGGCAGCACGGCGAGGCGGAAGATCGGGTCCAGCACGTGCGTGGCGTCGCAACCCCGGCACCACGCGGTGACGTCCGGGCGCACCTTCGCCGTGAGCCGGGACGACGCCTCGCCCTTCGTCATCGGCCCGGTCACCACCTCGCGCAACGCCGACGCGACCTCGTGCAGCACCGCCAGCCCGTCCTCCACCGGCGGCCGGTTCATCCGGGCCACCGCGTCGGCGTCGCTCAACGGCCACAGCCGAGCCGCCAACGCCGGCACGCCGTCCGCCCGGTGCCAGTGCGGCGCACCGCGCACGCTCCACGTGAGGGTGAACGCGTCCAGCTCCGGCACCCGCGCCAACCGCGCCGCCAACGCCGGCACCGCCGACCGTTCGGAGTCCTGCAGCCCGAGGTCGAACACCCGCAGCCCGGACGCGTCGGTGACGGTCCGGTCGAACTGGTGCGCCGCGACCCGGTAGGCGATCACCCGTTCGCGGTCAGCCAAGATCGGCGTCCAGGGTGATCAGCTCGTGCTCCAGCCGGGCCGTGCCGGAGATCCCGGCGAGCTCACCGGTGCCCGACCCGGGCACGATGTGGCCCCAGAACTGCGCCCCGTCCGGGGACATGATCGCGCCGTGCTGCAGGACGAACGTCCCGGTCTTCCCGTCGACCGCGCCGATGAACCTCTCGGTGCCCACGTACCCGGCGGCGCCGTCCGACGGCTGGCACATCGTCAACTCGGCGGTGCTGGTGCCCTCCATCGCGCCGCTGTACGCCTTGTCCACGAGCGCCCGGCCCAGCTGCGGCTCCGCCTCGTCGTAGACGGTCTGGTCCCATCGGGTGATCTTGAACGTCGCCTTCGCTTCCATGCGGGTGATACTCGCAGGAAAACCTGTCACCCGCTGTCAGGTACCCCTCCCTTCGCTCGGAGCCCGGCGCGCCCGCACCCTCGGACAGGCCCTCCAGCCGTTCACCCCCGTGGCACCTTCAACCACGAATCCGCGCCGAACGCCACCGTCGACCCCAGCACGCCGGACCCCTTGTACCGGGCGTCCACGGTGTCCACGACCAGCACCAACCGGTTCCCGGCCGCCACGTCCCACACCACCGGCTCCAGGTCCACCTCCACCACCCGCGCCCCGGTGCCCGCCACCGTCACCGGCTTGTGCGTGACCAAAGCACCCAACCCCACCGCGTTCACCTCGTACAGATACGCGTACAACGTCGTCCGAGCCGCACTGGGCGTCACCGTCAAGCGCACCCGGGGCGTCCCGCTCACCGTCGTGCCGCCCCACTCCACCGGCCCCCGCCACACCGCCGCCGCACCCCGGTCGATCAACGGCGTGGCAACCCCGACCGGCAACCGCAAGAACCCCTGCAACGCCCCCGACACCAGCACCACCCCGCTCTCCGCGACCGTCGGCCACCCGGCCGTGATCCGGTCACCACCGACGAACCGATCCGCCGCCAACGGCACCGTGTCCGTCCGGGCCGTCACCGCCGCCCACGACGCGAACGACCGCCAACCACCACCGTTGTTCGGCTTCACCCGCACGGGCAGCTCGCGCTCGATCCCGTTGGCCTCCCCCTTCAAGTGGTGGTCGAACCAACGCCCCACCGACGTCCAGATCTCGTTCGGCAACCCGGCCGCCCCGAACAACTCCGCCGTCGCGTGATCACCCGGCGACAGCATCAACCGCTTCGGCCCGGTCAACGCGCCGAAGAAGTCCGTGATCTGGCTCGGCGGGAACAGCCCGTCGTTCCACGCGTTGCCGATCATCACCGCCGCCTTGATCGACGACACGTGCGAAGCCGGTGACCTCGGCGGCGAGATCGGCAGCACGTCGGCGAACCGGTTCTCCCGATAGGCGGCCTCGGCCTCGCGCAGCACCGGCCCCGGCCGCCCGGTCAGCTTCCCCGCCGCCAGCAGCAGCTCCACCGCCTGCGCGCCCACCGTCTCGTTCGGGTACAGCGAGCGGCCCAGGTCGGTCCACGTGCTCAGCGCCGTCACCGCCTTGATCCGCGGGTCGCGCGCCGCGGCCAACAACGACTGCCCCGCCCCGTACGAGATCCCGCCGACGCCGATCCGCGCCGGGTCGCCGCCCGCGTGCGCCAAGCCCCAGTCGATCACCCGGCTGACGTCGGCCACGGTGTCCGGCCCGGCCACGTCGATCTCGCCCGCCGAGTCGTGGAAGCCGCGCGACGTGTAGCTGATCACCGAGTAGCCGGACTCGTAGGCCAGCTTCGCCGCCGCGCCGACGTACTCGATGTTGTTCACGCCCCAGCTCGACGGCAGCACGAGCAGCGGGAACGGTCCGCCGCCCCGGCCGGTCGGCGTGACGACGAACGCCTTCAACGGCGTGCCGCCCTCGCCGGGAACGGTCCGGTAAGCCACCGCGAACCCGGGCACGACAGCTTGGCCGGGCGGTGTCAGCACGAGTGCCACCACAGCGGCGAGCAGCAGGGGGAGTGATCGGCGCACGAGGTCCTCCTTGACCTTCACCGTCCACCGTGACCGGAATCACGCAGGACGCTACCGGTGAGTAAACACGAGACGTACTCGCCAGTAGCATCAACGTGTGACACGGATCACGTCGCCACCCGGCATGGCACGATGCCGCTCATGCGGTTCGGCTCACGAGAAGTCCCGGGGGATCGCGCGCTGGTGATGGCGATCGTCAACCGGACGCGCGACTCGTTCTACGACCGCGGCGCGACGTTCTCCGACGACGCCGCGATGGCCGCGGTGGACCGGGTCGTGGCCGAGGGCGCGGACATCGTCGACATCGGCGGGGTCAAGGCGGGCTCCAAGGGCGAGGTCGTGGACGCCGCCGAGGAGGTGCGCCGGGTCGCGCCGTTCGTCGCGGCGGTCCGCGAGCGGCACCCCGACCTGGTCATCAGCGTCGACACGTGGCGGCACGAGGTCGGCCGCGCGGTGTGCGAGGCGGGCGCGGACCTGATCAACGACACGTGGGCGGGCGCGGACCCGGCGCTGGCCGAGGTGGCGGCGGAGTTCGGCGTCGGCATCGTCTGCTCCCACACCGGCGGCCTCGAACCGCGCACCGACCCGCACCGCGTCCGCTACGCCGACGTGGTGGCGTCCGTGGTGGCGGAACTGGTCGAACGGGCCGAGCGGGTGGTGGCGCTGGGCGTGCCCGCCGAGGGCGTGCTGATCGACCCGACCCACGACTTCGGCAAGAACACGTGGCACGGCCTGGAGCTGCTCCGGCGGTTGGACGAGCTCGTGGCCACCGGCTGGCCGGTGCTGATGGCGTTGTCGAACAAGGACTTCGTCGGCGAGACGCTGGGCGCCGAACTCGACGACCGGGTCGACGGCACGCTGGCCGCCACCTCCGTGGCCGCGTGGACCGGCGCGAAGGTCTTCCGGGCGCACCAGGTGCGCCAGACGAGGCGGGTGGTCGAGATGGTGGCGAGCATCGCGGGCACGCGTCCGCCGGCGCGCGTGCTGAGGGCGCTGGCCTGATGACCGACTGGTTCGCGTCCAACACCTGGCAACGTCCACAGTGGACCGTCCGACAACTCCTCGCCCACAAGGCGGACCGCACCGTCAGCGTCGTCCTCCCCGCCCTCGACGAGGAAGCCACCGTCGCCGACGTCGTCTCCGCGGTGCGCCCCCTCCTCGGCACCCTCGTGGACGAACTCGTCGTCATCGACTCCGGCTCCACCGACAACACCGCCGAAGCCGCAGCCGCGGCCGGAGCGCGGGTCGTGCACCGGACCGACGTGCTGCCCGACCTGGCACCCCGCCCCGGCAAGGGCGAGGTCCTCTGGCGCTCGTTGGCCGCCACCACCGGCGACCTGGTCGTGTTCCTCGACTCCGACCTGGTCGACCCCGACCCGGAGTTCGTGCCCGCCCTGCTCGGCCCCCTGCTCACCCGCGACGACGTGCACCTGGTGAAGGGCTTCTACCGGCGACCGCTGCGGCTGGAGAGCACCGGCGGCGGCCGGGTCACCGAGTTGGCGGCACGGCCGCTGCTCAACGCCCTGCGGCCGGAGCTCGCGGGTGTCGTGCAGCCGTTGGGCGGCGAGTACGCCGGCACGCGCGACTTCCTGGAGTCGGTGCCGTTCGCGCCCGGTTACGGCGTCGAGATCGGCCTGCTGCTCGACGCCCACACCCGCTACGGCCTGGACGGGATCGCGCAGGTCAACCTCGGCGTGCGCAAGCACCGCAACCGCGACCTGCGGCAGCTCGGGCCGATGGCGGCTCAGGTCGCGGTCACCGCGCTGCGCCGCTGCGGCGTGCCGGTGGCGTCGTCGACGTTGACGCAGTTCGTGCCGTTCGACGGCGAGTGGCTGCCGTCGCCGGTGGACGTGCCCGCCGAGGACAGGCCCGCCATGCGCTCGGTGCTCCAGCGGTCGCGGTAGTACCCGTCGGCCGCCAGCAGCTCCTCGTGGGCGCCGTCCTGGCGGACGCGCCCGTCCTCGAACACCACGACGCGGTCGAAGTCGACCAGCGGCGCGAGCCGGTGCGTGACCAGCACGACGGCGCCGCGGGCGTGGTCGAGCACGCGGCGCAGCACGGCGTCACCGTGGTCGACGGGCAGACCCTCGACGGGTTCGTCCAGCAGCAGCACGTCCGGGTCGGCCAGCAGGGCACGCGCCAGCAGCAGGCGTTGCCGCTGACCGCCGGACAGCGCGTCGCCGTCCTCGCCGACGACGGTGTCCCACGGCACGTCCAGGTCCACCACCCGGGCGACCCGCTCCAGCTCCTCCCGCGACGCCTCCGGCCGGGCGAGCCGCACGTTCGCCTCCACGGTGGCGTGGAAGACGTGCGCGTCGTCCAGCACGCCCTTGGCGGCGCCGGGGTGCGCGGCGGCCAGCGCCCGCAGGAACGTGCTCTTCCCCGCCCCGCTCGCACCCACCACGCCGACCTTCCCCACCGGCAACTCCACGTCCGGCACCGGCGCCTCCACCGCCCGCAACGCCTCCCGCACCCGCCCGACCGACCCCCGCACCTCGGCCCACCGCTGGGCCGCCGCCGCCAACGGCAACGTCACCTCCAGCACCGCGATCGAGCCGAGCGCGACGTGCGCCGGCGCGCCGGACCGCAGGAGCGCCACCGCCACCCCGAACTGCACGACCACGGCCACCGCCGCCAACGCCGCCGCGCCGAACCCTCCCCGCCGCTCCCGTTCGGCCAGCGCGTCGACCACCCGGCCGGTCGCGTCCAGCTCGCGGTCCAGGGCGCCGAAAGCCGTCAGCTCCGCGGCGCCGTCCAGCAGCACGACGGTCCGCTCCGCCAACTCCGACCGCAACGGCGCCAGCGCCCTCAAGTGCCGCACCGCGAGCCCGTGCGCGGCCCACGGCACGAGGATCACCGTCACCGCCAACCCGATCGCCAACGGCCACGCGAAGCCCGTCGCGACCAACGCCACCACACCCACCACGACCGCCACCGCGCCGGGCAACGCACACCGCAACAGCGCGTCCTGCACGCCGTCCACATCGGACACCAGCCGCGTGAGCGCGTCACCCTTGGCGAGCGGACGGCGCAGCAACGCGTCGTACACCCGGCCGCGCACCTCCGCCAAGTGCCGCAACACGGCCGAATGCCCGGCCAACCGCTCGGCGTACCGCAGTCCGCCGCGCGCCAGGGCCAGCGTCCGCACCGCCACGATCGCCACCGTCAACGCCGACAGCGGCGGCTGCTCGGCGGCGCGCACGATGAGCCACGCGGCGGTGGTCATCAGCCCGATCCCGGCCAGTTCGGCGGCCACGCCGGCGACCACCGCGAGCACCAGTCGCCTCATCCGAACGCCACCACCCGGTCCACCTCGCCGAGCATCACGGGCCGGTGCGCCACGACGACCGCCGTCCGCCCGGACGCGAGCCGTCGCGTCGCCTGCAGCACCGCGTCCTCCGTGCCGCCGTCCAGCCGGGACGTCGGCTCGTCCAGCAGCAGCATCCGCGCGTCGTCGCGCGCCAACGCCCGCGCCAACGCGACCCGCTGCCGTTCGCCGGAGGACAACGGGTGCTCGGCGTCGACCAGGTGGGCCAACCCCATCTCGGCCGCGGCGGTTCCCACATCGCCCGACGATCCCAACGCGATGTTCTCGCCGACCGTGCCGGGGAACAGCGTCGGCCGCTGCGGCACCCACGCCACCTGCCGCAACCACGACTCGCGGTCGACCTCGCGCAGGTCGACCCCATCGACCAGCACCCGCCCCGACGCGGGTGCCACGAAGCCCATCAACACGGCCAGCAACGTGCTCTTCCCCACCCCGCTGGGCCCCACCAACCCGACCCTCTCACCGGCCGCGATCCGCAACGACATCGCGCCCAACGCCTCCCTGCCCGGATACCGGACCACGACCCGTTCCACCACGATCTCGGCCGTCCGCAGGTCGGGCGCGCGCACACCACCCACCTCGGTTCGCGCCGGGGCCCCCGGCACGGCCTCCAGCACGGCCAGGCCCTCGGCGGAGGCGTGGAACTGCGAACCCGCCGCCCGCAGCGGCAGGTAGGCCTCCGGCGCCAGCAGCAGCACCAGCAGCGCCACCTGCACCGTCACCCCGCCGTGCAGCAGCCGCAACCCCACCGGCACCGCCACCAGCGCCACCGACAACGTCGCCACCAACTCCAGCACCAACGCCGACAGGAACGCCACCCGCAACGTCCGCATCGTCGCCGCCGCGTGCGCACCCGCCATCGCCCGCACGGTCGCCGCTTGCGCCGCCGCCCGCCCGAACACCTTCAACGTGCCCAACCCGCGCACCACGTCCAGGAAATGCCCACCCACCACCGCCAACCCCGCCCACTGCGCCCGCGCCCGATCACGGGTGTGCCCGCCGACCAGCGCGGCGAACACCGGCACCAGCGGCAACGTCACCAGCACCACCACCGCCGACGTCAGGTCCGCGAACGACAACCGCGCCACCACCGCGACCGGCACCACCGCCGCCACCACCACCTGCGGCAGGTATCCGGCGAAGTACGGCTCCACCGCGTCCACCCCCTTCACCACCAGCGTGGCCACCGACCCTGAAGACCCCGGGGAACCGCAAGACCCCGAAGACCCGCGCAACACCCGCTTCCGCAACGCGGCCTTCATCGACATCGCGAAGCGCTGCGTCACCACCCGCCCGCCCCACACCACACCCCCGCGCACCAAGACCACCGCCACCACCCACCACGCCGACACCCCGCCCGCCACCACCGCCGCCAACACCTCGGCCTGCGCCAACACCACCGCCGCCGTCAGCACCGCCAACCCCGCCAAGACGACGACGTACCCCCGTTCAACGTGCCGCACGGGACATCCGCCAAGTCGCCCACTGGAACACCAGCACCAACGGCACCACCACGACCGCCGCCCACGTCAACACCCGCAACGTCGGCACATCCGCCATCACCGACACCGTCACCACCGACCGCGCCCCGAACACCCCCACCACGGGCACCGCGCACAGCACCGCGCTGCACGCGAAAGCCACCCGGTGCCGCCCCGCCCGCAACGCCGCCCACACGCCGCCCAACAACCCCGACGCGACCACCGCCGTCACCCCGAACGCGGGCGCCGGCACCGACCCGGCCGTCACCACCGCCGCCACCACGAACCCCGCGCCCGGCAGCACCAGGTACCCCGCGATCCGCAACGCCCGCGCCCGCAATTCGCCCGACAACCGCCAAGCCAGGAAAACCGCACCGTGCAACGAGAACAGCACCAGCATCCCCCCACCCCACAACCACACCGGTCCACCGAGCACCCGCCCCAGCAGCACACCCCACCCCACGGCGACCACCAGCGCGCCACCCACCAGCGGGAAGTCCCACCCGGGCGACCGCAACTGCACCGCCACCGTGAAGCACACCAACCCGGCCAGCAGCACCGCGAACACCGTGTGCTGCGACGACAGCAACTCGCCCTCCAGCCGGGGGAACGCGCCGAACAGCACGCCCACCGCCGCGACCAGCCACACCTCGTTGCCGAGGAAGAACGGCGTCACCGCGCGCAACACGGCCCGCCGCGACCGCTCGTCCCGCCCGACCAGCCGCAACACCACCCCGACCCCGTAGTCGAACCCGGCCAGCGCGAAGTAACCGCAGGTCAGGAACGCCAGCAGGACTACCCAGACACCTTCCACGACACACCCCTCACAGCGCCGGGACGAGCGGCGACACCGGCGCCTCGTCCGAGGAAACGGGCCCGCGCCGCGCCAGCCGGGCGATCAGCACCCAGTCGGCGACCGCCAGCACCGCGAACACGGACGTGAACGCGATGAACGACACGAGCATCTGCCCGGCGCTCACGTGCGACATCGCCTCCTGCGTGGTCAGCACCCCCTGGATCAGCCACGGCTGCCGCCCGATCTCGCGGAACAGCCACCCGCCGATCGCCGCCACGAACGGCAGCGGGATGCCGAGCACCATCAGGTACAGGGGGAACCGCAACCGCACCACCCAGTCGCGGAACAGCAGCGGCACGGTCGCCCAGCTCACCAGCAGCAGCGCGAACCCGATCTGGATCATGAACCCGAGGCCGATCCCGTCCGGCGCGCCGACCGTGTCGAGCTTCTCCGGCTGGTAGCGCTCCACGATCGGGAACTGCCCGAACCCGAACCCGACCAGCACCGGCGTGGCGAGCGCCGTCAGCACCACGCCCAGCCGCAGCGACCGGCGGAAGAAGTCGACCTCCGCCGTGCGGCGGATGAAGTGGTAGGCGCTCACGCCGGTCAGGAACACGCCGCCGACCGTCAGCGACGCGAAGCACACGTGCAGGAACGCCGTGCCGAACGTCGGGTTGGCCACCAGCGCCGAGAAGTCGACCAGCCGCAGCACGCCGTCACGCGCTTCGTGCCCCGCGGGGTTCTGCAGGAACGCGTTCGCCATCATGATCCAGAACGCGGAGGCGAACGCGGTCAGCGCGACCAGCCAGATCAGCGCCAGGTGCACCCACTTGCCCAGCCGGTCCCAGCCGAAGATCCACAGGCCCAGGAACGTCGACTCCAGGAAGAACGCCACCAGGGTCTCCAGCGCCAGCGGCGCGCCGAACACGTCGCCCGCGACCGTCGACAGGCCCGACCAGTTCAGCCCGAACTGGAACTCCATGACGATGCCGGTCGCGATGCCGAGCGCGTAGTTCACCACGTAGAGCCGACCCCAGAAGCGCGTCATCCGCGCGTGCACGGGGTCGGCGGACAGCGTGGCCCGGGTCTGCATCACCGCCACCGACGTCACCAGTCCGAGCGTCAGCAGCACGAACAGGAAGTGGAACGACGTCGTGGTGGCGAACTGGAGCCGGGCCAGTCCGAGAGCATCCATGAGTAGCGACGGTATATGTAGGCAGACAACTCAACATCGGGGATGTCCCCGATTCCCACCCCGGTCCCGGATCAGTAGAGTGGCTACTCGTGAAGTCCGACGCGTTGCGGGGGCATCTGGACGCGCTCCTGCTGGCCACGCTCGACGGCGGCAGGCTGCACGGCTACGCCATCATCGAGGCGTTGCAGCGGCGCAGCGGCGGCGCCCTCGACCTGCCCACCGGCACCGTCTACCCGGCCCTGCGCAGGCTGGAGACCGCAGGCCTCGTGACCAGCGAGTGGAGCACCGTCGGCGGCCGGCAACGCCGCACGTACCGGCTCACGAAGGCCGGCCAGCGCGCCCTGGCCGCCGAGCGCACCGCGTGGCGCGAGTTCACCACCGCCATCGAGGGCGTGCTGGGAGGTGGGCCGTGGCCGGCCCAGGCGTGATCGACGACTACGTGACCGCGCTGGACCGGCGGCTGCGCGGACCGGACCCGGTCAAGGACGACCTGCTCGCCGAGGCCAGGGACAGCCTCCACGACGCCGCCGCCGCGCACCGCGACCGGGGACTGGCGGAGGAGGACGCGCAACGCCGCGCCGTCGCCGAGTTCGGCCCGGTCGCCGCCATCGCCCGCGAGTACCAGGGCCTGCTCGGCCTCGCCTACGGCGCCCGCACGCTGCGGTCGGTGATGCTGGTGATCCCCCTCGCGTACGTGATGTGGGAGCTCAACCGCCGGTTCTGGATCGGGGCCTGGAACGACTTCGACGCCCCGCCGCCCGACTGGTACCTCCTCATCGCCCGGTTCAACGACACGTCGGCGTGGCTCGTGGCGGGCGTCGCGGTGCTCGCGCTGCTCGTCGGACGGCGGCTGGCCCGCACGGCGGTCAGCACGGTCACGCTGGCCCGGCTCGCCGGCGCCGTGGCCGTCGTCGCGGTCGGCGTGTCCCTGCTCGGCAACGTGGCGATCCTGGCCGCGACCGCCTACCTGGACGCGACGAGGCTGCTCATGTCACCCCCGGTGGCCGCCGCGACCGCGGTCTCGTTCGCCATCGCGCTGCGGCTCGCCGTGCTCGCCCGGCGCTGTGTGGTGTTCTCCTCGGTCTGACCGGCGGGGCATGTGTCACGATCGTCACGTGACCTCAGCGCTCATCTACATCGTCGTCATGGCGCTCGTCGCGGCCGTGGTCTTCCTGCTGGCCGCGTTGGTGTTCGGGCGGGGCGAGGAACTGGCGCCGCTGCCGCCGGGCGCGTCGCCGACCCGCCTGCCGTCCGACGACGTGACCCCGGACGACGTGCGCGACCTGAAGTTCCAGCAGGTCCTGCGCGGCTACAAGATGACCGAGGTGGACTGGGCGCTGGACCGCCTGGCCGGCGAGGTCGAACGGCTGCGCGACCGCGTCGCGGAACTGGAGGCCGAGCTGGGCGTCGACCGCCCGGCGGCCCCCGAACCCGACCAGGTGACGCCCGACGGCGAGCGGGAGCCGGAGCATGACCCGGCTTGACCTGCGCGTCGAGGTCGAGGCGCCGGCCGGGACGACCTGGGCGGCGCTGACCGACTGGGCACGGCAGGGCGAGTGGATGCTCGGCACCACCGTCCGCGTGACCAGCGGCGACGGCGCGAGCGAGGGCAGCGGGCTGACCGCGTTCACCGGCCTCGGCCCGCTCGGGTTCACCGACACCATGCGCATCACCGCGTGGGAGCCGCCGGTGCGCTGCGCCGTCGAGCACACCGGCCGGCTCGTGCGCGGGACCGGCGAGTTCGTCGTCGTGCCCCGCGACGACGCGCGCAGCGAGCTCGTCTGGTCCGAGGACATCGCGCTACCGCTCAACCTGGCCTTCGCGCCGGGTGTGAAATGGTCCCTCCGCCGCTTCGCCGCCTTCGCCCGGGAGTACCCAGCATGACCGACCTCGTCCGCTGCCCGTGGGGCGACAGCACGCCCGACTACGTCGACTACCACGACACCGAGTGGGGCGTCGAGCTGCACGGCGAGGCGGCCATGTTCGAGCGGATGTCGCTCGAATCGTTCCAGTCGGGCCTGTCCTGGATCACCATCCTGCGCAAGCGCGAGAACTTCCGGGCGGCCTTCGCGGGCTTCAAGCCCGAGCTGGTCGCCGAGTTCGGCGCCGACGACTTCGACCGGCTCATGGCCGACGCGGGCATCGTCCGCAACCGCGCCAAGATCAACGCCACGATCACCAACGCCCGCGCCGTCGCCGAGCTGGACGTGCCGCTGGACGACCTGCTGTGGTCGTTCGCCCCCGAGCGCCACGAACGCCCGGCCACGAGCGCCGACGTGCCCGCCGTCACGCCCGAGTCGAAGGCGATGGCCAAGGAGCTCAAGCGCCGCGGCTTCGCGTTCCTCGGCCCCACCACCTGCTACGCGTTGATGCAGGCCACGGGCATGGTCGACGACCACATCGCGGCCTGCTTCCGCGCCGTCGAGGCCGACGCCGTCAGCGCCCGGTGAACGCCGGCTTCCGCTTCGCCACGAACGCGGCCACCGCCTCGCGGTGGTCGGCCGTCGCGCCCGCCTCCGCCTGCGTGCGCGCCTCCACGTCCAGCGCCGCCGCCAGCTCGCCGGAGAACGCCATCGCCTCCTTGATCTTGGCGTACGCCGTGGTCGGCCCGGCGGCCAGCTGACGGGCCAGCGCCTGCGCCGTCGACAGCACCTCGCCGTCCGGCACGACCTGGCCCACCATGCCGATCCGCAACGCCTCCTCCGCGCCGACCGGCTGCGCGAGCAGCATCATCTCCATCGCCCGACCGTGCCCGATCAGCCTCGGCAACGTCCACGACGCGCCCGAGTCCGCGGTCAGCCCCACGTTCGCGAACGCCATCAGGAACTTCGCCCCGACCCCGGCCACCCGCAGGTCGCACGCGTACGCCAGCGACGCCCCCGCGCCCGCCGCCATCCCGTTCACCGCGGCGATGACCGGCTTCGGCATCCCCACGATCGCCTTGATCAGCGGGTTGTAGTGCCGCTCCACCGTCTCCAGCGGCGCCGGGTCGCCCGCCTCCAGCAGCGCGACGTGCTCCTTGAGGTCCTGACCGGCGCAGAACGCCTTCCCCGCGCCGGTGACGACCACCGCGCGCACGGCGTCGTCCGCGGCGGTCTCGACCACGGCCTCGAGGAACCGCTCCTTCAACGCCACCGTGAACGAGTTGAACGACTCGGGCCGGTTCAGCGTGAAGGTGCGAACGCCGTCAGCGTCCTCGATGAGGAGTTCGGACACGGGGTGACCTCCGGTTAGTGGTGTGCGAGGCAGTCGTCGACGAACTTGGCCACCGCCGGCGCGAGGCGGTTGGTGTGGCGGTCGAAGAACTCGGCCGCCTCCGCGCCCGGCCAGTCGGCGGGCAGCAGCTCGCGCGGCAGGCCGGGGTCGCGGAACAGGAACTTGCGCCAGGCGTGCAGGAACCGCTGCGAAGCCGCGAACGCCGCCGCGGGCGACGTACCGTCCACAGCGGACATCACCGGCTCCCACTCGGCCACGAACCGCGCGTAGTCGCGCCCCAGCGTGGCCAGGTCCCACGCGCGGGCCGCCAGCTCGGCCGGGTCGCCCTCGTGCTCGCCGTGGAACGTGCTGCCGCGCACGTTCTCGGTGGTGAGCACGTCCGCCAGCTCCGGCGACGGGCGCGGTGCGATCCACGTCACGGGGCCGAGCGCGCCGTAGCCGAGCAGCTGCAGCGAGGAAGCGAGCCGGTCGCGCGCCTCACGGGCCGGCAGCTCCTCCAGCACCACCACGTGCCAGCGACCGTCCCAGGTGGACGGCCGGGTGCGGTAGATGCGGGCCGCCGCCTCGTCCAGCCGCCGTTCCGCGCGAGGTGTCATCGCGTAGCCGGGGCCGTCCGGCAGGCGGACCGGTTCCAACCAGCCCTGCCGCACGGTGCGCGAGACGGCCGTGCGCACGGCGGGCGCGGCGAAGTCCAGCGGCTCCAGCAACCGGACCAGCGCGGCGATCGTCGCCGCGCCACCCCGCTCGCGGAGGTGGCCGCCGTAGACGTCGAAGAGCGCGGAACGGGCTCGCACGAGAGCCGAGTCTGTCAGGGCGACCCCGCGACACGCCACAAAGCGGTGCACGGTCACGACCAGGTGACGGTCGGCGGTCGGCGCGGAAGTCGTTGGCGCACGGCGATCCTGGCCGTGATCTGCGGCTTGGTGAAGATCGCCCGACCGCCGCCGGCGGGCCGGAAAGATCGGTTCGGTTTCGCTGCCGAGTCCGCATAGGGGAGAATGGGCGGAGTATCCGGCCCTGGTCGGACGGGGAAGATGTTGACGGAGGGAGCACGCGATGGCGGCCATGAAGCCCCGGACCGGCGACGGTCCCCTCGAGGTGACCAAGGAGGGGCGCGGCATCGTGATGCGCGTTCCGCTCGAGGGTGGTGGGCGCCTCGTCGTCGAGATGTCGGCGGACGAGGCCAACGCCCTGGGCGACGCCCTCAAGGCAGCCGCCGGCTGACCGGCCGGACAAGAGAAAGCGTCGAGGCCCCGGTTTCCACTGTGGAACCGGGGCATCGCTACGTCGTGCCGCGCCGGTGACGTGACCGTGCGCCCGCGGCGTCGTGCCGGGCGCTGATCTGCGGTTTCACCAGCTCCACCCCCTGTCGGCCCTATCGGAGGTCCCCCCGTGCGAGCACCCCTGCCCACCCCGCTGGTCACCGTCGAGGTGGCCGACACCCTCCGGCGAGGTGTGCCCGCGGTGCTCGTCGCGTTCCCCGGCGACCCGGTGCGGCTGGGGCCCGGCGCGGAGGACGTGGACGACCTCGGTGACGTGAGCGGCGCGGCCGGTGCGACGACCAAGCAGGGGCGGACGTGGGTCGTCGGCGTCGGCGACGGCGGGTCGGGCGACTGGCGCAAGGCGGGCGCGTCGCTGGTGCGGGCGCTGCACGCGGACGCCGAGAAGGCGGGCGGGACCACGTTCGACGTGCGGCTGCCCGCCGACGTGGCGGCGGAGGCCGTGGCGGCGTTCACGCTGGGTGCGGCGGTCGGCGGCTACCGGTTCAAGGTGACGTCCGAGGAGCCGCCGCCGCGGGTGAAGTCGTTGCGCCTGGTCAACGGGGGTGCCGGGCTGGCGGACGCGGTGCGGAAGGCGAACACGCTGGCCGCCGCGACGTCGTTGGGGCGCGACCTGGCGAACACGCCGTCAAATGTGAAGGATCCGTCCTGGCTGGCCGCTGCGGCGGTGAAGGCCGCGCGGGCCGTGCCGGGGCTGCGCGTCGACGTCCGCGACGAGAAGTGGCTGGCCGAGCAGCGGTTCGGCGGTGTGCTGGCGGTCGGCGGCGGGTCGTCCCGGCCGCCGAGGTTCATCGAGCTGACGTGGCCGGGCACCGGCGACGGGCAGCCGCACCTGGTCCTGGTCGGCAAGGGCATCACGTTCGACACCGGTGGCATCTCGATCAAACCGGCCGACGGCATGCACCTCATGCGCACGGACATGTCCGGCGGGGCGGCGGTGGTGGCGGCGCTGGTGGGGATCGCGCGGCAGAGCCTGCCCGTCCGGGTGACGGGGTTGGTGCCGGCGGCGGAGAACCACGTGTCGGGCTCGGCGTACCGGCCGGGTGACGTGATCACCCAGTACGGGGGCACGACGACCGAGGTGACGAACACCGATGCGGAGGGCAGGCTGGTCCTGGCCGACGCGCTGGCCTACGCGGTGCGCAACCTGCGGCCGGACGTGCTCGTGGACGTGGCGACCCTGACCGGCGCGATGAAGGTCAGCCTGGGTGTGCGCACCGGTGGGCTCTTCGCCACCGACGACGACCTCGCGGCGCGCGTGGCCGAGGCGGGCGCCCGCGTCGGCGAGTCGTGGTGGCGCATGCCACTGCTGGAGGACTTGGCGGAGGACGTCCGCAGCGACATCGCCGACGTCCGCCAGTGCCCGCCCGGACCCGGCGGCATCACCGCGGCGCTGTTCCTCAAGGAGTTCACGGGCGGTGTGCCGTGGGCCCACCTGGACATCGCGGGGCCCGCGCGTGCCGACAAGGTCTACGACGAGGTGGTGGCGGGAGCCACCGGCTTCGCCGCCCGGACCTTGATCGAATTGGCCGAGACCTACGTGCCGTCGAACACGATCGGGTGACCATGGCCCGAGAATGTACGGAAACGCCGTTACCGAACCTCGGTTGAATCGAGGAACCGCAACCACCCCCAACCACGGCCTCACACGGATGGCGGGGCTGGAGCGGCGGACACGGAGGCGGGTGCGAGCGGTGGACGCGGCGGACGCGTGCGGGCAGGGCGCGGACTCCGGCGAGCGCGGGCGTGGGCCCCGGACGCGAGCCAGGCGGGAGCCGTGCGCGCGGACACCGGGTCGGGCCGGGAACGTGATCAGGTCGCCAGCGCGTGGTCCCGGAAGGCTCGGACGGCCGGTGGGAGTGGGGCGTCGGCCGGCCAGACCAGCGCGATCTCCCGCGCGGCACGCGGGCTGAGCGGGATCTCCGGCAGACCGGACGGCGAGTCGGCGTGCGGCAGCAGGGCCACACCCAGGCCCGCCGCGACCAGGCCCCGGACGGTCTCGGTCTCCTGGCCCTCGAACGCCGGCGTGGGCACGAAGCCGGCCGCCGCGCACAGGTCGTCGGTGATCTGCCGCAGGCCGTAGCCCGGTTCGAGGCCGACGAACTCCTCGCCCGCCAGCTCGGCCACCCGCACCGACGACCGGCCGGCCAGGCGGTGGCCAGGTGGGACGACGAGGATCAGCTCCTCCTCCCGGACGACGGCGTGCGCGAACGCGGGGTCGGTCGGCGGTGGGGAGACGAGGGCCAGGTCGACGATGCCGTCGGCCAGGTGGGCGAGGATGTCCTGCCGCGAGTTCTGGACCAGGCGGAATCGCACCGACGGGTGATGGTCGCGGAAGCTGCTGACCAGGGCCGGGACCACCGACCTGCCCAGGAGGTGGAGGAAGCCCAGCGCCACCTGGCCACGTTCGGGTGACACCTCCTCGGCCGCGGCGCGGTGGCCCGCTTCGAGGACCGTCAGGGCGCGGTCGGCGGCTTCGCACAGCAGGCGGCCCGCCCTGGTCAGGCGGACGCGTCGTCCCGATCGGACGACCACCGGCGCGCCCAGCGACGTGCCGAGGGCGGCCAGCCAGCGGCTCACGGTCGGCTGCGGCACGCCGACCGCTTCGGCGGCGTGGGTCACGTGCTCGTCCGCGGCCAGCGCGCGGAGGACGGCCAGGCGCGGGACCAATTCATCCATCACCGCATGGATTGTCGCAAATCAGCGCATTGCACGCATCGATTAGCGTCGAAGACGTGCCCAGCCGCCTCACCACCGCCGTCGCCGCCACCGGCCTGGCCACGTTCGCGCTGCTCTACGCGCCGCAGTCGGTCCTGCCCGACATCGCCCGCGACTTCCGCCTCACGCCGGCCGAAGCGTCCCTCGCCATCAGCGCCGCGACCGGCGCGCTGGCCCTCGCGGTCATCCCGATGGCCGCCCTCGCCGACCGCGTCGGCCGACGCCGCGTCATCGTCTGGTCCGTCCTCACCGCCGCGGCCCTCGGCCTGCTCCTCCCGCTCACCCCGACCTACGAAACCCTCATCGCCGCCCGAGCCCTGCAAGGCGTCGCCACCGCGGGCGTCCCGGCGACCGCCATGGCGTTCCTCGCCCAGGAAGCGCGCAAGTCGCACGTCGGCGCGGCCATCGGCGCGCTGGTCGCGGGCAACAGCGCGGGCGGCATGCTCGGCCGCCTCATCACCGGCTTCACCACCGACGGCACGTCGTGGCGCACCGCCCTGGCCCTCGCCGGCGCGTTCGGCGCGGCCTGCGCGATCACCGCCGCCCTCCTGCTGCCCAAGGGCCACCACGCCGAACGCCGCCCGAGCGCTCTCAAAGACGCCCTCACCGACCGCGTCCTGCTCTGCCAGTGCGCGATCGCGATCCTCGCGGTGGCGGCGTTCATCTCCGTCTTCAACGTCATCGGCTTCCGCCTCACCACCGACCTGGGCCTGCCCACCGGCGTCGCCACCCTGGTCTACCTCGCCTACGCGGCGGGCGGCGGCACGTCCGCCGCCGCGGGCCGCCTGGCCGACCGCCACGGCCGCGCCCGCGTCGCCCTCGCCGGCCTGGCGCTGGCCGCCGCCGGAGCCGCGATCACCCTCCCCGACCACGTGGCCGCGATCGCGGTCGGCCTCACCCTGTTCACCGGCGGCTTCTTCGCCGCCCACGCGGTGGCGAGCGGCTGGGTCGGCGCCCACGCGCCCGAGCACGTCCGAGGCCAGGCCTCGGGCGTCTACCTGTTCGCGTTCTACGTCGGCAGCAGCACCGGCGGCACCGCGGGCAGCGCCGCCTACCAGGCCCACGGCTGGCCGGGCCTGACCGCCCTGGTCACGGTGTGGCTGGCGCTGGCGGCCGTCGCGGTCGTCGCCGCGCGCGAAGCCCGGACACGCCGGGACGCACGGGCCGGTCAGAAGTCCAGCGGCACCTCGACCCCCGGCCCACCGGTCACCGCCACCTCGCCCAACTGCGGCAGCGTCACCTTCCCCGGCGTCACCGAGAACGTCGCCGACCGCACGTCCTCCGGCACCTCGTACACGACCGCCACCGGCACGGTGTCACCGCCGTAGCGCGCGCCGACCTGCCGCGCCGCCTGCCCGCCCGGCACCGTCAAGGTCATCAGCGGCGACGTCTGCCCCGCGCCGACCACGCTCGGCAGGTCGTGCCCGACCATCCGCAACTCGACCAGCGCCATCCCGGCGCCCGCCGTCGCCAGCTCGTACTGCCCGCCCGCCGACACCGGCCGCTGCCGACCCACCTTCGCCCGCACGACCTCCACCGACCCGGTGGCGGCGCCCACCGTCACGGGGGTCGACACCGAGATCGACTCCGGCCCCGGCGCGCGCCGCAGCGCCTTCGCCGCCTCGCCGACGACCACCCCGGTCGGCACCTCGACCCGCTGCTGCAGCGACTTCGCCCCCACGGTGTCGAGCACCAGCGACTCCTGCCCGCCCGCGACCGGCACCGTGTAGACGATCAGCGCGGACCCGTTGTCCGGCAGCCGGTCGGCCGGCAGCAGGTGCCGCCGACCCGGCACGTCCAGCGACAGCTCCGGCGGCTGCGGCAGCCACCCGCGCCACGGCGTCTGCCCGAACGCCGAGTCGACGTCGCCGTGCCGCGTCACCCGCACCCGCAGCACCCGCAACGCCACCCCGTGCTCGGCCCTCAGGTCACCCTCCGCCGTCGGCCACACCGACGGCGACGAGTACCCCGTCACCTGCACTTCGAGCTGGTCGTCGCGCACCATCGCGGACGCGGCGTCGAGCACCTGCCCGTCGTCGGGCAGCACGGCCAGGAAGTCCGGCCCCGCCTGCCCGACGCCCTGGTCGGCGTCGGTCTCCCGCCCGTCGGTGCGCACCAGCTTCCCCACCGGTGTGCTCCGGGCGCCCTGCGCGGGGACCTGCGGCGGCTGGACCTCGAGCCGGATCCCGGACGCGCTGCGGTCGACCTGCTTCAACGGCACCGGCACCCAGTCGGTGGTCGCGGCCGTGCCGGGCACCTGCACGGGACCGCACCACAACCGCGTGTCGACCTCGAACGCCTCACCGGTGCGCGCGAACCAGCAGCTCACCGCGTCCTGGCCGGTCCGGGCCACGTACCCGAACGACAGGGTGTAGCTCAGCTCCGCCTCGGCCCGCGCCTGCAGGCCGGGCGCGTCCAGCACCGCCTCTCCCTCGATCGTCAACCTGACCTGCTCCGCGCTGAACGCGGGCGTGGCGCACCCACCGGCCACCAGCGCGAGCAGGAGCACAAGCCACCGCATACCGCCCCCAGTAGTCGCCCCCTACTGGTTAAAGGCGGTCGGCGCCCCATACCGTTGCATCACGTTCGAGTGGCGCACATCACACTGCGGGGTCAGGTGATCACTGACCGCCGTTCAGCGCCGCCGAGTACACCGCCACGGTCTGCTCGGCCACCGTCGCCCACGAGAACTCCTCGATCGCCCGCGCGCGCCCTGCCTCGCCGAACGCCGCCGCCCGCGCCGGGTCGCCGAGCACCTCGTTCACCGCGTCGGCCAACGCCACCCGGTACGCCTCGACGTCCTTCTCGTCGTAGTGCACCAGCAGCCCGGTCCGCCCGTGGTCCACGACCTCAGGGATGCCGCCCACGTCGGACGCCACCACCGCCGTGCCGCACGCCATCGCCTCCAGGTTCACGATGCCCAGCGGCTCGTACACCGACGGGCACACGAACACCGTCGAACGGCTCAGGATCTGCCGCACCTCGGCCGGCTGGAGCATCTGCTGGATCCAGAACACCCCCGGCCGCGCCGCCGCCAGCTCCGCCACCGCCAGGCGCGTCTCCTCGGCGATCTCCGGCGTGTCCGGCGCGCCCGCGCACAGCACGACCTGCGCGTCCGGCGAGATCCGGTGCGCGGCGGCGACCAGGTGCCCGACGCCCTTCTGCCGGGTGATCCGCCCGACGAACGTCACGATCGGCCGCGCCGGGTCGATGCCGTGCCGGACCAGGGCGTCGGTTTCGGAAACGGGGTGGTAAGCCGACGTGTCGATCCCGTTGCGCACGACGTGCACGCGTGCCGGGTCCAACGACGGGTAGCAGTCCAGCACGTCGGCGCGCATGCCCTCGCTGACCGCGATCACCGCGTCCGCCGCCTCGTACGCGGTCCGCTCCACCCAGGAGGACACCCGGTAGCCGCCGCCGAGCTGCTCGGCCTTCCACGGCCGGCGCGGCTCCAGCGAGTGCGCGGTCACCACGTGCGGGATGCCGTGCAGCAGTTTCGCCAGGTGACCGGCCATGTTGGCGTACCAGGTGTGCGAGTGCGCCAGCTGCACGTCGCCCAGCGCGGCGGCCATCTCCAGGTCGACCGACAACGTGGCCAGCGCGGCGTTCGCCTGCTCCAGGCCGTGCGCCGGGTTGTGCGCCCTGGCGTCGGCGCGCGGCCCGCCGAAGGCGTGCACGTCCACGTCCACCAGTTCGCGCAGCCTCGGCACGAGGAAGCCGACGTGCACCCCAGCGCCGCCGTAGACCTCCGGCGGGTACTCCCGTGTGAGCAGTCCAATTCGCACGACGCTCACCGTAACCCGCTCGCCGGGGGCAGCCGGGTGAACGAGCGGAGTTTGCGTTACGTCGCCGTTGGTGGGTCGGTGCTCACCCGGTTAGGGTCGTTGCTGTGAAAGGGCAACCGCACGTTCTAGGAATTGTCCTCGCCGGTGGCGAAGGCAAACGGTTGTGGCCGTTGACCGCCGACCGGGCAAAGCCGGCGGTGCCCTTCGGCGGTAACTACCGGCTGGTGGACTTCGTCCTGTCCAACCTGGTGAACGCGGGTTTCGTCAAGCTCTGCGTGCTCACCCAGTACAAATCCCATTCCCTGGACCGGCACATCTCCACCACGTGGCGCCTGTCCAATGTGCTCGGGCAGTACGTCACGCCGGTGCCGGCGCAGCAGCGGCTCGGGCCGCGCTGGTACACCGGCAGCGCCGACGCCATCTTCCAGTCGCTGAACCTCGTCAACGACGAGAAACCCGAGCACGTGATCATCTTCGGTGCGGACCACGTCTACCGGATGGACCCGGGGCAGATGGTGCAGCAGCACGTGGAGACCGGCGCGGGCGTCACCGTGGCGGGCATCCGGGTGCCGCGCGCGGAGGCCAAGGCGTTCGGCTGCATCGACTCCGACGCGACCGGTCTGATCACCCGTTTCCTGGAGAAACCGGCGGAGCCGCCGCACGTGCCGGACGACCCGGAGGTCACCTTCGCGTCGATGGGCAACTACGTGTTCACCACCGAGGCGCTGATCGACGCGTTGCGGGCGGACGCGTCGAACCCCGACTCCGACCACGACATGGGCGGCGACATCATCCCGATGCTCGTCGACCAGGGGCAGGCGCACGTCTACGACTTCGCCGACAACCTGGTGCCGGGCGAGACCGACCGCGACCGGGGCTACTGGCGCGACGTGGGGACCATCGACGCCTACTACGAGGCGCACATGGACCTGGTGTCGGTGCGGCCGGTGTTCAACCTCTACAACCAGGCGTGGCCGATCCGGACGGCGACCCCGCCGCTGCCACCCGCGAAGTTCATCGCGGGCGGCAGCGCGGAGGACTCGATGGTGGGGCCGGGTTCGATCATCTCCGGCACCGTCCACGGGTCGGTGATCAGCTCGGACGTGGTCGTGGAGTCCGGGTCGGTCGTGCAGGGGAGCGTGCTGCTGCCGGGCGTGCGGATCGGGCGGGGCGCGGTGGTGCGGCGGGCGATCCTGGACAAGAACGTCGTCGTGCCCGACGGGGCGTTGATCGGCGTGGACCCGGCGACGGACCGGCAGCGCTACACCGTGTCGTCCGGCGGGGTGACGGTGCTCGGGAAGGGCGTCACGGCGCACTGAGCGGGTGGCCCGCGGTCGCGTCGACGTGGTCGGGGACCTCCTCGTGGCGGTCCCCGACGGTCGACGTGCCGCTGGGTTCGATCATCAGGATGCGCGCGCCGGTGGGTGACGACGGCTTGTGGCGGGCGCCCTTCGGGACGACGAACACGTCGTTGGCCTTGAGGTGCACCGTGCGGTCCTCCAGGGCGATGTCGAGTTCGCCTTCGAGGACGAGGAAGAACTCGTCGGTGTCGTCGTGGGCGTGCCAGAGGTGTTCGCCGCGGACCTTGGCGACGCGGACGTCGTGGTCGTTGACCGTGGTGACGACGCGCGGGCTCCACAGGGCGTCGAAGGTGGTGAGCGCCTCGGCCGGGTTGATCGGATCCATGGCGGCGATGCTGCCCGGCGACGTCGGGCGGGCGTGAGTGCCATGAACCGCACGTGCCGCCAGGATCCTCGCACCGCGTCGTGATGATCGTCGACTCCGGCTCGAACCCGTTCGAGCCGGGCGTCGGGACGGAGCTGTTCGGCCTGCGCCGACCCGAGCTCGGTGGGCGACCGTGGTACTCGTTCACGGTGAGCGCGCTCGGTCCGGTGCGGATGAACCACGGGTTCTTCACCCTCACAGGTGCCCCCTCTTTGGGTGAGGTGGAGCACGCGGACACCGTGATCGTGTCCAACCGGCCGGACAGCTGGGTCCGGCCGCCGGAGCCGTTGCTGGAGGCGGTGCGGCGGGCGCACGAGCGGGGCGCGCGGCTGGTGAGCTTCTGCACGGGGGCGTTCACGCTGGCGCACGCGGGGCTGCGAAGCGAACACGGGAAACCGCGTGACGACGCCGGGCGTGTCGGCGGTCCGGTGGACCTCAACCGGCCTCCGCCAGGGGGCTCAGCCGACCTTCGCCGCCCTCTCAGCCGACCTTCGCCGCGACCAGCAGGCCGTCGCCGAGCGGCAGTATCACCGGCACCAAGCGGTCGTCGTCGCGGACCGACCGCGCCACCTCCCGCATCGCCACCGTGTCCGGGTCGCGGTGCGACGGGTCGACCACCCGGCCGTGCCACAGGACGTTGTCGAACGCGATCACGCCGCCCGGCCGCAGCAGCCGCACGCCCTCCGCCAGGTACTTCGGGTACTCCGACTTCGCCGCGTCCACGAACACCAGGTCGTACGCGCCGTCGGTGAGCCTGGGCAGCACGTCCAGCGCCCGACCCATGATCAACCGGGTCCGCGACACCGCGATCCCCGCCTCCGCGAACGCCACCCGGGCCGCGCGCTGGTGCTCCGGCTCCACGTCGATCGACGTCAGCACCCCCGCCGCGGGCATGCCGCCGAGCAGGTACAACGCGCCGACACCGGCCCCCGTGCCGATCTCCACCACGGCCTTGGCCTGCAACGCCGCCGCGAGGAACCGCAACGCCGCCCCGCCGCCGGACCCGATCGGCACGCACCCCAACTCGGCGCCACGAGCCCTGGCGGCCGTGATGACGGCGTCCTCGGGCACGTAGCGCTCCACGTACTCGCGCGTCGGCGCATCCACAGCACGAAGGCTAACGCCGCCGGCGGCGGTTCGGGTGAATCTCGCGGACAACCCGGATTCTCAGCCTGCTCTCAGCCGCCTCTCACGATGGTTATAAGGGAGGACGCCACACTGACCTCAACGCATGACGAGCATGACCAACGGGAACACGTCAGGGGAGCCGAGCGTTGACCCGTGCAGCAGGGCAGCCAGCCCAGTGGAGGTGCTTAACCGCCCGATGCCAAAGCAGCCGACCGCCGCACTGACCGCGCCCATCGAGGACGCGGACTGGATCGCGCCTTCGTGGGACCAAGTTGTGCGCGACCACGCCGACCGGGTGTACCGGCTGGCCTACCGCCTGTCCGGCAACCAGCACGACGCCGAGGACCTCACCCAGGAGACCTTCATCCGGGTGTTCCGGTCGCTCGCGTCGTACAAGCCCGGCACGTTCGAGGGCTGGCTGCACCGCATCACCACGAACCTCTTCCTCGACATGGCCCGCCGCCGCTCGCGCGTGCGCATGGAGGCCCTGCCCGAGGAGACCGACCGCATCCCCGGCGACGACCCGACGCCCGAGGAGATCTACGACGACACGCACCTCGACCCGGAGCTGCAGGCCGCGCTGGACGAGCTGCCGCCCGAGTTCCGCGCCGCCGTCGTGCTGTGTGACGTGGAAGGGCTCTCCTACGAGGAGATCGGCGCCACCCTCGGCGTCAAACTCGGTACCGTGAGGAGCAGGATCCACCGGGGCCGCCAGGCCCTGCGGGTCGCACTGGAACGCCGTCGGGGTCTCGTCCAGGAGGACTCTGCATGACCGACCTGCGAGGTTGGCAACTGCCCGAGCAGCACCTGCTGCCCGACGCGGTCGTCGCCTTCGTCGACGGCGAGCTGTCCGCCTCGGCGCACAACAGGGCGTCCGCGCACCTGCAGCGCTGCCCGTTCTGCGCCGCCGAGGCGTACTCGCAGCAGCAGGCCCGCTCGGCGGTGCGTGCCGCCGACGCGCCGTGCGCGCCCGCGAGCCTGCTGGCCAGGCTGGGCGCGATCCCGCAGGAAGTGGAGCTGCCCAGCGCGCCGGACGGCCTCGCGGTCAGCGAGGACGGCCAGCTCGTCACGGTCCAGCGGCCCGACCGGGTCGCGTTCGGCAACGGTCCCGTGCTGGGGTCCGGCCGCCCTTTCGGAACCGGCGGCGGTAGCCGCTTCGGAGCCGGTCTCTTCGGGGGCAGGCGCGCCCGCCAAGGCGCCGGCGTCGTCGTCTCCGGTCTCATGCTCGGCGCGCTCGCCCTGGTGGCACCGGGCAGCGAGGACAACGCGTCGCCGCCCGCCCAGGGCAACTCGCCGCAGCCCTCACCCGTGGTCGCGCCGTCGTTGACCGACGAGCGCGAGCCCGTCGGCGTGCTGCGCCCGGCCGCGCAGACCGGCCTGCTGGACCGCTGACCAGCCCGCTGACGGCAACTTCACCGGTCACCCGGCACGATTGCCCCGCGACAACCATGGTGTGACGACGTGCGGGGAGCGATGAGCGAGCCAGAGCAGGGCAACGGGACCCCCAGGTCGGGCGTGGACGACGGGGCGCACCGCAGGCTCGCACCCCGTCCGCTCAACCGCCCGGCCGTCGACCCCGGTCAACAGGCCGTGTTCGGCCGGCCGCAGGGCGTGGCGGGCGCGTTCTCCGCCGACCGCCCGAGCCCGAACGGCAACTCGTTCGTCCGACTCGCGCCACCGCCGCCGGAAGCCCTGAGCACGGCGTTCGGCCGGCCGCGCGGCGACGACGACACGCTCCTGCAGCGCCCGCCGGTCGACCTGAACGGCGAGCCCGAGGTGGAGCCCGTCTTCTGGGAGGGCAAGCCGGCGGGCGACTCGTGGCGCGACCCGGGCGCGTCGGCCGTCATCGGCCCGCCCGCCGTCACCGAGCAGCCCGACACCGAACCCAAGCCGGAGCAGCCGCCCGGACCGCAGCTCAGCGTGCCCGAACTGCTGTTCGGGCGGCGGGTCAAGCCGATGGCCCTGGTGCTGCTGATGGTCGCGGCGCTGGTGATCGGCGCGGGCGGCGGCGTGGTCGGCTGGCTGCTGGGCCGCGTCGGCAACCCGCTCACCGACGGCGGCGTCACGCTCGCCGAGGTCAAGCCGGGCAAGGAACGGCCGGTCGGGTCGGTCGCCGAGATCGCCCAGCGGGTCACGCCCAGCGTCGTGTCGATCGAGTTCAAGGGCGCGAACGTGGCCGGCGTCGGCTCCGGCGTGGTCATCGACGGCGAGGGCTACGTGCTGACCAACGACCACGTGGTCGCCCCGGCGGTGCAGGACACGTCGGCGAAGCTGACCGTGGTCTTCACCGACGGCAAGCGGGCCGTGGCGCAGGTCGTCGGCCGTGACTCCAAGACCGACCTCGCGGTGATCAAGGTCGAGGTGGACAACCCGACCGTGCTGCAGTTCGGCGACTCCGACGAGCTCGCGGTGGGCGACACCGTGCTCGCGATCGGCTCGCCGCTGTCGCTGTCGAACACCGTGACCGAGGGCATCGTCAGCGCCCTGCACCGGCCCGTGACGGCGGCGGGCGAGAACGGCGGACCGCAGGTCACCTATGACGCGATCCAGACCGACGCGGCCATCAACCCCGGCAACTCCGGTGGCGCGCTGGTCGACTCGTCCGGCGCGCTGGTCGGCATCAACTCGTCGATCCGCACCGAGACCGGCGGCTCGGTCGGCCTCGGGTTCGCGATCTCCGGCAACTACGCGCGCAAGGTGTCGCAGGCGTTGATCCGCGACGGCGAGGTCAAGCACGCGGACATGAACATCAACGTGCGGTCGGCGTCGGCGGAGACGGCGGAGGGCGCGCAGGTGCAGAACGTGCCCGAGGGCGGCGCGGCCGACGCGGCGGGCATCGAGGAAGGCGACGTGATCACGCGGGTCGGCGACCGGATGGTGCGCAACGCCGCGGAGCTGACCGTCGCGGTAAGGGACCATGAAATCGGCGAGACGGTGCCGGTCGTGCTGGCCAGGCAGGGTCGTGAGCTGACCGTGCAGGTGACTTTGCGGTCCGACTGACGGCTACGCTGGCAGTCAGGGCTTGGGGCGCGGAAGGTGGGGCACGAGGGTGTTCGACAGCATCGGGTGGCTTGAGATCCTCGTCATCGTCGTGGCGGGTCTGTTCATCCTGGGCCCGGAACGACTGCCCGACGCCGCCGCGTGGGTCGGCAAGACGGTCCGCCGGGTCCGCGACTACGCGACCGGCGCGCGTGAGCAGCTGAAGCAGGAGATGGGGCCGGAGTTCGAGCAGCTGCGCAAGCCCCTCGAGGACCTCCGGGAGCTGCGCAACTTCGACCCCAAGCGCGCGATCACCAAGCACTTGTGGGACGACGAGCCGAGCGAGAAGCCGAACGGCCACCCGACCGTGCCGCCGGTCCGCGACACGACGAGCCGGGACCGTCCTCTGGAGCACGGCGAGCGTCCCCCGTACGACCCGGACGCCACCTGACCGGTCCGCGTCGAGGAGGCCGCCCGTGGAAGGTCCGTGGACCAGAGCCGGGGCGCTCGCGGGTCTGGCGTCCTTGGTGGTCGGAGCCGTGGCTCTGGTGGTGGGGCTGCTCGCGTGGAGGCTCCCGCAGCAACCCGCGTCGGGGACGAAGATCAACCTCACGATCTCGCCGTCGGCCTATGACGTCGACGCTTCCCGGTGGCGGGCCTACGGGCCGTTCTACGAAGCCGGTGGTGACCTGCACGCGCGGCACGGCGTGTCCCACGCTCACGCCTACGGCAACCCGGTGGGGCGTTTCGTGTACAAGGTCGAGCTCGGGGAGTTCGAGGCCGAGCAGGTCGAGCTCAAGGCCCGCCTGTCCGCTGACGCCGAGGGCTACTCCGACCCGGAGGGCCGGTACTCCGACGTCACGGTGGTCGTGAACGGCGCACCCCTGCCGGTGCGGCGCGTGGTGCCCGACGACGGGCACGGCGCCCACTACACGTGGCAGTTCGACGCCGGGATGCTCCGACCCGGTGAGAACACGATCGAGTTCGCGGTCGCCGAAGACGCCCGGTTCCCCCACGGCCTGGCGATCTACGGCAGCGCCGTCGCGCCAGGGCAGGCCGACGAGCACATCACCCTCCGCGGCAAGTGACCCGCTGGAAGACGTGCGCACGATCGCCCCTGACGTGTGAACGCGCCGCCCGGGCCGGAACCCGGGCGACGCGTCCGAGGGGGAGCGGGTCGGTCAGATGACGCCTCGGCCGCGGTGGGTTGTGGTGGTCGGGGTGCCGGTGATGGTGAACTGCGAGCCCGGTTCGACGACCACGGCGCCGGCGGCGGAGTCGGTGATCCGCACGTTCGTCAGGGTCGCGCTGCCGCGGGCGCCGCCGCCCGACTTGACCTGGATGCCGTCGTAGGTCGAATCGTGGATCTCGGTGTCGCGGATCGTCACGCCGGTGATGTCGCGGTTCTGCGCGGACACCGTGATCGCGCCGAACTCCTGCGCCTCGCCCCAGAACGCGCCACCCGTCCGGAACAGGGCGTTGCCGGCGATCAGGGTCTGGCCGGAGAACGGCAACGGGTCGTGGTCGGTCGCCGGCATGATCCCGGGGTAGTTCATGGTGTCGTGGATCAGGTTGTTCTCGACCTTGTTGCCGTGGCCGCCGTAGATCGCGACGCCGTTGGCCCGCCACGGCAGCTGGATCGTGTTGTTCACGAACGCGTTGTCGTGCGCGACGTCGACCGCCTGGTCCTTTTCATGGGTGTCCTCTTCGTCGGGGACGACGGTGGGCAGACTGCGGCGGTGCGCCTGCCGCGAAGTTGCGGAGCAACATGGGATTTTGAGCTCTTGCTGTCAACTTCTTGCGGTTTTGCGTACAAAGGTTCAGACAGGCGGCGGTTCGTCAACGGCCGACCGGTTGCGGGCAACACGAAACAGGGGCCCCGGATGGGAGCCCCTGTCGTGGGGGTTCAGGCCGTCAGCGGCCGGCGGGCGAGACGTTCAGCAGGCGGCCGGCGAGCCCTCGCGACCGCGTCGACAACTTGCCCGCCACGGTCGTCAGCACCTGGCCGGCGGCCGACTCCGGGTGCGCCAGCACGATCGGCGTGCCCGCGTCGCCCTGCTCGCGCAGGCGCGGGTCGAGCGGGACCTGGCCCAGCAGCGGCACGTCCGCGCCCACCGCCTGGGTCAGCGAGTCGGCCACGGCCTGCCCGCCGCCCGAGCCGAACACGTCCATCCGGGTGCCGTCCGGCAGCTCCAGCCACGACATGTTCTCGATCACGCCGGCGATCCGCTGCCGCGTCTGCAACGCGATCGACCCGGCCCGCTCCGCCACCTCGGCCGCCGCCTGCTGCGGCGTCGTCACGACCAGGATCTCGGCGTTCGGCACGAGCTGCGCCACCGAGATGGCGATGTCGCCGGTGCCCGGCGGCAGGTCGAGCAGCAGCACGTCCAGGTCGCCCCAGAACACGTCGGCCAGGAACTGCTGCAACGCGCGGTGCAGCATCGGGCCGCGCCACACGACCGGCGTGTTGCCCGGCGTGAACATGCCGATCGAGATGAGCTTCACGCCGTGCGACTGCGGCGGCATGATCATCTTCTCGACCTGCGTCGGCCGCGCGTCCGTGCCCAGCATGCGGGGGATGGAGTGGCCGTAGATGTCGGCGTCCACCACGCCGACGGACAGGCCGCGCGCGGCCATCGCGACGGCCAGGTTCACCGTCACCGACGACTTGCCGACACCGCCCTTGCCCGACGCGACGCAGTACACCCGCGTCAGCGAACCGGGCTGGGCGAACGGGATCACCGGCTCCTCGACGCCGCCGCGCAGCGTCTTGCGCAGCTCCGTGCGCTGCGCGTCGCTCATCACGTCCAGCTCGACGCGGACGCCGGTCACGCCGTCGAGCGCGGACACGGCGGCGGTCACGTCGGCGGTGATCTTGTCGCGCAGCGGGCAGCCGGACACCGTCAGGAAGACCGCCACGTCCACGACACCGTCGTCACCGACCACGACGCCCTTGACCATGCCGAGGTCGGTGATCGGACGCCGGATCTCCGGGTCCTGGACACCGGCCAACGCCTTCTGCACGTCGTCAACGGTAGGAAGAGTCACGGGAACGCCTTCGCCAAGAGGTGGTGGGACCGCCATGCTACGGCGGGCCGTGCACCTCCAAGCTACCGGTTGGTCACCTCGGATCCGGGGGCAGCGCGCAGCCGCTTGCGTGCTTTCCGTAACATCGGTATCCGTGCCGGAAACCGGATCTGCCCGGTTGCCCACCCGTACCGAGCTGGGGGTGTGGCGATCCTTCCTCCGGGCGCACGCGAGGCTCACACGGATCCTGGAAGCCGAACTGATCGCCGAGCAGCGCCTGTCGCTCGCGGCCTACGACGTCCTGGTCCAGCTCGCCGAGGCGCCGCAGTACCGCTTGCGGATGACCGAGTTGGCCGAGGCCGTGCTGCTGTCCCGCTCCGGCGTCACCAGACTCGTCGACCGCCTGGAACGCGCGGGCCTGGTGCTGCGGGAACGCGCCGACGGCGACGGCCGCGGCGTGGTGGCGGTGCTCACCTCGCAGGGCCTCGACCGGCTGCGCGCGGCGGCCGGCACCCACCTCACGGGCGTGGCGCGCCACTTCGCGGAGACGTTCGACCACGCCGAGCTGGAGGCGTTCGGCCGCACGTGCGACCGGCTGGGCGCCGACGAGCCCTGAGCGTCACGTCGACGACACGTCGTCCTTGACGTCCGCGGCTGGGCCGTCTTTGAGCGGGCCGTCCTTGAGCGAGCCGTCTTTGGAAGGGCCGTCCTTGGCGGGCCGCTTGCGCTCGCGGAACACGCGTTCCAGCTCGCTGCGCAGGTAGTCGCGGGTCACCACCTCGCCGACGGCGAGCCGCAGCGCGGCCAGCTCGCGGGCCAGGTACTCGGTGTCGGCCTTGGTCTGCGCGGCGCGGGCCCGGTCCTCCTCCAGCGACACCCGGTCGCGGTCGTCCTGCCGGTTCTGCGCCAGCAGGATCAGCGGCGCGGCGTACGCGGCCTGCGTGGAGAACGCCAGGTTGAGCAGGATGAACGGGTACGGGTCCCAGCGCAGCGTCACCGCGAACAGGTTCAGCGTGATCCACACGATCACCAGCAGCGTCTGCCAGAACAGGAACTTGCCGGTGCCGAGGAACCGGGCGAGCCGCTCGGAGAACCGGCCGAACGCCTCCGGGTCCAGCGACAGCCGGAACCGGCCCTCCGTGCGCGGCTGGTCGAGCCGTCGACGCGGCAGCAGCTCAGGCATGGGACAGCCCCGTTTCGCGCCAGTTGGCCGGCAGCAGGTGGTCGAGCACGTCGTCCACGGTGACCGCGCCGAGCAGGTGGTCGCTCTCGTCCACCACCGGCCCGCACACCAGGTTGTAGGCGGCGAAGTAGCGGGTCACGTCGCTGAGCGACGCGGTCGGCGACAACGTCGCAAGGTCCGTGTCCAGCACGCCCGCGACCAGGTCGGACGGCGGCTCGCGCAGCAGCCGCTGGATGTGCACGCAACCCAGGTAGCGGCCGGTCGGCGTGGCCGTCGGCGCCCGGCACACGAACACCATGCTGGCCAACGCGGGCGTCAAGTCCGGGTTGCGCACGTGCGCCAGCGCCTCGGCCACGGTCGCGTCCGGCGCGAGGACCACCGGCTCCGGCGTCATCAGGCCGCCCGCGGTGTCGAAGCTGTACTCCAGCAGCCGCCGGACCGGCTCGGACTCCTCCGGCTCCATCAGTTCCAGCAGCCGGTCCTTCTCGCCCTCGGGCAGCTCCGACAGCAGGTCGGCCGCGTCGTCGGGGTCCATCGCCTCCAGGATGTCCGCCGCGCGCTCGTCGTCCAGGTAGGCCAGCAGGTCCTTCTGGTCCTCCTCGGCCATCTCCTCGATCACGTCGGCGAGCCGCTCGTCGTCCAACGCCTCGGCGACCTCGTAGCGCCGCTTGAACGGCAGGCTGTGCAGGGCCAGCGCCACGTCCGCCGCGCGCATCGTCTCGAAGATCGCGACCAGGTGCTGCGCGCCCTGAGGCTGGCCCGCCAGCTCCGTCACCGACAGCCCGGTCAGGTCCTCCCAGCGCAGCACCTGCACCGGCCCGCGCCGGGCCAGCCGGCCGGTGCGCTCCCGCACCGCGACCCGCGTCATCCGCCAGTCGCGGGTGCGGCTGGGCTCCATCGCGGCGTCGACCAGCACCGCCGCCGCGCCGGAGGCGAGCGCGACGCGCGCGTCGAGCAGCTCGCCGACGACCAGCACCTCGTTGGCGCGCTGGTGGAACTGGCGCAGGTTGACCGACCCGGTGGCGAGCGTCACGGCGGTCGGCTCGATCGAGGTGACCCGCAGCATCGGCACGAAGATGCGCCGCCGGGTCGCCAGCTCCAGCACCAGGCCGAGCACGCGGGGCGGCTGGCGGTCCACCCGCAGGCCGACGACCAGGTCGCGGACCTTGCCGATCGACTCGCCGTCCGGGCCGAACACGGGCAGTCCGGCGAGTTGAGCGGCGAAGACCCGGTTCACGGCAGGCACGTGATCAGGTTAGTCCGCCGGGTGCCCGGCCGCTGCGTTCCACTGTGGACGTCGTGCGCCGGGTTCCCGGTCATGGCCGGAGCGCGTGGGTGATCGCCGCGACCGCGACGGCCATCTCCTCCTGCTCCTCTTCCAGGCACCACAGCCAGTTGTCGACGGCGCGGCAGAACGTCCACGCGCGGGCGCGGTCGGCGTCCAGCTCGCCGATGTCGCACAGCGCGGCGAACCGGTCGCGCAGGCCGCGTTGGCCGTCGAGCTCGCCGAACCTGTTCCACAGCAACGGGATCACGCCGAACTCGCGGTCGCCGGCCAGCGGTTTCGGGTCGATCATCAGCCACGGCTCGCGGTCGGCGCGCAGCACGTTCTCGTAGTGCAGGTCCTGGTTGACCAGCGTGTTCCCGGCGTGCTCGACGAGGTCGCGGCCCAGCTCGCGCGCCTGATCGACGACGGCGGGCGGCAGCGGGTCGCCCAGGTCGGCGTTGCGCGTGCGCGGGTCGGTGAACTCGTGGCGGCGGAACTCCGGGCCGGCCGGGCCGCGCAGCCGGCGCAGCAGCCCGCCGGTGACGGCCAGCGCCTCCTCGATCGGCACGTCGAGCAGCGACGCGGTGTGGTCGAGGCGTTCCAGGAGCAGCGCGCCGTGCCGGTCGTCGTGGTCGAGCAGCGCCACCACGCCGTGGCCCGCCCACATCTTGAGCGCGGTCGGCTCGTGCCGGGTCTCCTCGTCCAGCCACGTGAGCTTGAGCACTGCCGGGTGGCCGTCGGCGCGGCGCACCGGGAGGACGACGGCGATGTTGCCGTGCAGCAGCGCGCCGTCCGGGGTGAGGCGCCAGCGGGCGCAGAACTTCGTGGCGAGCGAGGGGAGTGAAGCCCGCCACTCCAGCGCCTCCTCGCCCAGGATGGCGCCGAAGCCCTCGGGGACGGTGATCACGCGAACTCCAGGCGGTAGACCGACTCCCACTCCGGCCGGCCGTTCAGCCGGGCCGCTCGCAGCGCCGCTCGCGCGTCGTCGTCCAGGTCCGCGAGGCGGGCGGTCGCCGTGGCGTCGACCAGGTGGGAGTGGGTGGTGGGGGAGCGGACGGTGACCGTGCACGGGACGCCGTCGGCCAGGCCCGGCACCTGCTGCTCCGTGCCGCCGACGGCGACGAGGAGGCCGCCGTCGCGCCACAGCGCCCACACCAGTCTCGGCTCGCGGCCGTCCGGTCGGATCCACACCGCCGCGGCCTTGCGCAGCGCGTTGTCCAGCACCTGCTCGATCTCCACCGGTTCAGCCTGCCACGAGCCTGTGAGTCGTGACTCACGAAATAGCGGGCGCCTCGCGTGCGTGCCACCCTTCGCACAACAGGAGTTACCGGCCGGTACGAGGAGGTACCCACAGTGGTCGACCAGCAGCGTCCCCGTCGCTCATGCCTGGCCGTGCCCGGCTCGAGCCAGAAGATGATCGACAAGGCTCGCACGCTGCCCGCGGACCAGGTGTTCCTCGACCTGGAGGACGCGTGCGCGCCGCTGGCCAAGCCGGACGCGCGCAAGACCATCGTGGCCTCGTTGAACGAGGGCGGCTGGGGCTCCCGCGCGCGGGTCGTCCGGGTGAACGACTGGACCACCGAGTGGACGTACCGGGACGTCACCGAGGTCGTCGAGGGCGCGGGCGCGAACCTGGACTGCGTCATGCTGCCCAAGGTGCAGACCGCGGAGCAGGTGCACGCGCTCGACCTCCTGCTCACCCAGATCGAGAAGACCATGGGCTACGAGGTCGGCCGGATCGGCATCGAGGCGCAGATCGAGAACGCGCTCGGCCTGATCAACGTCAACGCGATCGCCACCGCGTCGCCGCGGGTGGAGACGATCATCTTCGGCCCGGCCGACTTCATGGCGTCGATCAACATGAAGTCGCTGGTCGTCGGCGAGCAGCCGCCCGGCTACGACGTCGGCGACGCCTACCACTACATCCTGATGCAGATCCTGATGGCCGCCCGGGCGCACGACAAGCAGGCGATCGACGGGCCCTACCTGCAGATCCGGGACGTCGAGGGCTTCAAGCGCGTGGCCGGCCGCTCGGCGGCCCTCGGGTTCGACGGCAAGTGGGTCCTGCACCCGGGCCAGATCGACGCGGCGAACGAGGTGTACAGCCCGAAGCAGGAGGACTACGACCACGCCGAGAACATCCTCGACGCCTACGACTACTTCACGTCCGAGCAGGGCGGCAAGCGTGGCGCGGTGATGCTCGGCGACGAGATGATCGACGAGGCGTCGCGCAAGATGGCGCTGGTCATCTCGTCCAAGGGCCGTGCCGCGGGCATGGCGCGCACGAACGTGTGGTCGCCGCCGGAGGACTGACTTCTCCCGGTTCCCGGTCGGCGCGTGGCCGTAGAGTGATCGCGTGGCCGACCGGGAGCTGAAGTCGATCGAGGTGGAGGGGTACGCCTCGATCCGCTCCGCGACGGTGTCCCTCGGCCGGCTCAACGTGCTGATCGGCGCGAATGGCGCGGGCAAGAGCAACTTCATCCGCGTGTTCGAACTGTTGGGCCGCTTGGTCGAGGAGGACTTGGCCTTCTTCGTCGGCCTGAACGGCGGAGCGTCGGCCCTGCTGAACGCCACCGCCACGGACGAGATCCGGATCTTCCTCGAAGGGCGGCCCTACACCTACGAGGCCGTGCTCGTGCCGGGCAGCAATGACGAGTTGATCTTCAGGCATGAAGTGCTCAGCCGGTTCTCCGACAGGGCGGAGAAGGATTTCGACCAGTGGAACGTCTCCGGCGGCTACCGGGGGGAGACCAGTCTGCAGGGGCTCGACCAGGAGGATGTGCCCATCGCCTCCGCCCTCGTCGACCTCCTGCGCGGCTGCCGTGTCTACCACTTCCACGACACCAGTCGGAACGCGCCGGTCAAGCGACTCGTCCCCACGGCGGACAACCTGCTGTTGCGCAGCGATGCGGGAAACCTCGCCGCCCTCCTGCTGGCACTGGCCTACAGCAACGACAAGTCCGACCATGCGGCATACCGGCGGATCGTCGGTGTGATCCGGCAGGTCGCCCCGTTCTTCCGCGACTTCGTCCTGGTCCCGGAGAAGAACGACCACGTACGTCTGCGGTGGCGTCAAGCGGACTCGGACGCCGTGTTCTCCGCGAACCAGATGTCCGACGGCACGCTGCGGTTCGTCTGCCTCGCGACGCTTCTCCTGCACCCGCGACTGCCGTCGCTGGTCGTCCTGGACGAACCGGAGCTCGGACTGCACCCGTATGCCGTCGTTCAGTTGGCCGGACTGCTGCGGCAGGCGTCAAGGCGCAGCCAGGTGCTCATCGCCACGCAGTCGGTGACCCTCATGAACCAGTTCGACATCGACGACTTGATCGTGGTCGAGCGGGTAGACGGTGCCTCGGAGTTCACCCGGCCGGATCGCGAGCGGCTCGGCGCGTGGCTCGAGGAGTACTCACTGGGCGAGCTGTGGGAGAAGAACCTGATCGGGGGCAGGCCGGGCGGGCAGACGTGACCGGTGGCGTCCGTCGGGTCCACCTGTTGGTCGAGGGGCAGACCGAGGAGGTCGTGGCCGACACCGTCATCCGACCGCACCTCGAAGGGCTTGGCTGGGTCACCAGCCTGTCGCTGGTGAAGACCAAGCGGCCCGCGGCCGGGCCGTCGCACAAGGGTGGCATCACCGGGTGGGCGCAGGTCCAGCGGGACGTCAGGCTCCTGCTGAACGACACGAGCCTCGACGTGCTCACGACGCTGTTCGACTACTACGCGTTCCCGGCCGACTGCCCCGGCATGGTCGATCGGCCGTCCGGCGACGTCTACGAACGGGCCGGGCACGTCGAGCGCTGCCTCGGCGACGCGATGGGCGACCGGCGGTTCCGGCCGAACCTGGTCGTGCACGAGTTGGAAGCCTGGGTGTTCGCCGCCGCCGACGAGTTGGGCCAGTTCCTCGGTCCGGAACTCGCCGAACGGCTCCGAGCCGACGTCAGTGCCGCAGGTGGGCCCGAGCTGGTCAACGACGGGCCGGCCACCGCGCCGTCGAAGCGGCTGCTCGGCTACTGCCCGACCTACGTCAAAACGCTCGACGGTCCGCTCGCGATCCAGGACTTGGGGCTCGCACGCCTGCGGGCGGTGTGCCCGCGCCTCGACGCCTGGCTCGGCACGTTCGAAGGGTGACGAAACGAGCACCCACCGCTGGTCACGGTGGTGAGCATTCCCACAGGTCGGGTGCTGGATTGGCGATCATGGGGTGCCGCCTGTGCATGGTGGTGGGCGTGTCCAGACATCGCACCCCGCGCAGACCGCTGTTCCGGCGTCGCCGTGACGACCTGCTCGAGCGCAGCTTCCGGCCCTGTCCCGCCTGCTCGCACGACGTCCACGTGTTCGCCGACGTGTGCCGCCACTGCGGTGGCGAGTTGGAGCTGCGCGCCTCCTGACCGGAGGTCAGCGCGGCGGCGGCAGGTTGCCGACCTCGCGGTACAGCCACACCACGAGCACGACCCACAGCACGACCGCCAGCACCCACAGCACGGTGAGCACCACGCCGATGATGAGCCCGGCGGTCGCCATGCCCCAGCCCTGCTCACCGGTCCGCCGGATCTGCTTGCGCGCCACGATGCCCAGCACGATGCCCGCCGGTGAGAACAGGAACGCCGTGATCAGCGCCGCGATCGCCATCCCGTTGGTCTGCGTGGTCGGCGGCGGCGGGTAGTAGCCCGGCTGCGGCTGGTACGGCTGCGACATTGCGGTCCCCCTGCGAATCGTGCGGGCGCACAGGCTACCCGCTGTTTCGGTTCAGCGCGTGGCGATGAGCACCTTTGTCGCGCGAACGGGCGTTAACCGGGTCATACTCGCCGGTAACCCGAGAGCTACGAAGGGAAACGCGATGGCGCGCCTGGCCCGGACCGCAGGACTGACCGACGTCCAGGAGGAGATCCTGTCGACGGTCCGCACCTTCGTGGACAAGGAGATCATCCCGCACGCCCAGGCGCTGGAGCACGGCGACACGTACCCCGCCGACATCGTCGAGGGCATGAAGGAGATGGGCCTGTTCGGGCTCACCATCCCGGAGGAGTTCGGCGGGCTCGGCGAGTCGCTGCTGACCTACGCCCTGGTCGTCGAGCAGATCGCGCGCGGCTGGATGTCCGTGTCGGGTGTGATCAACACGCACTTCATCGTGGCGCACATGCTCAAGCAGCACGGCACGCCGGAGCAGCAGGCGAAGTACCTGCCGCGGATGGCGACCGGCGAGGTGCGCGGCTCGTTCTCCATGTCCGAGCCGGAATTGGGCTCGGACGTCGCGGCGATCCGCACGCGGGCCGTGCGCGAGGGCGACGACTTCGTCGTGAACGGCCAGAAGATGTGGCTGACCAACGGCGGCACGTCCAACCTCACCGCCGTGCTGGTGAAGACCGACGAGGGCGCGGAGAAGGCGCACCAGAACCTGACCACGTTCCTGGTGGAGAAGCCGGAGGGCTACGGCGAGGTCGTGCCCGGCCTCACCATCCCCGGCAAGATCGACAAGATGGGCTACAAGGGCGTCGACACGACCGAGATGGTGTTCGACGGCTTCCGCATCCCGGCCGAGCAGGTGCTCGGCGGCCAGACCGGTCGCGGGTTCCGGCACATGATGGACGGCGTCGAGGTCGGCCGGGTGAACGTGGCGGCGCGGGCGTGCGGCATCGCGTTGCGGTCGTTCGAGCTGGCGATCGAGTACGCGCAGCAGCGCAAGACGTTCGGCAAGCCGATCGTGGAGCACCAGGCCATCGCGTTCAAGCTGGCCGAGATGGCGACCAAGGTCGAGGCCGCACACCTGATGATGGTGAACGCGGCGCGGCTGAAGGACTCGGGCGCGCGCAACGACGTCGAGGCCGGCATGGCCAAGCTCATCGCGTCGGAGTACTGCGCCGAGGTGACCCAGGAGGCGTTCCGCATCCACGGCGGCTACGGGTACTCCAAGGAGTACGAGATCGAGCGCCTGATGCGCGAGGCGCCGTTCCTGCTCATCGGCGAGGGCACCAGCGAGATCCAGAAGACCATCATCAGCCGGGGCCTGCTGCGCGACTACCAGTCCCGCGGCTGACGCGCGGTTGTCCACAGGTCGTCCCTGACCCCCGCCCGAGTGTCGGTCCGTGCCGGCAGCGGTCCGATTCGCACGCCGGGGGTCACGATCGGGATCACGGAGGCGTTCGAGCAGGCCCGTGGCCGCTACGGGCGCGGCGCGCGGGGCCGAGCCGCAGGTCACGTTTCGCACCCTTCCCGCCGACCTGTTTCGCGCCGGTCGCCCGGTGTTGGCAGGATGGGGAGATCAGCACCGCGAAGAGGTGGTCACCGTGACGAGTTCCTTCTCCGGCCAGAACCGACCCGGGGTGCCTCCCCGCCTGCCCACCCCGCCCACCGGTTGGCCCATCGGCTCGTACGGCACCTACGAGGAGGCCCAGCGCGCCGTCGACTTCCTCGCCGACGACGACTTCCCCGTCCAGGAGGTCACCATCGTGGGTGTCGACCTCATGCTGGTCGAACGGGTCACCGGCCGCCTCACGTGGGGCCGCGTGCTGGGCACCGGCGCGGCGTCGGGCGCTTGGTTCGGCCTGTTCGTCGGCGTCCTGCTCAGCCTGTTCAACACCACCCCGGGCAGCAGCCTCGGCCCCATCGTGGCGGGCCTGGTGGTCGGCATCGCGTTCGGCCTGATCTTCGCCGCCGTCGGCTACGGGTCGGCGCGCGGCAAGCGCGACTTCCAGAGCGCCAGCCAGCTCGTCGCGGGCCGCTACGACGTGCTCTGCCAGCCCCGTTCCGCCGAACGGGGCCGCGACCTGCTCGCCAAGCTCGCCATGCGCCCCTCCGACGCCGGCAAGGCCGGCCAGGACTGAGGTCGAAGACCGAGGTTTACCGCACCACCGGACCGGGTAAGGCCGTTCCGGGCTCCGGTGGTCGTGGCACCTGGTCACCGGTCCTACGTTCGTTCCACCGGTCGGCACGGCCGACCGGTGGGCACGACGAGGTGCCGGGCGTCGCGGTCTGGCTCCTCCGTTGTCGGGAAGGAGGCAGGACCGATGAGGGGCAAGGGTCATCGGTTGGCCGCCGCAGGGGGCGCCGCGCTGATCGCGACGTCCGTGCTGGCGGGCTGTGGTTCGGGTGACGGCGGGATCACCATCAACGTCTACAAGTACCCGCAGGAGAACTTCCAGAAGATCGTCGACAACTGCAACGAGCGGACCGACGACTACGAGATCGTCTACCACAAGCTCCCGCGCGAGGCGGACGGCCAGCGCGAGCAGCTGGTCCGCCGGCTCGCCGCCGGTGACGACGACATGGACGTGCTGGCCCTCGACGTCACGTGGACCGCCGAACTGGCCGAGGCCGGCTGGATCAAGGAGTTCACCGGCCAGACGAAGGCGAAGGTCGAGGACGGCACGCTGGAGACGCCGCTGGAGACCGCCCGCTACGAGGGCAGGCTGTACGGCGCTCCGGACAACACGAACGTCCAGCTCCTCTGGTACCGCGGCGACCTCGTGCCGACACCGCCGACGACGTGGTCCGAGATGATCGAGATGGGGTCGCGGCTCGAAGCGGACGGCGACGACGAGACCCCGGGACTCGTCGCCGCGCAGGGCAAGCAGTACGAGGGCCTCGTCGTGCTCTACAACACCCTGGTCAACACCGCCGGCGGGCAGATCCTCGACGACAGCGGCACGAAGTCCGTCGTGGACGACGGCGCGGTCAAGGCGCTGGAAGTGCTCAAGCAGTTCGCCACCTCCGACGTGGTCGACCCGTCGTTCTCCAACGCCGCCGAGGACGACGCCCGCCTCGCGATGGAGAACGGCAAGGCCGCGTTCCAGCTCAACTGGCCCTACGTCTACGCCGCCGCGCAGTCCGTCCCCGACCTCGCCCCGAACCTGAAGTGGGCGCCCTACCCGTCGATCGACGGCGGACCGGCCGAGGTCACCGTCGGCGGCATCAACTACGCGGTCAGCGCCTTCTCCCGCCACCCCGACGAGTCGTTCGACGCCGTCACGTGCCTGCGCAGCGCGGAGCACCAGAAGTTCGCCGCCATCAACGACGGCGTGCCGCCCACCATCGAGTCCGTCTACGACGACCCGGAGATGGTCGAGCCGTACCCGATGAAGGAAGCGATCCTCGAGACGCTGAAGAACGCGGGCGCCCGCCCGCGGACCCCGGCCTACCAGAACGTCTCGACCGTCATCTCGACGATCCTCTCGCCACCGGCCGACATCGACCCGCGGCGCACGGCCGACCGGCTGCGCACCGAGCTCCAGGACGCGCTCGACTCGAAGGGGGTGCTGCCGTGAGCCACGCGTTGGACGCCGAACCGGCCGCCGAACCCAAGCTGTCGCCCAAGGCGAAAGCCGCGCTCAGCGAGGGCAAGAAGGCCGAACGCCGACTCGGCCTGCTGCTGTGCGCGCCCGCGATCCTCATCATGGCGGCCGTCGCGGGCTGGCCGATCCTCTACTCCTTCTGGCTGTCGCTGCAGCGCTACGACCTGAAGTTCCCGGACCGCACGGAGTTCGTCGGCCTGGACAACTATGTCACCGTGCTGACGAACCCCTACTGGTGGAACGCCATGTGGGTGACGGTGCTCATCACGGTGGTGTCCGTGGCCGTCGAGCTGGTGCTCGGCATGGCGCTGGCGCTGATCATGCACCGCACCCTGGTCGGCCGGGGCATCGTGCGCACGTCCACGCTCATCCCGTACGGCATCGTCACGGTCGTCGCCGCGTTCTCCTGGCGCTACGCCTGGACGCCCGGCACCGGCTACCTGGCCGAGACGGTCGCGGGCGGCGACCCCGTGCTCACCGAGAAGATCCCGGCGATCATGGTCGTGACGCTGGCCGAGATCTGGAAGACCACGCCGTTCATGGCGCTGCTGCTGATGGCGGGCCTGGCCCTGGTGCCGGACGACCTGCTCAAGGCCGCCGCGATGGACGGCGCGAGCGCGTGGCAGCGGTTCACCAAGGTCATGGTCCCGGTGATGAAGCCCGCGATCCTGGTGGCGCTGCTGTTCCGCACGCTCGACGCGTTCCGCATCTTCGACAACCTGTTCGTGCTCACGGCGGGCTCGCAGGGCACGTCGTCGGTGTCGATGCTGACCTACAACAACCTGATCAAGGGGCTGAACCTGGGCATCGGCTCCACCATGTCGGTGCTGATCTTCATCGCGGTGGCGATCATCGCGTTCGTGTTCGTGAAGCTGTTCGGGACCGCAGCGCCCGGCAGCGACGGCGGGGGGAGGCGCTGATGGCGGGCATCGGCGGGGCCGTGACGACGGGCCGCAAGGCGCGCTGGACCGTCCTCAACGTGCTGGTGGTGGCGTACGCGCTGTTCCCGGTGCTGTGGATCGTGTCGCTGTCGTTCAAGACCAAGGAGACCCTGGGCGACGGCAACTTCATCCCGCGCGCCTGGACGTTCGACAACTACAAGGCGATCTTCTCCACCACGGAGTTCGTCCGCGCGCTGGTGAACTCGATCGGCATCGCGCTGATCGCCACGGCCGTCGCGGTCGTGTTCGGCACCATGGCCGCCTACGCGATCGCCCGGCTCGACTTCCCCGGCAAGCGGCTGCTGGTCGGGGTGTCGCTGCTGATCGCGATGTTCCCGCAGATCTCGCTGGTCTCGCCGCTGTTCGAGATCGAGCGGTCGCTCGGGCTGTTCGACACCTGGCCCGGCCTGATCCTGCCCTACATCACGTTCGCGCTGCCGTTGGCGATCTACACGCTCTCGGCGTTCTTCCGCGAGATCCCGTGGGAGCTGGAGAAGGCGGCGAAGATGGACGGCGCGACGCCCGGCCAGGCGTTCCGCCGGGTCATCGCGCCGCTGGCCGCGCCCGGTGTGTTCACCACCGCGATCCTGGTGTTCATCTTCTGCTGGAACGACTTCCTGTTCGCGATCTCGCTGACCTCGACGGAGAGCTCGCGCACGGTGCCGGTCGCGCTGTCGTTCTTCACCGGCGGCTCGCAGTTCGAGGACCCGACCGGGTCGATCGCCGCCGCCGCGGTGGTGATCACCGTCCCGATCATCCTGTTCGTGTTGTTCTTCCAGCGTCGGATCGTCGCCGGGTTGACCTCCGGCGCCGTCAAGGGGTGAAGCAATGGCCGAGATCGTCCTGGACAGCGTGACCAAGCAGTACCCCGACGGCGCGGTGGCCGTGCGGGACGTGGACATCGAGATCGCCGACGGCGAGTTCATCATCCTGGTCGGCCCGTCGGGCTGCGGGAAGTCCACGACCCTCAACATGATCGCGGGCCTGGAGGACATCACGTCCGGCGAGCTGCGCATCGGCGGCGAACGGGTCAACGAGCGCGCGCCCAAGGACCGCGACATCGCGATGGTGTTCCAGTCCTACGCGCTCTACCCGCACATGACCGTGAAGGAGAACATGGCCTTCCCGCTGCGGCTGGCCAAAGTGGACGACGCGACCGTGGAGAAGAAGGTCCGCGACGCCGCCGAGATCCTGGACCTGACCCACCACCTGGACCGCAAGCCGTCCAACCTGTCCGGCGGGCAGCGGCAGCGGGTCGCGATGGGGCGGGCGATCGTGCGCAACCCCAAGGCGTTCCTGATGGACGAGCCGCTGTCGAACCTCGACGCCAAGCTGCGCGTGCAGATGCGCACGTCGGTGTCGCGGCTGCAGAAGCGGCTCGGCACCACCACCGTGTACGTCACGCACGACCAGACCGAGGCGATGACCCTCGGCGACCGGGTCGTGGTGATGCGCGGCGGGACGGTGCAGCAGATCGGCGCGCCGCAGTTCCTCTACGACAACCCCGCCAACCTGTTCGTCGCCGGGTTCATCGGCTCGCCCGCGATGAACTTCGTGCCGGCCGCGCTGGAGCACGGCGTGCTGCGGTCGGCGCTCGGCGACGTGCCGCTCACGGACCGGGTGCGCGGGCTGCTGGAAGGCGCCGACGCGCCCCGCGAGGTGATCATGGGGTTGCGGCCCGAGCACTTCGAGGACGCCCGTCTGGTGGACGACGCCGTTCGCTCGAAGGGCGTCACGTTCACCAACCACGTGGACGTGCTGGAGTCGATGGGCTCCGACAAGTTCGCCTACTTCAGCCTCCAGGGTGAACAGGCGACCTCGGCGGAGTTGGCCGAACTCGCGGCCGACGCGGGCTCGGCCGACGTGCCCGGCGACGGCGTGTCGCTGGTCGCCCGGATCGCCGCCACGTCCACTGCGGTGGCGGGGGAACCGGCCGACATCTGGTTCGACGCCGATCAGGTGCAGCTGTTCGACCCGGGCAACGGCCGCAACCTCACCTACCGCGGCTGAACACCGCGCCGGAAGGCCGCCCCCGCTGGTTCGACGGGGGCGGCCTTTCACACTTTCAGGGGAAGTCCAACGGGAGGTTTCCGGAGGTCACGGGAAGGTGCTGACCAGTCCGGACCATCGGCAGGGGCGAACTCCATAGGCCATTCAGCGCAGCAAACCCACACCTCGTCGCATTTGTGGCGCTGCGGGTGCCGGTGATCCCCACGCTGGTCGAAGGCGGAAACGACTCCGGCCGTAAAGGGCCGGGGCAGGGGAGTCCGCCGAGCACAGAGAAGAGCGCGAGATGGGGATTCTTGACGGCAAAGCAGTCGTGATCACCGGGGCGGGACGGGGTTTGGGCGAGGCCTACGCGATGCACGCCGCGCAGGCCGGAGCCGCGGTCGTGGTCAACGACATCGATGCTGACCAGGCCGAACAGGTGGCCGAGCACATCCGGGCGTACGGCGGGCGCGCGGTGGCCAGCACGGCGACGGTGGCCGATCCCAGCGAGGCGGAGAAGATCGTGGGAATGTGCCAGGCCGAGTTCGGCCGGGTCGACGGCCTGGTCAACAACGCCGGCCTCAACTACGAGGCGCTGCCGTGGGAGGACGAGCCGGAATCCATCCGGCGGATCGTCGAGGTCAACCTGCTGGGAGTCATGTACACCGGAATGGCCGCGATGCGCGTGATGCGCGAGCAGGGCCACGGCTCGATCGTGAACATTTCGTCAGGCGCGTTTCTCGGCCAGCGCAAACTCGCCGCCTACTCGGCCACCAAAGGCGCGGTGACCTCGCTCAGCTCGTCGTGGGCCCTTGACCTGGAAGGGGACAACATCCGGGTCAACGCCGTCTGCCCGGTCGCCCACACCCGGATGGTGTGGAAGTCGGAGCGCTCGCTGCGGGCCATCCCCGCCGACCGCACCCCCGGCAAGGTCGCGCCGCTCGTGCTGTTCCTGCTCAGCGACGCGGCGGACGGCATCACGGGCCAGATCGTCCGGTGCAACGGCCGGCAGCTGCACCTCGTCGGCCACCCGTACTTCAAGCAGCCGATCCTGGAGAGCGACACCTGGGACACCGCGTCGGTGAAGCGGGCGTTCGACGGCGTCCTCCAAGCCCACCTGGAACCGTTCGGCCTGGAGAAGCGCATGCCGCCGCGGCTGCGCGAGCTGGTCGAGCCCGGCCGCACGGCCTGAGGGCGCACGGACAAGGGTGTCGCAGCGAGCGCTGCCCCTGCGGCACCCTTGTCCATGACCCGGCTGGACGCCCTGCCGCCCACGTCGAGTTCGCCGACTTCCTGGTCGCCGAGGCGTGATCGTCACCGCGTTGCCACCTGGTCACCACTCCTTCGGGTGATCGCCTGATCGGTGGGTCTTCCTGCGACGATGCTGGACATGGGCACGCGCACACCCCGGGTCACGGACTGGCGGCTGGTGGTGCAGTCGCGGTTGGACCGCGTGCGTGCCGACCTCGCCGCGCTCGGCCCGCGGGACCCGCTCGACCCGGAGAGCGACCAGTGGCGCGCGGTGGCCGAGCAGGAGGCCGCCGTGGTCGAGGACATGATCACGCGCGCCGAGTCGCGGTGGCGGACGGTCGCGTCGTGGTGGTCGGGGTGGCACATCGAGCGAGCCTGGCGGTCGCTGCACGAGGCCGAGATCGCGGTCGTGGCCGCGGGCAGCGGGTTCCTCGGGCGGCTGCCGGGGCTCAAGGCCCGGGTCGCGGAGAACCTGGAGGAGGACGACCCGCGCCGCGTCGCGCTGGAGGAGCTGCGGCCGGGTGAGTTCCCCCTCTCCGTCGAGCGGGAGATCGTGGTCGACGCGCTGCGGGCCGCGTTCGACGCCTCCGACTTCGCCCACGCCGGGTCGCGGGCGCTGCGCAACAAGCTGATCGCCACGTCCGTGGTGCTGTTCGTGGTGAACACCGCGCTCGGCGTCATCGGCCTGCTCAAGCCCGGCCTGATCCCGATGTGCGTGAGCGCGGAGAAGCTGCCGACGGTGTGCCCTTCGGGCAGGTCGGCGACGGGCGCGGACGTGTGGCTGTCCCAGGTGTTCGGCGCGTTCGGGGCGGTCCTCTCGGCCGTCGTGCTGCTCCTGCGCCGCCGGCCCAGCCTCTCGCCGTACGTGATGGTCGGCTACCAGGCGCTGATCAAGGTGCTGCTCGGCGCGGCGCTCGCGGTGGTCGGCATCCTGGGCCTCGGCGCGGGCGTGACGACCGGCCTCATCGGCGTGGCGTCCCAGGCCGCCCTGCTGCTGTGGGCCGTGATCCTCGGGTACGGCCAGCAGGTCGCGACCCGCCTGCTCGACACCTACACCGACCGGGTGATGGACCAGGCCCGGCCGCTGCCCCGGCTGGAACGGCAGCGCTAGCGGCGCGACCTCAGGGTCGAGATGACGTCGGCGTCCCACCGGTGCGTGCGGATCAGCCGGTACCGCTCCGCCGCCACCCACATGTACGCCTCGGTCTCCGTGCGGTCGCCCACCAGGTCCGCCTGCCGCAGCATCTCGACCACCGGCTGGTACTCCTCGGCGTACCAGCGCCCGGCGACCGCGGCCCGGTCCAGGAACGCGCCCTCGTCCTGCATCAGCCGGAAACCCCACGCCTCCACGTGCTCGCCCAGCTCGGCGTACTCCCACGGGTCCGACAGCAGCACCGCCGCCCGCGCCTGCCCGCCCAACGGCACCCGCTCCAGGAACAGCCGCCGGTAGTCCTTCACGATCAGGTCGCCCCGGTGCCGGATGCCGTGCGCCGCGATCCGCGTCACGACCTCCGTCACGTACGCGTCGATCACCTCCAGCCCCAGCGCGTGCGCCACCGACACCCGGTGGTGCCCGTCCTGGACGAAGTGCAGGTCACCCACCCGGTACACCTCGATCGGCGGCACCGGCTCGCCCCGCCGCTGCGCCAGCGCCAGCCGCTGCCACCGCTCCCGCACCCGCGCCGACGTCGGCCGGAACCGGCGGTCGAAGTCGCGCGTCCGGTCCACGCTGCCGACGATCGAGTCCAGCCGGACCGCGCGCAGCCCGAGCCGCCGCTCGCTGAGCATCCCCAGCGACTCGACCACCTCGTGGAACGGCAGCATGATGTTCACGTCGTCCGGCTCGCGGCGCAGCCACGCGGCCAACCGCGACATCACCTGGCGACGGCGGGCGCGCAGGAAGTCGTTCTCCGCGTCGGCCCGCGGGAAACCGGTGTCACGGGGCACGGCACTCCTCCTCAGGGCACTGGGACGTCCAACACCTGGTAACCCACGACGTTCACCACGCGGGTCGAGCCGAGCACGCGGTCCGGCTTCACCTGGCCGTGCGGGTGGATGTGCCCGTGCAGCATGACCGGTGGCCGCAACCGCCGCACGGCCTCGTGCAGGCAGGCGAACCCCCGGTGGGGCGGGTCCGGCTCGTCACCGCAGTCCAGCGGCGGCGAGTGGGTGAGCAGCACGTCCACCCCGCGCCCGTCGCGCAACCGCCGCCACCGGGCCGCCCGCAGCACGCCGCGCAGCCGACGCGCCTGCTGCCGCTCGGTCCACTGGTTCGGCCCGCCGCTGTACCGGACGGATCCGCCGAGCCCGGCGATCCGCAGCCCGGCCACGTCCACCACCCGCCCGTCCGCGTTCACCCCGCCCGCCGGACCGGGCCAGCGCGCCGGGAGGCCCGCCTTCGTCCACAGGCCCCGGACGTTCGCGTACCCGGTCAGGTCCACGTCGTGGTTGCCCGGCACGAACACGCACGGCCGGTCCAACGCGCCGGCCAGGAACTCCAGGTAGTCGAACGGCAGGTCACCGGCCGCGACGACCAGGTCGACGTCGTGCCGGCGCACCTGGTCGGTCCACAACGACTCGACCACCTCGTCCGCCACCGCGAGCACCCTCGGCATCCACCGAGCCTAAGCGCCGGCGCAGTCGGAGACACCTCGTCGGTGAAAGGGTGAACAACGCGTTCCTCCTCCTGCCGCACAAGGGAAATCGGGTTAACGTCACAGGGTGCTCGCCGAGCTGTTCCTCGACGCGTCCCGCGTCTGCGACGTCCACAGCCCGCTCACCCGCACCCTGCTGGTGGCCGCGGCGGACGACCTGGCCCGCGGCGGCATCACCGCGCGGGTGATGGCGGGCGCCGAGTGCGACCGGCACGGCACCGTGCCCGGCCTGCGGTTCGCCGGCGCCCTGCACCGGCTCGTCCTGGAGGGCCGCGCGCCGGCGCTGGCCAAGCACTACCCGACGGCCGGCGGCAGACCCGACCTGGACGCGCTCTGGGACGACGCGCTGACCGTGCTGCACGAGCACACCGACGAACTGCGCGCCCTGGTCACGTCCACCGTCGTGCAGACCAACGAACCGGGCCGCAGCGCGCCCCTGTTCGGCGGCCTGCAGACCGCCACCCACCTGGCCGCGGCCGAGGTCGGCAGGCGGGCCACGTTCCCGATCCGCCTGCTGGAGGTCGGCGCGTCCGGCGGGCTGAACCTGCGCCCGCACCGCGTCGCCTACCGGGTCGACGGCGAGACGTTCGGCGACCCGGGCAGCCCGTTCGCCCTCGACCCGGGGTGGACCGGCAGGCCGCCCGTCGACCTGCGCCACAACCTGCGCCTGGTCCGGCGCGCGGGCTGCGACCTCAACCCGGTCGACGTGTCCACAGAGGACGGGCGGCTGCACCTGTCGTCGTTCGTCTGGGCCGACCAGCGGGCCCGCTTCGACCGCCTCCAGGCCGCCGTCGAGCTGGCCAGGCTCGACCCCGTCCCGGTGCGGCGGGCGACCGGCCCCGAGTGGCTGGCCGAGCAGCTCGCCCGCCCGGAGCGCGACGTGCTGACCGTCGTCTGGCACTCGGTCGTCTGGCAGTACGTGTCACCGGCCGACCGCGCCATGGGCCGCGCGATCCTCGCCGACGCCGCCTCCCGGGCCACCCCGATGGCGCCGCTGGCGCTGCTGGTCTTCGAGCCGCGCCGCACGCACACCGCGGGCACGTACGAGTTCCGGCTGCTGCTCAAGCTGTGGCCGGCCGGCGTCTCGCTGCGCCTGGGCACGGGTGTGGGGCACGGCATCCCGTTCACGTGGGACACCGCGCCCTGGAACTGAGCGGTCAGCTCCCGTTCGCGATCAGCAGGGTCACCGTGGCGAGCCAGCCGATGAGGAAGGTGAGCACCCAGAACCGCAGGTTGGTGAACATCCTGGACATGTGGGGACATCCCGTCGCGGGAAGGGGAGGGGGAGGGGGAGGGGGCTACAGCCAGCGGTTGCGACGGAATATTCGGTACAGGGTGAGGCAGACCACGAGGATCACGGCGATCACCATGGGGTAGCCGTACTTCCAGTGCGTCTCCGGCATGTAGTCGAAGTTCATGCCGTACACGCCGACCACCATGGTCGGCACGGAGATGATCGCCACCCAGGCGGCGAGCTTGCGCATGTCCGAGTTCTGCTGGAGCGTGATCTTCGCCAGCACGGCGTTGACCAGCGTGGTCAGCAGCTCGTCGAAGTTGATCACGCGTTCGGACACCTCGGTGAGGTGGTCGTCCACGTCGCGGAAGTACGAGCGCACCTGCTCCGGGATCAGCGGGGTGTAGCCCTCCGCCAACCGCCGCAGCGGCACGGCCAGCGGCATCACCGCCCGGCGCAGCTCCAGCACCTCGCGCTTCATCAGGTAGATCTGGTCGGCGCTGACCCGGCTGCGCGGCTGGAAGACCAGCGCCTCCATCTGGTCGATGTCGTCCTCGATGTGGTCGGTCACGTCGAGGTAGTTGTCGACCACGTGGTCGGCGATCGAGTACAGCACCGCGGCCGGCCCCGAGCGCAGCCGCTCCGGCTCCTCCTCCAGCTCGCGCCGCACCGCCGCCAGCCCCGAGTGGTTGCCGTGCCGGACCGTCACCACGAAGTCGCGGCCGAGGAACACCATGATCTCGCCGCTCTCGACGATCTCGTTGGCGGTGTCCGGCGACGAGTTCTGGATGTACCGGACCGTCTTGAGCACCATGAACAGCATGTTGTCGTAGCGCTCGAGCTTGGGCCGCTGGTGCGCGTGCACGGCGTCCTCGACGGCCAGCTCGTGCAGCCCGAACGTGTCCGCGACGCCCTGGATCTGCTCCTCGTCCGGCTCGTGCAGCCCGATCCAGACGAACCCGTCGCCGCGCTTGCGCACCTCCTCGACCGCGTCGACGTGCGTCCAGCGGCCGGGCAGGCGCGTGCCGTCGACGTAGACGCCGCAGTCCACGACGTACCGCGCCAGCGGCACGGGGATGGGCACCGAGGGTCGATCCTGCGCGCGGCCTCTCAAGCCGCCGAGCGAGGGCAAGCTGGGCACGGGTCCTCCAGGTGGGGAGCGTCGACTCGACGAACGACGACGGCACGTCCCGACCGGTACCGCTGGGCCTAGCTGTGGAAAGCCGGCTCCCCGATGAGGACGCGCGAGGTACTCGCAGGATGGGGGTCGTTACTCATCGGTAGTCCTCACCTCCTCGGGTCGGCTGGCCGCGGCGGTGTAGTCGCTCACAGACCAGTTGCCGAGGGTACTCCCCCGGTGCTCACACTGTCGTCCCGGTCGGAGTGGTCCTCGATCACACCGACCTCACACTGGTAGCCGGCCAACGGAGGCGTGCGGTGCAGTTCGGGCGTTACTACGAGGAGTTCGAGGTCGGCGCGGTCTACAAGCACTGGCCCGGCAAGACGGTCACCGAGTACGACGACCACCTGTTCTGCCTGCTCACGATGAACCACCACCCGCTGCACATGGACGCGCACTACGCGGCGGAGACCACCGACTTCGGCAAGAACGTCGTCGTCGGCAACTACGTCTACTCGCTGCTGCTGGGCATGTCGGTGCCCGACGTGTCGGGCAAGGCCATCGCCAACCTGGAGGTGGAGTCGCTCAAGCACGTCAAGCCCACGTTCCACGGCGACACCATCTACGGTGAGACCGAGGTGCTGGACAAGACGCCGTCGAAGTCCAAGGACGACCGCGGCGTGGTCCACGTCGAGACCCGCGGGTACAAACAGGATGGAACGGTCGTCTGCGTGTTCCGCCGGAAGGTCATGGTGCCCAAGCGCTCCTACGGCGAGGCGCGCGGCGGCGAGCAGCCGGGCAGGCCCGAACCCAAGGAGTGACGTGACCTCGCTGGATCTGGTGCGGCAACGATTGGCCCGGTTCGCGAAGAGCGAGGCGCACGGCGTCTCGCCGCTCTACGAGCACCTGGCCTCGCACGCCGCCGACGATCCGGAGGTCGCCGGTCTGCTGACCGCCGCCCCGGAGCGGTTCGCGCACGCGACCCTGCTCCTGGCGGCGGCGCACCGGCTGGTGCAGGCCGAGCCGTTCCACGAGCTGTCCAACTACTACCCGTCGCTGGGCGGCACGTACGGCGCGGACGAGAGCACCTGGCGGCTGTTCCGCGAGTTCGTGCTCGACCGGGCCGACAAGGTGCGCGAGCTGGTCGCCACCCGGACCGTGCAGACCAACGAGGTGCGGCGGGCCACGCTGCTGTACCCGGCGCTGGCGCGGGTCAAGGGGCCGGTCGGGCTGCTGGAGGTCGGCTGCTCCGCCGGCCTGCTGCTCGGCCTCGACCAGTACGGCTACCGCTACCAGACCCAGCAGGCGGGCCAGCTCGTCGCGGGGCCCGCGAAGGCGGCGCTCGGGCTGCACTGCGCGCTGGAGCTCGCGCCCGGCGCGGAGCTGCCGAAGATCCCCAAAACGGTGAAGATCGCGGCCAAGGTCGGGCTGGACCGGGCGCCCGCCGACCTGACCGACGAGGACACGTACGCGTGGCTCGAGGCGTGCGTGTGGGCCGACCAGCCGGAGCGGCTGCGGCTGTTCGGCGTGGCCGCGACCGTGCAGCGCAAGTCGCCGCCGGAGTTCGTGGTCGGCGACGCGGTGGCCGACCTCGGCAAGGCCGCCGACCGCGTGCCCGAAGACCTGCCGCTGGTGGTCCTGACCAGCAACGTCCTGCCGTACGTCGCGGGGGAGGAGTTCGTGGGCGCGCTGCGCGGGCTCGGCCGCCCGGTGTGGTGGTTGAGCCACGAGGGGTACGCGGCGGGCCTCGTCCACGTGCTGCCGGACCGGGACGACCTGCGGCCCGGCGCGGACGAGCCGGCCTTCGGCGTGATCGGACTGGTCCGGTTCGAGGGCGGCGAGGTGCGGTCGGCGCAGGCGTTGGCCAGGACGGCGCCGCACGGCCAACGGTTGGTGTGGCTCCCCTGATCGGGGGAGACGATCACGAACGGGGGAGTTGGCCCCAGGCGCCGAGGGTCTCGTGGAGCATCTCGGTCAGTGGAAGTGTGGCCAAGATCGCAGCGTCGGCCCAGCGCGCGTCCACCGCGTCGTCGCCTGGTCGGAGGACCCCGGATCGCACCTGGCAGGCGTAGTCGTGGATCTCGTAGACACCGCGTGGCGCCGGACGGGTGACGCTGCCGATCAACGCCCCGACCGTCACGGAGAGTCCCGTTTCCTCGCGCAGTTCCCGCACAATTGCGGTCTCGTCGGATTCGCCGGGTTCGACTCGGCCACCCGGTAACGACCACAGTCCCTCACCTGGAGGATTGCCCCTTCTCACGAGTAGCAGTCGCCCGTTCGAGTCGTGGACGATGCCGCCGACACAGCGGATCCGGAGCTCACGTTCGGCCGTCACGATCACGAAGCGTAGTCACACCGGGTTGGCGGTGCAGGACGCTGACCCAAGTGCGGTACAAATCTCCCGACGTGTCGCGGAGTGCGGTACAACGGTTTTCACTGGCGCCAAACGGGTGCGGTAGCGAACGGGGTTGATCACCGTGAATCTGAAGAAGATTCTCACTTTCGCCGGGGTCGGCTTGGTCCTGTTCTTCCTCATCGCGGAGCCTCAGCAGGCGGCTCAGCTGGTGCAGAACATCCTGGGCACCCTGCGGGAAGCCGCTGAGGCGCTCATCACCTTCGTGAAACAATTGTTCTGAGTCGACCGGCTCCTCCCTCCCACGGCGAGAGGTCGAAGGCATGTTCGCACCACGGGACCCCGACGAGTACCTGCTCCCCACGGAGCGTCGGGTCATCCGGGTACGCAGGCACTGGAGCAGTCTGCTCTGGGATCTCCTCGAGGCGGGCGCGCTGCTCGCCGGCGCGATGATGATCTCGTACCTGCTGCCCGACAACGCGGGCATCATCCAGAACATCCTCTGGTACGCCTCGCTGTTCGTGCTGCTCAGGCTGGCCTACTTCGTCATGGAGTGGTGGGTGGAGCGGATCGTCGTCACCGACAAGAGGTTCATGATCTCCTCGGGGGTCTTCGAGACCAAGGTCGCCATGATGCCGATCAGCAAGGTCACCGACCTCACCTACGAGCGGTCGGTGCTCGGGCGCATGTTCGGCTTCGGCACCCTGGTCGTGGAGTCGGCGGGTCAGATCCAGGCGCTCAACCGGATCGAGTACCTGCCCAACCCCGAGGAGGTCTACGACGCCATCTCGGAGTTGACCTTCGGTGACAAGAAGGCCCAGGCGGAGCGCTTCTCGATGATCAAGGCGCAGCGGGCGGCGCGCGGCAAGAAGATGGTGCCGTAGTTCAGACTGGGTGGGTGCGCATCGACCTGCACACCCACTCGACCGAGTCCGACGGCACCGACACGCCCGCGGAGTTGGTGGCGGCTGCGGCCGCCACCGGCTTGACCGCGGTCGCGCTCACCGACCACGACACCGCAGCCGGCTGGGCGGAGGCGGCCAACGCGCTGCCACCCGGCTTGAAGCTGGTGCGCGGCGCCGAGCTGTCCTGTGCCTCCGACGACGGCCGGGGCCGGGTCATCACCGTCCACCTGCTCGCCTACCTGTACGACCACACCTCGCCCGCGTTGGTGGAGGAGCAGCTGCGGCTGCGCCTGGAACGACGGCACCGGCTGCGCCGGATGGCCGAGCGGATGGTCGCCGACGGGTTCCCCATCGACCCCGACGAGCTGATGGCGGCCATGCCGACCGACGCGCCCGCCGGACGTCCCCACCTCGCCATGGCGTTGATCCGGGCCGGTGTCGTGTCCACCGTCGACGAGGCGTTCGCCCGGTACCTCACGGGCGGCCGGTACTACGTGCCGCGCACCGACACGCCCGTGGCGCGGGCGATCGAGATGATCGCGGAAGCCGGCGGGGTGACCGTCCTGGCGCACCCCTTCGCCACCTCGCGCGGCCCGATCGTGACCGACCAGGTCGTGGCGGACCTGGCCGGCCTGGGACTCGCCGGCGTCGAGGTCGACCACCCCGACCACGACCCCGCGACGCGCGTGCGGCTGCGCGGCCTGGCGGGGGAGCTGGGGCTGCTGACCACCGGGTCCAGCGACTACCACGGCACGAACAAGACCGTGGGGCTCGGCGCGGAGACCACGTCGCCGGAGGTCCTGGACGCCCTGGCCGACCGGGCGACCGGGTGCAAGATCCTCGTCGGCTGACCACGGCCCCCGCGAGGACGCGAACGACCGACTTCCCGGCGACCTCGCCCGCGACGCCGGAGGCGGCGCAATCCAACACTGTCGGACCGGGTGGGTAGCTTGAACCCCGTGCAGGAGCAGCTTGGGTTCGACTTCGGCGCGATGCCGAAGAAGCTGGTGCGGGTGACGCCGGCGAAGCTCGCCACGTGGGCCGACTGCCCGCGCCGCTTTCGCATGGCCTACCTCGACCGGCCGTCGCCGCCGCGCGGTGGGGCGTGGGCGCACAACACCCTCGGCGCGGTCGTGCACAACGCGTTGAAGGCGTTGTTCGACCTGCCCGCCCAGCGCCGCACGCCCGAGCAGGCGGTCGCGCTGCTGCACCGGCAGTGGAAGAACGACGGGTTCCGGGACGCCGAGCAGGCGGGCGTGTACCGGGACCGGGCGGTCGGGTGGGTGCGCGACTACGTCACCGAGCTGGACACGTCGATCGAGCCGGTCGGCATCGAGCGCTGGGTGTCCACGCCCACGTCGAAGATCGTCGCCGAGGGCCGCGTCGACCGGATCGACCTGCGCGACGGCGAGCTGGTGATCGTCGACTACAAGACCGGGCGGCACGCGCTGACCGTGGACGACGCGCGGGGATCGCAGGCGTTGGCCCTGTACGCGCTGGCGGCCCGGCGGACGCTGCGCAAGCCGTGCCACCGGGTCGAGCTGCACCACCTGCCCACGGGCACGGTGTCGGTGTGGGAGCACACCGAGGAGAGCCTGGGGCGGCACGTGTCGCGGGCCGAGGAGGCGGCGGACGAGCTGCGGCTGGCCACCGACACGCTGGAGGCGGGCGGCGACCCGGAGATCCTGTTCCCGCCGCGCACCGGCAACCAGTGCACGTGGTGCGACTTCCGCCGGTCGTGCCCCGAAGGGCAACGCGCGGCGCCGTCGCTCGACCCGTGGGCGTTGCTCGCGCCGTAGAGTTGGCCGCGTGACGATGGTGGACAGCGGACCCGAACCACGCCTGGCCAGGCTGTGGCGCGGCGTCAGCGGCGCGCTCGCCGTCGGCTTGGTGCTGCTGACGTTGGGCTTGATCGGCGTGCAGGTCTACGCGGGCTCCCGCGACCTGCCCGGACCGGGGTTGGACGTGGTGGCCGGGCACGGCGTGGCGGCCGTCGCCGCGGTGGTGGCGCAGGTCGTGGCCGATCGACGCCGAGGCTGGGCGGTGGCGTGGTGCGGCCTGCTGGTCGTGCTGCTGGCGGCGTCGACCCTGTGGTTCTTCTGGTGGGCTTAGTTCCGCGGCCGTCAGCCGCCCGGTTCCCAAAGGAGCCGTCGTCCACGCCGATGAGCCTCCACCACTGCCCGTAGCGCCCGCAGAGGTCGCCGCCCACCCCGGGACCAGTTGGACTGGTCCCACACGCTGCCGGGCCGGGTCAGGAGAGCCAGGCGCGCCAGGTCGGCAGGAGCGTGGCCAGCAGGGCGTCCGGGGCCTCGGTGTTCGGGTTGTGCATCACGCCGGGCAGCACGGCGAAGTCGGCGTCGAGGCGTTCGGCCATGTCCCGCTGGCTCGCGGCCGACCAGGCGTCGTCCAGGTCGCCGCACACGACCAGGCACGGGATGCCACCGGACCGGGCGACCCTCGCCAGCTTGGCGACCAGGTCCGGTTCGGCGCGCAGCGCCTCGCCCATGCCGAGCAGCCCGACGGGAGACGAGCGGACGAACCGCTCGCGGTAGAAGTCCTTCAGCTCCTGGGGGACCATCCGCCAGCGCGGGTTGAGCGCCTGGCGGGTCTCGTTGACTTCCTGCGACGCCTCGATGCCCTGCTCGCGGAGCACGATCTCGCCGTAGTCCAGTGCGGTCCGGCGCTCGCCCGGCGGCAGTTCGGACGGGCCGGACGCCATCAGCGTCAACCCCGCGACGGGCGCGCCCGCCAGCACCGCGCCGCGGGCGACCAGTCCACCGAACGAGTGACCCAGCAGCAGCACCCGCCTGCCCTCGGCGGCCAGCTTCGCGACCAGCTCGGCCACCGACGCGCCCAGCGCCTCGGGCCGGTAGTCGGATTCGAGGAGCGGGCCGGGCGACTCGTACTGGCCCGGCAGGTCGATCGCCACGACCTCGATGCCGGCGTCGGCTATCGGGTCGACCAGCGGCGCGAAGTCCTCTTTGGACCCCGTGTAGCCGGGGAGGAGCAGCGCGGTCGCGCCGAGGTCGGGCCCGGCGGCGGGCGCGTGCAGGGCCGCGATCGGTCCGTGCCTGCCGGGCAGGTCCACGCGTTGCGCCCGGTGCGGGCTGAACTGCGAGTGCACGTCTGGCAGTCTGCCGCACCGGCCGCGTGGGCGCGTGGCGCGTTACCGCAGTGCGACGAGCGTGCCGCCGCGCTGCTCCAGCACGACCGGGCCCTCGGTGGCCATCTCGACCGGGCCGGTGTGGTCGCCGCGGTCGACCGGGACCGAGGCGATCTCCTCGCCGGTGATCTGGTCGAGCACCTTCAGCCCGTCGTCGACCGGCAGCAACAGCCGCCCGGCGAGCGTGGTGCCCGCGCCGAGGGTGTCGTTCGCGGTCCACAGCGGGTTCAGCTCGGTCAGCGACAGCGCGACCGTCTTCGACCCGGTGAACCAGTAGACGTTCGCGGTGCTGGTGAACGTCGACGCCACCCGTCCGGGCGGGTCGCCGGCGAGTTCCTCGGCGGTGACGTCGACCGGGTAGCTGCCGATCGACGAGCCGGTCTCGGAGTCGAACACCACGAGCCGGCCCGGCACGGCCAGCGCGACCCGGTTCGCCGTCACCGCGATCACCCTGGCGCCGTTCTCGCCGGTCACGGTGGAGGTGATGACCTGCGGCTCGTCGGACTTCTCGGGGTTGGGCTTGAGGATGGTGAGGCGGTCGGACGGGTCCAGGGCGGGGCAGCGCTCGATCAGCGCGATCTTGCCGCCGGTGACCGCGAACGAGTGGTACGTGCAGCCGGTGCGCGGCTGCTTGTTCGGGTTCACGATCGCGCGCAGGGCGCCGTACTCCATCGAGCGGACCAGGTCGTCGCGGCGGTAGACCTCGACGTAGGACCCGCCGGTGGTGAGCACGTGCGAGCCCTCGTTCAGCAGGCGGGTGCCGAACTCGGCGTCGCCGTTGCGCTGCGGTCCGCGCTTGCCGGAGGCGTTCTCGAGGGTGGTGACCTCGGAGCAGTTGGTGTCCTTGCGGTGCACCGCGAACACCCGGCCCCAGGCCGTGGAGACCGTGCAGAGGGGGAGGTCGCGGGCGTAGCGCCAGCGGACGTCGCCGGTGAGCGCGTCGCGGCCGACGACCTCGCCGCCGTCGCCCGTGACGACGACCGAGTCGAGGTTCACCGGGACCGGCGTCGCGCCGCTGGGGGCGCGCCAGATCTCGGACAGCGTCGGCGGCATCGCGGTGGCCGGCTGCAGCGGGGTGATCTCGGACGGGCCGGTCTGGCTGACGGTGTTGCGGGCGTCGCTGGTCAGCCACAGCACGAGGCTCGCCACCAGCACCGCGACCACGACCAGGGCCAGGCCGATGAAGTCGCCCCTGGTGCGCCACGACCTGGACGGCACCGGCTCGCGCGGCTCGTCGTCGTGCGGTCCGGCGTCGTGCGGTCCGGCGTCGTGCGGTCCGGCGTCGTGCGGTTCGCCGTCGTCCTGCGGCTCGACCTGGGATTCGACGGGCTGCGCCAGGACGTCTTCCTCGTCCAGCACGACCTGCCCGTTCGACTCCGCCTGCTCCGGCTGGCCCACTGCCCGGCTCCCGATGGTCGGTGATCTATCGCGTTCGTCTGGCGACATGCTGCCACCACCGGGAAGAGGTCGGTGTGAGGCGGCGGCACCTACCGTTCCCCGCGGCGTTCCGCGGCCCGCGGTCCACCCGGCCCGGCGCGGCGATGACGCGGCTCCGGCACCGCTGCGACGCGGCCCTGACCGCGCCTGCCCGGGCCGTTCTCGGCGGCTCCACCTGCCCAGCCCGGGGCCGCTTCGCCGGCTCGTCTGTGCCCAGTCCGGGGCCGTTTCAGCGGCTCCGCCTGAGCCGGCGCGGGCTGTGCTGTCCGCGGCCTGGCCCCGTCCGGGTCCGTTCGCCTGGCCTGGCCCGCGGCCCCGTCACGGCGGCCCCTTCACCGCGGCCCTAGTGTTCGGGCTGGGCGGCGTGCGGGTCCGGCGGGTGGCCTGCCGTCCGCGTCCGGCGGCCCGGTCCTCGCGGTCCGGGCCGGTTCCGGTTCGGGCGGCGGGTGGGTTGCCCAGGGGTCCGGGTTGGTTCGGGGCTCCTCGTTTCAACCGAGGTGCGGTAACAGTGTTTCCGTACATTTTCGGGCGATGATCACCCGATCGTGTTGCCGGTCGAGTCGGGCAGCGCTCGGAACCGCGCTGCCCACCACGATTGTTCCCTACTCGGCCGGCGCGGACTCGGCCGACTCGCCGCCCGTGCGGCGGCGCCTGCGCCTGCGGGGGCGTTCGGCGTCACCGGCGGACGAGGCCGACGACTCCGGCGCACCTGCGGTGACCTCGGCGGACGCCTCGGCGGCCGTTCCGCTCTCACCGGCGGCCGGCGACACGCCACCACGGCTGCGGCGGCGCTTGCGCGGCCTGGTGCCGCCTTCCTCGCCCGACCCGGAGCCGGTGGTGCTGCCGCCGCCGTTGCCGGACTCGGTGGCCGGTGCCGCGTCACCCGCCCGACCGCTGCGCCGGCGCTTGCGCGTCTTCTTCTCGCCCTTCAGGTTCTCCTCCGGCTCGGCGTCCAGGCCCGCACGCGTGCGCAGCCCCAACGGCAGCCGACCGGTCGAGCCCGCCGGGATGTCCAGATCCGCGAACAGGTGGTCCGACGTCGAGTACGTCTCCACCGGCTCCGGCTTGCCCAGGTCGAGCGTGTCGCTGATCATCTTCCACCGGGGCATCTCGTCCCAGTCGACCAACGTCACCGCGACACCCGTGCGCCCCGCCCGGCCGGTGCGGCCGATGCGGTGCACGTAGGTCTTCTCGTCCTCGGGGCACTGGTAGTTGATCACGTGCGTGACGCCCTCGACGTCGATGCCGCGGGCCGCCACGTCGGTGGCCACCAGCACGTCGATCTTGCCCGAGCGGAACGCCCGCAGCGCCTGCTCGCGCGCGCCCTGCCCCAGGTCACCGTGCACGGCCGCCGCGGCGAAACCGCGTTCGACCAGGTCGTCGGCCACCTTCTGGGCGGTGCGCTTGGTCCTGGTGAACACCATGGACAGGCCGCGCTCGCGGGACTGCAACGCCCGCGCCAGCAGTTCCGACTTGTCCAGCGCGTGCGCCCGGTAGACGAACTGCTCGGTGCGCTCGTGGATGGCGCCCGCGTCGTTCTCCTCGGCCCGCACGTGCGTGGGCTGGTTGAGGAACGTGCGCGCCAGCGTGATGATCGGGCCGGGCATGGTCGCCGAGAACAGCATGGTCTGCCGCTCGTCGGGCACCATGCGCAGGATCCGCTCGATGTCGGGCAGGAAGCCCAGGTCGAGCATCTCGTCGGCCTCGTCCAGCACCAGCCCGCGCACCTTGCCGAGCACCAGGTGGCGCTGCTCGGCCAGGTCGAGGAGCCGGCCCGGCGTGCCGACGACCACGTCGACGCCCTTGCGCAGCGCCGCGATCTGCGGCTCGTAGGGCCGGCCGCCGTAGATGGCCAGCACGCGCACGTTGAGGTGCTTCGCCGCGTCGGTCAGGTCGTGGGTGACCTGCAGGCACAGCTCGCGCGTCGGAACGACGACCAGCGCCTGCGGCGTCCCGTCACCGGGCGTGACGATGCGTTGGAGCAGCGGGATGCCGAAACCCAGCGTCTTGCCGGTTCCGGTGCGGGCCTGGCCGATGACGTCGTCGCCGGCCAGCGCCAGCGGCAGCGTCAGCTCCTGGATGGCGAACGTGCGGTGGATGCCCGCCTCGGCCAGGGAGCGCACGATCTCCTCGCGCACCCCCAGCTCGCCGAACGTGGGCGAATCGGGTTTGACCGGGGCGTCGGCCACGAGCGGGTGCGAGGTGTCGTCTTCGGGGACACCCGCCTCGCTGTGCTCCAAGGCCACCGGGTCGATATGGGTCTCTTCGTTCGTCGCGGTCAGGATGATCGCCTCTCTCGTACCAGCGCGCCACGGCCTGTACGGGCCGCTCGACCGCGTCACCGCCACTCGGCCGGGGGGCCGGGCGGGTCGCGGGAGGGCCAGCGAGGTGTGTGCGCGCACCCTCTCCTGGCGGCACGGTGCCGCCGCAGTTCAGCCTTCGGCACCGCTGCGAGCCCCCACTGGGCCGCGCCGCGCCGGGCGTCATCTGTCGAGTCTACCCGCCGACTAGGCCGATCGGGCTGGTTCGCGGCGTCGAGTGCGGTTTCGCGTGCCCAGGGTGTTGTCAACGACACCCGACTAGGCTCGTGGCATGAGCGACCCGGGAGTGGATGCAGCGGTGGGCCAGGTTGCGGTGGGTGACGGTGGCCCGGTGGCGGAGGGTGTCGTGGACCTCCTCGGCGCGCTCGCGTACGGCGAGCTGTCGGCGTTCGACCGGCTCGCCGAGGACGCCAGGACCGCGCCCACGCTGTCCGGGCGTGCCGCGCTGTCGCAGATGGCGGCGGCCGAGATCGGTCACTACGCGCTGCTGGACCGGTACCTGGCCGAGCGCGGCCACTCGCTGGAAGAGGCCATGCGACCGTTCGCCGCGGGCTTCGACGGCTTCCACGCCTCCACGGCGCCGCGCTCGTGGCTGGAGTCGCTGGTGAAGGCCTACGTCGGGGACGCCCTGGCGGCCGACTTCTACCGCGAGGTCGCCGAGTGGCTGGACGAGCCGACCAAGGAGCTGGTGCTCGCGGTGCTGGCCGACACGGGCCACTCGGCGTTCGCCGAGCGCGAAGTCCGGTCCGCCTGCGACGACGACCCGAAGCTGCGAGACCGACTCACGTTGTGGGGTCGCCGGCTGCTCGGCGAGGCGTTGACGCAGGCCCAGTACGTGGTGGCGGAGCGGGATGGGCTCGCGGAGCTGATCGTGCGCGGCTCGGGCGACCTCGCGGGCATCGCGGCGCTGTTCCGGCGGCTCCAGCAGAGCCACACGCGCCGCATGACAGCCCTCGGGCTCGGCTAGGGTTGGTGTTCGAAAGCCATCAACGCCGCACGGAGGTCAGCGTGGAGGTCAGGGTCGGGATCGCGGACAGCCCGCGGGAGCTCGTGGTGTCCAGCGGGCTCACCCCCGAAGAGGTCGAGGCGCAGGTCCAGGACGCGCTGAAGGCCGGCGCCGGGCAGCTCGTGCTGGTCGACCAGAAGGGCGCCCGCTACGTGGTGCCGGCGGCGCGCATCGCGTACGTGGAGATCGGTCCGAGCGACTCGCGCCGGGTCGGGTTCGTCTCCGGCGACTGAGCGTCCGCGCGGCACTCAGCCGAGCGAACTTCGCCGCCCGGGCGACCGGGCACGAGAAGGGGCACCCGATCGGGTGCCCCTTCCGCGTTTCCCACCCCTGGTCAGCCCACCGTGAACGGCGGCGTGGAGGTGCCCGCCACGCGGTAGCGCCGCCAGGGGTCGGGGTCGGTGAGCGAACCCGTCGCCGAGCCGTCGGGCGTGCGCAGCAGCGCGGTCCGCGCACCACCCTCCACCAGCTCGGTGACCTGCTCGTTCGCGCCGACCCGGCCGTACCAGTGGTAGCGGCCGTCGATGGGCTGGAAGTAGCCGCGCAGCTCGACGCTGACCGGCACCTCCCGCTGGTCGAACACCAGCACGGCCGCGCCGGTGTAGCCCTCTTCGTCGTGCTCGTGCTCTTCGGACATCACGCCTCCTCGACGTCGACGACCCGCAGCCGGGGTCCTTCGTGCCGGTCACCGTCGGTGAACTCGGTGGTCAGCGGCGCCTCCGGGTCGAGTGCCACGCCCGCGGAGCGGAGCAGGCCGTCGATGGCGTGCCAGATGATCGTGGTCAGGTAGTCGCTCAGGCTCGCCCGCGTCATCGACTGCCGGTCGAGCCACCAGTCGCCGGCGTTCTGCACCATGCCGACCAGCGCGTGCGCCCACGGCTCGGCGCCGCCGGAATCCATGTCGAACGCCCGCAGGTAGTCGCCGAGCAGCCGGGCCAGGGCCGCCGCGATCAGCTGCTTGTCCTCGTTGACCACGTCCTGCTCGACCGGCCGGTCGGTGAACGACTTGCGCACCACGAACCGGTACAGGTTGGGGTGCTCCTCGATCACGGACAGGTACGCGTCGACGATGCCCTGGATGCGGGGGCGGATCGGACCGTCGAGGTCGATCGCGGGCCCCATCTTGTCCATGAGCATCTCGGTGCCGCGCCGGCCGACGGCGAGGTAGAGGTCGGACTTGTCGGCGAAGTGCCGGTAGAGCACCGGCTTGCTGACGCCCGCCTCGGCGGCGATCTCGTCCATGCCCACGTCCGGGCCGTGCTTGGCGACGGCGCGGATCGTGGCCTCCACGAATTCGGCGCGCCGCGCCTCGCGGTGCCCCTTCCACCGTTCCCGCCGGGCGTCGGTGCCGCCCTTGACAGTTCGAGCCATGTGACGCACGCTACCAGAAGTAACCGTTACCTCAAGTAGCAGATAACTCAAGTTACAGATAACTCTCCCCGGGAGGGACCACCGATGACGAAGGCCTTGAAGGTCGCGGACCGCGAGAAGACCGCCGAGCGCCTGCTCAACTCCTCGGCCGACAAGTTCTACGACCCCGAGGTCGACATCGACTGGTCCGCGCCCCTGGTCGACGGCCTGCGGTACACGCCGGAGCACCGGTGCTCGCTGTACGGCACCGAGCTGTGGGACCGGATGAGCCCGGAGCAGCGCGTCGACCTGTCCCGGCACGAGGTCGCGAGCGTGGCCAGCGTCGGCCTGTGGTTCGAGATCCTGCTGATGCAGATGCTGCTCAAGGAGGTCTACCGCTCGGACCCGACGACCAAGCACGCGCAGTACGCGCTGACCGAGGTCGCCGACGAGTGCCGGCACTCGACGATGTTCGCCCGGATGGTCGAGGCGATCGGCTGCCCGCCCTACGGTCCCCGCCAGTACACCTACCAGCTGGGCAAGCTGCTGCCGGTGATCGGCTACGGGCCCGCCCTGTACGGGTCGATCCTGGTCGCCGAGGAGATGCTGGACCGGTTGCAGCGCGAGACGATGGCCGACGAGACCGTGCAGCCGCTGGTGCGCATGGTCAACCGGATCCACGTGCTCGAAGAGGCCCGGCACGTGCGGTTCGCGCGGGAAGAGGTCGTGCGCGGCATGGCGAAGTTGACCAAGAAGGAGCTGCCCTACCAGCGGTGGCTGCTCGCGACCACGTCCATGTTCATCACCCGGTCGCTGATCAACCCGGACGTGTACGCGGCCGTGGGGCTGGACAAGGACCAGGCGCACAAGGCCGCGCTGGCCAACCCGCACTGGCAGGAGAGCATCCGCTGGTCGGGCGAGCGGATCATGAAGTTCCTGGACGAGGTCGGGCTGGTCGGCAAGCCGGGCATGCGCGCGTGGCGCCGCTCGTTCCTGCTCGGATGAGGGCTCGGGTGGACGCGCCGGCCATCGGGGGCGAGGGTCGGACGTCGGAGGCGGGCCGGCGGTTCGTGACCTCCGACGGCACGGCGCTGCACGTCGTGGACAGCGGGCCGCGGGACGCCGAGGTGACCACCGTGCTGCTGCACGGCTGGACGCTGGACCACACGTCGTGGGACCTGGTGGCGTCGGAGCTGCCGGGACGCGTGCTGCGGTACGACCACCGGGGTCACGGCGGCTCGGCGCCCACGCCGGCCGGGACGGCGACGATCGCCCGGTGCGCGGACGACCTGGCCGAGCTGGTCGCGGCCCGCGTGCCGACCGGGCGGCTCGTGCTGGCCGGTCACTCGATGGGCGGCATGACGATCATGGCGTTGGCCGAGCAGCACCCCTCGCTGCTCGACCGCGTCGACGGCGTCGTCCTGATCGCCACCTCTTCGGGTGAACTCGCCGGGTCGACGCTGGGGCTGCCGGGGCCGTTCGGCCGGGCGTTCGTGGCGGGGGAGAAGGCCGTCAACCGGCAGATCGTCCGGTTGCGGCGGGCTGAGCTGCTCAAGCGCACCGAGGTGGTCCGGCCGGGGCTGCGGTGGCTGCTGTTCGGCAAGCGTCCGTCGTGGCGGGACGTGGCGATGACGGCCGCGATGGTCGGCCGCTGCCACCCGGTGAGCATGGTGGGGTTCCGCGACTCGCTCGACGAGCACGACCGGCGCACGGCGCTGGCCGGGCTGGCGGGGATCCGGACGGTCGTGCTGGCGGGCGCGGAGGACCGGCTGACGCCGCTGCGGCACGCGCGCGTGCTGGCCGACGAACTGCCGCACGCCGAGCTGGTGATCCACCTGGGCGCCGGCCACATGCTGCCCTTGGAGAGGGCGGAAGAGGTCATCGCGCACATCACCGCGCTGCTGCGTTGACCTGCCTTCGGCACCGCGACGGAGGTCGCTGTGGCGAGGTCGCCCTGACGAAGGCGCTGTGGCGAACCGGTGGACGGCCGCCTCGGACCAAGGGTCCCCCCGCGAAGGGGAACCCTTGATGTGATCCTGCCGGCAACCACCGACAACCTCCGCGCGTCCACGGCGACCCTGTGGACAACTGGGCGCGGCGGCGATCGCCGGTGAGGGCCGTGGTCGGGGGCGGCCCTCACCGGCGTGACGCTCAGTGCTGCAGCGGGAAGCCGCCGCCGATGCCCCGCCAGGCGAGGTTCGAGATCAGGGCGACCGCGTCCTCTTTCGCGAGCTTCCGGTCGTCCGCGAGCCACGCGCGTGCCGTGACCTGCGACAACCCCACCAGGCCGACCGCGAGCAGCCGCGCGCGGTGCTCGTCGAGGCCCGCGTCGGCGGTGATCGTGTCGGTGATGGCCTCGACGCTGTCGGTCGTCGCCCGCTCCACGGCGCGGGCCACCGCGGGCTCGCCGCGCAGGTCCGACTCGAACACCATCCGGAACGCCTGGCCCTCGCCGTCCACGAAGTCGTAGAACGCGGCGACGGCGGCCTTCACCCGCTGCTTGTTGTCCGTCGTGGACGCCAGCGCACCGCGCACGCGGTTCACCAGCTCGTCCACGTGGGACTCCAGCAGCGCCATGTACAGCTCGAGCTTGCCGGGGAAGTGCTGGTAGAGGACCGGTTTGCTGACCCCCGCGCGTTCCGCGATCTCGTCCATCGCGGCGGCGTGGTAGCCGTTGGTCACGAACACGTCCTGCGCCGCGGCCAGCAACTGGGCACGTCGAGCGGTCCGCGGGAGCCGTACACCCCGCCCCGCCGCGCCGCCGTGGTGCCCGACCGCAGTCTGGGCCGTCTCCGTCATGGTGCCTCCAGCCAACCAATCACTTCGCGGAACCGGGAAAGGGGTTGCCCTTCCGGCTCGTCGGCAACCTTACTCGCTGGTAGCAGCGTTCCAAGCATGCTTCCCGTTTCGTAGGACGCCCGGCCAGGCATCCTGGGGTGGTGACCGAGACGCTGGAGGCCCGCAGGACCGCCCTCACCCACGTGCCCCTGTCCACCGCGCCGCTACCTCCGCTGGACACAACGATCCAGCCGTGGCCTGGTGACTACGTCGAGGTGGGCGGGCACAGCGTGCACGTCCGCCGCACCGCGGGACCGGCCGGGTCGAAGGCGGTCTACGTGCACGGGCTGGGCGGCTCGGCGACGAACTGGACCGACCTGGCCGCGCAGTTGCGCGAGCACGTCGAGGGGCACGCGCTGGACCTGCCCGGTTTCGGCCGGTCCGAACCGATCGACGGCTACGACTTCCGGATGACCACCCACGCGCGGGTGGTCATCGAGTACATCGAGTCGCTCGGCCCCGACCCGGTGCACCTGTTCGGCAACTCCATGGGCGGCGCGATCACGCTGATGGTCGCCGCCACCCGGCCCGACCTGGTCCGCACCCTGACCCTGGTCTCACCGGCCGTGCCGGACCTGCGGCCGAGCCTGCGCCGGGTGTCGGACCGGCGGTTGCCGCTGGCGTTCCTGCCGGTCGTCGGCCCGCGGGTGCAGGCGCAGCTGGCCGCGATGACGCCGCGTGAGCGCACCCACCAGATGCTGCGGCTGTGCTTCGCCGAGCCCCACTCGGTGCCGGCGAACCGGATCGAGCAGAGCGAGCGGGAGTACACCGAGCGGTCCGCCCAGGCGTGGGCCGGCAACGCGCTCAGCGCCAGCACGATCGACCTGATCCGCTCGTGGCTGGTCCCGAGGTCGAGGTCGATGTGGCTGCTGCCGCCGAAGATCACCGCGCCGACGCTGGTCGTGTGGGGCACGGAGGACCGGCTGGTCAGCGTGCGCAAGGCGCCGCGGGTGGCCAGGCTGATCCCGCGCGGCCGGCTGCTCGTGCTGCCGCGCACCGGGCACGTGGCGCAGATGGAACGGCCGGTGTCGGTCGCGCGCGCCGTGGCGGGCATGTGGGAGGCGGTCGAGCGGCGGGCGTGGTGACCCCTGATCGGTTCAGCGGGTCGATGACGCGCAGGTCACCTGGAGTCCGCCGCCGAAGTGCGGTTGTGGCACCCTGGTTGGCGTGAACCGGACGTCGCAGGGCGCGCGTGACACGGCGCCGTCCTCTGATGACCGGCCGCCGCTGTCCGAAGACCGCTACCGCCGCGGCACGCGCCGCACCGGCGCCGAGCCGCTGGCCGCGTCCTGGGAACCGGCCGGCCGGAGGCGCCGCAAGCGCCGCAGGGGTGTGAAGGGCCTGGTCGCGGGCTACGGCTGGCGGATCTACGCCATTCCCGTGCTGCTCGTGCTCACGGCCCTGGTCGTGCTGGACACCGCCGCGCCCTCGACGTCCGCCGGTGGCGAGACGAACCCCACCACCGGTTCGTCCGCGACGTCGACCACCACCGGGCCGCCCGAGGCGACCGAGAGGCCGCCGGGCGACATCGACCTGAAGAACTTCCCCACCGCGCAGCTGCCGGAGGGGCCGAAGTACTCCGAGCAGGGCGCGGGCACGTTCGCCGTGGTGCCGGGCAGCACCCAGCCGGCGGGGACCGGCGGCAAGCTCTACCGGTACGCGATCGCCATCGAGGACGGGGTCGAGCCGGCGGACTACAACGGCGACCGCGAGGCGTTCGCCCGCACGGTCGACGGCATCCTGGCCGACCCGCGCAGCTGGATCGGCACCGGTCAGGTGTCCATGCAGCGCGTCGAGGGCGGACCGGTCGACTTCACCGTGAGCTTGACCACCACGAACACCACCCACTCCCTGTGCGGCTACTCGATCAAGTTCGAGTCGTCGTGCTGGCACGACGGGACCAAGCGGGTCATCATCAACACGTCCCGGTGGGTGCGCGGCGGCAAGGTCTACGGCAGCGACCTCAGCGCGTACCGGACGTACGCGATCAACCACGAGGTCGGCCACGTGCTGAAGAACCCGCACGAGGGCTGCAAGGAGAACGGCAAGGCCGCGCCGGTGATGATGCAGCAGTCGTTCGGCGTGGCCAACGACTACGTCGCCCAGCTCAACCAGGTCGACTCTTCCAACCGCTACGCCGTGGAGGCCAACGGCCTGGTGTGCACCCCCAACCCCTTCCCGGTCGCACCGCAGTGACGTGGCGCCGCCTCCGGCGTCGCGGCTCGGTCGCCGGGAAGTCGACCGTCCGAGTCGACCTCGCGGCGGGTGAGGCGTGAGGGTGCCGTCCCGCGCCTTGGGACGACTTCCCATCCGGGAAGACGGACGGGCAGGCTGGTGTTGTCCGTCGGTAAGGACATGTTTCGTCGAGGAGGACTCAGATGGCGCTTCCGCCGCTCGTGGAGCCCGCAGCGGAGCTGACCAAGGAAGAAGTAGCGCGCTACAGCCGCCACCTGATCATCCCGGACGTCGGGGTCGACGGGCAGAAGCGGCTGAAGAACGCGAAGGTCCTGGTCGTCGGCGCGGGTGGCCTGGGCAGCCCGGCCCTGCTCTACCTCGCGGCGGCGGGTGTCGGCACGCTCGGCGTGGTCGACTTCGACGTCGTCGACGAGTCGAACCTCCAGCGTCAGGTCATCCACGGTCAGTCGGACATCGGCAAGCCCAAGGCGGAGTCGGCCCGGGACTCGGTGGCCGAGATCAACCCGTTCGTGAAGGTGGTCCTGCACCAGACCCACCTGAACTCGGAGAACGCGCTCGACATCTTCCGCGACTACGACCTGATCCTGGACGGCACGGACAACTTCGCCACCCGGTACCTGGTCAACGACGCGGCCGTGCTGCTGGGCAAGCCGTACGTGTGGGGCTCGATCTTCCGGTTCGAGGGCCAGGTCAGCGTGTTCTGGGAGGACGCGCCCAACGGCCAGGGCCTGAACTACCGCGACCTCTACCCGGAGCCCCCGCCGCCCGGCATGGTGCCGTCGTGCGCCGAGGGCGGCGTGCTGGGCGTGCTGTGCGCGTCGATCGGCTCGGTGATGGTGACCGAGGCGATCAAGCTGCTGACGGGCATCGGCGACCCGCTGCTCGGGCGGCTCATGGTCTACGACGCCCTGGAGATGTCCTACCGGACCATCAAGATCCGCAAGGACCCGGAGAGCCCGAAGATCACCGAGCTGATCGACTACGAGGCGTTCTGCGGTGTCGTGTCCGACGACGCGCAGCAGGCCGCCGCGGGCAACACGATCACGCCGCTGGAGCTGAAGCAGAAGCAGGAGAGCGGGCAGGACTTCCTGCTGGTGGACGTCCGCGAGCCGCACGAGTACGAGATCGTGAAGATCCCGGGCTCGGTGCTGATCCCGAAGGACCGCATCCTGTCGGGCGAGGCGTTCGCGGAGCTGCCGCAGGACAAGCAGGTCGTGCTGCACTGCAAGTCGGGCGCGCGCTCGGCCGAGGCGCTCGCCGTGCTGCACCAGGCCGGGTTCAAGGACGCCGTGCACGTGGGCGGCGGCGTGCTCGCCTGGGCGCGCGAGGTCGACCCCTCGCTGCCGACTTACTGAGCTGACGACCGACGCCGGGGCTGCCTTCAATGGCGGCCCCGGCGTCGTGCGTTCACGGCTCGGTCACCTCGGCCAGGAACAGCAGCAGGCCGGTGCCCCGGTGGCGCACGGCCAGCAGGAACGGCCGGTCGAACCGCACCACCAGGGCCTCCTCGGGGTCGTGCCACCCCATCGCGGCGATCACCGCCGTGGCCGCGGCGCCCTCGAACCCGTGCTCGTCGAGCGTGAGCTTCGCCTGGTGCAGCACCTGCTCCACCAGCAGCCACGAGTCGAACAGCGGTCCCGCCCCGAGCGCGCGCAGCGGCTCGACGAGTGCCGTGGCCGCCTCCAGGTCCACCTTGGGCAGGTACAGGTCGACCTCGGTGAACCTCACCCCGGTGATCAGGTCGGCGAGCGCCTCCCCGTCGAGCTCCGCCGTCGCCAGGGGCTGGTCGGGTAGCAGGGCGACGACGTCCAACGCCTCCTCGCACGGGATCAGCACGGACCGCCAGCCGTGCCGCGCGGCGTGGCCGAACGCGCCGGTCCGGCGCATCGTCGGCACCATCCGCTTGCCCGACGGGGCCCGGAACTTGCGGGGCCGCGTGTCCTCCTCCGGGAAGTCCTCCGCCCACGCGCCCTTCGCGTGCAGCGCGTTGACCAGGACGGCGAGGGCTCCGGGCGTGATGGCGCCGGGTGGGACGGCCTGCCGGACCAGGCCCCGGGTCAGCTCGCGCACCGCCTCGTTGATCACGACGTGCGCGTGCTCGTCCAGCACCAGCCGCCGCACGTCCGGGTGCTCCGCCGCCGGGGCGGCCGGGTCGACCCAGATGGTGTCGGCCGAAGTCACGGCGGGCTCGTCGGCCGCGACGGCGAGCAGCTTCACCGTCCGGTCGACGTCGGCGCGCAGCACCTCGGCCACGGCGGACGCGGTGTCCTCGCCCGCCACGCCCGCGGCCCGGCACAGCGCCGCGGCCACGGAGAACGGCGACCAGCAGCGGTTGCCGGCGGGCAGCGCGCGGTGCAGGGTGAGCGCGAACGCGGCGTGCGTGGCGTCGGTCACGTCACAAAACCTCCAATCGAGACCGCAATAATGCGGTTAGGCCGAATGCGTGGACACCACGTGTTCGAACGCCCGAGGTCCACCAACGGAAGGCCCGGTGCAGGTAGCGTGCCGGCCGTGACCACTCCGGAGCCGCCACCGTCGCACGTGCGCGCGGCGTTCGGCGCGCGCGACGCCGAGCCGGAGTTGATCGACGGCGGCCCGGTGTGGCGGTGCGGCGACGCGGCGATCCGGCCCGCGGGCAAGCCGGCCGAGGCCACCTGGGTGGCCAAGACCCTCGACGCGCTCGACGTCGACAACGTGCGCGTGGCCAGGCCCCTGCGCTCCACCGACGGCCGCTACGTGGTCGGCGGCTGGGCGGCGACCAAGTACCTCTCGGGCCGGGCCGAGCCGCGGCACGACGAGGTCGTGGACGTGGCCGTGAAGCTGCACCGGGCGACCGCCGAGCTGCCCAGGCCCCGGTTCCTGGACGCGCGCGTCGACCTGTTCGCCACCGCCGACCGCTGCGCGTGGGAGGAGGAGAAGGCCGACCTCGACCCCGACCTCGGCGGCCGGCTGTTCGACCTGACCGCCGCCTACCGCAAGCCCGTCGCGCTCAAGCCCCAGGTCGTGCACGGCGACCTGTTCGGCACCGTGCTGTTCGCGGGCGACGCGGCCCCGGCGATCATCGACTTCGTCGCTTACTGGCGTCCCGCCCCCTACGGCGCGGCGGTCGTCGTGGTCGACGCGCTGTCCTGGGGTGGCGCGGATCACGGCCTGCTCCAGCGCTGGGCGCATCTGGACGAGTGGCCGCAAATCCTCCTGCGGGCGACCCTGTTCCGCCTCGCGGTCCACGCGCTGCACCCCCGTTCGAGCAGACAATCTCTCGCGGGACTGGAGCGAACGGCGGCACTCGTCGTCGACCTGCTGTGAGCTCACCCTCACCGCGCGTTCCCTGAGCTGTGAAGTTCGCGTGGACGAAACATTCCACGTGCTGCCGTTAACAGCCGCTTCTTACCGTCGGGCTCGTGACCGCCTCCGCGAGCATCGACACGCACTGCCCGTACTGCGCGCTGCAGTGCGCGATGTCCATCGAGAACGGCAAGGTGTCGCCGCGCGAGTTCCCGACCAACCGCGGCGGGCTGTGCCAGAAGGGCTGGACGTCGGCCGAGCTGCTGACCTCGCCCCACCGGCTGACCACGCCGCTGGTGCGCCGGGACGGCGAGCTGCGGCCGGCCACCTGGGACGAGGCGCTGGACCTGGTGGCGGCCAAGCTCGAGGCCCTCCGCGAGGAGCACGGACCGGACTCGGTCGGCGTGTTCGGCGGCGGCGGGCTGACCAACGAGAAGTCGTACCTGCTCGGCAAGTTCGCCCGGGTCGCGCTGGGCACCTCCCAGATCGACTACAACGGCCGGTTCTGCATGTCCAGCGCCGCCGCCGCGGGCATGAAGGCGTTCGGGCTCGACCGCGGCCTGCCGTTCCCGGTCACCGACCTCGACCGCGCGGACGCGATCCTGCTGGTCGGGGGCAACCCGGCGGAGACCATGCCGCCGTTCGTGCAGCACCTCCGCAACGCCGAGCTGATCGTCGTCGACCCCCGGCGCACGCCCACCGCCGAGCTGGCCACGCTGCACCTGCAGCCCGCGCCCGGCACGGACCTCGCGCTGGCGCTCGGCCTGCTGCACACCGCCGTGGCCGACGGTCACCTGGACAAGGAGTACCTGGCCGAGCGCACCACCGGCTTCGATGACGCGTGGCGCATCGCCGCGACGTGGTGGCCGGAACGGGTCGAGCGGGTCACCGGCGTGCCGGTCGCCGACCAGCGGGCGGCGGTGCGGATCCTGGCCGAGGCGCACAACGCCTACGCCCTCACCGGCCGCGGCACCGAGCAGCACGCCAGCGGCGCGGACACGGTGTCGGCGTGGATCAACCTGGCGCTGGCGCTGGGCCTGCCCGGCACGAAGTACTCCGGCTACGGCTGCCTCACCGGCCAGGGCAACGGCCAGGGCGGGCGCGAGCACGGCCAGAAGGCCGACCAGCTGCCCGGCTACCGCAAGATCGACGACCCGGCGGCCCGCGCGCACGTCATGGACGTCTGGGGCGTGGACGACCTGCCCGGACCCGGCCGCTCGGCCTACGAGCTGCTCGACGCGCTGGGGCAGCCCGGTGGCCCGAAGGCGCTGCTGGTGTTCGGCAGCAACGTCATCGTCTCCGCGCCGCGCTCCCAGCACGTCGCCGACCGGCTCAAGGCGCTGGACCTGCTGGTCGTGGCCGACCTGGTGCTGTCGGAGACGGCCGCGGTCGCCGACGTGGTGCTGCCGATCACGCAGTGGGCCGAGGAGAGCGGCACGATGACCAACCTCGAGGGCCGCGTCCTGCTGCGCCAGGTGGCCGTGGCCCCGCCTGAGGGCGTGCGCAGCGACCTGGACGTGCTGCACGGCCTGGCGACCCGCCTCGGCCAGCCCGCCGAGCGGTTCCCGACCGAGCCCGAGGTGGTGTTCGAGGAGCTCCGGCGGGCGTCGCAGGGCGGCGCCGCCGACTACTCCGGCGTGACCTACGAGCGCCTGCGCCAGGGCGAGGCCCTGCACTGGCCCGTGGTCCGGGAGAGCACGCCGCGCACCTTCCTCGACCGCTTCGCCCACGCCGACGGCCTGGCCAGGTTCGTCCCCGTCGAGCACCGCGGACCCGCGGAGATGCCCGACGTCGACTACCCGTTGCAGGCGACCACCGGCCGGGTGCTCCAGCACTACCAGTCCGGCGCGCAGACCCGGCTGGTCCCCGAGTTGAACGAGGCCGAACCCGAGGCGTACGTGGAGGTCCACCCGGACACCGCGACCAGGGCGGGCCTGCGCGACGGCGGGATGGCGAGCGTCGTCTCGCGGCGCGGCCGGACCGTGGCGCGGGTGCGCTGCGTGCCGTCGATGCGGATCGACGTGGTGTTCCTGCCCTTCCACTACGCGGGCGAGGGCCGGGCCAACCTGCTGACCAACCCGGCGCTGGACCCGACCAGCCGGATGCCCGAGTTCAAGGTGTGCGCGGTCCGATTGGAGTCGGTATGAGGAACGTTGTCATCGTGGGCTACGGCATGGCCGGCGCCCGGCTGGCCGACGAGATCCGCCGCCGCGACCCGAAGGCGGAACGCGTCTCGGTGACCGTGCTGGGCGACGAGTCGCACCACGCGTACAACCGGGTGCTGCTGTCCAGCGTGGTCGCCGGGTCGCTGACGCCCGACGCGGTGCGGCTGCACGACCCCGACTGGGCCGCCAAGCACCACGTCGACCTGCGGCTCGGCAGCGCGGTCGGCAAGATCGACCGGACCCGCCGGGTCGTGCACGTCGACGACACCGAGGTGCCCTACGACGCGTTGGTGCTGGCCACGGGCTCGCGGTCGTGGGTGCCGCCGACGCCCGGCCTGCTCGACGGCAACGGCGACCTCGCGTCCGGCGTGGTGGCGTTCCGCTCGCTGGACGACTGCGCCGAGATCGTGGCCAAGGCCTCGCCCGGCACGCCGGTCGCGGTGCTCGGCGGCGGGCTGCTCGGGCTGGAGGCCGCGCGCGGCCTGGCCGGCCGGGGCTGCCTGGTCACCGTGGTGCACCCGGTGAAGCACCTGATGGAACGGCAGCTCGACGCGGGCGCGGGCCGGGTGCTCGCCACGACGTTGAAGGGCCTGGGCATCGAGTTCCGGCTCGGCGTGCTGGCCGCGAAGTACGTGCCCGGTGACGGCCTGGAGCTCGACGACGGCACGCACGTGCCCGCGGACCTGGTCGTCGTCTCGGCGGGGGTGCGCGCGGAGACCTCGCTGGCCGAGCAGGCGGGCATCGAGGTCGACCGGGGCATCCTCGTGGACGACGCGCTGCGCACCAGCGACCCCAGGGTGCACGCCATCGGCGACTGCGCCCAGCACGTCGGCACGGTGTCCGGCCTGGTCCAGCCCGCGTGGGAGCAGGCGGCCGTGCTCGCCGACCGGCTCACCGGCGTCGCGCCCGCCGCCCGCTACTCCGGCACCACCGTCGTGACCAGGCTCAAGGCCCGCGACGTCGACCTGGCCGCGTTGGGCGACGTGCACGTGGGCGTCGACTCGGCCGACGACGAGGTGCTGTGCTTCCAGGACCCGGCGCGCGGCAGGTACGCCAAGCTCGTGCTGCGCGACGACAAGGTCACCGGCGCGATCGTGCTCGGCGCGCCGGACGCGGCGGCGGCCATCACCCAGCTGTTCGACCGCGGCCTGCCCGCGCCGACCGACCGGCTCGCGCTGCTGCTGGGCCGCGCGCTGCCCGCCGAGAACGAGGCCAGCCCCGCCGACCTGCCCGCGTCCGCGGTGGTGTGCCGGTGCAACACGGTCAGCAAGGGCCAGCTGGTCAGCGCCTGGCGGGCGGGCGCGACGACGCTGTCCTCGATCGCCGAGGTCACGCGGGCCAGCACGGGCTGCGGGGGCTGCAAGGACGCGGTGTGCGGGATCGTCGACTGGCTCGCGGCCTCACAGCCCCAATCCGCTTGATGTGCGCGGGAGTTGCCGCCGACGACACCTGTCCGAACGTCGGGGTAACGGACCGTTCTTACGGTTCCTGCAACGGGAAATCGGTGTCCAGGAGGGTCCAATGAGCACGGTGATGGAGACCAAGGGCGTTGCGCCTCAGGCCAAACGCGGTGGTCGGTGGATCGAGCACTGGGAGCCGGAAGACCCGTCGTTCTGGGAGACGACCGGCAAGAAGACCGCCCGCAAGAACCTGGTCTTCTCCATCCTGGCGGAGAACCTGGGCTTCACGGTGTGGAGCCTGATGAGCATCGTCGTCGTGAGCCTGGGCTCCGTCGGCTTCAGCTTCAGCGTCGGCCAGACGTTCTGGCTGCTCATCGTGCCGAACCTGGTCGGCGCGGTGCTGCGCATCCCCTACACGTTCGCGGTGCCGAAGTTCGGCGGGCGGGCGTGGACCACGATCAGCGCCGGGCTGCTGCTGATCCCCACCACGATGCTGGCGATCGCGGTGAGCGACGCCGGCACGCCGTACTGGTTCTTCCTGCTCACGTCGGCCGCGATGGGCTTCGGCGGCGGCAACTTCTCGTCCTCCATGGCGAACATCTCGTTCTTCTACCCGGAGGGCAAGAAGGGCCTGGCGCTCGGCCTCAACGCGGCGGGCGGCAACCTCGGCGTGGCCATGGTGCAGCTCGTCGTGCCGATCGTCATCTCCCTGGGCACGGGCATCAACCTGGCCTACGCGGCGCTGTTCTGGATGCCGTTCATCATCGTGGCCTCGGCGTGCGCGTGGTTCCTGATGGACAGCCTCACCCAGGCGAAGCCGGACGGCTCGTCGTACAAGAAGGCGATGTCGAACAAGCACACGTGGGTGATGTCGTTCCTGTACATCGGCACGTTCGGCTCGTTCATCGGCTTCTCGTTCGCGTTCCCGTCGCTGATCAAGCTGAGCTTCGTCGACTACAAGAGCTTCGTCGGCCTGGCCTTCCTCGGCGCCCTCATCGGCTCGGTGAGCAGGCCGTTCGGCGGGTGGCTCGCCGACCGGTTCGGCGGCGCGCGGATGACCATGGCGGTGTTCCTCGGCCTGGCCGCCGGCACCGTCAGCCTGCTGATCAGCATCGAGATCCGCAGCTTCGCGCTGTTCTTCGGCTCGTTCATCGCGCTGTTCGTGCTGGCCGGCGTCGGCAACGGCTCGACCTACCGGATGATCCCCGCCATCTTCGCCGCGCAGACGGAGGACATGAGGTCGGCCAAGCGGCAGGCCGCCGCCGTGGTCGGCATCGCGGGCGCGATCGGCGCGTTCGGCGGCGTGCTGGTCAACCTGGTGTTCAAGTTCTCGCTCGAGGGCAGCAAGACGCTGGCGCCCGCGCTCACCGCGTTCCTGGTGTTCTACGGCCTCTGCATGGCCACCACCTGGTGGTTCTACATGCGTCGACGGGTGTTCGCGCGCGTGCCGAGCCTCGCCTACGCCGGTGTGTGACGCACACAACCCTCTGAAGTGCGGCGTGAGGCTGCTTTAACGCCTGCGCAACATTCGCGACCTTGGCACGACACGGTGCCCGGTGAGCATTGACCTGGGCGGAAGAAGGGATTGGTCCCATGACGCGAACGCTGGTGGTGGTCGGTCACGGCATGGTCGGTCACCGGCTCGTGGAGGCCCTCCGCGAGAAGGACGTGACCGGTCAGTGGCGGATCGTCGTGTTCGCCGAGGAGACCCGTCCGGCCTACGACCGGGTCGCGCTCTCGTCCTACGTGGACAACTGGGACGCGGGGTCGCTGAGCCTCGTGCGGCACGACGACGACGTCGAGCTGCACCTGGACGACAAGGTGGTGCACATCGACCGCGACAACAAGGTCGTGCGCACCGCCAAGGGCCGGGTGCAGCCCTACGACACGCTGGTCCTGGCCACCGGCTCGGTGCCGTTCGTGCCGCCGGTGCCCGGCCGTGACCTGCCCGGGTGTCACGTCTACCGCACCATCGACGACCTGGACGGCATCCGCGCCACGGTCGAGTCGGCGCGCGCGGCGGGCCGGCACGCGGGCATGGTGCTCGGCGGCGGCCTGCTCGGCCTGGAGGCGGCGAACGCGCTGCGCGGCATGGGCATCTCGCCGCACGTGGTCGAGCTCGGACCGCGGCTGATGCCGCTGCAGGTGGACGAGGGCGGCGGCGGCCTGCTCAAGCGCCTGGTCGAGAAGCTGGACCTGACCGTGCACACCGGCACGTCCGCGTCCTCAATCGAGCAGGACCGCGGGCGGCTCATCGCCAAGCTGTCCAACGGCCTCGAGCTCGACTTGGACGTCGTGGTGTTCTCCGCGGGCATCCGGCCGCGCGACGAGCTGGCCCGCTCGTTCGGCCTCACCGTCGGCGAGCGCGGCGGCATCATCGTGGACAAGGCGTGCCGCACCTCCGACGAGCACATCTACGCCATCGGCGAGTGCGCCAACCTCGACGGCATGGTGTACGGGCTGGTCGCGCCGGGCTACTCCATGGCCGAGGTGGTCGCCGACCGCCTGCTCGGCGGCGCCGCCGAGTTCCCCGGCGCGGACATGTCCACCAAGCTCAAGCTCCTCGGCGTGGACGTCGCCTCGTTCGGCGACGCGCACGCCAAGCAGGAGGGCGCGCTGGAGGTCGTCGTCAACGACGCCGTGGCCGGCACCTACGCCAAGGTCGTGGTGTCCGACGACGCGAAGACCCTGCTCGGCGGCATCCTCGTCGGCGACGCCTCCAAGTACACGTCGCTGCGGCCCCTGGTCGGCAGGCCCGTGCCCGGCGACCCGGTCGCGCTGATCGGGCCGGAGGGCGGCGTCGAGCTGACCCTGCCGCACGACGCGCAGGTGTGCTCGTGCCACGCGGTCACCAAGCAGCAGATCGTGGACGTGGTCAACTCCGGCGATGCCGTCGACGTGCCGGGCATCAAGTCCTGCACCAAGGCGGGCACCGGCTGCGGCTCGTGCGTGCCGATGCTGAAGAAGCTGCTGTCCGAGTGCGGCGTCGAGCAGTCCAAGGCGCTGTGCGAGCACTTCGACCAGTCCCGCGCCGAGCTGTTCGAGGTCATCCGCTCCACCGGCGTCACCACGTTCTCCGAGCTGGTCTCCCGGCACGGTCGCGGCCACGGCTGCGACATCTGCAAGCCCGCCGTCGCCTCGATCCTCGCGTCGCTGGACAACGGCCACGTGCTGGAGGGCGAGCAGGCCGCGCTCCAGGACACCAACGACCGCTTCCTGGCCAACATGCAGCGCAACGGCACCTACTCGGTCGTGCCGCGCATCCCCGGCGGCGAGATCACGCCGGAGAAGCTGATCGTCATCGGCGAGGTCGCGCGCGACTTCGGCCTCTACACCAAGATCACCGGCGGGCAGCGGATCGACCTGTTCGGCGCGACCGTCGACCAGCTCCCGCTGATCTGGAAGCGCCTGGTGGACGCCGGTTTCGAGTCCGGCCACGCCTACGGCAAGGCGCTGCGCACGGTGAAGTCGTGCGTCGGCACCACGTGGTGCCGCTACGGCGTGCAGGACTCCGTGTCGCTGGCCATCGCGCTGGAGCTGCGCTACCGCGGCCTGCGGTCGCCGCACAAGCTCAAGTCCGCCGTGTCCGGCTGCGCGCGCGAGTGCGCCGAGGCGCGGGGCAAGGACTTCGGCATCATCGCGACCGAGAACGGCTGGAACCTCTACGTCGGCGGCAACGGCGGCTTCACCCCGCGCCACGCCGACCTGATCGCGTCCGACGTGGACACCGAGACCCTGATCAAGCTGATCGACCGGTTCCTGATGTTCTACATCCGCACCGCGGACCGGTTGCAGCGCACGTCGACGTGGATCGAGTCGCTGGAAGGCGGGCTCGACCACCTGCGCGACGTCATCGTCGACGACAGCCTCGGCATCTGCGCCGACCTGGAAGCCGCGATGGCCAAGCACGTGGACAACTACGCCGACGAGTGGCGCGGTGTGCTGGAGGACCCGGAGAAGCTGTCCCGCTTCACCTCGTTCGTCAACGCGCCCGGCACGCCCGACCCGACGATCACGTTCCGCGAGGAGCGCGGCCAGAAGGTGCCGGTCCTGTTGGGCGTTCCCACTGTCGGCCAGGCGGAGGTTTCCCGATGACACCTGTGTGCGAGTTGAGCGCCCTGCAGCCCGACCGCGGGGTGGCGGCCCTGCTGCCCGACGGTTCCCAGGTGGCGGTGTTCCTCACCTCGGCCGGGACCGTGCACGCGTTGGGCAACATCGACCCGTTCAGCGGCGCGGCCGTGATGTCGCGCGGCATCGTCGGCGACCGCGGCGGCGTGCCGGTGGTCGTGTCGCCGGTGTACAAGCAGGCCTTCGAGCTCTCCACCGGCAAGTGCCTGGACGACCCCTCGACCGGCGTGCCGGTGCACCCCGTGGTCGTGGCCGACGGCGTCATCCAGGTCGGGTCACCGTGAACGCCGCCCCGCTGGCCGGGTACACGGTCGGAGTGACCGCCGCCCGGCGGGCCGACGAGCTCTCGGCTCTGCTCGAGCGCAAGGGCGCGACCGTGCTGCACGGTCCCGCCATCAGGATCGTGCCCCTGCCCGACGACACCGAGCTGCTGGCCGCGACCAAGGCCGTGGTGGAGGAGCCGGTGGACGTCGTGGTGGCGACCACCGGCATCGGCTTCCGCGGCTGGGTGGAGGCCGCGGAGGGCTGGGGGCTCGGCGCGCGCCTGCTGTCCCGGCTGTCCGGGGCGCGGGTGCTGGCCAGGGGACCGAAGGCCCGGGGCGCGGTGCGCGCCGCCGGGTTGGTGGAGACGTGGTCGCCGGAGGGCGAGAGCAACGCCGAGCTGCTCGACCACCTGCTGCGGGCAGGCGTGTCCGGTCGCCGCATCGCCGTGCAGCTGCACGGCGAGCCGTTGCCGGAGTTCACGTCGACCTTGCGCGCGGCCGGCGCCGCGGTCGTCGAGGTCCCCGTCTACCGCTGGACCGGCCCGTCCGACCCCGCGCCGCTGGAACGGCTGCTGGAGGCCGTGCTCGCCGGCCAGGTGGACGCGCTCACGTTCACCAGCGCGCCGGCCGCGGCCTCCGTGCTGCGCGTGGCGGAGGCGATGGGCAAGCAGGCCGAGCTGATCTCGTTGCTGCGCCGGGAAGTGCTGGTGGTGGGCGTCGGCGCGATCACCGCCGGACCGCTCGTCGCGGCCGGCGTCCCCGTCGTGCAGCCGGCACGGGCCCGGATCGGCGCGCTGGCCCGTGAGCTGGCGCTGGAACTGCCCGCCAGGGCGACGCGGCTGCGGATCGCGGCCCGGGACATCGAGCTGCGCGGCCAGGCCGTGGTGGTGGACGGCGAACTGCGCCCCGTGCCGCCCGCGCCGATGGCCGTGCTGCGCGTGCTGGCCGCCGCGCGTGGCCGGGTGGTGTCCCGGCGCGACCTGCTGGCGGCGCTGCCCAGCGGCGGCGAGGAGCACGCCGTGGAGACCGCCATCGGCCGCCTGCGCTCGGCGTTGGGCGAGCCGCGCATGGTCGCCACCGTCGTGAAGCGCGGCTACCGCCTGGCCATGGACCCCGCCGGGGTGGCCGTATGACCCTGGTCCTCGTCGCGCACGGCACCCGTGACCCCGCCGGAGCCGTTGTCGTGGAAGAGATCGCGTCGCTGGTGCGGGCGCGGCTGGGTGGCGTGCCCGTGCGGGTCGCCTACGCCGACGTGCGGCAGCCGGACGTGACTTCCGTGCTGGAGTCGATCTCGGGCCCGGCCGTCGTGGTCCCCGCGTTCCTGGCCGCCGGCTACCACGTCCGGGTGGACATCCCGGCGCAGGTCGAGGCGTCCGGCCACCCCGACGCGGTGATCACGGACCCGATCGGCCCGGCCCTGCTGCCCGCCCTGCTGGCGCGGCTGACCGAGGCCGGGTGGACGCCGGGCGACTCCGTGGTGCTGGCGGCGGCGGGATCGTCGGATCCCCGTGCCCTGGCCGACGTCCGCGCCGTGGCCACCGCGCTGTCGCACCGGGTCGGCCCGGTGACCATCGGCTACGCCGCCACCGCCGATCCCCGCATCGCCGACGTGGTCGCCTCCGCCGCCGGTCGCGTGGCCGTCGCCTCGTGGTTGCTGGCCCCCGGCCTCTTCCACCGCGTCGTCGCGGACTCGGGCGCGGCGGTCGTGGCGGCGCCCATCGGCGCGCACCTGAGGGTCGTGGAAGCCGTCCTCCTCCGCTACTACGAGGCGCGCTGCTTCCAAGACGTGGCCTGACCGCGCGAGTCCTGCGTTCAGACCGCGTGAGTCCTACGTTCGGAACACCCGAGTTGAACGCTGGGGTACCGGCGGGCGGGGTGTCGGCGGGCGAGCGACGACGGGCTCGGAATAGTTGAGGTTTCAACTAGGTTGACGCGGGTGAGACCGCCGAACCCGGGCGGTCACCGTCCGAGGAGGCAGTCATGCCCGCCGTCACCGCCGACACCCTGACCCTGCCGCGCCTGCCCCGGTTGCCCGAGGCCGCGACCGAGTGGCGCGGCGTGCGCCGGGTCGTGCGGGCGCAACGGTTCCTCGAAGGCGAGGGCTTCCAGGTCCGCCGCCCGTTCCCGGGCGTGGAGCTCGCCGACGCGGACCCGTTCCTGCTCCTCGACCACATGGGCGCCGTCGAGTACGGCCCCGGCGAGGCGAAGGGCGCGCCCTGGCACCCGCACCGGGGCTTCGAGACCGTCACCTACATGATCGACGGCGTCTTCGAGCACCGGGACTCCACCGGTGGCGGCGGGGTGATCACCAACGGTGGCACGCAGTGGATGACCGCCGGTTCCGGCGTGCTCCACTCCGAGCTGCCGTCGCAGGAACTGGTGGCCCAGGGCGGTCTGTTCCACGGCGTGCAGCTGTGGGTCAACCTGCCGAAGGCCGCCAAGTGGACCCCGCCCCGCTACCAGGACATCAACGCGGCCGACACCGTGCTGCTGTCCAGCGACGACGGCGGCGCGCTGGTCCGCGTGATCGCCGGCGACGTGGCGGGGCACCGGGGCCCCGGCATGACGCACACGCCGATCACCTACCTGCACGCCACGCTCAGCCCGCACGCCCACCTGACCCTGCCGTGGCCGGAGGACTTCACCGCGATGGTCTACGTCCTGTCCGGTCGCGGCACGGTCGGCGCCGACCACCGTCCGCTCGACGAAGGTCGACTGGCCGTGTTCGAGAACCACGGCGCCGCGCTCACCATGCGGGCCGACACGGCGTGGGACGTCCTGGTGCTGGGCGGGCTGCCGCTGCGCGAGCCGGTCGCGCGCTACGGGCCGTTCGTGATGAACACGCGGGCCGAGATCCTGCAAGCCGTCGAAGACTTCCAAGCCGGGCGACTGGGCGTCACGCACGTGCCGCACGTCACCGCGGCGGACGAGGAGCTGTCATGACCGACGTTCGCGAGCTGCTGCGCAAGGGACGGATGTTCCGCGCGTCCGGCGACCCGAGCGGCGCGGCGCGCTACCTGGCCGAGGCCGCGGAGCACGTGCCGACCGACCGGACCGTGCTGACCGAGCTCGCGCTGGCGCACTTCCAGTCCGCCGCGCTGGGCAAGGCCGAACGGGTGCTGACCACGCTGGTCGACCTCGACCCGTCCGACGGCTACGCGCGCCTGCTGCTCGGCCGCACGCTCAGCAGGCAGAGCCGGCACGCCGAGGCGCTGCCGCAGCTGCGCCTGGCCGCCGCGATCACCCGAGACCCCGAGGTCGAGTCCGAGGTGGCGCGGGTCGAGGCGCGGGTCAGAACAGGGCCGGAGGCTCGTCAGCCTTCTCCTTGACCGCGTCCTCCCAGCGGTACGTGCGCAGGTCGACCTTGCCCCCGTCGACCACCACACCCTCCTCGCGCAGCAGTTGCAGCTGCTCGTCGGCGATGTGGGGCGCGCACGTGCCGTTGGCGCGCAGCACCCGGTGCCACGGCAGGTCGTGCCCGTCCTGGTTGAGCACCTGCCCGACCAGGCGGGGCGACGGCGCGCGGGCGATGTCGGCGACGTCACCGTAGGTCGCGACCCGGCCGCGGGGAATCTTGCGCACGACCGCGCGGACCATCTCGTGCAACTCTTCGTCCACCGCGACAGCTTCCCACGCGAGGTCGCGAACGACCGACTTCCCGGCGACCTCGCCGCCGTCTGCGGAGCAGCGGCCATCAACGCTGTCAGGGGTTCGTGGTTCTATCTCTGCCGTGGCAGTGAACAGGGCGCCGTTGCTGGTGCGCCGGGTGCGGCAGGAGGAGCCCCGGCGCCACTGGGACGCGCCCGCGCGCGCCGTGTTCGACCACGCCGGCGGGCCGCTGCGGTTGCTCGGCGGTCCCGGCACGGGCAAGACGACGTTGCTGGCCGAAGTGGTGGCGCACCGGGTGCTGCACGGCGGCGTGCACCCGGAGAACGTGCTGGTCCTCACCCCCAACCGGCGCGCGGCCGAGGCGATGCGCGCCCACATCACCCGCCTGCTGACCGGCGCCCGCGCCGACGGCGTCCTGCCGACCACGCAGGAACCGCTGGTCAGGACCGTGCACTCGTACGCCTTCGCGGTGCTGCGCGCGCAAGCCGTCCACCAGGGCGAACCCGCGCCCCGCCTGCTCTCCGGCCCCGAGCAGGACGCGGTGGTGCGCGAACTGCTCGCCGGCGACGTGAGCATGGGCGCCCCGAAGTGGCCGGAACGCCTCCGTCCCGCCCTCGCGCTGCCCGCGTTCGCGCACGAGCTGCGCGACCTGATGCTGCGTGCCACCGAACGCGGCTTCGCGCCGGAGGACCTCACCGAACTCGGCCGCCAGCACTCCCGCGAGGAATGGGTCGCGGCCGGCCTGTTCGCCACCCAGTACGAGCAGGTCAACCTGCTGGCCAGCAGCGGACAGGGCCACGCGCCGTCGTTCGACGCGGCGGAGCTGGTCGGCAGCGCGCTGCTCGCCTTCCAGACCGAGCCGGACGTGCTCGCGGGCGAGCAACGGCGGGTGCGGCACCTCCTGGTCGACGACGCGCAGCACCTCGACCCGTTGCAGTACGAGTTCATCCGCGTGCTGGGCGGCGCCGCGCAGGAGTTCGTCCTCGCGGGCGACCCCGACCAGGCCGTGTTCTCCTTCCGCGGCGCCGATCCGACCCTGCTGTCCGAGGCGGGCGGCCCGGCGGTGGTGCTCACCACGGGCCACCGGATGGCGCCGGAGATCAGGGCCGCGGTGGGCAGGCTCGCCGGACGCCTGCCCGGCGCGTCGCCGACCCGCGAGGTCTCACCGGCCGACGGCACGGGCAACGTCCAGGTCCGCCTGTTCGCGTCCGCGGCGCAGGAGGCGAGCTGGGTGTCCGACCAGCTGCGCCGGGCCCACCTGATCGACGAGGTCCCGTGGTCGCACATGGCCGTCGTGGCGCGGTCGGCGACGAGGTCGCTGCCGGTGCTGCAACGCGCGCTGCTCGCGGCCGGCGTCCCGGTGGCCGTGCCGCGCGACGAACTGCCGTTGGCGCGTCAGCCGGCGGTGATGCCGTTCCTGGCGCTGCTGCGCTGCGCGGCCGTGCCCGGCGCCCTCGACGAGGACACCGCCGCGATGCTCCTGTCGTCACCGCTCGGCGGCGCGGACCCGTTGGCGCTGCGGCGGTTGCGGCGCGGCCTGCGCCGGCTGGAACTGGCCGCGGGCCGTGACCGGCCGAGCGGCGAGCTGCTGGTCGAGGTGATCGAGTCGGACGACCGCCTGGCCGCGCTGGAGGACGCCGAGGCGCAGCCGGCGCGCCGCGTCGCCGGGCTGTTGCGCAAGGCGCGCAAGGGGATCGCGGACGGCCTGACCGTCGAGCAGGTGCTGTGGGAGCTGTGGCAGACCACCGGCCTGGAGCTGCGCTGGGTGGCGCAGTCCGCGCGGCACGGCACCGTCGGCATGCAGGCCGACCGGGACCTGGACGCGATCGTGGCGCTGTTCGAGGCCGCGGCGAAGTACGTGGACCGGCTGCCCGGCTCGGGCGCCGAGGGCTTCGCGGACTACCTGGCCGCGCAGGAGATCGTCGGCGACACGCTGGCCGCCGCCGCGCCCACCGGCGAAGCGGTGTCGGTGCTGACCGCCCACGCCGCCGCTGGTCGCGAGTGGACGGTCGTGGCGGTGCCGGGCGTGCAGGAGGGCAGCTGGCCCGACCTGCGGCTGCGCGGGTCGTTGCTGGGCGTGGAGCGCATGGTCGACGTGGTCGCGGGCGTGTCGGCGGAGACGGTGTCCGCGGTCGCGCCGATCCTGGCCGAGGAACGGAGGCTGCTGCTCGTCGCGGCGAGCCGGGCCCGGCGGACGTTGCTGGTCAGCGCGGTGCGCGGGGAGGACGAGCAGCCGTCGCGGTTCCTGGACGAGATCGAGGAGCTGTCCACCGAGGAGCCGGAGCGGCCGACGTTCACCCCCGAGCGCGGGCTGGTGCTGGCCGAGCTGGTCGGCGAGCTGCGGCGGGTCGTGTGCTCCGACGACGAGCCGGCCGAACGCCGGGAACGCGCGGCCGTCCAGTTGGCCCGGTTGGCGGCGGAAGGCGTGCCGGGCGCGCACCCGGATTCCTGGTACGGCTTGGCGGACGTCACCACGGAGAGTCCTCTGTGGACCGAGGAGCACACGGTGAGCGTGTCGCCGTCCACGGTGGAGACGCTGGCGAAGTGCCCGCTGCGCTGGGTCGTCGAACGGCACGGCGGCCAGGACCCGGCCGAGCTGGCGTCGGTCACCGGCACGCTCGTGCACGCGTTGGCGCAGGCCGCCGCGACCGGCGCGGACGAGAAGGAGCTGCGGGTCAAGCTGGACGAGGCGTGGGCCGCGGTCGACGCGGGCGCGCCCTGGTTCTCCCGCCGCGAGCGGATCCGGGTGGAGCGGATGCTCGACACGTTCCTGGCGTGGCTCGCGTCCAGCCGCTCCCAGCTCACCCAGGTCGCGGTCGAGGAGGAGATCTCCGTCGAGCTCCCCCGACCCGACGACGGCCCGAAGCTGCGCGTGCGCGGCCGGGTCGACCGGCTGGAGACCGACCGGGACGGGCGGCCGGTCGTGGTGGACGTGAAGACCGGCAAGTCCCCGGTGAGCAAGGACAAGGCGCAGGAGCACCCGCAGCTCGCGGTCTACCAGCTGGCGACGGCGCTGGGCGGCTTCACGCACCTGGGCCTCGGCACCGACCCGGGTGGCGCGCGCCTGCTCTACGTGGCCAAGGAGGACCGCAAGTCCGGCGCGGTCGAGCGCGAGCAGGCGCCGCTGGACGAGCAGGGCGTGCGGGTGTGGCTGGAGGCCGTGCAGCTGGCCGCCGGGTCCAGCGTCGGGCCGTCCTACCAGGCGACGGAGAACGCGGACTGTGATCGTTGCCCGGCCCGCACCACCTGCCCGGTGCACTCGTCCGGTCGTCAGGTGAGCCACTAGGGCGTTCCTGACCAGCCACTTCGTCCCGGCCCTGCGGGTCGCCGAAGCCGGCCGGGCCCGACCACGGAGAATGCGGGACGTGGTCGTGCCGAGCGGGGTCGAACGGGTGGCGGGTGAGCCGGTGGCGCTCGCCAGCCCGTTCGAGGTCGCCGAGGCGCTCGGCCTGCCCAAGCCGACGCCCGAGCAGGCCGCCGTCGTCGCCGCGCCCACCGCGCCCGCGCTGGTCGTGGCCGGGGCCGGGGCCGGCAAGACCGAGACGATGGCCGCCCGCGTGGTGTACCTGGTCGCCAACGGCTTCGTCACCCCCGACCGGGTCCTCGGCCTGACGTTCACCCGCAAGGCCGCGCGCCAGCTGTCCGACCGGGTGCGGCTGCGGCTGCGCCGGCTCGGCGGCTCGACCCTGCTGGACCGGCTCGACCCGAGCGGTGAGCGGCGGGCCGCGGTGCTGACCACCGAGCCGGTGATCCTGACCTACCACGCGTACGCGGGCCGGCTGGTGGGCGAGCACGGCCTGCGGCTGCCCGTGGAGCCGGGCGTGCGGCTGCTCACCGAGACCGCCGCGTGGCAGCTCGCGCACCGCGTCGTGTCGACGTGGAACGACGACCTGGACACCGACAAGGTGCCCGCGACCGTCACCGGCTACCTGCTCGCGCTGGCGGGCGAGCTGGGCGAGCACCTCGTCGACCCGGTCACGCTGTGGCGGCACGCCGAGCGGCTGTGCGCGGTGATCGAGAACGCGCCCAAGACGGCACGGCAACGCGATGGCCTGCCGGAGTCGCTGAAGGCCGTGGTGAACGCCCAGCGGCTGCGGGTCAACCTGATCCCGCTGCTGGAGGCCTACCAGGCGCGCAAGCGGCGTGAGGCGGCGATGGACTTCGCCGACCAGATGTCCCTGGCCGCCCGGCTCGCGTCCGAGCACCCGGAGGTCGTGCGGGGCGAGCGGGAGCGCTACGGCGCCGTGCTGCTGGACGAGTACCAGGACACCGGTCACGCGCAACGCGTGCTGCTGCGGTCGTTGTTCGGGCGCGGCGAGCCGATGCCCGTGACGTCGGTGGGCGACCCGGCGCAGGCGATCTACGGCTGGCGCGGCGCGTCGGCGGCGAACCTGCCCCGGTTCGTGCAGGACTTCCCGCCCGCGAAGAAGTACGGCCTGCTCACCAGCTTCCGCAACCCGCCGGAGGTGCTGGCGCTGGCCAACGCCGTGTCCGCGCCGCTGCGCGCGATGGGCCTGGACGTGGACGAGCTGCGTGCCCGTGAGGGCGCCGGGCCGGGCGACGTGCGGGTGGCGTTGTTCGACGACGTGCGGCAGGAGCTGGACTGGGTGGCCGACACGGTCGCCGCGCAGTGGGAGCAGCACCTGGACCACAGCGACGAGCCGCCGACCGCCGCCGTGCTGGTGCGCCGCCGTTCGGACATGGCGAACATCGCGGCGGCGCTGCGGGAACGCGGCCTGCCGGTCGAGGTCGTCGGTCTCGGCGGGCTGCTGGACGAGCCGGAGGTGCGCGACCTGACCAGCGCCCTGCGCGTGCTGGTCGACCCGCTGGCCGGCACCGCCGCCGCCCGGCTGCTCACCGGCTCGCGCTGGCGGATCGCCGCGTACGACCTGGCGGCGCTGTGGGCGCGGGCACGTGACCTGGCGGGCGCGCCGAGCAGGCAGGCCGTGGCGAACGACCCGCTGGCCGTGATCGCGGACGCGTTGCCGGGCGAGCACGCCGAGCAGGCCGGGCTCGCCGACGCGTTGGACGACCCGGGCGACCCGACCGCGTACTCCGCCGAGGGGTACCGCCGGATCCGGCGGCTGGGCGCGGAGCTGTCGTCGTTGCGCCGGCGGCTGGTGCAGCCGCTGCCCGAGCTGGTCGCGGACGTCGAGCGCACGTTGTTGCTGGACATCGAGGCGATGGCCCGGCCGGGCGGGGTGGGTCGGGCGCACCTGGACGCGTTCGCCGACGTGGTCAACGACTTCGCCGCCGCCAGCCCGTCGGCCACCCTGCCCGCGCTGCTCGACTACCTCTACACCGCCGAGCAGGCCGAGGACGGCCTGGAACCCGGCGAGGTGGAGGTGGCCGAGAACCGGGTGCAGGTGCTGACCATGCACTCGGCGAAGGGCCTGGAGTGGCACATCGTCGCCGTGCCGCACGTGGTGAAGGACGTGTTCCCGGGCCGGAAGAAGTCGTCCAGCTGGCTGCGTTCGGTGGCGGAGCTGCCCGCCGACCTGCGCGGTGACGCCGAGGACCTGCCGAAGCTGCGCATCGCGCCCGACGCCAACCGCAAGGAGGTGGAGGAGGCGCTGGCCCGGCACGAGGACGACTTCGACGCGCGGCGGCTGGTGGAGGAGCGGCGGCTGCTGTACGTGGCGCTGACCAGGTCCGAGCACAGCCTGCTGGTGTCGGGGCACTGGTGGGGCGAGACGGGCGACAAGCCGAAGGGCCCGTCGGCGTTCCTGACCGAGATCCACGAGTCGGTGCTCGCCGCCGACCACCCGCCCGCCGACATCGCCCACTGGGCGGCCCGTCCGGCCGACGACGAGCCCAACCCCCTCGCGTCGCAGACGAAGACGGCCCAGTGGCCGACCGACCCGCTGGGCAAGCGCCGGGCCGCCGTGGCCGACGGAGCCGAACTGGTCCTGACCGCCCTGGACCGCCACCTCGCCGCGCCGCCCACCCCCGACCTGCCGCCCGAACCCCCGGCGGAACCCGACCTCGACCTGCCCCCCGAACCACCGGACGACGACCTGCCGCCCGAACCGCCGGACTCGGACCCGCGCGTGTCGAACGCTCAGGACCCGCGTGTCGAACCTCCAGGACCCCCGAGTTCCACGTTCGGCGACCCCGACGTCCTCGAGGACGACCCGGACGGCTGGGCCCGGGACGTCGACGTGCTCCTCGCCGAACGCGCCGCCGCGGCCGACCGCCGGGAACGCGTCGTCCTGCCCGACCACCTCTCGGTCAGCCAACTGGTCGAGCTCGCGGCCGACCCGGACGTGCTCGCCCGCCGGCTGCGCCGTCCCCTGCCGTTCCCGCCCAACCCGCTGGCCCGCCGCGGCACGGCGTTCCACACCTGGCTGGAACAGCGGTTCGGCGCGAGCCGCCTGTTCGACCTCGACGAACTGCCCGGCGCGGCGGACGAGGGCGCGGCGCCCGACAGCGACCTCACCCGTCTGCAGGAGGCGTTCCTGGCCGGCGCGTGGGCAGACCGCGTGCCGCACGACGTCGAGGTGCCGTTCGAGGCGGAGATCGACGGCCTGTCGGTGCGCGGCCGGATGGACGCGGTGTTCGCCGACGACGACGGCGGCTGGACCGTGGTCGACTGGAAGACCGGCGCGGTTCCGGAGCCCGACCGCCTGCCGGCGCTGTCGGTGCAGCTCGCGGCCTACCGGCTGGCGTGGGCGGCGTTGACCGGGACACCGGTGGAGAAGGTGCGGGCGGCGTTCCACTACGTCCGCCAGGACCACACGCTGCGCCCCGCCGACCTGCTGGACGCCGACGGCCTGCGGGCGCTGATCCGCTCGATCCCGGCCTAGGTGTTCACCCGCGCGTGCGCGGGCACTTCCTTCAACACGCGGTCGTAGAGCACTTCCAGCAGCCACCGCCCGAACAGCGACGGCCCGAACTCCGTCGACCGGTCCTCCGGCGGCACCAGCAGCTCGGCCGCGCCCGCCGAGTCCACCGCGACCACGCCGATGCCGTAGTAGTCCAGCTCGATCAGCGGCCACGACTGCTTGCCCAACGGCGCCGGGAGCACCACCGAGCACGGCGCGAGCGTCATCAACGTCCCGCACGACTGCAGCGCGCGGTCCACCGTGGATTCACCCACCAGCACACCGACCAGCTCGACGGCCGGCACGGGCAGCCGGTCGTGCGCGGCCGGCTCGAACCACGAGCGGAACCACGAGGGGTCGGCCTGCGGCGGCCAGCCGTTCGCGCTGCGCCACTCGTGCACATCGGCACGAACCCGCACGACGGCTGACACCTGATGGCCCAGCACGGCGACGTCGGGCACGACGATGCCGCGCCAACCCAACGCCGTCGCGGCATGGTGGAGGAGCGGTTGCACTCGGGCATCCTAGGACTGGTTGCGGTTTCAAGGACAGTCCCCCGGCCGCGCTGGGTGTCGGACCCAGTGCCGAGAGTGATCAGGGAGTTGAGCGTCCTACGCGCAACGCCCACAGGATGAGCGGCACCTGCAACGGCAACCGCCCGTAGGCGACGGCCTTCACCCTGGGTGACTTCGTCCGGTGGTCGTAGGCCATCTTGACGTTGGCCGGGAACACCGCCGCGAAGAACCCGGCCGCCAGCTTCCCGCCCACGCCCCGCGTGCGCGGCACGGCGACCGCCGCCGCCAACGCCACCTCCACGGCCCCGGACAGGTACGTCCAGGTCCGCGGCTTGCCCGGCAGCGCGCGCGGCACGATCGCGTCGTACGGCTTCGGCTTGGCGAAGTGCGTGACACCCGCGGCGCCGAGCAACCCGGCCAGCGCGAGCGCCGACCGGGAACGGGAACGAGTGGGTTCCATGGGACCACCCTGTCACGTCGTCCGGCGAACGGCGCTCCCAGGGTTCTTCCGGGGTTATCCTCCGGCACCGTGAGCGGTGATCCCGAAAAACCCGAATCCCCCGAGCGGGCGGCCGTGGCCGCGTTCGCCGACGACTTCCTGACCGGCCTGCGCGAGTGGCTGGCCATCCCGTCGATCGGCGCCGACCCGGCGCACCACGGCGACGTGGCCGCTTCCGCGCACTGGCTGGCCGACGCGTTGCGCCGCGACGGGTGGTCCGACGTGCAGGTCTGGGACGAGGGCCCGGCGCTGCCCGCCGTGTACGCCTGCCGGCCCGCGGCCGATCCCGACGCGCCGACCGTGCTGGTCTACGGCCACCACGACGTGCAGCCGGTCGACCCGGTCGAGCAGTGGCACCACCCACCGTTCGAGGCGACGGTGATCGGCGAGGAGCTGTTCGGCCGGGGCGCCAGCGACGACAAGGGCCAGGTCGCGATGCACCTGCTCGGGATGCGGGCGCACCTGGCGGCGATGGGCGCGGAGCACCCCGCGGTGACGGTGAAGCTGTTCGTGGAGGGGGAGGAGGAGTCCGGCTCGCCGCACCTGACCCGGCTGCTCGACGACCACCGCGACGACCTCGCGTGCGACCTCGTGGTGTTCACCGACACGCCGCTGTACGGGCGTGACGCGCCGACCGTGTGCACCGGCCAGCGCGGGGTGTACGGGGCGGAGGTCGTGATCACCGGCGGGACGTCCGAGGTGCACTCCGGGCGGGCCGGCGGCAGCGTGCCGAACCCGGCGACGGCGATCGCGCGGCTCGTCGCGGCGCTGCACGACGAGGACGGACGCGTCCAGCTGCCCGACTTCTACGCCGACGTGATCGAGCCCACGGCGGCCGAACGCGCCGATTACGCGGCGCTGCCGTTCGACGAGGCGGAGTGGCTGGCGAACGCCGGCGGCGCCCAAGGACTGGCCGGTGAACCCGGTTGGTCGACCCTCGAACGGGTCTGGGTGCGTCCCACCGCCGAGGTCAACGGCATCCACGGCGGCTACACCGGGCCGGGGCTGAAGACGGTCGTGCCCGCGCGGGCGTCGGTGAAGCTGTCGTTCCGGCTCGTGCCCGACCAGCGGCCGGAACGGGTCGCGGACGCGTTGCGCGAGTTCGTCGCCCGGCACACCCCGGCCGGGCTGCACGCCGAGGTGGTCCCGTCCGGTGACGGCGCGCCGCCCTACGCGGTGGACGTCTCCCACCCGGCCGTGGGAGCGGTGCGCGACGCCGTGCAGGCCGTGTTCGAACAGCCCGTGCGGTTCAGTCGGACGGGTGGCTCCGGTCCGGCGGCTTTGCTGCACGGGTGGCTCGGCGTGCCGGTGGTGTACCTCGGCGCGACGTTGCCGGATGATCGGATCCACGCGCCCAACGAGCGCGTCGTCGTGCCGCTGCTGCTCCGCGGCGCCGAGGCCGCCGCCCGGTTGTGGCGACTACTGCCGGAGAGGTTGTCATGATCCGCCGCACCAGCCCGGGCGAACCGCTGGCCGACCGGCCCGGCCACTCGCTCGTCGGCGTGATCAGGATGCCGGACACGGTGCAGAGCCCGGTCCGCGCGATCCTGAAACGGGTGATCGGCGCTCTCACCGCGCTCATGGCGGCCGTGCTGATCGTCTACCTCGACCGCGACGGCTACCGCGACGTCAACGATGACGGACTGTCCTTCCTGGACTCGGTGTACTACGCGACGGTGTCGCTCTCCACCACCGGATACGGTGACATCACCCCTGCCAGTTCGTCGGCGAGGCTGGTCAACGTCCTGGTGATCACCCCCTTGCGGGTGCTCTTCCTGATCGTCCTGGTCGGCACGACCCTCGAAGTGCTCACCGAGCGTTCGCGGCAGGCGCTGCGCATCCAGAAGTGGAGGACCAAGGTGCGGGACCACGTGGTCGTCATCGGGTACGGCACGAAAGGCCGGTCCGCCGTCAGCGCCCTCATGGGCGACGGCGCCGAGCCGGGCTCGATCGTCGTGGTCGACACCACCCAGGAGGCCCTGGACGCCGCGTCCGCGATCGGCCTGGTCACCGTCCACGGCTCCGGCACCAGCAACGACGTCCTGCGGGTGGCGGGCGTCCCCCGCGCACGTGCCGTGGTGGTCGCCGCGAACCGCGACGACACCGCCGTCCTGGTCACCCTCACCGCCCGCGAGCTGGCCCCGAAGGCCCAGATCGTCGCCTCGGTCCGGGAGCGCGAGAACGAACACCTGCTCCGCCAGTCCGGCGCGGACTCGGTCGTGGTCTCCAGCGAGACGGCGGGCAGGCTGCTGGGCATGGCCACCGCCACCCCGTCCGTGGTGGACATGGTGGAGGACCTGCTGACCCCGGACGCGGGCCTGGCCATCGCGGAACGCGACGTGGAGCCCTCGGAGATCGGCGGCTCGCCCCGCCACCTGCCGGACATAGTGCTGGGCGTGGTGCGCGACGGCACCCTGTACCGGGTGGACGCCCCGGAAGCCGACGCGGTAGAAGCCGGCGACCGCCTCCTCTACGTCAAGAAGGTCACCCCACCGAGGGACGCCTAGCCGGCCCCCGCGACCCCTCGGCCGACCCGTCACCGGGCACCCTCATTCGGCACCCTCATTCGGCCAACGGAATCCGCACCTCGAACGCGGCCCCAACCGACCCGATCCCTGAACCACCCTCACCCACCCCGCGCACACCGATCCCCTCACCAGGCCGGCCTCGCACACCGCCCATCTCAGCGACCCCGCCGGACGGCACGAGGCCCCCTGGATCGGCGACCACTCCGCGCGCCACGACGCCCTGGACGTCGGCGACCGCCCCGCGCGTCGGGAGGCCTTGTGGGGCGGCGGTCGGGCTGGGTTGGGTGGTGTTCTGAGGGTGGGCGACGGCGTCTGGCGGCCCGCTGTCCTGCGGGTCGGTGGGGCGGGCGGCACCAGCCACCGCCGCGACCGGCGCGACCGGCGCGGGACGTGCGATGCCCGCGTCCCGCACGGTTGCGGCCGGCGGGCGGCTGGGGCTCAGGCCTGGTTGGTCCGTCGAACGTGGTGGGTTGTGTGGGCTGTGGGCTTCGGCCTCCCGCGAGTCGTTGCTGTCGTTGCCGAGGGTGATGCACGACAGCTCGCCGCCGTGCGCGCGCACGACTCCGCGGGCGATCGGCAGTCCGAGGCCCGATCCGCCGGAGCGCTGGTCCCTCGCCTCGTCCAGCCGCACCAGCCGGTCGAAGATGCGTTCCCTCTCCTCCGGCGGCACGCCCGGACCGTTGTCGGACACGACCAACCGCGCGAAGCTGCCCACCTTGGACACGCGCAGCCGCACCCGACCCGACGGGCCGGTGGCCTGGCGGGCGTTGTCGGCCAGGTTCGCCAACACCTGCGCCAACCGTTGTGGGTCGCCCGAGACGAACGTCGACTCGCCCTCGGCGGCGATGTCGAAGTCCGGCGCGAGCAGCTGCGTACGCCCCACCTCGGCCTCGGCCAACGCGAGCAGGTCCACCCATTCCCGGTGCAGTTCGAGGCCGGCCTCGATGCGTGCCAACGCCAGCAGGTCGTCGACCAGCCGCCCCGCCCGCCGCGACTCGCGCACCAGCAGCAGGTTCAGCCGCTCCCGTTCCTCGGCACCGGCGGTCTGCATCAGGGCTTCCGCGACCGCCTGCACACCCGCGATGGGTGTCCTCAGCTCGTGCGCCGCGTCGGCCACGAACCGTTTCGTCCGCTCCTCCGATCCCTCCAACGAGTCCAACATGTCGTCGAACGCGGCGGCCGTCCGGCCGAGTTCGTTGTCCGCCCGCGACGGGTTGAGCCGGTACCCGCGGTTGCCGCGCGCGATCGACCGGGCCAGCGTGGTCATCGCGTCCAACGGCGCCAACGCCCGCCGGACCACCAGCACCATCGCCCCGGCCGTCACGGCCAGCGCCCCTACCCCGGCCAGCAGCAACAACCGCCGCAGCCTGGTCTGCGCCGCCGTGATCACCGACGACTCGGCGTACACCGTGATCTTCGACCCGTCGAGCAACTGCCGACTGGCTTCGTTGGCCACCTCCTCGTCCGGCGCGTTCCCGAACACCGTCCCGTCCGGCATGACCAGCCGGACCTCCACGCCCCGACCTTCCAGCCGGTCCACCAGCTCGGCCCCGCGCACCCGCTGCTTGACCAGCTGCTGCGCGACCCGCGCCTTCTCCAGCAGCGCGGTGTCGACGTCCCGCTTGGACTGCGCCGCGAACAGCGCGTCCACCAACAACACGACCCCGATCAGCACGACGCCGAGCACGCCGATCGCGGACAACGTGACCCGTCGGCGCAGCGAGACGGTCCGCAAGCTCACGTCTCGTCCGCCCTGAGCACGTAGCCCAGCCCTCGCACGGTGTGCAGCAACCGCGGCCCGTGCTCCTCCAACTTCCGGCGCAGGGCGCTGACGTGCACCTCGACCAGGTTCGGGTCGTAGTCCTCGTAACCCCACACCGCGGTGAGGATCTGCGTCTTGCCCACCACCCGCCCGCGCTGCGCGGCCAGGTACCGCAACAGGCGCAGCTCGGTGGCGGTCAACTCGATCGACGCGTCGCCCCGCAGCACCACCGCCGACTCGGCGTCCACGACCAGGTCGCCGATCTGCACGGTCGACGGCGTCCGCCCCAGCCGCCGCAGCACCGCGCTCACCCGGGCGACCAGCTCGGCCAGCACGAACGGCTTCACCACGTAGTCGTCGGCACCCCGGTCGAGCCCGCGCAGCCGGTCGGTCACCCCGTCCCGGGCGGTCAACATCACCACCCCGGCCCCGCACGTCCGACGGATGACCTCCAGGAGCATGAAGCCGTCCCGACCGGGCAGCATCACGTCGAGCACCACCAGGTCCGGCCGGAACCGGACCAGATCACCCTCCAGGTCACGACCGTCCGGCCGGACCTGCACCTGGTAACCCGCGTCCCGCAGGGCGGAACTCACCGCGGCGCCAATCGCCTCCGCGTCCTCGATCACCAGCACCCTGGCAGCAGTCGACACCTCCATATTCTGCGTCGCGTCGCCCACCACGGCCGCAACGCCGCGATAAGCCTGGACAATTGACGGTCACTCGGCGGCACCCACCCCGTCACCTGCTGTCACCCGTTGCCGGGTGGTCAGCGGTCGGCTGCGGTGGGTGACGTGCCGGAGGTCTGGGCCGGCCTCCCCCGACGTGGGCGCGGACAGGAGAGGCCGGCCGTCTGCGGATCCCGGTGCCACATCGCCTCGTCGGCGTCGGCGGTTGGCGATCGGTGTGACTCGGGATGCGAATCCGATGTGGACATGGACGTGGACACGGACGGAGGCAACAGGGACAGGACAACGGGAACGGGGGAAGGGCGGCTCAGGGGCGGCTGCGCCGACCTCGTCGTGGCTCGGGGGGTGTCGTCTCCCGACGAGAGTGGGCGTGGGGTCCCGGCGACCCGTGGAACGCCAGACCGCAGCCGAGTGCTGGGCGGCGCGGTCCCGTGAGCGGCGGTGTCGTGCGGGCCTCGCCGAGGCTTGAGCAGGTGCTACGGCGCACGCACCCGGCACGGTGACCGTGTCGGCCGGCGTAGGCGCGACGGTGGCCGAGTTCGAGAGCTCCACCAAGACCCTGGACTTCTCCGGCGCGGTGGCCAGGTCCAGGGTCGGAGATCCCGTCGCGGTGCGCGGTGCGGCATCCGGCGACGTGCTCGTGGTCGAACGGTTTCGGTGGGTTTCGTGGTATGAGGCATGGGACCAGTGTCGAACAGGAGTTCGAGGGTGTGCAAGATCACGATCAGGTGATGTTTGAGGGCGCGGCGGAGCCGTCGGCCCCCACGACAACCGAGCGCTCCGTCTGCGACCATCCACGCTGTGGCGGTTCCGCGAAGCCCGGTCAGATGGGCGCTGGTGCTGCTGGTCGTGGGCCTGGTGGCCGTCGCGGCAGCGGTCGCGTTGTGGTGGCCGCGCACGTCCGCCGAGGTCCAGCGGACCGCCGCCACCGTCGTCGCACCGGCCTCCTGCGGCGACGCGGAGGCCTACGACCGGGTCGAACTCACGATCGGTGACCAGACGCACACCGCCAAGCTCGACGGTTGCGGCCATCAGCGGGACGAGGTCGTCGAGGTCGTCGTGCCCACCGACACCAGCGGCGAGTTCACCGTCCAAGCAGCCGCCAGCACACCGGTCGGCATGCCGTTCGAGGTCAGGCTGACCACGTTGCTGATGTGCCTGAGCGGCCTGGCCGGCGGCCTCTACGCCTACCTGCTGACCAGGCGTTCTCAGCCGACGGCCGCCACCGGGGCCGCGTAGGTGTTGCACGACGAGGTCACGCCCGTCGTGTACCCCTGCGACGCCCATTCGGACTGGTTGGCGGGGCTGCCGTGGGCGTTCTTCTCCGGCGGCTCCTCCACGGCGTACTGGAAGTCGTCCGCCGCCTCCTGCGCCAACCCGGTCCCGATCGACCCGGACGCCGCCACCAGGAACATCCCGGCGAAGCAGTTGGCCTGCAGCTCGATCCGCCGCGACATCTCCAGGCCCGCCGGCGTCTTCTCTCCCGCGTCGACGATCTTGGTGTCCGCCGCGCGCAGCATCCCCGTCAACGCCTGCACGTGGTGCCCGTACTCGTGCGCCAACGTCGCCAGGTGCGACCCGGCGCGCTCGCCGCCGCCGTTGTCACGCAGCCGCCGCGTGGGCATGTAGATGGTCCTGTTGCGACCGCAGTAGTACGCGACCGCTTCGCTCTCCGCGGGCGCCGAGCCGCACGGCCCCTCGGTCAGGTCCGGCGACGTGTCCAGCGCGGGCGAGTCGAACGGCAGGTTCGCCTGCTCCAGCACCGGCCGCCACGCCTCGTCCAGGCACACGACGCCGGCTCGGTAGTACGCCGACAGCTCCGCGTCCGACACCCCGAACCCCGGCAGCGCGCACGTCACGGCGGGCAGCCGAACGGGCGCCGTGAGCAACGGGTGGTCGGCCAGCCGGTGCACGGCACGCGGCCGGGGGGCCTCCGTCTCCGTGGACTGCACGACCGTCACGCCCGGCGCGGCCACCGCACGGCCGTTGATCCGACGGGACGTGTCGAGCTGCGTGATGCCGCCGAGGCCCAACACGCACAACACGATCAACGAGAACACGCCGATGAGGACGATCGGGTTGTTCCTGGGGGTCTCCTCGGGCGTGTGCACGGTCCTCCAGTCGGGTCAGCTGACGTCCGCCGCGCTCGCCACCCAAGTGTTGCACGCGCTCGTCTCGTTGTTTTTGAACCCGTGGTTGACCCACGCGGCGTTCCGCTCGGGCGCGCCGTGGTCCCGGTTGGGGTAGATCGGGTAGTCGCCCCGGTTCCCCGCGTCCGTCAGGGCGACCGAGATGACGTCGGCGGGTACCGCGCCGTGCGACAGCGGCGCGAGCGTCATCCCGCCGAAGCACGTGGCCTGCAGCTCCTTGCGCCGGTTCAGGTCGAGGCCCTCGGGGGTGTCCCAGCCGCCCTTCTCGTACTGGGCCTGGCCGGACGCCCGCAGGATGCCGGACAGCCACTGGACGTGGTGGCCGTACTCGTGCGCGAGCTGGCCCAGGTACTTGCCCGGGTGGTTGGGGTTCGCCGAACCCTGTTCGTTCGCGTAGTGGTTCGGCGTCCAGTAGATGGTGCCGTCGCAGTACATGGCCGTGCGGTCCGGGCCCATGGAGCCGCACGTGTTGGTGATCTGGGACGTCACCATGACCAGCTCGACCGGCTGGTAGGGCAGGTTCGCGCGCTCGAACGACGGCTTCCACATCGCCTCGATGCACGGCAGCGAGGCCCTGAGGAACCGGTCCTGGCCGGCGGGCGAGTACTCCATCGCGGGCAGGGGGCAGCCGCCGATGTTGAACGCGCCGAGGCCCGCGGCGTGGATCGGGTTGTCGCCCAGCGCGATGACGGCTTTCGGGCCGGCCTTCGACGTGCTGGTCGACGTGGTCCGCGTGCTGCTCGACGTGGCGGACGTCGTCGTGGTCGTCGTGGTGGTGGTGGGTTCGGGTGTGTACGTGTAGCTGTCGTACCCGGCGTTGGCCGAATCGCTCGTCTTCTTGGAGCCGCTGTTCGCGGCGACTATGCCGATCGTGACCACGCCCAGCACGAGGAAGCCGACGACCAGCGCGGCCACCAGCGGGCCCTTGCTCTTCTGCCGCGGCAGCGGCGGGTACGGCATCGGAGCGGGGCCCCAGCCCTGGGGTGGTCCGGGCGGCGGACCCCAGTTGACCGGCGGCGGTTGCGGCGGGGCCATGGGCGGCAGTTGCCGCGGGGCCGTCGGCGGCGGCATCGCGGGCGCCTGCCCCGGCCAGGACGGCGGTGGCGGCTGCTGCTGGGCGGGCCACTGCTGGGGCTGTTGGTGGTGGAGCGGGGCGGGCATCGGCGGCGGCCCAACCGGTCGTGGCGGCGGCCAGCCACCCGGCGGCGGTGGTTGCGTCATCGCTGGTGGTCCCCCATATCGCGGATGCCCGAATCAGCACAAGAGCTTAGGGGAACTCCGCTATTCTCCGCGGCCGTGTTGAAAAACTGGGGAGCGGCGGCCACCTGCGCGGTCGCGCTGTGCGCGGGCGCCGGCACGGCGACGGCGCAGCCGAGCGACGCGGCCGGACTGCCCGGGACGGTCGGCGCGGACGTGCGGCTCAAACTGGAGCGCGACGGCAGGCTGACCGTGACCGAGGTGGTCACCGTCCCCGAGGGCGGGACCGCCACGCGGGTCGTCCCGCTGCGCGTGCCGGTCTCCGCCGATCGCGAGCGGGTGTTCCAGGTCAGCGACGCGGCGGTGGACGGCACGGGCACGGCCACCGCGTCGGACGACGAGCTGAGGATCGCGCTCCGGGCGGGCACGTCCACCGTCAAGTACTCCGTGGTCGGCGCCGTCGCCAAGATCGGCGACACGCTGGAGCTGCGCTGGCAGCCCGCGAGCGGCTGGGACACCCCGCTCGACTCGGTGAAGGCCTCCGTGATCACGCCGGACGTGCCGCGGTCGGTGAACTGCCTGGCCGGCGAGCCGGGCACGTCGAAGCCGTGCACCAGCGCGGACCTGGGCGACGGGCGCGGCGTGCGGGTGACCGAGATCGGCCTGGCCGCAGGCGAGCGGGTCGACGTGACGGTCGGGTTGCAGGAGGGCGCGGCTCCCGCCAACGCGCGCGTGGAGGAGTCGTCCGGGCTGGCGGCGGCGTTCGCGTTAACCCCCCTCACCGGCGCCGGGCTCGGTGGGCTCGTCGTGCTGCTGCTGTGCGGCGGGTTGTTGTTGTGGTACCTCCGCGGCCGTGACGCGCGGGCCTTGGCCGGTGAGGTCGGGCCGGTGAACGTGCTGGTCACCGACGGTTCCGGGCGGGTGGCGTTCGCCTCGCCGGACGGCGTTCTGCCCGGCCAGGTGGGGACCGTGGTGGACGAGCACGTGGACGTGGTCGACGTGACCGCGACGATCGTGGACCTCGCGGTGCGCAACTACGTGTGGATCGAAGAGGTCGACGGGCACGACTGGCGGTTCGTGCGGCGCAACCCGGCCGACCCGGCGCTGTCGGGGTACGAACGCGCGGTGTACGAGGCGTTGTTGCCCGACGGTGTGGACGCGGTGTCGCTGTCGGAGCTGCGGGGCAGGCGGATCGACCTGTCTCGCGTGCGGGACGCGCTGTACGCGGACGTGGTGGCGAAGAACTGGTTCGCGCGCCGGCCGGACGCCGAGCGCAACCTGTGGTGGTGGGCCGGTGTCGGGGTCGCCGTGCTGGGCGCGGTGCTGACGGTGGTGCTGGCGCTGGCCGGCGGTGCGGCGCTGTTCGGGCTGGTGGTCGTGGTCGCCGGGGTGGCGTTGGCGGTGGGCGCTCGCACCATGCCCGCTCGGACCAAGCGCGGCAGCGTCTTGTTGGAGCACGTGCGGGGGTTGCGCGGGTACCTGCACACGGCGACGCCGCAGGACATCCCGGAGTCCGATCGGGAGATGGTGTTCTCGCGGTCGTTGCCGTACGCGGTGGTGCTGGGGGAGACGGAGCGGTGGTTGGCCACGTTCGCCGGCACGCGGCCGGGGCTGTACTGGTTCGGCGAGGCGGAGCAGGGCGGTGACCTGCGGCGGTTCGCGCAGCGGTTCCCGACGTTCCTGGGCGCGGTGGACGGGGTGCTGGCGCAGGCGGGTCACCTCAGGTCGTTGCGGGGCTGACCCGACGTTCACTCGAAAGTGATCTTGCACATCTCGAACAGAGGTTCGACACTGGAGCCATCCCCGAACACGAACCCGCGGGCGGCGGGCGAAGGTCCACGGGGGTGCGGCCGCGGCCGACCCGGTGTCCACACGCGCCGGCTCCACCGGGTGGGCGGCCTGCTGAGACAGGTGGTGGTCCGGACCGGCGCGGGCGCGTGCCCGACTCCGGATCGGCGGTCGAGGCGCTGGTCGGCCGGTCCGAACCCGGTCGGTTCGCGCTGGGCGTAGCGGGACGCTTCGGTGGGTGGGCGACCATCGAGCCCGGCGGTGGTGTGAACCCGTAGGCTGCGTTCATGGCGCTACCCGAACTGCACAGGTTCACGCTTCCCAACGGTCTGCGGGTGGTGCTCGCACCCGACCGCAGCGCCCCGGTCGTCGGGGTGAGCGTGCACTACGACGTGGGTTTCCGCTCCGAGCCCGAGGGGCGGACGGGGTTCGCCCACCTCTTCGAGCACCTCATGTTCCAGGGCAGCGAGAGCCTGGAGAAGCTGGCCCACTTCCGGCACGTGCAGTCCTCGGGCGGCACGTTCAACGGCTCGACCCACCCCGACTACACCGACTACTACGAAGTGCTGCCGTCGGCGGCACTGGAGCGGGCTCTGTTCCTCGAGGCGGACCGCATGCGGGCGCCGAAGATCACCGAGGAGAACCTGCGCAACCAGATCGACGTCGTGAAGGAGGAGATCAGGCTCAACGTGCTCAACCGACCGTACGGCGGGTTCCCGTGGATCCTCCTGCCGCCGGTCCTGTTCCAGACCTTCCCCAACGCGCACAACGGCTACGGCGACTTCACCGACCTGGAGAACGCCACCGTGGACGATTGCGCCGCGTTCTTCGACACCTACTACGCGCCGGGTAACGCCGTGCTCACGGTGGCGGGCGACTTCGACCCCGAAGGGGCGAAGGCACTCGTCGAGAAGCACTTCGGTGACGTGCCCGCCCGTCCGGTGCCGTCTCGGCCGTCGTTCGCCGAGGCCGCGCCGAAGGGCGAGGTGCGGGCCGAGCACACCGACAAGCACGCGCCGATGCCCGCCATCGCCGTGGGCTACCGCATCCCGGACCCGGTGAACGAGGTCGAGGGCTACCTCGCGTACCTGGTCCTGGCCGGTGTGCTCACCGACGGCGACGGGTCGCGGCTGCAGCAGCGGCTGGTGCACCGCGACGCGATCGTGGTCGACGTCGGCGCCGGGTGCGGTCTGTTCGGGCCGCTGGAGGCGCGCGACCCCGACACGTTCAGCATCACCGCGATCCACCCGGCGGAGGTCACCTCCGAGCAGGTGCTCGCGGCGGTGGACGAGGAGCTGCTGCGGTTGGCCGAGGAAGGGCCGACGGAGCAGGAGCTGGCGAAGGTGACCGCCCGCTGGGTGTCGACCATGCACCGCGAGCACGACCGGCTCACCAGCCGGACCCTGGGGCTCGGGTCGGCCGAGCTGCTGTTCGGCCGGGCGGAGCTGCTGTACGAGCTGCCGGACAAGCTGGCCGGCATCACCACCGACGAGGTCGCCGCGGCGGCCAAGGCGTTGCGGCCCGACTCGCGCGCCGTCCTGATCCTCAACCCCGCCGACGGAGGTACCGAGTGAGCGCCCCGACCAAGCACCGCAGCGCCGACGAGATCGGCCGTACGGAGCTAGGGCCTCGCCCGTTCCCGGAGCTGGGCGAGCAGCGGGCGGCGGCGGACCTGGACACCGTCGACACCACGCTGGCCAACGGCCTGCGGGTGCTGGCCGTGCGCCGGGACTCGGTGCCGCTGGTGGAGGTGCGGCTGCGGATCCCGTTCGGCGACCCGGCGGCGAGCAGCGTCGGCTCGACGCACGCGGCCCGCGCCGAGGTGCTGGCGAACACGATCCTCACCGGCACGTCCACCCGCAGCCGGGTGGACGTGGACACCGAGCTGGCCCTGGTCGGCGGCGAGCTGGACGCGGTGGTCGACCCGGAGCGGCTGGCGTTCTCCGGCAACGCCCTGGTGTCCGGTTTCGAGACCGTGCTGGACGTGCTGCGGGACGTGCTGACCGGCGCGACCTACCCGGCCGACGAGGTCGAGCGGGAACGCGCGCGGTTGGTGGAGCGGATCCGGCTGGCGCGCTCGCAGCCGAACGTGATCGCGCGGGAGGCGTTGCAGCGCCACCTGTACGGCGACCACCCGTTCGCCAAGGAGATGCCCGAGGCGGACGAGGTCGAGGCGGTGACGCGGGACGACGTGCTGGCGCTGCACTCGTCGGCCGTGCTGCCGCGCGGTTCGGCGATCGTCGTGGTGGGCGACGTGTCGCCGGACGCGGCGGTGCGCGCGGTCGAGAGCGCGCTGGGCGGCTGGACCGGCGAGGGCACCGCGGTGGCGTTGTCGCCGCTGCCGCCCGTGCGGGGTGGTGACGTGCTGTTCGTGCACCGTCCCGGTGCCGTGCAGTCCCAGATCCGGCTCGCCGGGCGCGGGCTGGAGCGCACCGACGACCGGTACCCGGCGTTGCAGCTGGCGAACCTGGTGTTCGGCGGGTTCTTCTCGTCCCGGCTGGTGGAGAACATCCGCGAGGACAAGGGCTACACCTACAGCGCGCGGTCGCACCCTGAGTTCACGCCGGGCGGCGCGACGCTGCTGGTGGACGCCGACACCGCGAGCGAGGTGACCGCGGCGGCGCTGCTCGAGACCCGGTACGAGCTGGGCCGGCTCGGCCTGGTGCCGCCGACGGAGTCCGAGGTGGACACCGCGCGCCGGTACGCGATCGGGTCGCTGCTGACCGCGACGTCGTCGCAGGGCGGGCTGGCGTCGTACCTGATGAACCTCGCCGGGCTCGGCCTGGACGTGGAGTGGTTCACCGGGCACCCGAGCCGGCTGGCGGCGGTCACCGTCGAGCAGGTCACCGAGGTGGCGTTGGAGTTCTTCGCGCCGACGTCGTTCACCGGCGTGCTGGTGGGTGACGCTGACCTGCTGACCTCGCAGCTGCGGGCGCTGGGTGGCGTGACCCTGCCGTGAGCTTCGAGTTGGTGGAACTGCCCGCCCTGTCGCGGTTCACGGTGGATCGGCGGGAGCCGTTGCGCGGCGACGCGCAGCGGATCGCGCAGCTGTGGCCGAAGGCGCGCGTCCTCACCGTGGACGCGCACGGCCGCACGTTGGTGGCCGACCAGGCCTCGCGCCTGGTCGACCGCCCCGCCACCGAGCTCGGCGACGGTCCGCCGGACACGGCGGTGCTGCTCGGCGAGCAGGACGGCGTGGCGTACTGGGCGGTTCCGCTGACCGACGACGAGACGGACGTCAGCGCGCCCTCCGGCCGGGCGTGGGTCCGGCCGGAGCTGACGGACGAGCCGCAGTGGCTCGACCTGCGGGCGTGCGGCGCGCTGCTGGACGACACCGGCGCGGGCTTGTTCACGTCGGCGGTGGCGTTGTTCCACTGGCACCGGTCGGCGAGGTTCTGCGCGGCGTGCGGCGGGACGACCGAGTCGATCAAGTCCGGGTGGGCTCGGGTCTGCGAGCGGTGCGGGCGCGAGGAGTACCCGCGCACGGACGCGGCCGTGATCTGCCTGGTGCACGACGGCGCGGACCAGGTGCTGCTCGCCCGTGGCGAGGGGTGGCCCGAGGGGCGGTACTCGGTGCTGGCCGGGTTCGTCGAAGCGGGCGAGTCGCTGGAGGCGTGCGTGGCGCGGGAGATCGAGGAGGAGGTCGGCGTCGAGGTCGTCGGCATCCGCTACCTCGGCAGCCAGCCGTGGCCGTTCCCCCGGTCGTTGATGGTGGGGTTCGAGGCGGTGGCCGACCCGACGGAGCCGCTGCGGCTCGCGGACGGTGAGATCGCGCAGGCCCGGTGGGTGAGCCGGGCCGACGTGCGGCAGGCGCTCGCCGAGCCGGGCAGCGTGCCCGACCTGCTGCTCGCGCCGGGCGCCTCCATCGCCTACCGGATGATCCAGTCGTGGGCGGCGGTCGACTGACCCGGCGCGCCACTGCGGCCGGGTCGCGCGCGAGCCACCACCGGACGACCGCCGGGTCGTCCACGCCGTGTCGGCCGACGAGGGGCGGCAGGTGCCGGCGACGCCGACCTGCACCGAATCGGGCGGACACTGCTGGAAGCGCACGGCAAATGAAGCACCAAGCGGATCGCAACCGACTAACGTCGGGAGTTCTACGCGCCCGTGTGGCGGCCGTGGTCCTACTCGCCCGATGGGGGTCGCCGTGCACCGCAAGCTGACCGTGCGCGACCTGCGTGCCGGTAACCGGGCGCGGGTGTTGCGCGCGCTGTACTTCGACCAACCGCGCAGCCGGCAGGAACTCGCGGGCGTCACCGGCCTCAGCCAGGCCTCGGTCAGCAACGTCGTCGCCGAGCTCATGGCGGACGGTGTCGTGGTGGAGGCCGGGCAGGTCGAGTCGGACGGCGGGCGGCCTCGCGTGCTGCTGCGGGTCGACCCGGCGCACGCGGCGGTGGTGGGTGTCGACGTCGGCGAGACGCACGTGCTGGTCGAGGTGTTCGACCTGACGTTGCAACGGCTGGCGGAGGCGACGTTCCCGATGGAGCCGGACGTCCACTCGGTCGACGACGTGGCGCGGCGGGTCCTCGAAGGGCTCGACCGGTGCCTCGCCGTCAGCGGGGTCGGCGACGTGCTCGGCGTCGGCATCGGCGTGCCGGGGCAGGTCGAGCACGGGCTGGTGTACGCGCAGACCGTCGGCTGGCGCGGCGTCGCGTTGGAACAGCTGCTCCGGACCGGGACCCACCTGCCGTTGTTCCTGGACAACGGCGCGAACACGCTGGGGCAGGCGGAGGTCTGGTTCGGCGCGGGCCGCGGCACGGGTGACGCGGTGGTCGCGTTGATCGGGTCGGGCGTCGGCGCGAGCGTCATCACCGGCGGCGTGCTGTACCGCGGCTCGTCGGGCGGCGCGGGGGAGTGGGGCCACACCACGGTCGCGTTGGACGGCCGCCCGTGCCGGTGCGGCGCGCACGGGTGCCTGGAGGCGTACATCGGCGCGTCGGCCGTGGTGGAGCGGTACCGCGCGGTGAAGGCGGACGTGCCGGCCGAGCAGGAGGCGGCGTTGGCGGCGCTGGTCGCCGACGGTTCGCGGGCGGCGCGGGACGTCCTCGCCGAGACCGCCCGGTACGCGGGCCTCGGCATCGCGAACCTGATCAACCTGTTCAACCCGTCCCAGGTGATCGTCGGCGGCTGGGCCGGGCTCCTGCTCGGCGGGCGGATCCTGGACGACGTCCGCGCCCAGGCCTCCCGCCACGCCCTGCGCCGACCGTTCGAGCAGGCGTCGATCACCCTGTGCGAACTGGGCCCCGAGTCGGTCGCGCTCGGCGCGGCGACCCTGCCCGTGGCCGAGTTCCTGGCCGCGGGTGGCGTGCGCCGCCGCACACCCAGTCACGTGGTCTAGCGACGGCGCTCGCCCCACCGGATCGACGCGCGAGGCGGACCCCCGCTCCGGTCACGCGGTGTGCTGGTACGCCGAGTAGGTGAGATAGCCCGTGTCGCCGCCCTGGTAGAACGCGTCGACGTCGACGGGCGCGATCGGCAGGTTGGTGCGGAGCCGTTCCACCAGGTCGGGGTTGGCGATGAAGGCACGGCCGAAGCTGATCAGCTCCGCGCCCAGGCCGAGCCAGTGGTCGGCGGCGGCCCGGTCGGTCTGCTTCGGACCCATCGGGACCACCGGGTTCATGATCAGGGTGCCCGGCCACGCGCGGCGCAGCCCGATCAGCACCTCCTCGTCGGCGGTCGCCTCCAGGTGCACGTAGGCGAGGTCGAAGCGGGCGAGCTCGGCGAGCAGCGCCGCGTACAGCTGCGGCACCTCCGTCTCCTCGACGCCCCAGAACGTGGCGCCGGGCGAGAGCCTGATCGCGGTGCGCTCCGCGCCGACGGCGTCCACCGTGGCCGCGACCGCCTCGACGGCGAACCGGATGCGGTGGGCGATCGGGCCGCCGTAGGAGTCGGTGCGCAGGTTGGCGTTGGACGACAGGAACTGCGAGATCAGGTAGCCGTTCGCGCCGTGCAGCTCGACGCCGTCGAACCCGGCGTCGACGGCGCGGCGGGCGGCCTCGGCGTACGAACGGGCGTGCTCGGGCACCTCGGCGGTGCCCAGGGCGCGGGGCACCGGCGCGGGCCGTGGTCCGTTCGGGGTGAACACGTCGCCCACGGCGGCGACGGCGGACGGTCCGACCGGCTGGAAACCGGTGGTGTCGGGGTGCGAGACCCGGCCGCCGTGCATGATCTGGGCGAAGATGCGTCCGCCGTTGGTGTGCACGGCGTCGGTGACGGGCCGCCAGGCCGCCACCTGCTCGTCGGTGTGCAGGCCCGGTGTGCCCGGGTTGGACTGCCCGATCAGGCTGGGCTGCACGCCCTCGGAGACGATCAACCCGGCCGACGCGCGCTGGGCGTAGTAGGTCGCCATCGACGGGGTCGCGAGACCGCCGGCCGCGGCCCGGACCCGGCTCATCGGCGCCATCACGACGCGGTTGGGCAGGTCCAGACCGCCGAGGCGGTAGCGGTCGAACAGCGTGGTCATGCCGGAGCTCCTTCGTGCTGGTCGAGGCGGCCCGCGACGGGCCCGACCGGTACGCTAAAACCTGACATCAATGTGAGAGGCAAGTCGTGCGGCCGGTGTCACACTCGGGAGGGTCGGATGAGGATCGGTGACCTCGCGGCGCGGGCCGGAGTCAGCGTCCGTTCGCTGCGGTACTACGAGGAGCAGGGACTGCTCAGCAGCACTCGCAGCGCGGGCGGGCAGCGGCAGTACACGGAGGACGACGTCGAGCGGGTCGCCTTCGTCCAGCGCCTGTACGCGGCCGGGCTGTCCAGCCGCACCATCGGCGAGCTGCTGCCGTGCGTCGACTCGCCCAGCGACGAGAACTCCGACGCCGCGATGGAGCGCATGGCCGACGAACGCGACCGGCTCTCCGCGCACATCGACGAGCTGCTGCGCACCCGTGACGCGCTCGACGCCCTCATGGCCGCGGCGCGCGCCTACCGTGACGCCCGCAAGGTGTGTGTCTGACGACGGGTCGGCGCCTAGGGGTCGACCCGGTCCAGCGCCGCGCCGTCCCACGTGGTCTGCGTGCACGCCACGCCGCGCCCGTTCTTCGGTCGCAGCACGTCGTAGATGTGCATGCGCGGGATCTTGTCGGACACGCCCCAGCCGCTGGGCCAGGTGATCACCCAGTCCATGTCGAGGTCGACCAGCAGGCCGAGCATGCGCGCGATCGTCGGGTCGTCCAGCCGCTCGAACGCCTCGTCCAGCAGCACCAGCCGCAACGGTGAGAACTCGCCGCTCACCGCGTCGTAGAACGACGCCGCCGCCGCGAACAGCGTCACGTACGAGATGAGCCGCGTCTCGCCGGACGACAGCTGCCGAAGCCTGCGTTCCCGCGGGTTGCCGTCCGGGCCGGTGTCGGCGACCGTGACGGTGAACTGGTGCCACGTCCGGTAGTCCAGGGCGCGGGACAGGATTTCGGCGTAGTTGCCGGTGTGCGCGTCGCGTTCGGCTTCGATGCGTTCGGTGAACACGCGGCGCAGCGTGGCGTCCTGCTCGGGATCGCGTTGCGCGTAGGGGAGGCGGACCAGCGCCAACGCGTCGCGCGTCTCCTCCTCCAACGCCGACGACGGCTTCCACGCCAGCTTCACGTGCACGCCCTGGCTGGACCGGGCCTTGCCGAGCACCTCGTTCATCCGCTTGCACAGGTCCTCGGCGACGGCGATCTGCCCGCGCAGCCACTCGGCCAGGTCGCGGATCAGGTAGTCGGCGAAGATGTTCTGGTACTGCTCGTCGAGGAATCCGCGCTGTTCGGCCAGTTTCGCGGTCACCTGCCGTGCGGCGACGGCGACCGGGCGGGCGCCCTCCTCGCCGGTGACGGTGACGGTGAGCAGGCCGACGTGCTGCTCGGCGGCGATGTCGTGGCTGCCGGCCAGCGACGTCTGCAACGCCTGGAGCTTGGTGATCACCGTGGCCTCGCCCGCGCCGCGCCGGTCGGACGCCGCCAGTGCCGTGCGGACCGACGTGACGTCGTCCGGCGTGTCCGGCAGGGCGGCCACGAGGATGCCGGGCGCCTGCACGGTGGCCTTGAAGTGCTCGGTCGCGCGGGTCAGGGCGTCGCGGGCGGTGGCGAGTTGTTCGGCCGACGTGTCCAGTTGGGCGTTCAGCTTCGCGGCCTGCTCGCGTGCCGAGGTGACCTGTTCGCGCACGCTCTTGAGCTCATCGCGCATCTCGCGCCGTGAACGATCCAAAGTGGACAGTTGGTCCGCGATTTCCCTTGCCTCGCCACCGATCGCGTCGGTCAGCTCGGCCAACGTCGACGCCTGGGACGCGTAGTCGACGCACCGCGCCTCCGCATCCGCCTCCGCCGCGGCCCGATCGTCCACGGACGCGTGGTACCGGTGCGCCGCGTCGGTCAGGTCGGCCACGGTGCCGCGGCACTGGCGGCGCAGGACGTCGCCCAACCGGTCGGCCGTGCGCTGGGCCTCGGCCGCCGCCTGTTGGGCCTGGTGCAGGCCGTCGGTGGTGGCGGGCAGGTCCGCGTCGCCGGCCTGGCGCACGACTTCGGCGGCGGCGGCTTCGCCACGCGCTTGGGCGGCGGCGAGTTCGTCGCGCAGCTCCTCGGCGCGGCGGGCGGCGCGGTCGGAGGATTCCTGGGCGGCCTGGAGGCGGCCGTGGCGGGCGACCAGCTCGCGGTCGGCCGGGAAGCGGTCGAGGTGGGTCTCCCACTGCTTGACCAGGCCGTGCGCGGCGGCCAGGTCGGCTTCCGCCACGCCGAGGTCGGCGCGCAGGGCGGCCAGTTCGTCCTCGAGTTCCGCGATCCGGCGCTGGCGGGCGGCTTCGCGGGCACCGGCGCCGATGAACTCCGCCGCCTCCTTGTGCCACGCGCCGGTCAGCACGCCTGCCTGCCAGTGGCCGTCCGGGGACACCGCGAACGCGCCGGCGGCCGGGGCCAGGGTCCGCAGGGACACCGAGGCGAGCAGGTCCGCCACCACCGCGGCCGGGACCGGTGAGGCCGGCTCGACGGCCGGGATCAGCACCGTCGCCAGGGACGGGCCGTCGACCGGGGTGCAGGGGACGGCCAGCACGTCCTGTCCGGGTGCCGCGGGTGTGGGGTGCCCGGCAGGTGCGGTGTGGGTCGGGTCGGCGGTGGTGGCGGGGTCGGCGAGGGCGGGATCGGAGAGGGCTGGGTCGGGGCGGTCTGGGGTGGTTTCGGCGGGTCCGCTGGTTTTCAACCGAGGTGCGGTAACAGTGTTTCCGTACATGTTCGGGCCAGGTTCACCCGTTTGTGTTACCCAGGCGTCCAGGAGGCCTGATGCCTCAAGGGCTGCCTCCAGGCCTGCGCGGGAGCTGTCGTCGACGGTGGGGTGGAAGTCGACCAAGCGGTAGAACGGGGCGCCGGTGGTCGGGTCCCGGTCCGACGCGGTGAAGCGGCCCCGGTCCGGGGTGTGGGCGGTTCCCGAGCGCAGGCGCGACAGTTCGGCGTCACGGCCGTTGATCGACGTGACCAGGTCGGCACGTCGCCGGGCGGCCGTGTGCGCGCCGTCCCGGGCGGCGGTGACCAGGGGACTCACCCACTCCCGGGCGGTGGTGGTCAGGGAGCGGGCGGTGGCCGGGTCGACGGAGGTCGGCAGGGGGAGTGGTGAATCGGGGTGGCAGGCGGCCAGGGGGCCGGAGGCCCGCCACGACTCGACGTCGGCCAACCACCCTTGGGCGACCTCGGCCAGTTCCTGCGCCTCCTGGTTGCGCAACGCCGCCGCCTCGGTCGCCGCGTGCTGCGCGTCCCGCGCCGTCTGCCGCAGCGCCTCCACCTTCCGCTGCGCCGAATCCAGCTCGGCCGCCCGCGCCGCCAACGCCAACGCCAACGCACCGCGCTGCCGCGCCGCCGAAGCGATCTCCGACGTCCGCGCCGCCACCTCCTCCAACGTCCCCTCGTCGACGGAGACCGAAGGCGGCACGCGGCGTTCGATCGGCAGCGGCTCGGCTTCCGGGTCCGGCTTGGCCCGCACCGACTCCGTGCGCACGACCGCCTCCGAGCTCGACACCCGCGGCACGTCCGGCACGGTGTCGGTGGGGAGGCCGGCCACGCGCAGGTGGTGGCGCAGCGGCTCGACCAGCTCCTGCGCCGAACCCAGGTCCTCGGCCAACCGCCGCAGCAGCCGCAGCACGCCGTCGACCGCGCCGTCCTCCTGCAACCGCTGTTTGTTCGCCATGTCCAGCGCCGCGACCGCCGACGAACGCTTCTCCGCCACCAGCTTCTCGCGCGTCTGCAGGTCCTGGAGATCGCGGAACGCCGGCAGTTCCTTCAGCGCGCCGATGGTCTCCTCGGCCTGCTGCTCACCGGCCTCCAACGACGCCACCGAGTGCTCCGCCGCCGCACGCGCCGCCAGCGCCTCCTCCAACGAGGCCGCCAGCCGGGCCGACGCCCGCTCCAGCTTCCGCACCCCGTCCTCGGCCCCGCCCAACCGCTCCGCCGCCGCACGCAGCCCGCCGAACGCGTAGTCCGAGTACGTCTTCAGGAACGTGCTTAGCGCCGCGTCGGCCGACGACAGCCGCGTGATGTTCTCCCGGATCGACTCCAGGTCGTCGAACGACGTCGCCAGCTGCTCGACCATCGCCTGGTCCAACGGCGGCAGCGCGTCGGACAGGATCTGCTCCAGCTGCCCTTCCAGCACCTTCAACCCGACGTCCGGGTTGCGCAGCGTCCGCTGCAGGTGCAGCAGGTCGCCGTACCGGGGCCCTGGCACGCCGTACACGGTCTCGGCCACGCGCGCCCGGAACGCCGCCTCCTCCAGCACGCAGTCCGCGCCGATCAGGTCGCGCAACTGCGCCGGGCCCAACGGCGTGCGGTCCGCGCCGACCAACGTCAACCCGTGACCCACCCGCGACGAGGTGATGAACCGCCACGAGTCGGTGATCGCCTGCGAGGTCTTGGACGCCTTCACGCCCAACCCGCAGGTCAGGTACTCCCCGGAACCACGCGTCAGCTCCACCCACGCGTACCCGATCCGGTTCGGCCCGCCGTCGTAGTCGTCCAGCATGAGCCGCCTCAGCGACACCGTGTCGAAGCCCTTGGACCCGACCTGCCGGAGGTCGCCGTCCAGGCACAGCGGCAGCAGGAGCTCCAGCGTGCGCGACTTGCCGGACCCGTTGGTGCCCTGGAAGATCGCGCGCCCACCCGAGAAGTCGAACGTCTGCTCGGTGTACTGCCAGATGTTGACGATGCCGCCCCTGTGCAGCCGCCACCTGTTCACGCGGTCTCCTCATCGAACAACGACCAGCTGGGCACGTCCGGCACGACCACCGGCTCCACGTCACGTTCGGGGTCGCCGTCGGGCGAGGGCAGCCACCGGTGCGCGGCGGCGTTGAGCAGCCACCCGTCCGCGGAGGCGACCGCCAACCCCATGCGGCGCAACAGCTCCAGCACCTCGTCGACCAGTCGGTCCAGGTCCTCGGTGAACTGCTTGGACCACGCGGTCGGGTAGTCCTCCACCAACCGCTCGCACGCCGACCGCAACTCCGCCCGGACGACGACGTGCCGCCCGTCGGAGGGGCGGGGGTCGGACTCCAGCAGCTCCGGCAGCGCCAGCAACGCGATCCGCGCCACCGTGGACGTGCCGGGGAAGTACAGGTCGGTCAGGTAGTCCTCGGGATCGGCCGCCAGCACGCCCTCGACCCGGCACTCGGTGTGCAGGCCGAAGCATGTCTCCAGCAACGCGGACTCCTTGCGCTGGTTGCGCCGCAACCACTCCGCCTGCTCGGGCGGCAGGTCCGCGTACAGCACGACGGGGTTCTCCACCAGCTTGCGCCGCACCGCGTGCTCCACGCCGCGCGGACCGGGCCGTGCCGCCAGCTCCACCAGCCGTGACGGCGACGACGCCTCCGCCACCGGCCCGGTCAGCAGCTGCCCGAGCAGGTCGGTGTCGATGGTGATCAACGCCTCGGCCTGCACGTCCACCGCGCCCTCGGTCTCGTGCAGCACGCCGAGCGAGACCAGGTGCCGCAACGCCGCCGTCAACGCCCGCCGGTCCGCCACGTCGTCCACCACGGTCAGCCCGGCCTCCACCGCCGCCGCGCGGATGTCCGCCACCAGCCGCGACAGCAGCGCCTGCCGCCCGACCCCGGTCAGCACCGCCATGGTCAGCGCCACGTACGCGTACCCGCGCGGCGACATGCCGAGCACGCCGCGCGAGTCGTCGGGACCCGGACCCGCCTTGTAGAGCCGGGCGAACCGCCGTTCCACCACGAGCCGGTAGCCCAGCTGCCGGGCGAACAGGTCCTGCAACGCCGCCCGGTGCCGGTAGACCAGCGTCAACAGCTCGCCGTCCGGCCCGTCGGCGCGCAGCAGCGGCCGTCGCAGCAGGGTGCGGGCGCAGCGCACCACGTTCGCCGCGTCGATCTCGGAGAGGTCGTCGAACATCAGTCGAGCACCAACGTCGAGTCGTGCAGCGTCAACGTGCCCGCCGCCGAGCGGATCCGCGTCGAACGCCCGGCGGCGTGCGACACGGTCACGCGCAGCCCGCGCACCGGATCCGTCGCCGAACCCGGGTCGGCCGCGGTGTCGCGCTGCGCCATCGCCAAGGTCAGCAGCTCGCACAGCACCTCGAGCGCCTCACCGGACAACGTCGTGGACGACAGCCGGGGCGCCGCCGCCGCCAGCTCGGCCACCGACGCCGCCCGCCGCTCGTCGGCCTCCCGCGCCTCGGCCAGCAGCGACTGCTCGGTCATCGGGTCGTCCAGGATCCGCGAGGTCCGCCCGCGGGCGCCGCGATCCCCGCGGCTGCGCACGCTCACCTGCACGTCGACCACCGGTCCGTCACGCCACGGCGTGCGCTCGTTGTCGCGGTCGTGCTCGGGCGCCGGCGACACGTGCCGCGCCGCGTACAGCCCGAACGCCGCCGCGTACAGCTCGTGCGCCTCCGAGCGCGTCCCCGCGTCGAACCACCCGGCCAGCTTCAGCAGCTCGGCCCGCCGGCTCGGCAGCAGCCCGCCACCGGACGTCGCCCGCTTCACGCTCGCCAGCAGCGACCCGATCGCGCGCGCCGTCGCCTCCCGCAACGCCGTCACCTGGCTCGGCCGCCCGGGGCGGTCCACGAACCAGTCGGTCAGGTCCTGCCAGTCCTCCGCCGACCGCCCGCGGGCCCGTTCGACCTTCTCACCGAGGTCGGCACGGCCCAGCAGGCGCAGCAGCTCGGACCGCGCGGAGGTGACCCGGGCCAGGGCGTCCGCGATGGCCGGCGTGTGCCGCAGCACGTCCTCCACGACCATCTGGATGTACTCGACCAGCAGGTTGCGGAACCCGGAGATCTCGTCCGGCGCGAGGTGGTGCCGCGTCACGACCTGACCCAGGTAGGCGTAGAAGTCGCGCACGGTCGCGGCCAGCTCGGCGTGCTGCAGGAACAGCGTGGTGACCTGCTCGGCCAGCACCTCGCGCGAGCGGGGCGCGCCGCTGATCAACGCCTCCGACAGCGACTGCCCGAGCCGGTCGAGGCCGCGTTCCACGGCGGGCAGCAGCTCCCGGGACACCTCACGGGCGCCCTCCGGCACGCGCAGCAGCTCGTCCACGTCGCGCTGCACCCGGACCGCGAGCTTGCTGACCTGGTAGCGGACGCTGCCGTGCTGGAACTCGGCGATGCTGGAGGCCACCACCTCGCGCCTGCCCTGCACCAGGTTGCCCCACTCGACCAGCTGCCGGAGCCGGTTGATCACGTTCTCGATGCGCGACTCGCCCGCCTCGACCCGGCCCTCCCGCTCGGCGCCCGCCAACGCGCCCGCGACCTCGCCCGCCGACAGGTCGGCCAGCAGCGTGGACGTGAACAACCGCATGATCGCCAGGTACGTGCGCTGGTGATCACGGGCGTCCAGGTACGCGTAGAGCTTGAGGCGGCCGGCTGGTTCCACGGTGCGCCACCCTAATGCGGCGGTCCGACACGTGCGGGCTACCGTGCCCGTGTGAGTCTGGGGCGCGCGGTGGGGTTGGTGCTGGGCGTGGCCGCTGACGCGGTGTTCGGCGACCCCGAGAGGTATCACCCGGTAGCGGGATTCGGACGGGCGGCGGCGGCGCTGGAGCGCAAGCTGTACCGCGACCACCGGGCGGGCGGTGTGGCGCACACGGTGGCGCTCGTCGGCGGCACGGTCCTCGCGGGAGTCGCGGTGGAGCGGCTCGGCAAGCGCAGCCAGGTCTTCCAGGCCCTGAGCACGGCCGCCGCCACGTGGATCGTGCTCGGCGGGTCGTCGTTGGCCGACGAGGGCACCGCGATGGGCCGCGAGCTGGACGGCGGCGACCTGGAAGCGGCGCGCAATCGTTTGCCCAACCTGTGCGGGCGCGAGCCGCGCAAGCTCGACACCATGGGCTTGGCGAAGGCGACCGTCGAGTCCGTGGCGGAGAACACGTCCGACGCCGTCGTGGCCCCGCTGTTCTGGGGCGCGGTCGCGGGCGTGCCCGGCCTGCTCGGCTACCGCGCGGCGAACACCCTCGACGCCATGGTCGGCCACCGCAACGAGCGCTACCGCCGGTTCGGCTGGGCCGCCGCACGGCTGGACGACGTGGCGAACCTGCTGCCCTCGCGGCTGGCCGCGCTGCTCACGGCGGCGGGCGCGCCGGTCGTCGGCGGGTCGGCGGGCGAGGCGTGGCGGACGTGGCGGCGGGACGCGGCGGCGCACCCGAGCCCCAACGCGGGCCAGGTCGAGGCGGCGTTCGCGGGCGCGTTGGAGGTCCGGCTGGGCGGGCGCACGGTGTACGCGCACGGCGCGGAGGACCGGCCGGTGCTCGGGCACGGCCGCAACCCCGACGCGGGTCACGTGACGCGGGCGGTGGAGCTGTCGCGGGTGGTCGGCGCGTCGGCGGCGGCCGTGACCGCGGTCATCGCGCTGGCGCGGCCTCGTCTTCGGCGAGCTGTTCGGCGACGGACTTCCGCCTGACCTTCTTGCCGGTGGTGTCCGCCTGGAGCGCGCCGCCGGGGCGGATCTCGCGGACGGTGAAGTAGAGCCAGCCGCCGAGCGCCATCGCGCCGAACGCGATCCACTGCAGCGCGTAGGAGAAGAACGGTCCCGCGTCGAGCTTCGGCAGCGGCAGGGACTCCTCGACCCCGGGCTGGCCCTCGGTGAGCTGGAAGTAGCCCGGCCGGATGTCCAGCCCGGCGGCCCGGCCGACCACGGCGGAGTTCACCGAGTACACCTGCCGGTGCTCGTCCTCCTGGAAGGCGTCCCGGGCGTCCGACTCGTCCCGGCGGACCAGCGCCACCAGCGTCACGTCACCCGTCGGCACGGGCTTGAGGTCGGGCACCTTGATGCCGTTGACCGGCCGCACGTAACCCCGGTCGACCAGCACGGTCGGCCCGTCGGCCAGCCGGAACGGCGTCAGCACCTCGAACGCCGCCTCGCCCTGCACGGTCCGCAGCCGCGCCACCGCCTGCCCCTCGGGCAGGTAGCGGCCGGTCAGCGTCACGCGCCGCCACTCGACCTCGGCGGCGGGCCGGTCGAGCAGCGTGGCGACCGGCACGGGGTCGGTGCGCAGGGACGACGTGACGGCGTTGTTCTGGGCGTCGCGCTCGGTGTCGCGGTCGAACTGCCACGGCGCCAGCAGCGTGAAGCACGCGCCCGCGAACACCCAGACCGCCAGCGTCAACGCCAGCCACCCGGGCTGCAACAGGAACCTCAACCGCACGTGACCACGGTAAGCCCTAGGCCGTTGTGACCTGCACCCGGTCGAAGCGGGCGGTGAAGCCCGGGCCCGTCGGCGCCGCGACCATCACGCCGACCAGCGTCTCGACCCCGGGCGGGAAGTACGCCAGCCGCAGCAGGGTCGTCGGCTCGGCGTCGCCGGCGCCGTAGCGGACGGTCACCGCGTCGCCCTCGCGCACCGCCGCGATCGTCACCCGACCGACGCGTCCGGCCGGCACCACCGACCAGTCGGAGAAGTCCCTGGTCACGACGGTGCTGACCTGGAACTCGTCGTCCACGAGCTCGACGCCCGCCTTGATCCAGTTCCGGTCGTCGAGCCACAGCGCGACGCCGGCCTGGTCGTACTGGGCGGCGTAGTCCGCGGTGAACGAGGCGGCGATGGTGAAGTCGCCGGACAGCGGCACGCCGAGCACGTGGCCGCTGTCGCGGTCGTAGCCGTAGTGGGTGGTGCGCCAGAAGTCCGTCTCCGGGTCGCTGGTGACGGTCAGCCCGTCCCCGTCGCTCCACGCGCGCGGCTCGTTGAGCCACCGCCAGTCGTCGCGGTCGAACGCCTTGATCCCCATGCGGTCATCATGTCAGCGACCGGGCCAGGGACAACGCCTGTCCGGCGTAGCCGCCGCCGAACAGCGCGGCGTGCACGAGCAGCGGGAACAGCTGGTGCAGCGGCACCCGATCCCGCCAGCCGTCGGCCAACGGCGCGGCTTCGTCGTAGGCGGCGAGCACGCGGTCCAGGTGGGGACAGCCGAACAGGGCGAGCATGGCCAGGTCGCTCTCCCGGTGGCCGCCGTGGGAGGCGGGGTCGATCAGCCACGCGCGGCCGTCGGCGGCCCAGTGCACGTTGCCGTTCCACAGGTCGCCGTGCAGGCGGGCGGGCGGCTCGTGCGGCGCCTGCACGCGCACGCCTTCGATGGTCCGGGCCTCGGCGGCGGTCAACGCGCCCGCGTCCACCGCGAGCCGGGCGTAGTGGGCGATCCGGTGCTCGGCGAACCACTCGGGCCAGTCGTCGGACGGGACGTTGCGCATCGGCGCGAGGCCGATCGTCGCCTCGGTCGGCCCGCCGGGTGGCGGCGCGCCGAACGCGGGGGCTCCGGTCGCGTGCAGGGCGGCGAGCCTGCGGCCGAACTCCTCGGCGGCGGTGGGGGTCGGGCGGCCCTGTTCGATCCGGTCCATCACGAGCCACTGCCCGTCGTGGCCGCGTACCTGTGGCACCGGTGGGCCCTCGGGTTCGGCCAGCCAGTGGAGTGAGGCGGCCTCCGCCAGGGCCGCGTTCGGCTCGTCGTGCCGTTTGACGACCACCAGGTCGCCGTTGGCGAGGGTGACCTCCCACACCGTCGCGCCGAGCCGGCGGGCTCCGGTGCCCGGCACGCCGGTCAGCTCCGTCGCGGCCTCCGCTGGTGATCTACGGCTGTCCACGGGGTGCTTCCCTTCGGCCGGTTGGCGCAGAAGCTTGAAAGCCTGGCACGCCCTTCCCTCACCACGCCCTTCCCTCGCAAGGAGGGCTTCGTGTCATCCCGCCGACCTGCCCGTCCGGCGAGGACGCTTTGATCTTCGTCTCACAGACGTTCGCGCACCCAGGCCAGCAGGCCCGGGACCGCGGCCTCCACCATCTCCACCACGCGGTCGAAGCCGGCCTTGTCGCCGTAGTACGGGTCGGGCACGTCGACGCCGTCCGCGTCCGGGTCGAACGAGCGCAGCAGCCTGACCCGCTCGGGGTCGCCGACCAGTCGCCGCAGCGCCCGCGCGTGCCCCGTGTCCAACGCCACCAACAGGTCCGCGTCGAGGTGGTTGTCGTCGACCTGGGCGGCGCTGTGCCCGGTCGGGTAGCCGTTGTCGGCCAACGACTTCGCGGCCCGGGGGTCGGCGGGGTCACCGACGTGCCACCCGCCGGTGCCGGCGCTGGTCACCTCCACAAGATCACCCAGGCCGGCCCGGCGCAGGTGCTCGCGGAATATGATCGCGGCCACGGGGGAACGGCAGATGTTGCCGGTGCAGATGAACGAGACGGTCAGCGTCACGGCAGGGGAGTCTGCCAGGTCGAGCGCTCGGCGACCGCTCGCTTTGGGGGTCCAAGCATGTCCGGGGTCGTGGTCGGTGTCGTCGTGGTGCTCGTGGTCCTGGCGACCGCCGGGGCGGTGGTGGCGGTGCGCCGCCGGTCGTGGCCGGAGACGCCCGCGTTCGCCCGACCACGGCCCGTGACATCGCCTGGTGGGCCGGTGCCCGACCCCAACGCGGGATTCTTCACCCATCGCCGCTTCGCGTTCCGGAAAAGGCATTTCTTCGTCGGCACGGGATGTCCGCCGGTGCTGGTCGCCGATTTCTCGTCACTCGACGTGTTGCGTCGGGAGCAGCCCGTGCGCATTGCCCGTTACGGCATTCGGGTGTGGTGGTGGTTCGAGGACGAATTCTACCGGGAAGCGGTCGGCCTGGGGGCCGACGACGTGCGAGCATGGGTGCGTGAGCGGGAACGGAGGCGGCTGGCCCGGCAGGACCGGGCCCGGCTGCTGTCAGCGGTGGAAGAGAGTCTGCGAAAGCGTGATAACGAGTAACGTGTCGACCCGCGCGTCCGACGCCAAAGGTGTGGGGAATGTGTCGGGAAGGAAAGCGAATGACTCGCACATGGGTGGTGTGGCAGGTTCGTCCGTCCTATTCGGAACGGGCGTCGCGCTCGAAGACCGGGTCGTCCGGCCGGTGGCCGACGCCGACGCCGCGGGAGTCCGGCGACCGGTGCTGACCGAGCGGTCGCTGTGCCCCGGCGGCCGGCCCGAGGTGCCCTCGCTCGTCCACCTGGTGCTGAGCCTCGCCGTGCTGTGCTTCGCGGTCGCGATCTCGGTGCTCTGACGACCGCGGTCCCGGCGGCGGTCCGACCGGCGGTCTGAGCGGCGGCCCGGCGGCTGGTCGAGCGGCGGTCTCAGCGGGCTCTCAGGCGCCGCGAGCGACGATCACCGTGTGTCCACAGTGCAGTCGAACGAAGCGCAGTCGACCATGCCGACCATGCCGGCGCTCGCCCGTGCGCTGCCGAAGGTCGAGGACGAGATCCGGGCCCTGGCGACCTCGTCGTCCCTGCCGATCGTCAACACCTTCTCCGGCCGCATCACCGCGGCCGGCGGCAAGCGGCTGCGCTCGGTGCTGGTCCTGGCCGGGTCCCTGGCCGTGTCCGGTCGCATCACCGACAAGGCGGTCACCGCCGCCGCCTGCGTCGAACTGCTGCACGCCGGCTCGCTGGTGCACGACGACCTGATGGACAACGCCGAGGAACGGCGCGGCGTCCGCACGGTCAACGCGGACTGGGGTACGGGTCCCGCCGTGCTGGTCGGCGACTTCATGCTGGCCCGCGCGAGCCAGGCCGCGCTCGACCGGATCTCGCCGTTCGCCGCGAGCACGCTCGCCAAGGCCGTGACGGACCTGGTCGAGGGGCAGGTGCTGGAGGTCGTCGACCTCTACGACTCCGACCGCGACCCGGCCGCCGCGCTGCGGTCCATCGAGCTGAAGACGGGCGCGTTGTTCGAGGTCGGCTGCGTGCTGGCCGCGCACTGCGCCGACGCCGACGAGGCGACCACCGACGCCATGGCCCGCTTCGGCGCGCTGTTCGGGTTGATGTTCCAGATCCTCGACGACCTGCTGGACCTGGCGTCCACCTCGCAGCGGCTCGGCAAGCCGGTCGGCAACGACATCCGCCAGGGCGTCTACACGCTCCCGCTGCTGCGGGCGTTGACCGACGACCAGCGCGCGCTGCTCGCGCGACGCGGCCGTGAGCTGACCGACGCGGAGCTGACCGGGCTGCTGGCGGAGCTGCGGCAGAGCAGCCTGGTCGCCGACACCCTCGCGCACTGCACGTCGTTGGCCGGGCAGGCGGTGCGCGCGCTGCCGAACCTGCCCGACTCCGACGCCCTCGGCATCCTGCGCGAGCTGCCCGGCGCCTACCTGGACTGGGCCGCCTCCCAGATCGGGTGACGACGCTGATCGCCTAGACTCGCGGCGATGACCAGCCAGGATTCCGGCCGGGCGCTGCTGCGCCACCACGGGGACGTCGACGCCGCACCCGGGCTCGCGGACTTCGCGGTCAACGTGCGGACGCCCGCCCCGCCCGCGTGGCTGCGCGACCGGCTGGCCGCCGCGCTCGACGGCCTCGGCTCCTACCCGGCCGCCGCCGCCGACGAACGCGCCCGCGTCGCGGTCGCCGCGCGGCACGGGCGCACACCGGACGAGGTGCTCGTCCTCAACGGCGCCGCCGAGGGCTTCGCGCTGCTGCCGAACCTGCACCCGTGCCTGGCCGCCGTGGTGCACCCGTCGTTCACCGAGCCCGAGGTGGCGTTGCGCGACGCGGGCGTGCCGGTGCAGCGGGTGCAGCTGTGGCCCGAGGACGGCTACGGGCTGCGCGCCGACCTGGTGCCCGACGAGGCCGACCTGGTGGTCCTGGGCAACCCGACCAACCCGACGTCCGTGCTGCACCCGGCGGAGGTCGTGGCGTCGCTGAGCAGGCCCGGCCGGGTGCTGGTGGTGGACGAGGCGTTCGCCGACGCCGTGCCCGGCGAGCCGGAGTCGCTGGCCGGCCGCGCCGACGTGCCCGGGCTGCTGGTGCTGCGCAGCCTGACGAAGACCTGGGGCCTGGCGGGACTGCGCGCGGGCTACCTGCTCGGCGCGCCGGAGCTGCTGGCCCGGCTCGCGCTGCCCCGACCGCCGTGGCCGGTGGGCAGCCTGGTGCTGGAGGCCGTCATGGCGTGCTGCGAGCCGTCGGCCGTGGCGGAGGCCGAGGCGTGGGCGCGGGAGACCCGGGAGCACACCGCGCACGCCCTCGCCGCCCTGGGCGACCTGGTGGTCGTGCCGCCGGACGCGCCGTTCGTGCTGCTGCGCGTGCCGCACGGGCAGCGGGTGCGGGAGGCGTTGCGGGACAAGGGGATCGCGGTACGACGCGGCGACACGTTCCCCGGCCTGACCGCCGACCACCTCCGGGTCGCGGTCCGCGCGCCCGAGGAGTTCGCCCTGCTGGTGGACGCGCTGCGAGTCGTGCTGGAGGAGCTGTGACCACGCTCGGGGACGTCCTGGAGGTCCTGGAGGCCGCCTACCCGCCCGCGACCGCCGAGTCGTGGGACGCCGTCGGCCTCGTCTGCGGCGACCGCGCCGAACCCGTGTCGAGGGCGCTGTTCTGCGTCGACCCGGTCGAGTCCACAGTGGACGAGGCGCTGGAGGTGGGCGCGCAGCTGATCGTGGCGCACCACCCGCTGATGCTGCGCGGCGTCACGGGCGTCCCGGCCGACGACCCGAAGGGCGGGCTGGTCCACCGGCTCATCCGCGCACGCGTCGCCCTCTACACCGCGCACACGAACGCCGACGTGGCCAACCCCGGCGTCTCGGACGCCCTCGCCGAGGCCCTCGGCCTGCGCGTCACCGGCCCGCTGGAGCCTGCGGACGCCGAACCCGGCACCGCCACCGGCATCGGCCGGATCGGCGAGCTCGACCGACCCGAACCGCTGCGCGACTTCGCCCGGCGCGTCGCCGAGGCCCTGCCCGCGACGGCGTGGGGCGTGCGCGCGGCGGGCGACCCGGACCGGCCGATCCGCCGCGTCGCGGTGTGCGGCGGCGCGGGCGACAGCTACCTGGCCGCGGCGGCACGCGCGGGCGTGGACGCCTACGTCACCGCGGACCTGCGTCACCACCCGGCGGGCGAGCACCTGGCCGCGGGCGGGCCCGCGCTGGTCGACGTGGCGCACTGGGCCAGTGAGCAGCCGTGGTGCGGACAGGCGGCGCACATCGTGCGCGCCGCGTTCGGCGGTACGGTCGAGGTCCTCGTCTCGACCCGCCGGACCGACCCGTGGACCGTGGGCGTGACGAGCCGAACAGGAGAGGTGACGTAGTGCGAGTCCCTGCTTGCTCCTGCTCGGCGCTGGTCACCGTGGTCGGGATGGCTACGAGCCAAGGGTCCGAGCCGCCGGTCGGCAGTGCCTGTTCTGTCGTGCGTGGGTGGGCGCGGGACGATTGCACCCTGACCGGTGGTGCGCGGTGAAGGTCACCCGTGTCGCCTACTCCGCGGACCTCAACGCGGGAAAGTACGAGCAGCTCGTAGAGCAGGCGCGCCGGCTCGGTGCCATCCGCTCGAAAGTGTGGCGGGAGTACGGCTCGATCAACGGTGTCGGGCTCGGGGACCGGGCCATCCGGGATCACTGGATGGCCAACGGCACTGCCCGATCCTTCACGGTGCCGGCGAACGCGTGGAAGGAAACGGTGCGTGACGCGGTCGCGAACATCACCGCGACCCGCGCGGCGGCCAAAGCGAAGGTTCGCGAGGCGGTCAGCCGACGACCCGACGGTCCGGCGGAGCGGACGCGACGATTCGCCGCGTTGAAGAACGACACATGGACCGGTGATCCGTACCTGCGCCGGTTGATGCGCCGGCGCTCGAAACGTGGCCGGAACCGCACCCACAACCAAATCGTGGTGCGCTCGGACCAGTACCGCACGTTCACCCTGGCAGAGGGTGGACCTGTCTGGCTCGCGATACCCGCGCTGGAGCGCCGTAGGCGGCTCAAGATCCCGCTCGACACTGCGGTAGCGCCGGTGGGGACCCTGCGCCTGATCCTTCGCGACGGCCGCGTTGAGGTGCACTACACGATCGACGCGAGCGCGGTGAAGTCGCCGAGAAGGCCCTGCGGTGACCGCGGGATCGGCGTGGACAAGGGGTACAGCGAGGTCCTCACCGACTCCGACGGGCTGCACCACGGTCCCGCACTCGGTGAGTTGTTGACGAGCGAATCCGATCACCGGAAAGCGAAGAACTCGCGTCGCGCGAAGCTCCGGGGTGTCGCCGAGAAGGCAGTCCGACGGGGGCATCACGCGAAAGCCCGACGGATCAGGGACCACAACCTCGGCGTGATCAAGCGGAACCGCCGCTCAGCCGCTTGGCAGCGCCGAGTCCGCGACATTACGTTCAAGGCCGTGCATGCTGTGGTCGACAAGGCCCGGTTCGTGGTGGCCGAAGACCTGACAAGGACCTTCACCGGCCGCAAGCGGCTGGGGAGGGATACGAACCGACGGTTGGCAGCCTGGACCAAGGGCGTCACCGCCGAGGCACTGGCGAACGTGTCGGAACGCAGAGGTTCTGCGTTGCGGCTGGTCAACGCCGCTTACACGTCACAAGTCATCCCCGGTACCGACTTCTTCGGAAGACGGGCGGGGGACCGGCTTCACTGCATCCGGTGCGGGGCCGTGTGGCAGGCCGACCACGCCGCTGCGATCAACATCCTGGATCGAGCCGCCGGCCCCGACATCGGCCTGTACACCCGCCACACGCGGGTGAAGCAGATCCTCCAGGAGCGGGATCGCCAACGGTCCAGACTGCCGGACCAGGACTCCCACACCGCAGATCGCTGCCGGTGTGGAGAGCGAAACATCCACAACCGATCGTTTTCGATCGACGAAAAGGAAGCAGGATCTCAGTGAAAGCCGATCCCGCCGTGCAGCGCAGGCTGCTCGACCTCGCGCAGGTCGACGCCGAACTGTCGCGCGTCACCCATCGGCGCCGCACGCTGCCCGAGATCGCGGAGATCGCCGAGGCGGAGAAGCAGTTCCGCGCCAAGCAGGACGCGCTGACCACGATCGAGACGACCCTGGGCGACCTGAACCGCGAGGTCAAGCGGCAGGAGACCGAGATCGACCAGGTGCGCGCCCGTGAGGAGCGCGACCGCAAGCTGCTCCAGGGCGGCTCCGTCGGCGCCAAGCAGCTCACCGACCTGGAGCACGAGCTGGCCACCCTCGGCCGCCGTCGCGGCGCGCTGGAGGACGACCTGCTGGAGCTGATGGAACGCCGCGAGGCCGTCGAGGCCGACATCCAGCACGCCCGCGTCTCGCTGGACAAGGCGCAGGAGGCCCTGTCCGACGCGGCACGCCGCCGCGACAGCGCGCTGGCCGACCTGGAGTCGACCGAGACCAAGCGCACCGCCGACCGCGGGCTCATGACCGGCCAGTTCCCCGAGCCGCTGCTCGCGCTCTACGACCGGGTGCGCGCGCACAAGGGCATCGGCGCGGCGCTGCTGCAGTCGCGGCGCTGCGGCGCGTGCCGCATCGAACTGGACCGCAACGCGTTCGCCAAGGTCAAGGAGTCCGCGGCGGACGAGGTCATCCAGTGCGACGAGTGCGGCGCGATCATGGTGCGCACCGGGGAATCGGGGCTGTGAGGGTCGTCGTCGAGGCCGACGGCGGCTCGCGCGGCAACCCCGGGCCCGCCGGGTACGGGGCCGTCGTGCTGGACGAGTCGGGCGCGGTGCTGGCCGAGCGGTCGGCGGGTCTCGGCGTCGTCACCAACAACGTGGCCGAGTACCAGGGGCTCGTCGCGGGGCTGCGGGCGGCGGCCGAGCTGGGCGCGTCCGAGGTGTCCGTGCGGATGGACTCCAAGCTCGTGGTCGAGCAGATGTCCGGCCGGTGGAAGGTCAAGCACCCGTCCATGCAGCCGCTGGTCGCGCAGGCCCGTGAGGTGGCGCGGGCGTTCGACCGGGTGAGCTACGAGTGGATCCCGCGCGCGCGCAACCAGCGGGCCGACCGGCTGGCCAACCAGGCGATGGACGAGCAGGCGGGCGTTCCCCGGGGGGAACCGGCCCAGCAGGAGCGGACCCAGCCGGCGAAGGCCGAGCCCGAGCCGCAGCAGCCGGACGCGGCGGCGACCCAGTCACCGGTGTCGTGGACCGGCGCGGTCGGCGAGCCGACCCGGCTGTACCTGCTGCGCCACGGGCAGACCGAGCTGTCGGTCGCCCGCCGCTACTCCGGGCGCGGCAACCCGCCGCTGACCGAGGTCGGACGCGGGCAGGCCGAGGCCGCCGCACGCCGGCTGGCCAAGGTCGAGGGCCTGACCGCGGTCGTGTCGTCGCCGTTGGGACGGGCGCGGGAGACGGCGCTGGCCGTCGCGACGGCCACGGGCGCCGAGCTGTCCTGGGACGACGACCTGATCGAGACCGACTTCGGCGCGTGGGAGGGGCTGACCTTCGCCGAGGCCGCCGAACGCGACCCCGACGTGCACCGGCGCTGGCTCGGCGACCCGTCCGTGCCCGCGCCCGGCGGCGAGAGCTTCGACCAGGTGCACCACCGGGTGCGGCGGGCGCGCAACGCCGTCGTGTCCCGCTTCGGCGGCGCGAACGTCGTCGTGGTCAGCCACGTCACGCCGATCAAGTCGCTGCTGCGGATGGCGCTGGACGTCGGCCCGTCGCTGCTGTTCCGGCTGCACCTCGACCTCGCGTCGCTGTCGGTGGTCGAGTTCTACCCCGACGGCCACGCCTCCGTGCGGCTGGTCAACGACACGTCGCACCTCGCCTAGCGGTGCGTCGCCCGCCTCCTCCTGGACCAGTGGCACCAGCGCCCGTGTCACCGTAATCGTGCGGTGTGCTGCCTGGTGATGGGGCGGATGGTGTGGGTGAGGGCTGATGGCGTCGGTGAGGCGGGGGCGAGGTCGAGTGGTGGTCGGCGGTGGCACCGGGGACGGGGTTCTCCAGCGCGCCGTGGTCTCGGACACGGGCACGGCGGTGCAGGCCGGTCGCGACGCGACGGTCGTCATCCACCGGTCGGACCTGGTGCGGCGGGCGTCGTGGCCGGTCCGGGTCGGTGTCCCGCCGGTGGTCGTGGAGCACTACCAGGAACGGCGGGCCCACGTCCGGCTGGTGGAGGCGTTGACCGCCGGGCAGGCCGCCGCGGGGGTCGGCACCGGTCAGGGGGTGGTGGTGTCGGGGCTGGGCGGAGTGGGGAAGTCCCAACTCGCCGCCCGGCACGCGTGGTCGGTGTGGAGGGACGTCGACCTCGACGTGGCGGTGTGGATCTCGGCTTGGTCGCGTGACGCGGTGATCACCGCCTTCGCCGAGGCCGGACAACGGGTGTTGGTCGAGGACGACCCGCGCATCGCCGACCGGACACCCGAGCAGAGGGCCGAGTTGTTCCGCGAGTGGCTGGCCGCGACCGGACGGCGGTGGCTGGTGGTCCTCGACGACGTGCGGGACGCCGCGGACCTGCGTGGCGTGCACCCGGTGCCGGGGCCGGCGGGGCAGGTGATCCTCACCAGCCGGCTGCGCGACACCGCCCTGACCCGGGGCGGTCACCGGCTGATCGAGCTGGACGTGTTCACCGAAGCCGAGGCGGTGGCCTACCTGACCGGCGCGTTGGCCGCCGGCGCGGCCGACGGTGGCGACCTGCCCCAGTTGCGAGGGCTGGCCGGGGACCTGGCGTGGCTGCCGCTGGCCCTGGGCCAGGCCGCGGCGTTCATCGCCGACCAGCCCTTGCTCACCGTCGCCGCCTACCGCCGGATGCTGGCCGACCGGCGCCGCACCCTGACCGAACTCACCCCGCCGGAGGACGCCCTCCCCGAACACCAGGCCACGGTCGCCGCCACCTGGTCGCTGTCCATCGACCGCGCCGACCTGCCCGACCGCGCCGACCGGGGCGTCGGCCTGGCCCGCCCCCTGCTCGAGCTGGCCGGCCTGCTCGACCCCAACGGCACACCGCTCGCGGTGTTCACCAGCCCGGCCGTCCGCGCCGACCTCGCCGCGCACCTCGACCGCGACCTCGACCAGGACGACGTCCTGACCGCGCTGACCCGCCTGCACCGGTTCAACCTGATCACCCTGGACCCCGCCCGCCCCGCCCGCGCCGTGGCCGTGCACGCCTTGGTCCAGCGCGCCGTCCGCGACACCCTCACACCCGAACGCCTCGACCGGCTGGCCCACACCGCCGCCGACGCCCTCCACGCCAGTTGGCCGGGCGTGGACACGCTCCACCCCGATCTCGCCCAGGCGTTGCGCTCGGGAACCGAGACCCTCCACACCCGTACCGCACCCGCACTCCTGGCTCCCGGCCTCCACGCCGTGCTCGTCCGTGCCGGGCGCTCATTGCGCGACACCGGACAGGTCGACGCCGCGACCACGTACTGGCGCGCACTCCACGGCCAAGCCCGCACCCACCTCGGCCCCGACCACCCGGACACCCTGACGACCCGCGCGAACCTCGCCCACTGGCGTGGTGAGGCGGGTGATCCGGCGGGCGCGGTGGTGGAGTACGGGGCGTTGCTCGCCGACCGGCTGCGCGTGCTCGGTCCGGACCACCCGGACACGTTGACCACGCGCAGCAACCTCGCTTACTGGCGTGGTGAGGCGGGTGATCCGGCGGGCGCGGTGGTCGAGTACGGGGCGTTGCTCGCCGACCGGCTGCGCGTGCTCGGTCCGGACCACCCGGACACGTTGACGACGCGCAACAACCTCGCTTACTGCCGTGGTGACGCCGGTGACGCGGCGGGGGCCGTGGACGAGTGCCGGGCGCTGTTCGCCGATCGGCTGCGAGTTCTGGGTCCGGACCACCCCGACACGTTGACCACCCGCCACAACCTGGCCCGCTGGCAGAGCGCGGCGGGTGACCCGGCCGGAGCTGTGGCCGAGTACAAGGGTCTGCTCGCCGATCGGGTGCGGGTCCTGGGCTCCGACCACCCGGAGACCTTGACCACCCGCGGCAACCTCGCGCACTGCCGGGGCCAGGCCGGTGACGCGGCGGGGGCCGTGGCCGAGTGCGAGGTGCTGCTGGGCGACCAACTCCGGGTCCTCGGTCCGGACCACCCCGACACGTTGGCCACCCGCCACAACCTCGCCCGCTGGCGGAGCGAGGCCGGCGATCCCGCAGGTGCGGCGGCCGATTGCGGCACGTTGCTCGATGACCAGGTTCGGGTCTTGGGCCCGGACCACCCGGCTACGTTGGTCACGCGCAGCAACCTGGCTTACCGGCGTGGTGAGGCGGGTGATCCGGCGGGTGCGGTGGTCGAGTGCGGGGCGTTGCTCGCCGATCAGGTTCGGGTCTTGGGCCCCGACCACCCCGACACGTTGGCCACGCGCAGCAACCTGGCCTACTGGCGTGGTGAGGCGGGTGATCCGGCGGGTGCGGTGGTCGAGTGCGGGGCGTTGCTCGCCGATCAGGTTCGGGTCCTGGGCCCGGACCACCCGAACACCTTGATCACGCGCAGCAACCTGGCCTACTGGCGTGGTGAGGCGGGTGATCCGGCGGGGGCCGTTGCGGAGTACCGGGTACTGCTCGCCGATCGACTGCGAGTCTTGGGTCCGGACCACCCGAACACCTTGACCACGCGCAACAACCTGGCCTACTGGCGTGGCGAGGCGGGCGACCCGGCAGGTGCCGTTGCGGAGTACGGAACGCTGCTCGCCGATCGAGTCCGGGTCTTGGGTCCGGACCACCCGAACACCTTGACCACGCGCAACAACCTGGCCTACTGGCGCGGTGAAGCCGGTGACCGGGCGGAAGCCCTGGCCGAGTACCGAACGCTGCTCGTCGACCAACTGCGGGTCTTGGGGCCCGATCACCTCCACGTCCTGAACACCCGCGTCCACCTCGCCCGCCGGCTGCGCGAGGCCGGTGACACGGCCGGCGCTGCGGCGGAGTCGGAGGCCCTGCTCGTCGACCAGGTTCGGGTCCTGGGCGCCGACCACCCCGACACCCTGACCACTCAGGACAACCTCGCCGAGTGGCGGCTCCCGGTTGAAAGGCGCGAAGCGGGCTCGGAGCAGTGAGGGGGTCGTCGGCGGTGCCCGCGCCCTGACGGACCGGGATGCCGGTACGCCCTGCGCACCGTCCACGCCCTGCTGACCCACGGGCTACCGGCACGCCGCAACCGGCCGTGCCCCCGCGTCGCCGTGGCCGCGCGGCTAGCCGGCGGGGCGCAGCCGGGCGCGCTCGTCGCGCCGGAACCGGGCGTCCTCGACGGCCACCGCGAACCGGTCCACCGCGCCACGAATCGCTTCGGCGGCTTTCGGCGCGATGGTCCCGTCGCCGATGTCCGGGTCGAGCACGAATTCACCGCGCAGCACCGAATCCGCGCCCTTGCCGGCGAGCAGCGGGTTCAACGCGTAGTCCATCGCGACCAGGAATCCCTGGCTGCCGCCGGTTGCCAGGGGCAGGATCACCCGGCCGCGCAACGCCTTCTTCGGCAACAGGTCGACCAGCGCTTTCACGAGCCCGCTGTAGGCCGCGCGGTAGACCGGGCTCGCCACCACGATGCCGTCCGCGCGCAGCACCGCGGCGACGGCGTCACCGATCTCCGGATCTCTCAGGTCCTCGGTGAGCAGCGGCAACGTCGGCAGCTGACGCACGTGCAGGGTGTGCACCGCGTACCCGGCCGCGCGCAGCAGCCCTTCGACGTGTGCGACGACGACGCCGGTCCGGGACGTCGGCGAGGGGCTGCCGGAAATCATCAGAATGGAGGACATGGGTCACTGACACCTTTCAGGAAAAGGCTCGGGGTGCGAGGTAAAAAGTGTCAGCGACAACAGATCGCGGCGGCGGTGCGGCCGAAGTCGACGTGCCGGCGGCGGGTGAGTGCCCCGATTCCTGCCATGGTTTCGAGTAGAGCAGCAAGCCCACATCGCGACAAGGTTTCCGGGCCCGGGTTCCACAGCCTGGGAAGCCGCCGGTACCCTGGTGGCGCGGATGAGTCGGCAGGGCGGTCGCGTCGACGGGTTCTCGGATCCGTCGCCGAGGAAAGTCCGGACTCCACAGGGCAGGGTGGTTGTCAACGGCAACCAGGGGCGACCCTCGGGACAGTGCCACAGAGAACAGACCGCCCCGGCGCGAGTCGGGGTAAGGGTGAAACGGTGGTGTAAGAGACCACCAGCGCCCCCGGTGACGGGAGCGGCTAGGTAAACCCCACCCGGAGCAAGGCCAAGAGGGTGCCCCAGGGCACCTGCGCAGGCGTTCGAGGGCTGCCCGCCCGATGCCTGCGGGTAGGCCGCAAGAGCCTGTCGGCAACGGCAGGCCGAGATGGATGGCCGCCGAACGGGACCGCCGCGAGGCGCCCGGGAACAGAATCCGGCTTACATGCCGGCTCATCCGCCCCTTCCGTCCATCGGGTGCGCCCGTTCGGCCATTCCGCCCCCTCCGGCGCACACGCGCCCGCCTATACATCCCTTGCGTGCCAACGGCGTTACACAAATGAGGCCGTTCGAGTGGTTGTCGGTATCAGCCCGGTCCGACGCGAGTCCTCCTCGCAGACCGCGGGTCCTGCCCCGCGGTACCACGAGGAGGGAACACTCATGTCCACCAACAGGAGGCGTGCCACCACCTGGCTCGCCCTCACCGGCCTGATGGGCGCGGCGGCGATCACGGGCTCCACCACCGCATCCGCCGCGGCGTCCGCGGAGCTGCCGGTGTACGAGGTCCGGTCCGTCGGGCGCACCGCGGATGAGGCCGTCGCCCTGCAACGCGCCTTCGGCCTCAAGGACCTCCAGCTCGCCGACGACGGCACGGTGTCGTTCGCCGACGAGTCGACCTATCTGCGCGTGCCCGGTCTGGACCTGGGCGCGGGCAAGCCGGACGAGGAAGGCGGCGAGACCACGCAGACGGCGCTCGACGTCGACGCCCTCAGACGCCTGCGCGCCATCCCCGTCGAGGACGCCACCAAGCGGACCCTCGAAACCCTGCGCGGGATCGGCCTGCTGCCCGCGAACGCCACGCCGACCGCGGGCCAGACGACGTTCGAGGTCGTCGACGCGAACCAGAAGGCGGTCCTGACCGCGCCGCTGGACACTGCGGTGTCGTTCGCCTTCGCCCTCGATGGCGTGCCGCTGGAGGGTCCGGGCGCCAAGCTGCGGATCGCGTTCGACGGCCAGGGCGCCGTCGCCGGCCTCACCTACGCCACCCGCGACGTGGTGAAGACCGGCAGCGTGCCGGTGCTGAGCCTGGACGAGGGTCGCGAGCGGTGCGCGAAGGTGCTCGGGACCAGCGTGCGGCCGACCACCGTGTCGTACGTGTACGAGGCGCCGCCGCTGGCCGAGAAGGTCGAGAAGCTGGAGCCCGGGTTGCGCTGCGACGGCGTGAACTCCGACGGCGCGGCCGTCCAGTCCGTGATCGTCGGCGCGGCCGTGGACGCGCGGCTGCCAGAGCCCGGCCCGGTGGACCCGCCGCGCGAGCAGGGCGCCGTCAGCCCGCAGTGGACGTGGCGGGTCGACGTCGGTAGCGAGGGCACCGGCCCGTGCTCCGGCCTGCCGTGGACGGCGAACAACCTCAACTCGTTCAACAACCGGTTCACCGCCGCGGGCGTGCCGGTGCAGTTCAGCTGGGTCAACCACAACGCGTGGGAGCGGGACTTCAAGGACCCGGTGTTCCCCGGCGGCCAGGACCACCTCTACGCCGACGACGTCGACATGACGTACTGGCAGGGCCACGGCTCGCCGACCGGCTTCTCGTTCGCCGGGTGCAGCAGCAACACCGACACGTTCCTGTCCAACACCGAGGCGCGTTGGGGCAACCGGGACGTCGAGTGGATGAGCCTGTTCACCTGCTCGATCCTGCAGCGCACGGCGGGCGGGCAGAGCTGGGCGACGCGCTGGGGCCAGGCGTTCCGGGGCCTGCACCAGATCAACAGCTTCGACACCGTCTCGTACCACTCCGCCGTGCACGGCGGGAAGTTCGCGAACTACCTGGTGCGGACGCCGTTCCTGTGGTGGAACAGGCCGATGAAGGTCCGTGACGCGTGGGCGCAGGCGTCGATCGACACCCAGCCGGCGTCGGTGCGGTGGGCGACCATGGGCCCGATCGGCGGCAGTGGCCTGGCCAACTTCAACGACTACTTCTGGAACAAGGGTCCGGTCGGCCCGGACACGCTGCCCACATCCGGCTACTGGCGCATCTCCGGCACCAGCTGACCGGCGAGCAGGCGGGGTCCCTTCCGCGCCTGGGGGTGGGAAGGGGCCCCGCCACGCGTTCAGCCACTTGAAGCACGCAATTTTGCGGAACGTTCGTCGGGTGGCGTGACGCCGTCGTGGACGGCCACGTCCCGAGTGAGAACCGGGCATTGGCGCAGTTGCTGCGCGCGTACGCGCGGCGGGAGCGCGAAGAAAGGACGTAACCGCAGATGCTCACCGCATTCGACCTTTTTCAGGCGATCCTGTTCGTCAACGGCAGTCAGTGCGCGCGCAGGATTCACCTGGAACATGAGCTCAAAGCGGCGCTGAGCGCGTATCCCTGTTCGGTCGACGGTCTCCGCATGGCGAGCGATGAGCTGTCCGCACGCGATCGCGACCGGGCGGCCAAGCCCATGGAGGACGAAGACGTCCGCGGGCGCCTCGCGTTCGCCGAGGTGCGGGTTGCCGCGGAAGCCATGTCGACGCGGCGGGCCGAGTTCGGCGGACTCGATGGTTTCGTCCCGGACCAGGAACGCCTGTCGGCGATCCGCGAGGACATCGTGGCCTTCTACGCGGGAGTCGGGGTGCACGTCGGCGACGTACCGGTCCGGGTGGTGCGGACACTGCCCGAGCCCTACGCGAGCAAGGGATTCTCCGCGCTCACCGCCGACCTCGGGGACTGGAAGCGGCACGGCGTCGAACCCGGGATCTACTTCCTGGAGTCGGCGCTGCAACCGCTGTTCACCGAGTACTTCGTGGCGCACGAGATCGTGCACGTGTGGCTCGGTTTGATCAGCCCGGACGACTCCTGCACGATCCTCGAAGAAGGTCTCGCGGAGTACCTAAGCATCTTCGGGTACATCGGCCACCGCTACGGTGCGTCTGCCGCCCGGAAGCTCCACCGCCTCTACCGGCTCAACTCCAGCGCGAACTCCCGGTTCGAGTCGTATGTGGATGGGCTCAAGCAGCTCCTGTTCGTTATAGACGCCGTCGGCGGGGACGCCGAGGTCCTGGCTATCGCGCGCGGCGGTCGGGCGGCGCTCAACGAGGCGTTCCAGGAGGTGCTGGCTGGTGCGGCCGAGCAACCGTCCGGCGGGGGTGTTCAGCCGGACGTGCTCGGCGAAGGTCGCGCTTCAGCCAAGTCGCTGGTCTTGGCGGTCCCGCGATCACTGGTGGTGAGCGCTTCGGCGTACCAGGTCGCCGTGGTGGCGCGGGACGGCATGACAGTCCGGGAGCTCGCCCACGACACGGGCATGTCGCTCACCGCGGTCGACGCAGGTCTCCGCGAGCTGGACGGCAGGGCTCTCATCACGCTGCGCAAGGCCGGTCAGGTCGTGTCCCGGAACCTCGCTCTGGAACACGTCGAGCGTGGGCACCTCAGATACGACTTCAGAGATGCGGGCTCCGTGTGATGAGCGGGTCCTTGGCGCTCAAGCGCTGGAAGGTCTACCTGGTCCTGTCCTTGGTCCTGTTGATCGGGCTGATCGTGCTGATGGTCCACTCGGCGGTCGAGCGTAGCTGGGTGGTCTTCGACGAACCCTGGCGATCGGTGCCTTGGGACTCGATCGGCGAGCCGTTCCTGGGCGCGTTCCTCGTCGGGTCCATCTACGAAGGGCTGATCCGCAGGCAGAGTGAAGCACTGTTGAACGACACCATCCGCCGGTCACTCGAAGAAGAGCGCGAGGGAGTGCTCAGAGGTCTCACCGTTGACGCCGTGACGAACCCGGCCGCGCTGAGCCGACTGTCTGTGACGGAGCTGACCAACGCCACGAAGGCGGTGCTCGCGGCCAGGCTCGGCGAGGAAAGCCTGGCGCGCGACGTCTCGGACTCTCTGATTCCACAAGCCGCCCCCAACATCGAGTTGACCCGCGACTTCCAGACCCGAGTGCAGTTCCTGGAGGACGGTGATCTGCCAGAGGAACCCGGCCGCTACTTCACCGCCCGCATCGCGGTCTCCTACGTGCGCAGACTGCGCCGTGCCCACCTCAAGTTCGGCGCAACCGACTCGGCCGGCGCCATCATGGGTCGCATCGGGACGCCGGGTGACTACGACGTCTTCTGGCACACCAACCGGATGAGTCGATATACCTATCAGGATGCGAGGTCGTTCGCGCTCGAGTACGTCCGCGTCAATGACGAGGACTTGCGGATTGCGGTGACCCATGAGGTCACGCCATTGCCCTCGGGCGAGGAGGTCGGGGTGCTCGCCCACACCGCTTCGTCGGCGGTGATGGAGCACCTGGTCGGCAGCGAGGTCAGGGTGGCGTACTGCTACGTCGTCGAAGTGCCGAAGCTCGGTCACCTGCTGCACTTCCCCATCGCGCAGACCTCGGACGGAGTCCGCTACGAGTTCGACCTCGGAGACGTCGGCATCGCGAGGGCCACGGTGGTCCCGTTCTTCCTGAGCGCGTCGAAGCCGCTGGTCCGGGAGCAGGACTTCCGCGGCCGGACCGTGATCACAGCGGCGACCACCAGCTGGGTGCTGCCCGGTGGTGGAATCGCGCTCACGTGGAAGCTCGTCGAGGAGACAGGGGCGGCATTCGTCCAGGCTGTCCACCGACTGACCGACGGCGGCGGCTCCGGCTAGGACGCGGCGATCTCAGGCGCGGCGGGCCGGGCGGCCGGGCGGCATGCGGAACACCGGGCGGAACGCCGCGCCGCCGTTGTAGCGGCGCTCCAGCTCGGCCACGTAGGCCTCGACGGCCGGGTTCACGATGTCGGCCAGGCTGCGCACGCCGGCCTCCGCCTCGTACGCCGCCAGGTAGGTCGCCGCCGCCCGCGCCCGCTCCAGCACGTCCTGGTCGAAGTTGACCGTCCGCTGCACCCGCCGCCCGGTTTGCCGGTCGCCACCGGTAACCTGATCATCGTCCGAGACGGCCACGGAGACGGTGATTTCGTTCACTCCGCCGGCTGGTTCGGGCGCGGCCTCGGGCGGCTTGGTCATCGGCGAGCCTCCTCGGCGTCGTCACTCCGGCTTGCGGACCGTTCGGGTGCCCGCCGCTGAGCCGGACGGGGGATTCGTCGTGGCCGGCGGGAAGTGGGCTGATGGTCTTGCACACTGTGCGTGACCAGGGGCTTCGCAGGCGGGTGAACTATCTCAGCAATCGGGAGAATCCCGGGACGTCGGTTCTCCACCGGCTCCCCCCGATCCATGATGTCCGTGGTCAGATTAGACGTAATCGACTACCAGGGGAACGGTTATTGATCTACGCACCGCTGATCGCCAGATACACCTGGTGACGAAGACGTGTTCTACTCGATAGCGCACCAACCGGACGGGCACCCCTCGGCCCGCCCGGCGAAGTCCTGCGTACTCAGGAGTACGAGATGACCGCCATGACCCTGGTAACACTCGCCCAGCAGCCGCCCGCTTTGGGCACAGGCGGGGTGCGCCAGTGGATCCTCGACAACCTGGTCCCCCTCCTCTTGCTGACCGTCGCGGTCCTGCTGCTCTGGCTCGGCGGCGGCAAGGGTGACAACGCCGGGGTCATGCGCCGCCTCGGCGGCGTCATCATCGCGTTGGCGATCATCGGCCTGGCCGTCACCACGAACGCGGGCGCCAACATCGGCCAGTGGATCGCCGGCCTGTTCACCGGCGGGTGACCCTTGCGGGTACGCACTGACGACGAGGTCTACCGGGTCGACGCCGTCTGGCTCGGCCCGCCCAAAGCAACCTTCCCGTGGCGTGCGCGGTACGTCGCGTGGGGGGTCGGCATCGTGGTCTTCCTGCTGGTGACGGCTGTCCAGCGGCAGGTCGGCTTCGGTTTCGACGTCATCAACACCGGTTGGGGCTTCGTGATCACGGTCGCCCTGACCAGGTTCATCTGCGCACGGATCAGCCACGAGCGCCCGCTGTCGTCGGTGGTGGCGATGTGGGTGCGCGAGCTGACCGCGCCGCGGGAGACCACGGCGGGCCGGGGCGGCGCGGCCAGCGCCGCGCGGATCCGGGTCAACGCGCACCGCCCGCGCAAACGTCCTAAGAGGGGTGCGAAACGCGCGAGCGCCGCCACCCGATCCCAGCACCGCACGCAGCAAGACCGCCGTCAGAAGGAGGTGCGCGGTGTTCGGACGCCGGCGTGACCGTGACCGACGATCCGCTGCGCACGTGGCCCAGCACGCGGCTGCGGGGCGCGACGACCGCAAGGTCTACAGCAAGCGCGGTCGCCGCCTGCCGGGCGAGCAGGCCGTGCCGAGCTACACACCGTCCATCGCGGCCCGTAGCATCGACGGCCACCTGCTGCGCACCGGCCAGGAGGTCTACGCCTGGTACCGGCTCGCGCCGCAGCGCTGGTCGTTCCGGTCGGACTCGCAGCGCCAGGACCTGATCGCCGCCATCGCGGGCCAGTACGCCGAGCTGCAGGGCCGCTGGATGCACCTGCGCGTGACGAACCGGCCGTACCCGATCCGGATGTGGGCCGAGGCGCACGTGCACAACGCCGTGCGCCGGCTGCCGGACACGCCCGGCACGCTGAGCTTCGACGACTACATGGTCGGCGAGCAGCAGCAGCTGATGGGCCGGTCGATGGCCGAGAAGGAGGTCTACCTCGGCGTCCAGGTGCAGACCCGCAACATGATGGACCGCGCGGTCGAACGCGCCGCGCCCGTGCTGCGCAAGGTCTTCCCGGACGCGGTGGACGCCGAGCTGGTCGCGATCGAGTCCGAGATCGACCACCTCGACCAGGTGATCGGCTCCGCCGGCCTGGAGGGCCGCCCGGCCACGGCCGAGGAGATGGCCTGGCTGATGCACCGGTCGTGCTCGCTGGGCCTGCCCGCGCCCCGCAACCTGCCCGCCGTGCCCGGCGCGCCGTGGGAGCCGGAAGACCTGGCGTCGTTCACCGACGCGGCCGACTTCCACCAGGAGCCGTACTCGCCGACGGTCACCGTGCGCGGTCGCACGGGGTCGAACGCGGGCATCAAGCGGCACGTCGCCGTGCTCACCGTCGGTCTGATGCACGGCTTGCAGATCCCCGAGCAGGACGACCCGTGGGTGCAGCGGTCGGATCGGCTGCCCGCCGCCGTCGAGTGGTCGGCGCGGATCTACGTGCGGCGACCCGAAGAGGTCTCCGGCGAGCTGCAGCGGCAGATGAGCAAGGTGCGCTCGCAGGTGCGCCACTACACCGACGAGCACGAGCTGGACCCGCCGCAGTCGCTGGCCCGCCAGGCGTCCCGGGTGCTGGAGATCGACGACGAGATGACGTCGGGCTTCACCGCGCTGGGCACGCGGGTGCGCAGCTGGTGGCGCCTGGCGGTGTCCGGGCCGACCGAGCGCGAGGCGCTGCGGCTGGCCCAGGGCCTGCTCGACCTCTACAAGCCGAAGGTGGCCATCGAGCACCCCGAGGCGCAGTACGCGATCGCGCGGGAGTTCATCCCGGGCGAGCCGCTGTCGTCGTCGGCCTACCTGCGCCGCGGCTCGGTGCTGTGGGCGGCCTCGGCCGTGCCCACCGCCACCGCCGAGGTGGGCGACCGCCGCGGCATCCTCCTGGGCGAGACGGTGACCGCGACCCGCCGCCCGGTGGCGTGGGACCCGTGGATGGCGCAGGAGCTGCGGGACTCGTCCGGCCTGACCGCGATGGTCGCCGGGCTGGGCGCGGGCAAGTCGTTCCTCGGCGGCGGCATCGTCTACAAGACGTTGCGCGCCGGGGCGCACTGGACGCTGCTCGACCCGTCCGGCCCGCTGGCGGCGCTGTGCGAGCTGCCCGAGCTCAAGCCCTACGCCCGGCCGATCAACCTGCTCAACGCGCAGGCGGGCATCCTCAACCCGTACCGGGTGGTGGCCGAGCCGCAACTCGACCACTTCATGGACGAGGAGGACCCGGAACGGGCGTGGCGGCGGGAACGCGCGCTGGCCGCGGCCACCCGGCGTCGCCTGGTGCTGGACGTGCTGTCCGGCCTGCTGCCGTTCGAGGTGGCGCGGTTGCCGCAGACCCGGATCGTGCTGCTGCGCGCGGTCCGCACGGTCGGCGGCCGGCCCGACGCGCACCCCGGCATGGTGTTCGAGGCGCTGCGGCGGGACGCGAGCGAGCACCACGAGCACGCGGTCGTCGTCGCCGACTTCCTCGACGAGATGCGGGAGCGCATGTCGCTGCTCATCCCCGAGCAGGACCTGGACCCGTACAACGAAGCGCGTGACGACCGGTTGACCGTCCTGACCATGGCGGGGTTGAACCTGCCGAAGGACGGCGTCGGCCGCGAGCACTGGACGGACGCGGAAGCGCTCGGCGTGGAGATGCTGAACCTCGCCGCGTGGCTGACCCAGCGCTCGATCTACGAGCGGCCGAAGGACCTGCGCAAGGGCGTCTGGATCGACGAGGCGTTCTTCCTGTCCGAGGTGCCGACGGGTCGAGTGCTGATGAACCGGTTCGCCCGCGACTCGCGCAAGTGGAACGTCCGCGTGCTGCTGTCGTCGCAGATCCCGGCGGACTTCCTGAAGATCCAGGGCTTCGTCACGCTGCTCGACTCGGTGTTCGTCGGCCGGTTGGACGACGACCAGGCCCAGGCCGACGCGCTGCGCCTGCTCAAGGTGCCGATCGGGGCGGGCTACGAGCAGGTGGTGGCGTCACTGGGCCGTCGCCCGGGCGGTGTCCGCACCAACCTCGAACGCGACCGCGCGCCGCGGCAGTTCATCTTCGGCGACGGCGCGGGCGGTGTGGAGCGGATCCGCATCGACTTCTCCGGGCCGCACCTGGAGCACCTGCGCAACGCCCTCGACACCACCCCGGACGCCATGCGCGAGGGCTCGGAGTCGACCGAGGTGGAGGTCTCCTCCCCGCCGCAGGACCCGTTCGCGTACGCCGAGCAGTACACCGACGAGTACGACGACGAGCTGGCCGCCGACCTGGAGGTCGGCCTGACCGACGAGCTGGTCGACTCGGCGCACGGCGAGGGAGGAAACCGCCGACCGGGCCGGGAAGGCGTCGCATGAGCACTCTTCTGCTGGTGGCGCTGGTCGCCGTCGCGCTCTACGCGCGACGGCGATTCAGACACGCTCAAGAGCACGCCGAGGCGCACGGCCGACCGGCGCGCGCCCGGTGGCGTGCGATGGCCGTGGTGGTCGCGATCATCGGCCTCCAGGTGGTCATCGGCGCCACGCCCGCCAGCGCCGCCCCGTGCGGCGAGGCGCCCAACCCCGAGCGGCCCGGCTCGGGCATGGTCGGCGCGATCGACCCGCCGATCGGCAACGGCCTGCCGAACACGCCGTACCTGAACCACGGGTACGCGGGCATGGTCTGGCACACCTACCAGGAGAAGTGCCTGGTGCCCAACGCCAGCCCGGTGCTGGACACCTGGATGGGCAACGAGCTGTTCAACGTCGGCAAGAACATCGTCGGCGCGACGAACGCCCTGCACTACACCGTCGTCGGCCAGGGCCTGCTGCAACCGCTGGACGAGGCGGTGAAGACGGGCGTCCAGAAGGTCTACGACAACGTCTACCTGCGCTGGTTCGGCCTGGTCGCGCTGATCCTGGCGGTGTTGATGTTCCGCCAGATCTGGCAGGGCGACCTGGCCTCGATCAGCAAGCGCGGGCTGTGGGCGCTGGCCGCGATGTGGCTGGCGACCTCGACTCTGGCGCTGCCGCAGTTCTACAACCTGCTCGACAGCACCCTGGTCACCAAGACCTCGGAGATCCAGGCCGGTTTCATCGACGTGGACGCGAACCAGGACACCCTGGACAAGCTCCCGTCGGACCTGCACCAGACCGTGGTCTACCAGAGCTGGCTGCGCGGCGAGTTCGGCACGCCCGACGCGCCGCAGGCCAGGGACTTCGGCCCGAGGCTGCTGGCCGCGCAGTCGTGGACGGTGCAGGAGCTCGCCGAGCACAAGGACGGCGACCAGGCCGCGCTCGACGCCAAGAAGGCCGAGTACAAGAACATCTACGCGCAGCTCGGCCCGACGAAGGGCTACTTCAGCGGCGAGGACGGTGGCCGCACGGGCGCCGGGTTCCTGTCGTTGCTGCAGGCCGTCGCGTTCTCCTTGTTCCAGCTGTTCGCGAAGGCCGCGGTGCTGCTGGCGCAGCTGCTGCTGCGGGTGCTCACGCTGGCGGGCCCGCTCATCGGCCTCGTCGCGCTGATCCACCACGACCTGCTGCGCAAGGTCGCCCGCGCGGCGGCCGTGACCGTGTTCAACGTGCTGGTGCTGGCGGTGCTCGCGGGCACGCACGCGTTGCTGCTCCAGGCGATCTTCAACGCCAGTGGGCTGACGCTGCTGACCAAGGCGCTGCTGGGGCTGATGCTGACCTTGGTCTGCTTCATGGTCGGCAAACCGCTGCGCCGGATGTGGCAGATGGTGGAGATGTCGGTCGGCTCGGCCAGCAACGCGCTGCCGATGCGCGGCGGCGTGCTGTCCAGGCTGCGCAAGAAGAAGGAAGGCCCCTCGCCGCAGGAGGAGTTCTGGGACACCGTGCGCGACGCGGACCCGGACGGGCCCGAGGTGCCGCAGCGCGACCGGCGGCGGGTGCGGCCCGAGGCGGCCAACCCCGTTGCCGCCACGGCGCAGCGGTTGGACCGGGCCGGGAACAGCGTGGGCGAGCTCGGCAGCGGTGGCGGGAACGGCGCCGCGGCGCTGCCCGGTGGCGGGTACGCCGGTCCGGCGGCGCTGCCGTCCGGGCGGTCCAGGGTGGTCGACGCGGTGCCCATCGCCGACCGGAACTACGACCGGGTGGACGACGCGGTGCTCGTGCCGTCCCGCATGCGCTGGCCCCACCCCGACCGGTCCCAACAGGTGATGGAGTCCCAACCCGCCCGGGAACCGGTTGTCGCGCAGGCGGAGGTGGTGGCGGGGCGGCCGGTCCACGTGATCTACCGGCCGTCACGCGGGCTCGAGGTCAGGGACAGCACGCGCGGGCTTGAGGTCAGGGACAGCTGATGCCGATCCGAACCAATCGCGGCCGGGCGGCCGTGTACCGACGCCTGTGGGGCTGGCCGTTGCGCTCGCCGCGCCACCTCGTCGCCTCGATCGTCGGGGTGACCGTCCTGGTCACGACGATCAGCGTGGTCATCCCCAACGCGATCAAGCCGCGGCAGGGCGGCGGCACGGCGGGGACCACGTCCACCGTGGTGACCGGCGGCAGCGGCGGCAACCAGGTCGGCGTGCTGCCCAACGCCACCTCCAGCGCGCTGCCGACCAAGGCGCAGAGCCCCACCGCCGCGCCCACCTCGGCCCCGGTGAACCCCAACGCGCAACTGGTCGCCGACATGTGGGTCGACGCGTTCAGCGCGTTCGAGCCGGGCAAGACGACCAAGGAGCAGTGGCTGGCCGGGCTCAAGCCGCACACCTCGAACGAGAAGTTCCCCGCGCTGGAGTCGGTCGACCCGGTGAACGTGCCCGCGGTGATCGACCAACCGGTCAAGGCCATCAAGTCGTTCACCGAATCGGCGGAGTTCGAGGCCCGGTTGGAGGACGGCAAGCTGATCGTCACGGTGGCGAAGCTCCCCGAGGGCTGGGTCGTGACCGAGTGGACCAAGGTGGGGTGACATGCTCAAGATCGGGCTCGTGGTCGTCGCGGTGGTGGCCGTGGTCGCCGTGACCGTGACCAACGGCGTGTCCACCGTGCTCAGCGAGAACACCCCGTCGGAGGAAGCCGCCGGCATCCGCATGGCGAGCTGCAACGCCTCGATCGGCCCGTGGGGCGGCGGCGGCGAGGAGAAGGGACGCCGGGAGGCGGAACGGCTCACCGACGAGCAGCGCACCACCGTCGCCAACATCATCTCCATCGGCCGCGAGCGCAAGTTGCCGCCGCTGGCCTGGCAGATCGCGATCCAGGCCGGCATGACCGAGTCGGGGCTGCGCAGCCTGGACTACGGCGACCGCGACTCGCTCGGCATCTTCCAGATGCGCCCGTCGATGGGCTGGGGCACGCCCCAGCAGGTCACCGACCCCCACTACGCGATCAACAAGTTCTACGACGTGCTGCTCAAGCTGCCCGACTGGGAGGAGCAGCGGCCCGGCGACTCGGCCCAGGACGTGGAGCGGTCGGCGTTCCCCGACCGGTACCACAACTGGGAGGCCATGGCCGCGTTCCTGATCAGCAAGGAAGGCGACGTCAGCGACCCGGCCGGGTGCGGTGAGAGCGTCGGCGACTTCCTGCTCGCGTCGAACGCGGCCGGCACCGCGATCGAGTTCACGAAGCAGCAGCTCGGCGAGCCCTACCTGTGGGGCGGCAACGGCCCGGACGCCTGGGACTGCTCCGGCATCCTGGTCAAGGCGTTCGCGGCGGCGGGCGTGAAGATCCCGCGGGTGGCGAACGACCAGTACATGGCCGGCGGCGCGTACCTGCCCGTGCGGGAGGCCAAGGCGGGCGACCTGATCTTCTGGGCGACCAACCCCGCCGACCCGGTCACCGTCCACCACGTGGCGATGTACCTGGGCAACGACGAGTACATCCACGCGCCGCAGACCGGCGACGTGGTCAAGATCAGCAAGGTGAACTGGACCTACCACGAGTTGATGCCACTGGCCGTCCGGCCGGGCGTGTAGGGAGGCACGACGGTGTTCAACCACGAACCCATCCAGCGCCACGCCGGGCCGCCCGCGTCGAGCACGCCGACGCGGGACTACCTCAACACCCGGCCGCCGGGCACCGACCAGGCGTACGCGGTGCTGCCGCGGTCGCTGGTCGAGGCCATGCCGCTGCCGTGGCAGCAGCAGATGGCGCACCTGCTCGCCGACTTCCACCGCACGTACGCGCACCTGAACTGGCCGGTGTACCGGGTGGTGCCGTCCCGGATGGAACGGCTGGTCGACCTGGACGAGGAGCAGCTGGCCGAGGTCGGCGCGATCGTGGAGATCGACTCGGACGGCGAGCTGGTCTACCGGGACCGCGGCGGCGCGCTGATCACCGACCCGGAGCACAAGACGGTGCTGGTGTCGGTGCTCGACCCCATCCCGGGCGAGTTCGCCAACGCCAACCAGAACACGCCGCCGCGCGGCTTCCCCCAGCCGCCGCCGGTCGTGCCGCAGCCGACGTTCCCCCAGTCGGGCCCGGTGCCCGTGCAGGCGCCACGACCGCCCCAGTGGTGAACATGACATGCGCTCCGGCGCATGCAAACCTGGAGGCATGGCTTCTGACCCGAACGCTTGGTACTACTGCCTGACCCACCGGACGGTCGAGCACGGCGTCGGCTGCCGCGGCGGTGACCGCATGGGCCCCTACCCGGACGAGGCCACGGCGCAGCGCGCCCTGGAGCTGGCGCGGGAGCGGACCAAAGCCGAGGACAAGGCCGATAAGGACTGGGGCAAGCGCTGAGGCCGGCCTAGGGTGCACCCCATGGTGATCCGCACCGGCCGAGCGGACCTGGACTTCGGCGGCATCCGGACCGAGTTCGGCCTGCCCGAGGAGTTCCCGGCCGATGCCCTGGCCGAGGCGCAGGCAGCGGTGTCGCGCGACGTCGGTCCGGCCGACCGCGAGGACGCGACCGACCTGCCGTTCGTGACCATCGACCCGCCCGGCGCGAAGGACCTGGACCAGGCGCTGCTGGTGCAGCGGGTCGGGTCCGGCTTCCGGGTGCACTACGCGATCGCCGACCTGGGCGCGTTCGTGGTGCCCGGCGGCGCGCTGGACACCGAGGTGCGCAAGCGCGGCCAGACCCTGTACCTGCCCGACGGCAACGTGCCGCTGCACCCGCCGGTGCTGTCGGAGGGCGCGGCGAGCCTGCTGCCGGAGCAGACGCGGCCGTCGGTGCTGTGGACGTTCGAGTGCGGCCCGGACGGCGAGCCGGTCGACGTGCGGGTGCGCCGCGCGCTCGTGCGCTCGACCGCGCAGTTCGACTACGAGGGCGTGCAGGCGCAGTTCGACGCGGGCACGCCGCACCCCTCGGTCGAGGCGCTGCCGGACTTCGGCCGGCTGCGGCGGGAACGGGCGGCCGAGCGCGGCGCGGTGGAGCTGCAGCTGCCCGAGCAGGAGATCGTGCCGAACGGTGACGGCGACTGGAAGCTCGCGGTCCGGCCGCGCGCCGACGTCGACTCCTGGAACGCGGAGATCTCCCTGCTCACCGGCATGTCCGCGGCGAGGATCATGATCGGGGCGAAGGTCGGGGTGCTGCGCACGCTGCCCGACGCGGACGACGGCGCGGTGGACGCCTTGCGGCGGTCCGCGCACGCGCTGGGCGTGCCGTGGCCGGCGGGCGTGACCCCGTCCCGCCTGCTCGCGGGCCTGGACCCGAGCCGGCCGGAGGCGTTGGCGCTGTTCGTGGACGCGACCCGGCTGCTGCGCGGCGCGGGCTACACGGCGTTCAACGGCGAGGTGCCCGCCGTCTCCACGCACGCGGGCCTGGCTGCGCCGTACGCGCACGTCACCGCGCCGCTGCGCCGGCTGGTGGACCGCTTCGCCACCGAGGTGTGCCTGGCCGTCACGGCGGGGGAGGACGTGCCCGAGTGGCTCGCCAAGGCGCTGCCCCTGCTGCCCGGCCTGATGGGCGGCTCGGACGCGCTGGCGAGCAAGGTCGACCGGGCGTGCCTGGACCAGGTCGAGGCGTGGGTGCTGGCCGACCGGGTGGGCCAGCACTTCGAGGCGGTGGTGCTGCGGGCGGACGGAGGAGGCGCGGACGTCTTCGTCGCCCAACCGCCGGTGATGGGCCGCTGCACGGGCGAGGGCCTGCCGGAAGGCGAACGGATCGCGGTGCGCCTGGTGGAGGCCGACCCCGAGCGCCGGAAGGTCGTCTTCGAACGCCGCTGAGCCCGCCCGTCGAACCGACGGGCCCGCGCGGGCGACGCCCCTCCGGCTCGCCGCCGACCGGCCTCGCGCCGCGGCCGGATCGGCTGTGATCACGCACGCCATCGCAGGGCCCGGCCCGATCACCTGTGATGTGATGGCCCGATGACCGCGTTCACCGTCGGCACGCCCGGCAGTGCCGGTGCGCGCGACGAGGCGCCGGGCGGCGCCCGGTCGCGGGGAGCCGACCGGAGCCGATTCCTCTGCCGCTCCGCCGTGGTCGCATACGGCAGTCGGGAGAACCGGGGTCGGGTGACCTGGCGGTGGGCCGCCGTCGCCGGTGTGACCGGTGCCGGGTTCGCCGTGGTCGATGACGTCGGAGCCCGACCGGTCCGGCGTGCCGTGGCTCGACCGGTACCACCAGGGGAACCACCTGGGGCTTCAGCAGACCAAGAAGACTACGACCCGCTCGACGTCTTCCGGCACGGCCGGTCGGTCCGGCCGCCGACGGCGTAGGACGAGCGGCAAGGAGCGTCATGGCATTGCAGATCGGCTACAAGGCGTCCGCCGAGCAGTTCGCACCGCGTGAGCTCATCGAGCACGCGGTGCGCGCGGAGGAGCTGGGCCTGGACAGCGTGATGGTGTCCGACCACTTCCTGCCGTGGCGGCACAAGGGCGGACACGCGCCGTTCGCCCTCGCGTGGCTGGCGGCGGTGGGTGAGCGCACGTCCCGGGTGCGGATGGGCACGAGCGTGCTCACCCCGACCTTCCGCTACAACCCGGCGGTGATCGCGCAGGCGTTCGCCACCCTCGGGATGCTCTACCCGGACCGGGTGATCCTCGGCGTCGGCACGGGCGAGGCCCTCAACGAGATCGCCGTGTCCGGGCGGGAGTGGCCGGAGTTCAAGGAGAGGCTGGGACGGCTGCGCGAGGCCATCACGCTGATCCGCGCGCTGTGGACCGAGGACCAGGTGAACCACGAGGGCGAGTACTACACCCTGGTCGACGCGAGCATCTACGACCGGCCCGAGCGCCCCGTCCCGATCTACGTCGCGGCGGGCGGTCCGCAGATGGCGAAGTTCACCGGCCGGGTGGCGGACGGCTTCATCTGCACCTCGGGCAAGGGGATGGAGCTGTACTCGGACAAGCTCCTGCCCTCGTTGGCCGACGGGGCGGCGGCGGCCGGCCGTGATCCGGGGCAGATCGACCGGATGATCGAGATCAAGCTGTCCTACGACCGCGACCCGGCCGCGGCGCTGGAGAACGTCCGCTTCTGGGCGCCGTTGTCGCTCACCGCCGAGCAGAAGCACACCGTGCACAGCGCGGAGGAGATGGAACGGCTCGCCGACGAGCTGCCCGTCGAGCAGGTGGCGCGGCGGTGGATCGTCGCCTCCGACCCGGAGCAGGCGCTGGCCGGCATCAAGCCCTACGTGGACGCTGGGCTGAACCACCTGGTGTTCCACGGCCCCGGCCACGACCAGGAGCGCTTCCTCACGCAGTTCTCCGAGGACGTCCTCCCGCGGTTGCGCGAGCTCGGCTGACGGCGTCCCCGCCGGGCACTTCGGCGCCCGGCGGGGACGGCGACCCGACGGTCGTGGCCAAAGCCGGTGTGGGGAGCGGGAAGGCGGATCAGGCAGGCGCCGTGGCGGGCAGCCCGAACTTCTCCACCAGGTCGGGGTCGGTGAACAGCACGATCCGCGCGATCCCGTCGGCGGCCAGGGTGAGCACGGTGATGCCGAACGCCCGGCGCACGCCGTCCTCGCCGCGCCGGTACACGGCCGTTCCGGGCTGGCCGTTCGCCTCCACCGGCACCAGGCGCCACTCGCCCGGCGTCCCGATGGCGTGCCGCGCGATGAACGGCGCGCACGTCCGCTTGCCGGCGAACCACGTCGCGCTCGGCACGGTCTCCAGCCTGGCGTCGGCGCGCAGCAGCCGTTCCAGCGCGGCGGCGTCGGAGTCCTCGAACGCCTTGGCGTACCGGTCCACCAGCGCCCGGATCTCCGGCTCGTCGGGCTCGGTGACCTGGTCCACGTCGGCCGAGACCTCCGCCAGCCGCGCCCGCGCGCGTTGCAACGTGCTCTTGACCGCCGCCGTGGTCGTGTCGAGCATCTCGGCGACCTCGCCGGCCGGGAACGCCAGGACGTCCCGCAGCAGCAGCACGGCCCGCTGCCGGCCCGCCAGGTACTGCAGGCTCGCCACCAGCGCCAGCCGCAGGCTCTCCCGTTCGCCCACGATCACCGCCGGGTCACCGGACTCCCGGGCCCCGTCGTGGCCCCGGGCGGCGGACGTGGGGAACGGCTGGAGCCACAGGACCCCCGGACCGGCCGGGACCTGCGGCGCGTCCGGGTCGCCCGCCGGCCCGCCCAGCCCGGACGGCAACACCCGTCTGCTGCGCCGGCGCAACGCCGTCAGGCTCGCGTTCGTCGCGATCCGGTACAGCCACGCGCGCACCGACGAGCGCCCCTCGAACCCGCCGTACGACCGCCATGCCCGCAGGTACGTCTCCTGGACCACGTCCTCGGCGTCGTCGACCGAGCCCAGCATCCGGTAGCAGTGCGCCAGCAGTTCGCCCCGGTAGCGCTCGGTGTCATCGGCGAACTGCGCGTTATCGGGCATTCGGCCTCCCGTGCGTGGCCGCCGACACCCTCGGCCCCGGCGGCACTGCGGTCACTTGACGAACTCCGCCGCGTAACCGCGCAGGAGGTCGTGGTCGAACGGGTTCAGGAACGACACGGCGAGCTCCTGCACCCCGGCCTCCTCGTACGCGGCGATCCGCTCGTGGACGGTCTCGACGGTGCCGATCAAGCCGTACTCGGCGACGTTGCCGGGGTAGATGGTCCCCGCGAACGGAGGGGTCGCGGCAACGGCCTCCTCATCGGTGTCGGCTATGACGCAGAGCGTGGTGGTCGTCTTCCTGATCGCGTCGTAGTCGCGCCCCACGGTCTCGCAGTGGTCCTTGAGGATGCCGAACTTGCGCTTGAGGCCCTCGGGGCTCTCGATGACGTTGCAGGCGTCGCCGAACTCCGCGACGATCTTGAGCGTCACCTTCTCCCCGCCGCCGGCCACCATCACCGGGATGTGCGGCGACTGGAGGCCCTTCGGCTGGTTGATCGCGCCCTTGACCTGGTAGTACTCGCCTTCGAAGGTGGCTTCGTCCTCGGTCCACATGGCGCGGACGACCTGCACGGCCTCACGCAGCCGGCGCAGGCGCTCACCGGCGTCGTGGAAGTCGTAGCCGTACGCGACGTAGTCCGGCTCGTACCAGCCCGAGCCGATGCCCATGGTGAACCGGCCGCCGGAGACGACGTCCGCGGTCGAGGCCATCTTGGCCTGCAACGCCGGGTTGCGGTAGCCGTTGCCGGTCACCAGGTGGCCGAGCCGCACCCGCCGCGTCTCCCGGGCCAACGCCGTCAGCACCGACCACGACTCGAACAGGAACGCCTGCGAGGGCGGGACGGGGACGAAGTGGTCCGGCACCCAGACCGCCTCGTAGCCGGCCTCGTCGACGGTCTTGGCGACGCCCACCAGCGATTCGAACGCCTCCACCGGGTCGGTGAAGCCCGCCAGGTCGTTGGTGAAGCCGGTGGGCAGGAACGTGCTGTGCTTGATGGCCATCCTGGCTCTTCCCTCGTGGTGCGATCGGGCCGCGTCGGTCTGGCGGCGCGCGACGGCGGACGGTGTTCCGGAGTGGAGACCTCGCGGCGGACCGAAAGGAATCGCGCGTCCCGCACACCCACCGGTGCCCGTCCTCGACGGCGTCGGCCCGGACCGGAGCGGCGCGCCCGACGGCAACACCGCAAGTCGGAAGATGCCGGTGCGACCGCCACCGAACACGATCGGCGGAGGCCGAAAGCGGAACGGTTCCGGGCGGACCCGTCGTCGGGGGCGCCGAGGGGAACGCGGGGGAGAACCATGACCAGTACGACCACACCGGACACCGGTCGGGCGCGCAACGAGGAAGTCAGGGTGCGGGAGGTGCTCGACGGCATCGTGCGCGCGTGGGCGGGCAAGGACGCCGACGCGTTCGCCGACGCCTACACCAAGAACGCCAGGATGATCCTGTCGGACAACCGGTTCCTGCGGGGCCGCGAGGTGATCCGGGACGCGGTGACCGAGCAGTTCGCCACGGCGGAGCGGGGGACGACGCTGGTCCAGGACGTGGTGGACCTGCGGTTCCTGCAACCGGGTGTCGCGCTGGTGATCACCGAGGGCGGCGACCTCTCGCCCGACGACGCCGAGTCGGCGGCGGGGTCCGTCCGCGCCACCTGGGTGTTGGCCAACGGCCTGGACGGCTGGCGGATCGCCGCCTACCAGAACACCCCGATGTCGGACGAGACACGGCCCGGTGGCTGACCGGGGCAGGCGCGGCGCGGTGGACCTCGTGGTCCCGGTGAAGGGCTTGGCGCGGGCGAAGACCAGGTTGGCCGACGTGGCTGCGGACCCCGTCGCGCGCGCGGCCCTGGCGCTCGCGTTCGCCCTGGACACGCTGACCGCGGTCACGGCCGCGGCGGGGGTGCGGCGGGTGCTGGTGGTCACGTCCGATCCCGCCGTGGTGGAGGAAGTGGCCGCGCTGGGCGTCGAGTCCTCACCCGACCCGGGCGAGGGGTTGAACGCGGCGGTCCGGGCGGGCGCCGGGGTGCTGCGGCGTCGGGGCCCGACCGCGGCGGTCGGCGTGCTGCACGCCGACCTCCCGGCGCTGCGGCCCGCCGAGCTGTCCTCGGCCATCGCGAGCGCGGACGGACGCCGTGCCTTCTGCGCCGACCGCCAGGGCACCGGGACGACACTGCTGCTCGCCGCGCCCGGCACGGACCTGAACCCCAGGCTGGGCGTCGGATCGGCCCGGGCGCACGAGGTCGGCGGAGCGGTGGCGTTGACCGGTCACTGGCCCTCGCTGCGGTGCGACGTCGACACGGGGGAGGACCTGAGCATCGCGACCGCACTCGGTTTGGGCCCGCACAGCGCGACCCTGGTCGCGGCCGACCGCTGAGGTGACCGCCCCGCTGCCCTGGGACGCTGACTCGCGACCGGTGGGGTGGCGAGGTACGGTCGTCGTCCCGACCGCGGACGCAGGGGGCTGGGTGATGATCGCGCAGGTTCGAACCGAGGCGTTCACCGCGATCGACCACCGCGACGGGGCGCACGCCGGCCCGGAGGGCGCCGACGTCTGATGCTGCCGGTCGACGATCTCGGCGAGCCGGTCCCGCTGCCCGGCCCGCCCACCCGCGTGGTCAGCCTGGTGCCGTCGCTCACGGAGGCCGTCGTCACCGGCGCCGTCGACCCCGCCGTCCTCATCGGGGCGACGGACTACTGCACGCACCCGCCCGACCTCGACGTCACCCGGGTGGGCGGCTCGAAGTACCCGGACGTGGACCGGGTCCTCGCGCTGCGGCCGGACCTCGTGCTGGCCAACAGCGAGGAGAACCGCCCCGAGGACGTGGAACGGCTGCGTGCCGACGGCATCCCGGTGTGGGTCACCGCCGCGCCCGCCACCGTCCCCGCCGCGCTGGGCTCGCTGCGCCGCCTGCTCGGCACCGCGTGGGACGTGGAGCCGGACTGGCTGGTCGAGGCGGAGCGGCTGTGGCGCGAGGTGACGCCGCCGTGGACGCGGGCGGTGGTCCCGGTGTGGCGCAAGCCGTGGGTGGTGCTCGGCCGCGACACGTTCGCCGGCGACGTCCTGCTGCGCCTGGGCGTGGTCAACGCCTTCGCCGACCACCCCGAGCGCTACCCGCGCCCCGAGCTGCGCGACCTGCAGGACGCCGACCTCGTCGTGCTGCCCGACGAGCCGTACCTGTTCACCCCGGACGACGGCCCGCAGTTCTTCCCCGGCCTGCGCCCCGTGCACGTGTCGGGCCGCTACCTGACCTGGTACGGCCCGTCGCTGGTGCGGGCGCGCGAAGCGCTGGAGACCGCGCTCAGGCCCTGAACCGGTCGGTCGCCGCGAGCAGCGCGCGCAGGATTCCCGGCTCGTCGAACGCGTGCCCGGCGTCCGGCACCACCACCAGCTCCGACCCCGGCCACGCCCGGTGCAGGTCCCAGGCCGTCACGGCGGGCGTGGCCAGGTCGTAGCGGCCCTGCACGATCACGCCCGGGATGCCCGCGAGCTTCCCCGCGTCACGCAGCAGCTGCCCCTCCTCCAACCACCCGCCGTGCCGGAAGTAGTGGTTCTCGATCCGCGCGAACGCCAGCGCGTACCGGGGCTGCGCGAACGTCTCGACCAGCTCCGGCCGGGGCAGCAGCGTGACCGTCGACCCCTCCCACACGCTCCACGCCACCGCCGCCGGTTCGCGCACGGCCGGGTCCGGGTCGTTCAGCAGCCGCCCGTAGGTCTCGATCACGTCGGCGCCCTCGGGCACGCGCGACACGACCTGCTCCCACGGCTCCGGGAACAGGAACCCCGCGCCGCCGCCGTAGTACCAGTCGAGCTCCTTGCGCCGCAACGTGAAGATGCCCCGCAGCACCAGCTCGGTCACCCGGTCCGGGTGCGTCTGCGCGTACGCCAGCGCCAGCGTCGACCCCCACGACCCGCCGAACACCTGCCACCGGTCGACGCCGAGGTGCTCGCGGACCTTCTCCAGGTCGGACACGAGGTGCCAGGTGGTGTTGTCCGCCAGGTCCGCGCCGTGCTCGGACGCGTGCGGCAGGGACCGACCGCAGCCGCGCTGGTCGATCAGCACGATCCGGTACGCGGCCGGGTCGAACAGCCGTCGGTGCACGGGCGCGCAGCCGCCGCCGGGCCCGCCGTGCAGGAACACCACGGGCTTGCCGTAGGGGTTGCCGCACACCTCCCAGTAGACGCGGTTGCCGTCGCCGACGTCGAGCAGGCCCTGGTCGTAGGGTTCGATCTCGGGGTACATGGGTCCCACTCTGCCCGAGGGCGCCGCGGAGTGGATCACCCGGTGATGTCCACGTCGCCGGTCAGCGATCCGCTCTGCAGCACGTGCCCGGTCAGCGTGCCGCCCTCGGTGATGGTGACCGTGTTGACGGTGTTGTTGACGATCTCCCGAGCCTGCTGGTCGAACGACGCGGTGTGGTAGTCGGCCTCGCGCAGCAGCTCCGACACGGCCAGCGTGACGCGGGTGCGCAGCAGGTGCAGGTAGCGGTCCACGTCGGCCTGCTGGAAGTAGCTGTGCAGCTCGACGTCGGCCGCCATCTCGCGCACCGTCACCAGCGAGCCGTACTTGTCGGCGCCCGCGTGGGAGCCGGGCCGCGGGTGGGTCGCCAGCCGCACGACGCGCGACAGCGTGCTCGCGGGCAGCAGCACGAGGTCCTTGAGGGCACGGCGGACCGGCACCCACGCCGACGGCGGTTCGGCGTCCACGACCTTGAGCCCGGCGTGGATCGGCCGCAGCACGCACGGCGTCCACTCCAGGTACAGGGTGGAGTCGTCCATCGCCACGTGCACGAACACGGACAGCACGACGTCGCGGTCCCAGGTCTCCAGCGAGAACCGGCGGTAGAAGCGCGACCACTCCAACGGGTTGTCGCGCACCTCGTCGGCGTGCGCCCTGGTCACGTGCGTGTACGGCGGCTCGTCCGGTCGGTGCAGGTAGTGCGCCGAGACCGGGTCGGGCAGGTGGTCGACCAGGCCCTGGGCGGTGACGATCACGTAGTCGTCCACCGTGAGGGCGCCCAGCCTGGCGCTCGGCGCGAGCGGCGCCGCGGCGCGCAGGTCGGTGACCTTGCTCGTGATGCCGTCCAGGAGCGTCGCCGTGCTGAGGGCGACGTCGGTGGCCGGCGCGTCGTGCCTGCGTTCCAACGGCACCGCGACCGTCCACGGTCCGTGGATCTCGCCCGCGCCCACGAAGGGCTTGTACCCCCGGTGCACCAGCAGCGGAACCCGTCCGTCCTCTTCGGACGCGCCCGGCGCGAGGCGCACGGCGTCGCGGTGGCGTTCGTCGATTCGCTCGACGAGCCTCGGCGCCAGGCGCAGCAGGGCCCGGTCGACGGGGGCGGGCGGTCCACCGGGACGCCGGCGGCCGAAGCGCAGCGTCGCGTGGTGGGCGATGACGGCCCGGTTGGCCAGCAGCACGAGCAGCGCCACCGCGAGCAGCACGTGGCCGGCCACGCCGTCGAGGGCGGCTTCGAGCGTGGCCTCGAACGCGTCCTGGAGGACGTCGATCAAGTCCAACGGGCTGAACAGGTCGGCCGCCACCAGCAGCCCCCGCCCCCCGAGCACGTCGATCACCGCCAGCAGGGAGAGCACGACGGTGAGCGTGGACACCGCGAGCCGGATCGGGCGGATGGGCAGCGCGGTGTGCCGCCGGGCGCGGGCCGCGCCCCACAGCCGGACGAGCTTCGGCCCGCTCAGCACCAACGCCGTCGTGATCCACAGCACGGACAGCGCCAAGGCGAAGTACAGCGCCGCGCCCAGCAGGGCGAGCACGAGCACGTCGACCACGTTCGTGCGCAACCGGGCGGCGAGCGCCTCGGTGAGCACGGCCGGGGTGTCCACGCCGCGCGCGGGCACGGCCGCGCGGGTCGGCTCCACCAGCAGCTCCCGCAGGGCCGCGTCGGCGAAGTCCCGGCTGAGGTGGGCCGCGGCGCACAGGTGGCGCGTGCTCTCGTCGCGGGGCTCGGTGGGCCCCGCTGACCCCGGATCGGCCACGGCCATCGTCGGTGCGCTCCTCACTGGGGCCGGCTGTGCTCGATCATCGTGTCCAGCAGTCGCGTGGCCTCGGCCCGGCGGTGCGGCGGGGCCTGCACCAGCACGACGTACTCGATGCCGCCCGCGCGCCAGTAGTGCGCGCGGGACCAGCGGCTGTCGCCCTGCGCCGTCCGGTGCTCGAACTCCCACTCCACGGCCGCGAAGGACCCGTGCCGAGCCCGGTTCAGGGCCAGTTGCCGGTAGCCCTCTTGGGTGGACGACGTGGTGGCGGCGGCGCGGGTGATCGACTCGAACAGGTCGCCGGCGCCCTCCGGCGGCGCGCCGCCGTACCGCACCTCGACCTCGGGGTCCTGCGGGTCGCGCGAGCTGTACGAACCGACGCGGGTGGTCAGCTGGGTGAACGAGTAGGGCACGACCGTCAGCAGGCCGCCGGGCCCGCTGGTGCCGACGAACTCGACCGGGGTCTCGTCGGTCGAGGTGCGCGTCGTCGTCGGCCAGGAGGTCGAGCCGCCCGGCACCGGGAGGTCCGACGCGGTGCCGGGCGGCTCGGCGACCGCGGCGGGAGGGCTCTCCCGGAACACCGGCGGAACGTAGATCAATCCCAGCCCCAGGCCGAGGCTCGCCGCGAGGCACGACCCCGCGATCGCGGCGGCGTAACCGAGCGATCCCGATTTCCCGGACATTCGCGTCCGTTCCGGTGCCGTCTTTTGCGGCGGCCCCTCGTCATCGCGGTTCTCGGCTATCTTCGCGTCGAGCGGATCGCTCATCGGAATCGTCTCCCCTGAACACCGGAGGCCGACGTGGAGCACCCGATCGCCGCCGCGGTCGCCGAGAGGTGGGTCGAGGTCGCCGAGACCGACCAGGAGCCCGACGCCGTCGACCGGCTCGCCGCGCGACTGCTCGCGGTCGCGGACGCGTGCCGGTCGGTCATGCGCGACGGGCAACCGGAGATCACCAGCGCCGCCCAGTTCGAGGAGTGCGCGAAGGTCGCCGACCGCCTTCGCGGCCTGGAGCCGGTCGACCCCGTCCTCGCCCGGCGGGCGCGCGAGCTGGTCGAGCAGGTCGACGCGGGCGGTTCGGTCCACTGGCAGGACCCGGTGCGCACGGTGGTGGTCAGCGGCGCCGCCATGCTGTTCGCGTTCGGCGGCGCGGCACTCGGCGGTGAGGCGGGGAACGTGACGACGGTGGTCGCGACGGCCGTCCTGGGCAGCGCGACGTTGTTCGCCGCCATCCTCGCCGCGCGGCGGCCGGCGTGGCGGGCGAACGCCGAGGTGATCATGCCGATGGTGCGCCGGCACGGGTTGTGAGCGCCGGCCGGCGGCTCCGCGTCGCTGGACACCATGGCGGACCGCCCCGTGCCGAACCCGAGTCGTGCATTCCGCCGTGATCGTGGCACAGGCGTTCCGGTCGCGGCCCGCACAAATCGTAGCCCGCACCACTCCGGGCGATTGTTCGGGAATAGCCGGCTGACCGATTCCGGCGGCCGTTATTCCGCCTCACCGCGCATTTGCCGGCGCCGGGTGGGAAAACGCGTGGTCGCCGCGCCGGCCGGAGCCCGCGCGGCGACCGCGGTCACGAGATCAGTGGAAGGTGTGCTCGGGGCCGGGGAACTGGTGGCCCTTCACCTCGGCCGCGAACTGCTCCGCCGCCGACTTCATCACGCCCGCCACGTCGGCGTACCGCTTCACGAACCGCGGCGCGCGCCCGCGGCGCAGGCCCATCATGTCCTGCCAGACGAGCACCTGCGCGTCGGTGTCCGGTCCCGCGCCGATGCCGACGGTCGGGATCACCAGGTCGTGCGTGATCTGCTTGGCGACCTCGCTGGTCACCATCTCCAGCACCACGGCGAACGCGCCCGCGGCCTCGACGGCGTGCGCGTCCTCGACCACCGAGTCGAAGGCGTCGTTGCGGCCCTGCACCCGGTAGCCGCCGAGCTGGTGCTCGCTCTGCGGGGTGAACCCGATGTGCGCCATGACCGGGATGCCCGCCCGCACGATGGCCTCGATGTGCGGTGCGAAGTGCTTCCCGCCTTCGAGCTTCACCGCGTGCGCGCGGCCTTCCTTCATGAACCGCACGGCCGTCGCCACGGCCTGCTCGACCGACACCTGGTAGGAGCCGAACGGCAGGTCGGCCACGACCAGCGACCGCTTCACCGACCGCGTCACGCCCCGGACCAGCGGGATCAGCTCGTCCACGGTCACCGGCAGCGACGTGTCGTAGCCGTAGACGTTGTTGGACGCGGAGTCGCCGACCAGCAGCACCGGGATGCCCGCCTCGTCGAAGAGCTCCGCGGTGTACATGTCGTAGGCGGTGAGCATGGGCCACGGCTCGCCGCGCTCCTTCAGCTCCCGCAGGTGGTGGATGCGCACCTTCTTCGTGGTGGGGGCGCTGCCCGCCCCGTTGCCGTAAGGCGCGGTTACCTCTGTCGAGGTCATCGTCGACCGTCCTCCCTCGGGGCCGGCTTCGTCGCTGGTCCCCGGGACCTTGTTGCACGGTTACGCGACCAGCGTGACACCGACTCCGGGGTAATTGCGCGGAGTGCGAGACGCTTCACATGGTCCGTCCGCCACATCGCGCACGACGACGAACGGGAGTACCGTGCCCCCTCCGCCACGCCCTCCCGCTCACCCGCCGCGCAACGCCGTGAGCACCGCCAACGCCACCGCGTCCGGCCGGTCGACCGGCACCATGTGCCGACTGCCCGGCACCCGCACGGCGCGCCCGGTCGGGGTCGACGCGGCCAGCGCCACGTGCGCCGCGCACTCCCGCCGACCCGCCGTGAGCACGGTGAACGGCACCGGCGGCAACGGCCGGAACGCCCGCAACCGCTCCACCGCGGCCACCTGCGCCGGGTAGGACGCCAACTCGTCCAGCACGGCCCGGGTCACCGACGGCCGCCCGTACACCGACCGCAGTGCCGCGGGCGCGGCCGGATCACGCCGCCCGAGCGTGGACCAGCGCATCACCCACCGCCGCAGCCGCACCCCCTGAGCGGCCACGACCGGGTCCAACCCCGCCCGCAGCACCCACCGCGCCACCACCGCCGACAGGTCGAACGGCCGACCGGCGCCCGGCGCCTCCGGATCGGGGTCCACCAGGACCAGCCCGCGCACCCGACCCGGCCGCAGCCGCGCCCACGCCTCCACGTGTAGCGCGGCCATCGAGTGCCCCACCAGCACCGCCGACGGCTCGCCGGCCAGCACCGCGTCCAGCACGGCCACCTCGCGGGCCAGCGTCGCGGGCGCCAACGCGGGCCCGGACCACCCCGTGCCCGGCCGGTCGAACACCAGCACGCGCGCGTCGGGCAGCAATGCCACCACCGCGTCCCAGTCGAACCAGGCGCCGCCCAGGGCAGCGCTCAACACCACCGCCGGTCCGTCGACACGCCCGGATGACCGCAGGTGCACGCGACCGGCTAGTGAGGCGACCATGGTGGGCAACCGGATCCCCCCTTGGAGCGTGTCGTGGCGGTGGCCAGGTGGAAGTGGCGGACGGCGGGAGTGGTCGCGACCGTCGTCCAAGCGGCGGCTGCGGCGTCGCTCCTGCTGTTCCTGATCGACGAGGAGTCCGACCTCGCCAGGGGCATTCTCCGGGTCTCGTACCTGTTGGGCCTACCCGTCGAGGCGAACCTGTTCATCGCCCTGGTGCTGGTGGTGCTCGGCGCGGCGCTGCGCAGGCGCAAGAGGGCCGCGCTGTGGACGTTGCTGCTGTTCCAGGTGCTCAACGCGGGTGTCGTGCTGCTCCTCATCATCCGCTACTGGATCGACCCGGGACCGTTCCTCGGCGACGACGAGCCGCCGAACCGGTGGGGGGTGACCGTCGACCTCGGCAGCTTCGTCGTCGTCACGGTCGCGCTCATCGCGCTGCTGCCGGCGGTCAGGGACGCGTTCCCGGCCAAGCTGGCCGCCGGCGCCTGGCGGTCGACGCTCGTCGTCCTCTTCGGCGGGATCCTGGTGCTGTCCCTGGTCGGCTGGGGTCTGACCGAGCTCTTCCCGGGCCACCTGCACGGCACGTGGCACAAGCTGGGCTGGGCGGCCAACCAGATCACCGGCGAGGTCCTGCCGCAACGCCGCGGCGGCGAGGGCCCGGCGTGGCTGAGCGTCCTGCTGGGGTTCGGCGGGATGCTCGTCGCGATCGCCGCGCTCCGGGTGTTCTTCCGCGGCGTGCGGTCGAGCCGGTCCCTGGACGACGCCGAGGAGCTGGCCGTGCGACGGCTGCTGGCCGCGCACGGCGAGCCGGACTCGCTCGGCTACTTCGCCACCCGCCGCGACAAGAGCGCGGTGTTCGCGCCGAACGGCCGCGCCGCGCTCACCTACCGCGTCCTCGCCGGCACCACGCTGGCCAGTGGCGACCCCGTCGGTGACGAGGAGGCGTGGCCGCAGGCGGTGCAGGCGTGGCTGGCCGAGGCACGGCGGTACGGCTGGCTGCCCGGCGTGCTCGGCGCGAGCGAACGCGGCGCGCACGTCTACGCGGCGGCGGGACTGAAGGCGCTGGAGATCGGCGACGAGGCCGTGCTGGACGTGCGCGAGTTCTCCCTGACCGGACCGGAGCGCCGGGCCGTGCGGCAGGCCGTGAGCCGGGTGGAGCGCGCCGGGCACACCGCCCGCGTGCGGCGGCACGCCGACATACCGGCCGACGAGCTGGCCGCCATCCTCGACCTGGCCGAGCGGTGGCGCGGCGCGGCGACCGAACGCGGGTTCTCCATGGCGCTGGGCAGGCTGGGCGACCCGACCGACGGCCGGTGCGTGATGGTCGAGGCCTACGACGCGCACGGCGAGCTGCGCGGCCTGCTGTCGTTCGTGCCGTGGGGCAGGCGGGGTCTGTCGCTGGACCTGATGCGCCGCGACCGCGCCGCCGAGAACGGCCTGAACGAGTTCATGGTGGCCGAGTTGGTGGCCGCCGCCGCCCGGCTCGGCGTCGAGCGGGTGTCGTTGAACTTCGCCATGTTCCGCGCGGTGTTCGAGGAGGGCGGGCGGATCGGCGCGGGACCGGTGCTGCGGACGTGGCGGGCGGTGCTGAGCCTCGCGTCCCGGTTCTTCCAGCTGGAGTCGCTGTACCGGTCCAACGCCAAGTACGACCCGGAGTGGCTGCCCCGCTACCTGTGCTTCGCCCGCGCCCGCCACCTGCCCCGCGTGAGCATCGCGGCCGGCGTCGCCGAGGGGTTCGTGCCGAGCCTCAGGTCGTTGGTCAAACGAGGGTCCTCGCGCGCGCTGCACCACGAGACCGTCGACACCGGTTTCGCCGAGGCCGTCGCCGAGATCGACGCGATCAAGGTCGAGCCGCGTGAGCCGCGCCGCCCCGAGCAGGTCCGCGTCCGGCTCGCCAAGCTGGACCGGCTGCGTGCCGCCGGCATCGACCCGTACCCGGTGAACTACCCGCGCGAGCACTCCCTGGCCCAGGCGCGGGAACTCCTCGGCGAGACCGTCTCGGTGACCGGCCGGGTCGTGGCGCTGCGCGAGTTCGGCGGCCTGTGCTTCGCCCGCGTCCGCGACTTCACCGGCGAGCTCCAGCTGATGCTCGACGCCGGGCGCGTGGACCTGACGGCGTGGAAGGCGGGCGTCGACCTCGGCGACCACGTCGGCGTGCGCGGCGAGGTGACCTACTCCCGGCGCGGCGAGCTGTCCGTGCTGGCCGACGAGTGGACCGTGACCGCGAAGTGCCTGCACCCGTTGCCGGACAAGCGGAAGGGCCTGTCCGACCCGGAGGCGCGGGTCCGCCGGCGGCACGTGGACCTGGCGGTGAACCCCGACTCGGCGCGGATGCTGCGGCTGCGCAGCGACGTCGTGCGCGGCATCCGCGACTTCCTGCACGGCCGCGACTACCTCGAAGTCGAGACGCCGATGCTCCAGACCGTGCACGGCGGCGCGAACGCCCGGCCGTTCGTCACCCACATCAACGCCTACGACCTGCGCATGTACCTGCGCATCGCGCCCGAGCTGTACCTGAAGCGGCTGTGCGTGGCGGGCGTGGACCGGGTGTTCGAGCTGAACCGCAACTTCCGCAACGAGGGCGCGGACGCCTCGCACAACCCCGAGTTCACCATGCTGGAGGCCTATCAGTCCTACGCCGACTACACGACGATGCTGCACCTCGTGCGCGAACTCGTGCAGCACGCCGCCGTGGTCGCGCACGGCCGCCCGATCGCCCTCCGCGACGGCGCGGAGGTGGACATCTCGGGGGAGTGGCCGGTCATCGGGGTCTACGCGGCCGTCTCGACCGCCCTGTCGACGACCGTCACCCCGGACACCCCGTCGCCCGAGCTGCGCTCACTGCTGGCGGCCCACGGCGTCGAACCGGCCGCCGACGCCGACCACGGCGCGCTGGTGCAGGAGGCGTACGACCGGCTGGTGGAGCCGAACACCGTGGAACCCACCTTCTACACCGACTTCCCGGCCTCGGTGTCGCCCCTGACCCGGCCGCACCGCGCCGATCCCCGCCTGGCCGAACGCTGGGACCTGGTGGCGTTCGGCGCGGAGATCGGCACGGCCTACTCGGAGCTGACCGACCCGATCGAGCAGCGCCGCAGGTTGCGGGCGCAGTCGTTGCGGGCGGCCAGCGGCGACGTCGAGGCGATGGAGCTGGACGAGGACTTCCTCGACGCCCTGGAGCACGGGATGCCGCCCACCGGCGGGCTCGGGATGGGCGTGGACCGGGTGCTGATGATGCTCACCGGCACGTCGATCCGGCAGACCGTGCTGTTCCCGTTCGTCAGGCCCGTCTCGTGAGCAGGCCCGCCCGCGCCTGGATCTCCGCCGTGGCGGCGTCGAGCTCGGCCGGGTCGGCGATCGTGGTGTTGCCCTCGTAGGTGACGCCGTCCGGCACGGCGTCGCTGCCGACCGGGTCGGCGTCCCAGAAGTTGCCCCGGTAGACGACGTGCTCCAACGGCGGGTGGACGTGCAGGACCGCCGTGTTGTCCGCGCGGGCGACGACGTTCCCCTCGACCGTCACCCACGTGGCCCCGTAGTCGGTGTAGAGGCCGAAGTTGTACGGCGTGCGCGTGTCCTTGATGACGTTCCCGCTGATCACGGCCCCGTTGTCGGACGAGCCCTGCGCGCCGGACAGGTAGATCCCACCGCCGTCGGCCAGCACGCCCATGGCGCCCGTCACCAGGTTGCGCGTGATGCGGGTGCCGCCGCGCGACGGGTTGGCCACGATGCCGTTGTGCGGCACGTCGTGCACGTGGTTGTGCGCGACCGCGCAGTCCTCGGTGTCGTGGAACGTGATGCCGGCCGAGCCGGAGTGGTCCAGCCCGACGTGCGCGACGAGGTTGTCCTCCAGCAACGCCTTCCGGGTGCCGGTGACCGAGATCGCGGACGCGGCGAGGGTGTCGAAGTCGCAGCCGCGCACCACGAGGTCCTCCCCGCCGACCGCGCCCAGCCCGGTCGCGCCGAGCCGGGTGAACCGACAGCCCTCGAACCGCACACCGGACGTGCCGTCGAGCCGCACGGAGGCGGGGATCTCCTCGTGCTCCTCGGGCACGGTCAGCCACGCGCCCTCGGCCGGTTCCACCTTCCCGATCCGGCCGCCGTCGTAGTACCCGTTCGAGTGGTAGTGCAGGAAACCCCGGTCGCTGCCCGGCCGCAGCCAGGTGGTGTCGGCGAACACCACGCCCCGGAACGCCACGTCCCGCACGCCGGTGGCCCGCACCAGCACCTCCAACGCGGGCGCGACCACGTGCGGCTCCTCGTCCGGGAGGGGGAGGTAGTGCAGGACGTGCCCGCCGGGCCGCGAGCGGTCCAGCGCGAACGTGCCCTCGGTCAGGAACGCCGGGTCGTTCTCCACCCGGGTCGGCGCCGGGGGACCGGACATCACCTGGCCGAACCACTCCGAGTTGTAGAGGTCCACGGCCCAGCCGAACCCGGGCTGCGCCATGGTGATCTCGCCGTCCTCGGTGGCGGACGCGACCGCCGTGCGCGCCTCCGTCCACGGGTAGACGCCCCGGTGCACGAACTCGACGCCCGACGGGTTGCGCCAGGCCGGCGGGTGGTCGGTGACGTAGCCGGTCGCGGTGCGGCGGACCGTGCCGGGCATCCCGTCGACACCCGCGCGCTCGACCCGCCGTCCGTTCACCACGAGGTGGCGGGTGACCAGGTCGCCGACCTCGGCCACCCACACCCCGTCCGGCCCCCGCCGCCCGGAGACCTCCCGCCCGCCGCTGACGACGGCCTCCTCCCGCGCGTCGGTGCCGAAGCCGAACGCCTGGTAGACAACCCCGGAATCCTCCTCGGTCAGCTCGAACGGCCCGGTCAGCACGTGCGTGCCCGCCCTGAGGTGCACGGTGACGTCACCTCCCGCCTCGCGGGCGGCTCGGCGCGCGCGCTCCAGCGTGCCGAACGGGTCGTCGGCGGTGCCCGCGGCGGAGTCGTCGCCGGCGGGTGAGACGTGGAAATCGGTCATGAACAGGCCCCCATGGTTGTTTATGGCGTAAACACCAAGAGGTATATCATGGAGGCGTGATGGGGAAAGCGGGCGATCCCGACCGCTCGGTCGAGCTGCTGTGGGACGGGCGGGGAGGGCTGAGCCTCGACGCGATCGTGGGCGCGGCGGTCGAGGTGGCCGACGCCGAGGGCCTGGCCGGGCTGTCCATGCGCAAGGTCGCCGAACGGCTCGGCTTCACCACCATGTCCCTGTACCGCCACGTGCCCGGCCGCGACCACCTGGTCGACCTGATGCGCGACGCCGTGCTCGGCGACCCGCCGTCGGCGGAGGGGAGCGGCTGGCGGTCGGACCTGGAGGCGTTCGCGCGGCACACCTGGGAGCTGCGCAAGCTCCACCCCTGGCTGGCCGAGGTCCCCGGCCGGTCCGTGCCGGGGCCCAACGCCCTGGCCCACTACGAGCACGCGTTGAGCATCCTCGCGGACACCGGCCTCGCGCCGGAGGAGGTGGTCGCGGCGGTCGGCTTGGTCGGCCGCCTCGTGGACGCCGAGGCGTCCGCCCTGGTCGAGGCCGCGCGGGCGCAGCGCGGCACCGGGGTGAGCGATGAGGAGTGGTGGGGCGCCCGGGACACGCTGTTCGCCCACTTCGACCGCTACCCGACGTTGACCCGGCTGTGGGAGGCCGGCGGCTTCGACCAGCCGGACCCGTTCGGGTTCGGCTTGGCCCGGGTGCTCGACGGCATCGAACTGCTGATCCGCCAACGTTATGAAACGCGTGATGAAAGCTGTCGTGTCTGCGGTGGGCCGGTGGCGCAACCGGCGTCCGGGCGGCCCCGCGCGTACTGCTCGCCGGCGTGCCGGCAACGCGCCTACCGCAGCCGCCGGTCGTCGTGAGCCGCCCACCGGCCGGTGGGCGGCTCGGCCTCGTCAGGCCTGCACCCGTCAGGCCTGCACGGTCGGCAGCACCACGATCTGCCGGAGGTTCACGTTCTTGGACCGGCTGGTGGTGAACCCGACCAGGTCGCCGATGTCCGTCGGGCTCAGCGGCGGCACGTCCTCCCGCCACTGCGCCAGGTGCGCCGCCACGTCGGGGTTGTCGATGTGCTCGGCCAGCTCGCTGTGCACCAGGCCGGGCTCGATGTTCGTCACCCGGACGCCCTTCGGGCCCAGCTCCGTGCGCAGGTTCGCCGACAGGTGCGTGACGGCGGCCTTGGTGGCGCCGTAGACGGCGTAGTTGGGGAACGTGAGGTGCGCCGCCACGGACGAGACGTTCACCAGGTCGGCGGCGCCGGTCGCGCCCGCCTCGACCAGGTCCTCGGTGAACGCCTTGGTGATGTTCAGCAGGCCCATGACGTTGGTGTCGAGCATCCGGTGCCACTCGTCGTCCCGGCCCTCGGCGAGGGGGTTCGCGAGCATCACACCCGCGTTGTTCACCACCAGGTCGACCCGGCCGAAGGCGGTGTGGATCGCCTCCACGGCCTCGGTGAGGTCACCGGTGACGTCGGCGGCCACGGCGAGCGCCTGCCCGCCCTCGGCGGCGATCTTGTCGGCCAGGTCGGTGAGCCGGTCCGCGCGGCGGGCCAGCAGCGCGACCTTCGCCCCGGACCGGGCGAGGACGAGTGCGATCTCGGCGCCGATGCCACTCGCGGCGCCGGTGACGACTGCGGTGCGGTTGTTCAGGTCGTAGGTCATGGCAACAACAGTGGACCTGGTCACCACGGGTACCAGAGGCCCTGGTCAGCCTGTGGGACCGCGTTCCCTAGGTCTGCCAGTACCCAGGCTCGGCACGCGGGAGGCGGCCATACTGGGTGGGTGAACCACGACCTGGGCGAGTTCCTCCGCAGCCGCCGGGCTCGCGTCCGCCCGGACGACGTCGGCCTGCCCGGTGGCGGTCGACGGCGCGTGCCGGGCCTGCGCCGCGAGGAGCTGGCGATGCTGGCCGGCGTGAGCGTGGACTACTACATGCGCCTCGAACAGGGCCGCACGCCGGCCGTCTCCGACTCGGTGCTGGACGCCGTCGCCCGCGTGCTGCGCCTGGACGAGACCGAGCGCGCCCACCTGCGCAACCTCGTCCGCCCGGCGCCGGCCAAGCGGCCCGCGCCCCAGCGCGTCCGACCCGGCCTGCTGCGGCTGCTGGAGATGGCCGACGACGTGCCCGCGTTCGTGATGGGCCGCCGTTCGGACATCCTGGCCTGGAACCCCCTGGCCGACGCCCTCTACGGCTTCGGCGACCTGCCACCGGAGGACCGCAACTCGGCCAGGCACACGTTCCTGCGTCCGGAATCCCGCGCGTTCTACCGCGACTGGCCCACCGTCGCCGCCGACATGGTGGCGTTCCTCAGGCTGGACGCGGGCCGCTACCCGGACGACGCGAGGCTGGCGGCGTTGGTGGGCGAGCTGTCGGTGAAGGACGAGACGTTCCGCAAGCTGTGGGCGCAGCACAAGGTGCAGGAGAAGACCCACGGCACGAAGCTCATGCACCACCCCGTGGTCGGCGACCTGGACCTCGACTACGAGACCCTCCAACCGACCGGCGACCCGGACGTGGTGCTCGCGGTCTACACCGCTCGCGTGGGCTCGCCGACCGAGGACCGCCTCAAGCTCCTGGCGAGCTGGTCCGCAGCGCCTTCAGGAACGCCCTCAGAGCAGCAGGCCTGACCTCCAGCACGGGCCCGTCCGCGTTCTTGGAGTCCCGCACCGCGTCCAAGCCCGCCCGCACCTCGACGCAGTCACCACCGCTGTTCCCGCTGTAGCTGCTCTTCCGCCAAGTCATGCCTCGACGCTATCAAGCACATCCGTGCGCGAAACCGCCAGCAGATCCTGGAAAACGGCTTCGTAGTGCGAGATCCGGCTCTCCTCGTCCACCAACAGCCCGTCGGTCAAGGTCTCGACGTACACGGTCTTGGCGCGGTCGGCGGGTGGCGTGAGGATCATGAAAGGGAAGTAGAGCGCGCTCGTGAGGCCGATGTCGTCAGGGATGACCCGGATCGTCACGTGCGGCAGGCCGGACAGCTCCTTGAGGTGTTTCAGCTGCTCGAACCGGGTTTCCGGCGTCCCGACCGGCGCCCGCAGCACCGACTGTCGGATCACCAGGGTGTAGTCCGGCGGGTTCGGTCCGGTCAGCCGGGCCTGCCTGGCCATCCGCGCCTGCACCAACTGCTCGACCTCGGTGGGGCGCAAGGTCGAGTTGGTCTCGATCACCGCTCGCGCGTAGGCCTCGGTCTGGACGAGCCCGTGCAGCAGGTCGGGCCGGTACAGCTCGATCTTCCGCGCCGTCTCCTCGGTGTTGAAGAACTTCCGCAGCCGATCCGGGATGGCCGCGCCCCACGGCGTCTTCGGCCTGCGCCGCCGAGCTTCCTCGCCCAGGTGCAACAGGTCCGCCCGCTCCTCGCCCTCGACCGCGAACAGGTCGAGCAGGGCGACCAACTCCAGCGGCGGGACCGAGGTGTCGCCGCGCAGGATCGTGCCCACTTTCGACACCGAACAGCCCAGGGTGCGCATGATGTCCGCGCGGTCCTTCCCGCTGCGCCGCATCAGTTCCTTGAGCCGTTCGGCCAGCCGCGCGCGGTAGTCGGTAGGGCTCTGACCGCTCGTGGTCATGGGTCTCCTCGACGTTGATCGCCCGACAGTGTGCCCGAGTCAACCCGCCGAACTCGTCACCTGATCAGGCGACTACTCAATCTGAGTGCTCACCTTTAGCGTCTGAGTATGACCAGTGAAGAGCGTGAGCGGGTGGCGGAGGAGGCTCCGCGCCTGTTCGCCGTGGTGGAGCGCGAGCCGGAGTTCCAGGTGGCCGCCTGGGGACTGGCGTTCGAGGAGAGCGCCCAGGTGGTGTCCGAGGACGGCAACCTGCGCATGAGCCTGCGAGGTCCGGAGAGTTGCCTGCACCTGTTCAAGGGCTCCGAGCTGCTCTGGCTCTGAACGACCGACAAAAAAACTTGTCAGGACAGATCGAGTTGTCTTAGACTGGCCGCACACCGACCCGAACAGGAGCAGGCCATGTCCTTCCAGGCGTACCTCGACACCATCGAGCGCAAGACCGGCAAGACCCCCGCCGAGCTGCTGGCCGAGGCAGGCGACCGCGGGTACGGCGCGACGACCAAGGCGGGTGTCGTGCTGGAGTGGCTGAAGGACGACTACGACCTGGGTCGTGGTCACGGCATGGCGCTCTACCACGTGCTCAAGAACGGCACCGCGATCAGCGACAAGCACGTCGGCAGCACCGGGACCCACCGGGACGCCTCCGCCACCCTGCGGATCGACGGCATCGCCAACCGTTGATCGGCAGGGTGGCTCCGGTCAGAGGGCTCCGGTCAGGGAGGCGTCAGTCGGTGCGGCGCACCACGTGCATCTGGTGCTCGGTCTCGATGTCGTAGAGGTTGCGGATCTCCATCCCGTGCTCCCGGTGCGTCGCCGAGTTGATCAGCAATGGGGTGAGGCCGGAGTAGATGCCGTGCCCGCCGGGCGCCAGCAGGTTCGCGTACATCCGGGCGAAGCACCGCGGGCTCTCGGTGTCGTCGCCGATCTGGTTGTTGAGCAGGCCGCCCGAGTTGATGACGAAGTCGGCCGCCTTGAGGCCCACGTCGCTCAGCATGGCGTCGGCGTCGTAGCCGTACTCGAACATGTCCCGCACCAGGGCCGTCGTCTTGGCGAACGGGTGGGTGCGGGCGAGCGCGGCGAAGCGCTCCTCCGCGACGGCGATGTCGTCCTCGCTGTAGTCGACCACCACGTACCGCACCCGCAGGTCGCCCCCGGGGCGTGCCCAGCCCAGCTCCCTGATGATCCGCTCGGCCAGGTCGCCGTTGCCGCCCGCGATGTCCAGGACGGTGATCGCGTCGCGGTCCGCGGGCACCAGGCTGAGCAGGTACTGGGCGATCTTCGGGTGCACCTCGGCGTAGTAGGTCCGGCGGTTGCCGCCCTTGTCGATGCGCCAGTCGGCCGCCTTGCCCTGCCAGTGCGCGTCACCGGCGAGGGTCGGCGCCATGTGGCTGGTGTCGTACTCGACCTGGTCGCCCGCGTACAGGCGGCGCTGGCTGACGAGGTTGCCGATGAAGTTCCCGCCGACCTGCGCGCGCGAGGACCCGTCGCCGAGCACGACCCGCCCGGCGGTCACCGTCTTCTGCGTGAGCTTCGGGTCGAGCACGCCCTCCACCAGCACGACCGGGACCCCGCCGAGGTCGAACCCGGAGCCCCTGGTGTCCACGCGCAGGATCTTGTGGTTCGGGCCGAGCGCGGCCGACCAGTCGGCCTCCCGCAGCGGCGCGAACGCGCTGCCCGCCAGGTCCCGCCGGAGCGAGTCCAGTGCCGCGGGCAGTTGGCCTCCGGGCAGCTGCGGAGGCGTGCCGCGGCCGTCGACCACCCGGAACTTGAACAGCTCGGACACCTTCTTGTCGGTGCCGGCGAAGAGGGAGCCGGCGATGGACGGCACGTGGACCAGCAGCTTGGTGTGCTGCGCGGTCACGGTCTCCATGGCCTGCTTGCGCAGCTCCATCAGGTGCGGCTCGCCCGGTGACCCCGCGCCGGTCGGGGCGGGGTTCTTGACCAGGAGCTCGGTGTACTCGCACGTGTAGGAGTAGGCGATCCAGGCCAGCGCGACGTCCGGGTCGTCGTTGGTGCTCCGCGCCTGTGCCTCGACGCCGTCGAACAGCCTGCCGAGGCGGGCGCGCTGCCCGACGTGCGAGACGTTCAGCAGTTCCATGGTCGCGCGGTGCTCGGTCAGCAGCTGGACGTGCACGCCTCGGCGGAGCACGGTGGAAATGCGGTCGAAAACCCCGGCCAGGTTGCCGAGCTGCATGTCGTCGAGTTCGTGCCCTGGTCCGGTCATGATTCGGTCCTCCCGGTCGTCGGTGCGGTCAGACCAGCTCGTGGAACCACTTGGCGATCTCGTCGGCCAGGTGCGCCCTGATCCAGTCCAGCATTTCCGCGTCGCTCGACTCGTTCAGGTGCGGGATGCTCGCCGCAGTGATTTTCGCGGACCAGCCGGCCACGCCCTGCCAGGCGTTCACCGACTGCATCGGGTAGCACTGGAGCGGAACGCACAACGCGGCGTCCGGCGCCGGGCCGAGGCCGTTGGCCAGCACTTGCGGGGTCACGCTGCCGACCGGCGGGAAGAACGTCCGCCCGTCATCGCTGCCGTGCCCGATGGTGATGACGATCAAGTGCCGGGGAACCGGATGGGGAACGGGGACGGCAATGGTCTTCTGCGCGGTCGAGAACTGGTAGGGCCGCGCACCGTCCGGTAGCGGCACCTCGTCCGGCAAGTGGACGAGCGCGTCGTCCGGCGGAACGCAGAAGGTGATCCGGTCGTCGACGAAGTCCTCCAGCACCCGCCGCACCTCGACCATGGCCTCGGGGTGGATCACCTCCTGGTCGAGGACCTGGTGCGCCACGTTGGCGGGGACGTCGCCGGCGACCAGCACGGCGAGTTCCGCGTTCTTGACGCGGTCGGTCCGCAGCTCCTTGTCGACCACGACGTACTTCTGGCGAAATCGGGTGACGTAGGCCTGCGACACCTTGCCGCCGGCCCAGACGACGATCGCGCCCGTCGCGCCGACGATCTCCGTGTGCCTTGCGTCGTATTCCAGTTCGGCGTCGTTGAGGCCGGCGAACCTCCTGATGAAGGCCGGATCCGAGGTGCGGTGCGCCGCGCGTTCCTCGACGAGTTCGACCAGCAGTCGATTCATCGGGGACCACGGGAGGTTCGTGATGTACACATCGCGGTCCCGCAGTTTGTCGCGTAACCCGGCTAATCCCGCTTCGGTCGCGTTGGCCACGCCGTCGACAGTCATTGCATTCCCCTCACAAGTGTGACGGCGAGCTTAGTCCTGGACGACGGCACTCGACGCGGGATCACACGGTCGGCCTATGAGGAGACCGCAGAAAGTGGAAGGCGCGGAAAAGCGTGGAACGCTCAGGAACAACGCGTCCCCTCGGCCGGCAGCTTCACCTCGATCAGGTACGCGTGCCCGGCCTCGTCCACGCACTCGTTGCCGTGGAAGTAGACGGTGTGCTGGTTGCCCTCGAACGTCAGCAGGCCTCCGCCCAACTCCTTCGCCAGGTTGACCCCCGCCTCGTACGGCGTCGCCGGGTCGCCCGTCGTCGAGATCACCAGCACCGGGGGCAGCCCGGACACCGGCTTGTGCTCCTGCACGGTCGGCGGCACGGGCCAGAACGCGCACGCGTCCAGCGCCGCGCCCGGCGGCTGGCCGTCGTCCAGGAACGGCGCGGCCTCCTTGTACCGCCGGGCCACGTCGTTCAGCACGTTCTTGTCCGTCACCCGCGGCTCGTCCACGCACTTCACCGCCACGAACGCGTCCGTGATCGTGGAGTACCGGCCTTCCTTGTCGCGGTCGAAGTAGTTGTCCGCCAACAACATCAGCACGTCACCGCGGTTGTTCTTCAACTCCGTCAACCCGGAGTTCAGCGGCGCCCACAGCTCCTCCGAGTACATCGCCTGGATCGCGCCGGTGATCGCGTCGTTGTACGACAACTTCCGCTCTCCCACCGCCACCGGCCGCTGCACCAGCGGCAGCGTCAGGTCGCGGAACGCCTGGTTCGCCTTGGCCGGGTCCGTGCCCAGCGCGCAGTCCTGCCGCGCCGCGCACCACGCGGCGAACGCGTCGAACGCCTTCTGGAACCCGGCGCCCTGCGCGATCAGCGACTCGACCTGGTTCTGCGTCGGGTCGACCGCGCCGTCCAGCACGAGCGCCCGCACGTTGCCCGGGAACGCCTGCGCGTACGCCGCGCCGATGTGCGTGCCGTACGAGTAGCCCAAATAGGTCAGCTTCTCGTCGCCGAGCGCGGACCGCATGACGTCCAGGTCGCGCACGACGTCCCGCGTGCCGACGTTGGCCAGCACGTCGGCCCCCGTCACCGCGGCGCACTTCTCCGCGAACGCCTTGTTCTCCGCCTCGGTCTGCGCCAGGCCCGCCGGTGACGTGTCGATGTCGGTGTCCAGCCGGTCGGCGTCCCGTTCGGCGTCGGTCAGGCACTTGACCTGCGGCTCGCTCGCCCCGATGCCACGCGGGTCGAACCCGATCAGGTCGAACCGGTCACCCACCGGCGTGGACTTGACCTGCGAGCCCATGCCCGCCGCCGCGGCCATGCCGGACGCGCCCGGACCGCCCGGGTTGATCACGAGCGAGCCGATCCGGTCGCCGGTCGCGGGCTGCCGCAGCAGGCCGACCTTGATCGAGCGGCCCTCGGGCTTGGTGTAGTCGAGCGGCACCTCCAGGCGGGCGCACTCGAGCGACTTCTTGTTCTTGAACAGCGACGTCGTCGTCCCGGTCGTCGCGTACGGCGCGCAGTCCTCCCAGCCCAGCTGCTGGCCGTAGAACCGCTCGAGCCCGGCGGGCACGACCCCGGCCGGCCCTCTTTTCTCCAACGCGGTCCCGGCGGTGGGCGACCCGGGCAGCACGCTCGTGCACGAGGCGAGCAGCGGGAGGGCGAGGAACAGCATCATCGGACGGCGCACGACTTCGATCGTAGGTGTGACGCGTCCGCCACAACGCGCGCCTTGGCTGCTCCGAGTGAGCGAGAATGCCCTCATGCCACAGCTCCGACTCGCCCTCGCCCAGGTCAACGCCTGTGTCGGCGACCTGGCGGGCAACACCGAACTCGTCGTCGAGTGGTCCCGCAAGGCCGTGGAGGCGGGCGCCCACCTCGCGGTCTTCCCCGAGATGGCGCTGACCGGGTACCCGGTCGAGGACCTGGCGCTGCGCGTGTCGTTCGCGGAGGCGTCCAAGGAGGCGTTGACCGCGCTCGCGACCAGGCTGGACGACGCGGGGTGCGGTGAGCTGGCGGTGTTCGTCGGCTACCTCGACCGCGACGAGCGCGGCATGCGCAACGCCGCCGCCGTGCTCCACCGGGGCGAGGTGGTGGCCCGGCAGCACAAGCACCACCTGCCGAACTACGGCGTGTTCGACGAACGCCGGTACTTCACGCCCGGCGACGCGCTGGACGTCGTGCGCGTGCACGGCGTCGAGGTCGGCATGGTGATCTGCGAGGACCTGTGGCAGGACGGCGGGCCGATCGCCGCTCTGGGCGAGGCGGGCGTGGACCTGGTGGTCTCGCCGAACGCGTCGCCGTACGAGCGGAAGAAGGACGACGCGCGGCTGCCGTTGGTGGCGCGGCGCGCGGTCGAGGCGCGCGCCCCCCTCGCGTACGTGAACCTGATCGGCGGGCAGGACGAGCTGGTGTTCGACGGCGACACGATGGTGGTGTCGGCGGACGGCTCGCTGATCACCCGTGCGCCCCAGTTCGTGGAGCACCTGGTCGTGCTGGACCTCGACCTCCCCGGCGGCGCGCCCCGCACGGAAGGTGGTTACGGCGGGTTTGTGGTCCACCGCCGATCCTTGACCGACGACCCCCTCCCGGCGTACGACCCGCTGCCCGTGCCGGAGCCCGCCGAACCGCTGTCCGACGAGGCAGAGGTGTGGCACGCGCTCGTCACCGGCCTGCGTGACTACGTGCACAAGAACGGCTTCCGCTCGGTCGTCCTCGGGCTGTCGGGCGGCATCGACTCGGCGGTGGTGGCCGCGCTGTCGGTGGACGCCCTCGGCGCCGACCACGTGTACGGCGTGTCCATGCCGTCGGTGTACTCGTCGGACCACTCGAAGTCCGACGCCTACGACCTGGCCCAGCGCACCGGCTGCCACTACTCGGAGCAGCCGATCGCGGACATGGTCGGTGTCTTCGTCGACCAGCTCGGGCTGACCGGGCTGGCGGAGGAGAACGTCCAGGCTCGGTGCCGCGGCGTCACGTTGATGGGGTTGTCGAACCAGCACGGTCACCTGGTGCTGGCCACCGGCAACAAGACCGAGCTGGCCGTCGGCTACTCGACCATCTACGGCGACGCGGTCGGCGGGTTCGCGCCGATCAAGGACGTGCTCAAGACGTTGGTGTGGGACCTGGCGCGGTGGCGCAACGCGCAGGCCGAGAAGCTGGGCGAGCTGCCGCCGATCCCGGAGAACTCGATCAGCAAGCCGCCGTCGGCCGAGCTGCGTCCCGGCCAGGTCGACGCCGACTCGCTGCCGGACTACGAGCTGCTCGACTCGGTGCTGGACGACTACGTGGAGGGCGACAAGGGCTACCGCGACCTCATCGCCATGGGGTTCTCGCACGAACTGGTCGACAAGGTGCTGCGCATGGTCGACAAGGCCGAGTACAAGCGCCGCCAGTACCCGCCGGGCACCAAGATCACGTTCAAGGCCTTCGGGCGCGACCGCAGGCTGCCCATCACCAGCGGCTGGCGCGAGGGCTGACCGGACGGGTCACGCGGTGGCGGCCGTGCCGGTGGGCGCGGTCGCCTTCGCCGCCTTCGGCGTGCGATCGGCGCCGACCGCGCCCGCGATGGACATCGCGCCGAAGACGATCAGCACGACGGCGAGCAGCCAGGCCAGCGCGATCAGGCTCGCCACCGGCCAGACGAGCACCACGATCCCGCCGATCGCGGTGACGGCCCCGGAGAGCACCGCCCACCCGCTCTTGCCGAACCCGTGGAAGATCTCGGCCACCCCGCCGACGACCCAGGTCGCGCCGAGCAACAGCGCCAGCACCGCGAGGGTCTGGAACGGTGAGCGCAGGCACAGGATGCCCGCGACCAGCGCCAACAACCCGGCCACCGCCAACAGCCACCGCTGTCGTCCCGTCTCGTCCGCGGAGAACGAGGCGGCGAGCCAGAAGACGCCGGTGACGAGCATCTGCACGCCGAACAGCACCGCCGCCGTCAGCAGCGTCAGGCCGGGCCAGAGCAGGATCGCCAGCCCGATCGCCAGCGTGATCACCCCGAAGGCGATCCACAACCCGCGCCCGTGGCCACCTTTCGCCTCAGCACGCCGAGCCTGACCAGCGGCGCTCGCCTCGGGCCCGGCGGCGTTCGCATCGGGATGCGTCATGCGGCCATGGTCCGTCCCCCGACCCCCACCCGCAGCCGCCACGGCCCCACACCGACCTTTCGAGTGACGCCGCCCACCCTCCGGTGACGCGGCCCACATTCCATCTCCACCGTTGGAGTTCACCGCCACTCCGGCCTACCTTAATTCCAACGCCTCAGTTGGACTTCTTCCGCCCCTCTCTTCCTCACCCCCTCCCGCCCACCCTCGCCGACCTTCGGAGCGCGCGTTGGCCACCTCTCCGCCAAACCCCCACCCTCACCCCATGAACCGCGGTCTTGAGCACTCCGACGGCCGGCCGAGCCGTCAACGCTGGTCCGTGGCCCGAACACCCGTTGTGGTGACGGTCCTGGTGGCGGCCGTGATCCTGGCGGTGGGCCAGCTCTACCTGACCGTGCCGCTGCTGCCGGGCGTGGCCGAGCGCTACGGCATCACCCTCTCCACCGCGGCGTGGGTGGGTGGCGGCTTCGGCTTCGCGTTCGCCGCCGGCAACCTGCTCTTCGGCACCATCTCCGACCGCTACGACCGTCGTCACGTGATGGCTCTCGGCCTCGCCCTGAGCGCCGTGGCCTGCGCGATCGCGGGCGCGTCCACCGACTTCGCCCCACTGCTCGCGGCCCGTGCCGTCCAGGGCTTCCTCGCCGCCGCGATCCCGTCCGTGTCACTCGCCTACGCCGCCGAAGCCCTCCCACCGGCCCGCCGCGCGGTCGGGATCACCGCCGTGTCCGGCTCGTTCCTCCTGGCCGGCGTGATCGGCCAGGCCTACGCCCTGGGCGTCGACAAAGCGCTCGGCTGGCGCTGGGTCTTCTGGCTCCTGGCCCCGATGCTGCTGGCGGTAGCCGTCACCCTCACCCGCCTCCCGGAAATCCCCCGCCCGACCCCGACCGCCCTGGCGACGACGTTCACCCGCCTGGCCACCCTCCTCCGCCGCCCGTCACTCCTGGTCGCCTACACGGGCGGGATCACCCTCCTGCTGACCTTCGTGGGCATGTACACCGCCCTGACCGCCACCGTCGGCGAGCGCTACGGCATCCACGACGCCGTCGACCTGCTCCTGCTCCGCCTCCCGGGCCTGCCGGGCATCGCCCTGGGCCTCTTCGCCGGCCCGCTCATCGCGCGCTTCGGCGCCCACCGCGTCGCCCCGACCGCATTCCTGACCGCCGCCGGCGGCCTGGCGCTGGAAGCCGGCTCCACCACGCTCCCCGTGCTGCTCGTCGGCAGCGCGATCTTCGTCGCGGGCCTGGCCGTCACCATCCCGGCGCTGGTCACCCTGGTCGGCCGGGCCTCCGGCGAAGCACGCGGCGCGGGCCTGGCGGGCTACGGCTTCCTGGTCGGCCTGGGCGGCGGCATCAGTCCCGTCCTCGTCACCGCCCTGGCCCCGGCCGGCTTCGCCGCCGTCTGCCTGACCCTGGCCGGCCTGCTCATCCTCGCGGCGGTCACCCTCGCCCTGGGCCCCCGCCCAAGTCCCACACCCGCCACCGTCTAACCCCCACCCGGCCCGACTCACGACCCCACCCGATCCACGTGACCGGCCCGCCCGCTGCCCGCTGCCCCTGACCGGCCCTGCCGACTTCCGGCTCGGCCTGACCCGTTCCACTCGCTGTGCGGGTGCACGTGGTGCGGTCATCCGTCGGGTGGGCGGCGGTCCCGGCACCGGGGTGGTCGGGATGGTGGGCGGTCGGGGTGGTTTCGGCGGTTCCGCTGGTTTTCAACCGAGGTTCGGTAACAGTGTTTCCGTACATTCTCGGGTCATGCTCACCCGATCGTGTTTCCCGGCCCCTCGGCGAAACCAAGCCTACCGCGTAGTCGTGACCTGCGCAGATGCCATTCGCCGCGCCGCCTCCACCACCGCGGCACGGCGGTGGGTCAGATCGACCTGACCCGTCACCATCCGGGCCACCTGGGGCACGGCCAACCACCACGACGACAGCGACATGATCAAGAAAACCAGGTCGGCGGCCCCCGGCGACGCCACCATCACCCCGTCCGCCTGAGCCGACCGGAAAGCCTCGACCTTCCGCCGGTAGTGCGCCGCCCGCCCCTCCTCATCGGGCACCGCCCCGTCCCCGTACGCCAACGCCTCCCACTGCAACAACCGCACCAGATGCGGATTCGCCACGTGGTAGTCGAAACACCGCCCGGCGTACTCCCCGACATCCCGCAACGACTCCGCGTCGAACGGCACGGCCGCAGCGATCTTCGCCAACTCGTCCGACAACACCGAGTGGAACAGCTGTTCCTTGTCGCCGAAGTAGTTGTACAGCCGCTCCTTGTTCACCCCGGCCCGCGCCGCGATCCGCTCCACCCGAGTGCCCGCCAACCCGTGCGCGGCGAACTCGACGACCGCCGCCTCCTTCAGGCGCCGACGCGTCTCCTCGGTGTTCCAAGCCACCCCGCGATGGTAACCAACCGAACCGTTGAGCCCGGCGACCCAAACCAGACCTCAACCACCCGAACGGGGCAGCAGCAGCGACACCACCGCGCCGACAGCGCAGATCACCGCCGTGATCCAGAAGATCTCGTGGTACTCCGTCAGCAACGCCGCCGTGAGCGCTTCCCGGTAAGCCGCCGCCTTCTCGGCGAACTCCTCCGGCGACATCCCGAACGGCAGCGGCGTGTCCAGGTCCGCCGTCAGCTCGCGGAACCGGTGCAGGCCCCACGCCGACAACCCGGCCACGCCCACCAGCATCCCGGTCATCCGCGCCACCACCACCGCGGCCGACGCCACACCGTGCTGCGCCGACGGCACGACCCGCAGCACCGCCGCCGACACCGGCGCGATCACCAACCCCAACCCGAACCCGGCCACCGCCAGGTCCCGCCCCACCACGAACGACGACACCGAAGCCGGCCACTGCGCGATCAGCACGTACGCGCCCGAAGCCACCACCAACCCGCCGAACGACACCCACCGGTCACCCAACGGGGTGCGCGCCGCCAACCACCCGCCGACCAGCGCGCCCACCGGCAACGCGATCAGGAACCGCGCCAACATCCCCGCCGCCGCGGCCGAGTCACGCCCCAGCACGGTCTGCGCGAACAGCTCCACGTCCACCAACGTCACCATCAACGCCGCACCGGCCGCCAACGACACACCGAGCGTCGCCAGGAACGGCCGCATGGCCACCCCCGCCGGATCCAGCAGCCGCACCGACGACCGCCGCTCCCACAGCACGAACCCGGCGAACACCACCGCGGCCCCACCGAGCGCCGGCCAGCCCCACGACGGCAGCACCGACCGCGACGGATCGGGGTTGTAGAGGCCCACGACCAGCAACGACAACGCCAACGCCAACAATCCGCCGCCGACGACGTCGATCCGCACCGACGACCGCACCGACCGCGGCACGGTCACCTGCACGACCGCCATCGCGATCGCCGCCAACGGCAGGTTCACCCAGAACACCCACCGCCAGCTCTGCGGCTCCACCGACTCGAAGAACGACCACGCGTTGAACAACGACGCCAACCCGACGCCGTACAGCGTGCCGAGCACACTGCCCAACTCCTGCGCCGCGCCCACCACGCCCAACGCCGACGCACGCCGTTCCGCCGCCCACAGGTCCGCGACCAACGCCATCGTCACCGGCAGCAACGCCCCACCGGCCAGCCCTTGCACCACCCGTCCGACCACCAGCAGCGGCAGGTCGCCCGCCAGCGCCGTCACCGCCGAGCCGACCGCGAACCCGACCAGGCACAGGTGCAGCACCAACCGCCGCCCGAACCGGTCCGACAGCTGCCCGAGCAACGGCATCCCGGCGACGTACCCGAGCAGGTACCCGGTCACCACGGGCGTCGCGCGTTCCAGGTGGTTCACCGGGATGCCCAGGTCGCGCACCATGTCCACGAGCACGCCGACGACCACGTACGCGTCGAGCGCGCCCAGCAGCACCGCCGTCGCGCCCGCGCCGATCGCCAGCCGACGAGCCCTGACCGCACCCACCGCGCCCACCCCGGAACCCAACCCGGAACCCAACCCGGAACCCACCGCCGGACTCACGCGGGCGGCGAGACGGTGACGGGCTTGTTGAAGTCGGACAGCTCGATCGTCACCTTCGCGCCGCTCGGCAGCGTGAACAGCGCCTTCCGCAACTTCTCGTCCTGCACCGAGAACGTCGACGCGACGTCCGCGTCGATGCCCGGCACCAGCCCGGCGACCACGTCACGCGGCACGGTCGCCTCGACCACCGCCAAGCCGTCGTCGTTCGACACCGTCCTCGCATCACGCGCGTCGGCCAGCACGCGGGCCACGCCCCTGTCCGGGTCCAGGATCGCGGTCGGGTCGTACACCTGGCCCGCCAGCGCCGCGGGCAGCTTGGTGAACCCGCCGGTCGGACCCTTGAAGTGCAGGTCCTGCCCGACCAGCACGTACTCGACCTCGATCAGCTGGCCGAACTGCTCGACCTTCGCCCGGCCCTGCGACTCGCCCTCGGCGTTCAGGTCGCCCTCGGCGTCCTTCACGGTCACGCCCGGCAGCTCGCCGTCGACCTTGATCGTGAAGTGGGTGCTGGTCACGGACTTCATCCCGGCGGACGCCTTGGCCAGCAGGTCCGGCCCGTCGGGCAGGGCCCCGGCGCCGCCGGAGGACGTGCAGCCCGCCACGAGCGCGAGCACGAGCGACCCGATCAGGGCGCGACGAGGGAGCATGGGGTGAATCGTAGATCCAGCCGTCCCGGGGCACCGCGAAACACCACCGCAAGTCCCTGACCTGCGCGATCACCTCCAAGCGGCAAACGGCCCAGCGCGTTCGGCCGAGTCGGCAACGCACGGTTAACCGTCCTTACCTAGGCTTCGGGTCATGAACCGCCAGCAGGAGTTCGTGCTCCGCACCCTCGAGGAACGCGACATCCGGTTCGTCCGGCTCTGGTTCACCGACGTCCTGGGCTTCCTCAAGTCGGTGGCGATCGCTCCCGCGGAGCTCGAAGGCGCCTTCAGCGAGGGCATCGGCTTCGACGGCTCCGCCATCGAGGGCTTCGCCCGCGTGTACGAGTCGGACATGGTGGCCAAGCCGGACCCGTCGACGTTCCAGGTGCTGCCGTGGCAGACCCCGGACAAGAGCCACTACTCGGCGCGGATGTTCTGCGACATCGCCATGCCGGACGGCTCGCCGTCGTGGGCGGACCCGCGGCACGTGCTGCGCCGCACCCTGGCCAAGGCCAGCGAGGCGGGCTTCACCTGCTACGTGCACCCGGAGATGGAGTTCTTCCTGCTCAAGGGCCTGCCGGACGACGGGAGCGAGCCCGCCCCGGCGGACAACGGCGGTTTCTTCGACCAGACGAGCCACGAGACCGCGACCCACTTCCGCCGCCACGCCATCGAGGCGCTGGAGGCGATGGGCATCTCGGTCGAGTTCAGCCACCACGAGGGCGCGCCCGGCCAGCAGGAGATCGACCTCCGCTACGCCGACGCGCTGACCATGGCCGACAACGTGATGACGTTCCGGTACGTGATCAAGGAAGTCGCGATCACGCAGGGCGTGCGGGCCTCGTTCATGCCGAAGCCGTTCACCGACCAGCCCGGCAGCGGGATGCACACGCACGTCAGCCTGTTCGAGGGCGACCGCAACGCGTTCTACGACGCCGAGGACCCGTACCAGCTGTCCGACACGGGCAAGATGTTCGTCGCCGGCCTGCTGAAGCACGCCCGTGAGATCTCCGGCGTGACCAACCAGTGGGTGAACTCCTACAAGCGGCTGATCGTGGGCGGCGAGGCGCCGACGGCGGTGTGCTGGGGTCACGCGAACCGGTCCGCGCTGGTCCGCGTGCCGATGTACTCGCCGGGCAAGTCGTCGTCGCGCCGGGTCGAGATCCGCTCGCTCGACTCCGCCTGCAACCCGTACCTGGCGTACGCGGTGATACTGGCGGCCGGGCTCAAGGGCATCGAGAAGGGCTACGAGCTGCCGCCGCCCGCCGAGGACGACGTGTGGTCGCTGACCGATCGCGAACGGCGCGCCGCCGGGTACGACAACCTGCCCCAGAACCTCGGCGAGGCGTTGACCGAGATGGAGAACTCCGAACTGCTCCCCGAAGCGCTGGGTGAGCACGTGTACGACTTCTTCCTGCGCAACAAGCGGACCGAGTGGGACGCGTATCGGCGCAGCGTCACGCCGTACGAGTTGCGCACCCTGTTGCCGGTCCTGTGAGGGAGACACCCGTGCGGGTGGTCCACACCGGGCACTCGGAGAAGCTAGGTTTGCAGACCGTGACCGAGGTGCCCGCGCGTCCGGAATCCCGTCCCACGTTCATCGCCTGCACGGTGGCGACCGCCGCCGAACTGCCCGCGGTGAAGGTGCTGTCCAGCTCGTTCCTGGCCAACCACCCGCAGGCCAGGTTCATGGCGCTGGTGGTCGACGCCCTGCCGGAGAACTCCGGTCCGGGCCTCGTCACCCCCGCCGACCTGGGGATGAGCCAGGACGAGCTGGCCGAGCTGGCCACCGGCTGCACCGCGTCGCAGCTGTGCGGCGTGCTGCGGCCCAAGCTCCTGGAACAGCTGCTCGGCCAGGGCGTGCCGGTGCTCTACCTGGACCCGTGGGTGCAGGTGCTCCACCCGCTCACCGACCTGGTCGAGGCCGCCGTGCGCCGCGGCCCGCTGGTCCTGGTGCCGCGGGCGCTGCGGCCGTTGCCGGACGACGGCCTGCGCCCGACACCCACCGAACTCATCGAAACCGGCGTCTTCGACCCCGGGTTCCTGCTGGTCGCACCGGGCGCGGAGCCGTTCCTGCGCTCCCTCGGCGACCAGCTGCGCCGCACGCCGGACGCCACCAAGGCCGTGCTCGACATGGCTCCCGCGCTGGTCAACCTGCACGTCCTGCGTGACTCGACGGTCGGCCTGTCGGTGTGGAACGCCTCGCAACGGGACCTCCACCGCCGCCCGGACGGCACGTTGACGACGATCGGCGAGCCGGTCCGCAGCGTCCACTTCGCGGGCTTCGACCCCCACCGGCCGTGGCTGCTGTCCGCCGCCTTCGCCGACCGCCCGCGGGTCCTGCTCTCGGAACACCCGCACCTGGCGGAGCTCTGCACGGCGTACCGGGCGGAACTGGTGCGCAAGGGCCACTCGCCCCAGAGGGTCCGCTACGGCTTCGGCCAACTGCCGGACGGCACCCAGATCCCGGACGAGCTGCGCGCGGACTACCGCGAAGCCGCCCGGACCCGACCGGGCTCGGCCTTCAGCCCGGGCACCGCCCCGACCACCGAACAGGCCACGGCCCAGGCGCCGAACCAGGGTGCCGACCAGGTCGCTGCGCAGGTCGTCGAGCAGACCACCGCCACGCCGTCCCCCGCCGCCACGCCGGCCGTGAACGGCACCCGGCCGGCCACCACGCCCGAGAACCTGATCCGCCGGCCGGGCCCGGACGCCGCCGAACCGGCCACCGACCACCAAGCGCCCACCCCCGCCGAGGCCGAGCCGGAAACCGCCGAGCCCGCCGACGCCGCGCCGACTGCCGAGGGTCCCGAGCCCACCGCCGAAGGCCCCGAGCGCACCGTCGAGGTCGCGGAGCCTTCCTCCGCCTCCGCCTCCGCCTCCGCCTCCGACCGCGCCGACCCGACCAGCGCTGCCGACGTCGCCACCGACTCCCCAAGCGCAGCGTCCCCAGTCGCCGCAACCCCAGTCGCCGCAACCCCGGCCGCCGCGTCACCGTCCACCCGCCGCACCCCACCCCCCGCCTTCGGCCCGGACGGCGGAGCGGGGTTCGTGGCCTGGGCGAGCGAGTCCGTGCCCGACCTACCCGGCAGCACGCGCTGGGCCGTCGCGCTCTGGCGTTCCGACCAGGCCCTCCGCACCCAGTTCCCCGACCCGTTCGGCGAGGACGGCCCGGCGTTCCGCGACTGGTGCGCGACCGTCGGCGTGGCCGCGGGCCGGTTGCCGGTGGCCGCCGTGCCCCGGCCCCGCGCCGAAGGACCCGTCCTGCACGACCAGCTCGGCGTCTCCGTCCTCGGCTCCGGCCCGATCGCCGCACTCGTCCACGCCGCCGCCCGCGCGTCCGGCCTCCCCACCTCGACCGCCGCCGGCTACCCGGTCGTGATCCGCGTCGGCACCACCGAACGCGTGCCGGACAGCCGCTTCGTCGTCGACTACCTCCTCGACGACGACCAGCCGACCGACGCCGCCGAACTCTGGGTCCCCTCCGAGACGACCCGCGCCACCCTCGAACGCCAAGGCGGCCCGACCGTCCGCGTCCTCCCGCTCCCCGTGCCGGAAGCCGAGGACCAAGCCCTCGAAGCACACGATGGGGTGGTCTTCGGCGCTCTCGCCGATCACGCCCTCGACCGCGCGGGCAACGTGCTGGGCGCCGTCTCCGCGTTCCTCTCCGCCTTCCCCGACCGCAACGACGTGACGCTGCGCATCGAGGTCGGCAACGCGCACGCGCACCCCGAAGCCGCCGAACGGCTCCGCCTGGCCACCGCCGCCGACCCGCGCATCGAACTGGTCGACACCCTCGGGGCCGTCGACTGCCTCGTCCACCTGCACCGGGGCGGCGCGTGCGACCGGATCGCGCACACCCTCGCCGAGCACGCCGCCCGCGCCACGCCGATCCTGACCTCCGACCACGGCGCGGTCGCCGAGCTGTTCGACAAGAACGCGGTGATCTTCGTGCCGTGCCGCCAAGGCGTCGAACCCGACGTCCAGGCCGCCGCCAAGCTCATGCGCGCCCTCGCCGAAGACCTGCCGACGGCCGTCGCGATCGGCACCAGGGGACGCGACCACGTCCGCGCCACCCGTGACGTCGCCAAGGTCGGCGAGATCCTCCGCGAACGCGTCGAGCACGCCTACCGAGGCTGGCGCGCCCGCCGGGCCAAGCCCGCGCCGACCGTCGACCCGCTCAAGGCGCTGCACTCGGCGAAGCACGCCCTGCTGCGCCAACCCGACGTCGGCACGGCCAGTCGCACGCCCATGGCGCCGCAGCTGCGCAAGGTCGTCCTGCGCGTCCTCGACCACTACGACAACCACATGCGCGACGTGCTGACGTCCCTGGTCGACGGGGTCGAGCGCACGGTCTCCGAGCTGGTCCGCCGCCAGGACGACATCTCCAGCGGCGTGGGCCTGAGCGAGCTGGAGGTGCTGCGCGCGGAGCTGGAACAGCACGCCGAGCACCAAGGTCACCTCGCCGACCAGCTCGTGGGCGTCGACGACGGCGTCGTCCGGGTCCGCGCGGACATGGCCGGTCAGGGACGGCGGGTCCGCGAGATCGAGGACGCGGTGGTCGCCGAGGCCGCCAAGCGCGCCAAGCAGGGCGATGCCCTGGCCCAGCGCATCGACAAGCTCGCCGTCGCCCTCGAACGCACCCTCGACCGGATCGACTCGCTGGAGTCCAAGGTCGTGGACGTGCTGCGGGACCGCGACACCAAGCTCGACATCGGCCTGCGCGCCGCGAACCAGGCCCAGCAGACCGCCGACGCCCTGCGCCGCGTCGTCGTGCGCGAGCACGAACGGCACGGCGACACCGTGCCGCGCAGCTCGCTCGTGCTGACCGACGTCGGCCTGCTGCGCCTGCCGTCGGACGACGCCTTCATGCTGCCGATGCTGTCCAGCAACGGGGTGTGGGAGACCGACCTGTCCGAGCTGATCGACTCGGTCGTCGAGCCGGACGGGATCTTCCTCGACGTCGGCGCGTACATCGGGTACCAGACCGTGCGCATGCTCAGCCGGTTCGGCACGGGCGGCGCGGTGGTCGCGGTCGAGCCGTGCCCGTCGTCTCGGGCGCTGCTGCGGCACAACGTCGACGTCAACTTGCCCGAGCGCGTGGCGAAGCAGCTCGTCCTGGTGGACGCCGCCGCGTGGGAGAGCAGCGGTGAGCTGGCCACCCAACCGGCGTTGACGGGCGGGGTGTCGGTGGCGCCGCTGCCGGAGGGCGCCGGTGACGACGTGCCTCGCGTGCGCGCGGCCAGGCTCGACAAAGAGCTCGAGGCCGTGCCGTTGTTGCAGGGCCGCAAGCTGTCCGTCGTCCGGGTGGACGCGCCCGGTCGCGGTCACCGCGCGCTGGCCGGACTGGTGCGCTTGCTGCGCCGGGACCGCCCGCACGTGTTCCTGGACTTCTCCGCCACGGCGACGTCGGGTTTCGGCGACGATCCGGTCACGGTCCTGAAGGAGTTCCGGATCTGGGGCTACGACCTGGTGCCGGTGCCCACCCGTGAACCGGCCACGCCGGAGCAGATCGTCACCGCGATGGAGGGGATGCGGTCCATCTCGCTCTGGCTGCGGCCCCGTCCCGTGGCCCCCAAGGGACCGGGTCCGCAGGTCGCCGTGCCGGTCCGCACCGCTCCGGCAGGCCGTTGACCAGGCGATTTGACACCGGCGAAGGTCATGAGTAACTTTTACCGAGTCGCCAGCAAGAACCTCGGAACGAGCGGTTGACACCGCGAATCGGGCCGAGTAGACTACTGCGGCGTCAAGCTCCCAGAAACGAATAAGCAGCACAGCGTGCTGCCTCCGCTCTGGAAACTGATACAAATTGAATGCTAAGCGAGTTTGTCGCGGAGCCGAGAAGCCGAAACCGGCCGATTTGACACCGCGAAAACGAACGAGCTAAGGTTCAACCACAGCAAGCGAAACACCGGAAACACAAAGCCCCGGAATGAACTGCGGTAAGACGCGGGACGTGATGGTGAGCGCGTGTTCTTTGAGAACTCAACAGCGTGCCGAATAGCCAGTAAATTTATGAACCTCGTCAAGAGGTTTCCTTTGAGATTGTTACTGGA
>NZ_JBFAFR010000007.1:0-326324 GCF_040639675.1 Actinosynnema sp. NPDC023794 | reverse complement strand
AACACCCGGTCCCATTCCGAACCCGGTAGTTAAGCCTTCCAGCGCCGATGGTACTGCACTCGTGAGGGTGTGGGAGAGTAGGACGCCGCCGAACAATCATTCCCTCAAGGGGGCGCTCATCCCGAGCGCCCCCTTGAGGCATTTCAGCGTTCCCCGGCGATGATGGCACCGATCTCGTCGATCGCGGGATGGCCCTGTTCGAGCGGTGCGCTGTGCGGGTTGGGACTGACGCCGTCGGCTCCCACCCAGTCCGGCGGTGAGTCGAACACCCGGGCGCCGAAGTCCGGGTTGGCCGGGTCACGGCCGTGGAACGGGTCGTGCGACGGTGGCCGATTTCCGAAGATGTCCGGGTTCTCCTCCGGGAACTCCGGGTTGGCGAGGCCGATCAGATCGCCCGGAGCGGTCGTGGCGTGCACGTGCTGTCCGGTTTGGGAGGGGTCGATCCCGTCCAGCCTGAGTTCGCTGACGTGCTGGGTGCCCGCGCCGGGGCTCGACACGAGGATCACGTCGTCGGCGTTGAGACCGTGGTCGCGAGCGGTCTGCCCGACCACGGTCGTGCCGTAGCTGTGACCCACGACGGTGAGGTGGGCCCGTTCCCCGGTGTCCGTCGCACGCAGGCCGTCCTGGAACCGGTCCAGTGCCTGCTCGGCGTTGTCGGCGTAGATCGGGCTCGCCGCGGCGGGGAAGATGTTGTCGGGTGCGTCGTAGCCGACCCAGGCGATCACGGCGGTCCCTTCGCCCGCGGAGAGGGCCATCCGCCTCGCCCGGTCGATGTCGCCGCCGACCTGGTCGAGTTCGGCCAGGGTGCCGGGCACGTAGGTCGCGATGTTGCGCGCCGTGTCCGGGTTGCCGTACGACACGATGATCTTGCCGTCGTCGGCGGTGTCGAGGCCGAGCAGGTAGTACCGGTTGGCCTTGTTCTCGGGGTCGGCGCCGGCGAGGTCGCCGCCCGGCCGGAAGCGCTCCAGGGTGGCGATCTGGTCGTTCAGCTGGGTGAGCCGTTCGTGTTCCTGCTCCCACAAGCCCGGGTTGCGGTTGAGCTCGTCCGCGAGCCCGTCCCGTTCGGCGCGCAGCGCGGCGATCTCCCGGTCGAGCACGGCGCGGTTGGCCTGGTCGCGGATCTCGGCGGGGACGCCGTCGAGGTTGCGGACCAGGTCGGGGTTGTTCCGCACGATGTCGTCGCGCTCGCCCTGGCCCAGGGACAGCCACCAGGTGTGGACCTCCTGCGGGGTCGCGCCCGGTGGCGGGCCGGGTGTCCGGCCGACCGGCGGGCCGCCGGTGATCCGCCCGGCGGCTTCGGCGACCAGCTTGGTGGCCTCGGCCGCGAGCTGTTGGGCGAACGCGTTGCGCTGGAGGTCTTCCCCGATGCCGGTGATGCCCGCGTACCGCTCGGCGTTGGCGTCGAGGAGCTTGGCGATCGCGTCCTTGGCGGTGGCGACCTCGTTGCCGAAGACCTCGGCACGTCGGGCGAGCTCGGCCATGTCGGCGGCGGTCGTGCCGGCTCGCTGGAGGTGGTGCCGGACCATGCCGGTGAACACGGCGCCCGCCGCGTCGGGCCAGTCGGCGTTCACGGAGTTCAGGGTGTGCTCGGCGGCCTTGCCGTACTCGGCGCCGGTGCGCCGCCAGCTGTCGGCCAGCGCGTGCGCGGTCTCCTCGTTCGACAGGGGCCAGGTGGCGCCCATGGACTTCGCGCGCGTCCACAGCTCGGAGGTCGGTTCGGGGACGGCCACCTCAGGCACCACCCGGGAACGCGCCCCTGGAGCGCACGTCGGCGGCGAGGTAGTCGATCACGGCGTCGTGACCGACCCGGCCGTCGGTCAGCAGCAGCTCCGGCACGAGGTCCGCGACCTGGCGCACCTTGGCGGCGTCGGCGTCGTAGACGGCGCGGAACGCCTGTCCCAACGGGTCCGCGCCGATGCCCGCCTCGCCCGCGACCAGCCCGGACTGCCCGTCCCGCCAGGTGGCGGCCAGCGTCTCGCCGGTGCCCGTGAGGCGGTGCAGCGCGGGTTCCACGCCGTCCACCTGCATGTGTGCGAATCCACCCATGGCGCCCAAGATGGCGCAACGCGTCCGGGCGCGGCGGGCCGTGGCCGCTACCGGTCACGCGCCGTGCGGCGCGGGTGCGACTAGTTTTTCGACCATGCACCATGAGCCCGACCCCCGAACGCGGCGCCGCTCCGGCGGGAACTCCGCCGCCGTCCAAGCGGACCTGGCCACGAGCCCGTTCCGCGTCGACCGCGACCGCGTGGCCAGCTCGCCGTTCTTCGCCCGGCTCGGCGGGGTCACGCAGGTCGTCAGCTCGACCGGGTCCGGCCTGCTGGTGCACAACCGCCTCACGCACAGCCTGAAGGTGGCCCAGGCCGCCCGCGCCATCGCCGAGCGCCTCAACACCCGGGCCGAGGTGACGAACCTGCTGGACAAGCTCGGCGGCTGCGACCCGGACGTGGTGGAGGCGGCTTCGTTGGCGCACGACCTGGGGCACCCGCCGTTCGGGCACCTCGGCGAGCAGGTCCTCGACCGCCTGGCCCGGCACCGGTTCGGGCTGTCGGACGGGTTCGAGGGCAACGCCCAGTCGTTCCGCATCGTCACGACGACGGACGTGCGCGGACCCGCGGCGGTCGGGCTCGACCTGACGGTGGCGGTGCGCGCGGCGATGCTGAAGTACCCGTGGACGCGCCTGTCCTACCCGAAGCCGCACCCGAGGGACCTCCCCGCCCCGCCGCGTGGCGCCGCGGAGCCCGCCGACGGGCCGGGCACGGGGTCGAGCAAGTTCTCCGCCTACGTCACCGAGCTGGACGACGTCGAGCAGTCCCGCGCGTTCTACACGGCCAGGTTGGAGCCGTGGCAGCAGACGGTCGAGGCGTCGGTCATGGACACGGCCGACGACATCGCCTACGCCATCCACGACCTGGAGGACTTCCACCGCGTGGGCGTGCTCCAGCACGCCGCCGTCTCGACGGAGCTGAACACCTGGCTGGACCACGCGGTGGAGCTGGCAGGCCTGAGCGCCGCCGACCTCGCCGCCCAGGAACGCCGACCGGGCCGCTCGCTGGAGGCGCTGCGCCGCCGCCTGCACGCCAAGGACTCGTGGGCGGTGCACGACGACGCGTTCGCGCACGCCGTGGCCAAGGTGCGCGCCGAGCTGGTCGACGGTCTGCTGGCGGTCCCGTTCGACGGTTCGGTGGAGGCGGAGCAGGCCGTGGCCGGGTTCTCCGCCCGCTGGACGCGCCGCTTGGTCGACGGGGTCGGCGTGGTCGAGGAGCCCACGACCCGCTCCGGGCACGTGGTGCTGGCCGTGCCGCAGTGGCACGAGGTGCAGGTGCTGAAGTTCGTGCACCGCCGGTTCGTGCTGCTGCGCCCCGACCTGGCGCTGCACCAGCGCGGCCAGGCGCGGCTGCTCACGGCGCTGGTCGAGGCGTTGGAGCAGTGGGTCACCGACCGGCACGAGGCGAACCGGCTGCCGCGCCGGCTGCACGACCTGGTCGAGCTGGCGGGCGAGGAGTACGCGGCGCTGGCGCGCGCGGACCCGTCCGTCCTGGTCGGCGCGACGGGGGAGACGCCGTCCGGCCCGGACGCCGTCCGGGCGCTGGCGCGTGGCCGCGCGGTGGTCGACTTCATCGCCTCGCTCACCGACAACCAGGCGGCGGCGCTGCTCGACGCACTGTCCGGACGAACCGGTCAGCTGTGGACAGATGCTTTTGTACTGTGAAATGTGATGGATCTACCGTCTGAGAAGTAGGCCGAACGGTGGCAGACGGTACTTGTCCGTGCGCAATACGTTGACCCCTCGGCCGGAGACATCCGACCGCAGGCCGCGTGCGTCGGGGGCACGCACGATCTGGGGGAGACGCCTGTGCGCTCACCGAAACGTCGTTTGCGAAGAAACGCCCTGATCGCGGCGGGCGCCGCGGTGCTGTTGACCTTGAGCGCGGTGTCGCCCGCCTCCGCCGATCCGACCAAGGCGTCCAAGGGCGTCGAGGACAAGACCGCGGCGCAGATCGCCGCGCTGCAGGACATCAAGCGGTCCCTCACCGAAGCCGAGTCCAAAGTGGACAGCGCGCTCGTCGTCGAGCAGCGCCGCCGGTCGAACGCCACCACGTTCAGCAAGCTCCCCGCCCTCCAGACCGGTGTGAAGGTCCACAGCGGAAACACCGTCGTGGTGGACATCCGCGCGTTCAAGGTCACCGACGACCTGGTGGCCGCCGTGAAGGCCGCCGGCGGCGCCATCCGCTCGGTCTCCACCGAGGGTCGGACGGTCCGCGCCCAGCTGCCGCTCGGCTCGCTGACGAAGCTCTCCGCCCGCGGCGACGTCCGCCGCGTGGAGACCGCGGTGGAGTACAAGACCTTCAACCAGCGGGACCGCAAGGCCGACCCGGCGCCCTCCAAGGAGGACAAGGCCAGGGAGATCGAGGCCCGCACCCGTGAGGCCCTGATCGCGCCGCAGGCGATCCGGACCGGCGAGGGGGACCGGGCGCACGCCGCGGACACCGCCCGGGACGACTTCCGCGTCACCGGCACGGGCGTGAAGCTGTGCGCGCTGTCGGACGGCGTCGACTCGCTGAGGCTCTCGCAGACCGCCGGCGAGCTGCCCGCCACCGTCGAGGTCCTGGCCGGCCAGGAGGGCACGGGCAACGAGGGCACCGCGATGCTGGAGATCCTCCACGACATCGCGCCGAACGCGAGCCTCGGCTTCGCCACGGCCGTCAACGGCGACGCGAGCTTCGCCGACAACATCCGCGCCCTGCGCTTCCAGTTGGGCTGCGACGTCATCGTCGACGACATCCTCTACTTCAACGAGTCGCCGTTCCAGGACGGCGTGATCGCGCAGGCCGTGGACGCGGTCACCGCCGACGGCGCGCTGTTCTTCTCCTCCGCCGGCAACGAGGGCAACGTCGCCGACGGCACCTCGGGCCACTGGGAGGGCCAGTTCGTCGACTCCGGCGTCGGCGTCGGCAAGTTCGCCGGCACCGCGCACGACTTCAACCCCTCGCCGGACGCCAAGCAGGTGTTCAACCCGCTGTCGGACAGCTCGGGCAACGTGCCCGTGACGCTGTTCTGGTCCGACCCGCTGACCTCGTCGTTCAACGACTACGACCTGTACCTGGCGAACTCGCAGGGCAACGTGGTGGCGTTCAGCCAGGGCGTGCAGGACGGCAGCCAGGACCCGTACGAGCGGCTCAACACGCCGGCGTCCGCGTTCGGCCTGCGGCTGGCCGTGGTCAAGTTCCGCGGTGAGGACAAGTACCTGGCGCTGACCGCGCTGGGCGGTCGCTTCAAGGACTCCTCCGACGGGCTCAAGAAGTTCGCCACGCCCGGCGTGACCCGGGGCCACTCCGCGGCCAAGGGCGCGATCAGCGTGGCGGCGGCGCCGGCGAACAACCCGCTGCCGTTCGACCTGGAGCCGGGCGACCCGGCCAACCCGCGCGGCCCGTTCCCGAACGCGTTCGACGGCACGCAGAAGCCCGAGCGGTTCACCTCGGACGGTCCGCGCCGGGTGTTCTTCGCGCCCGACGGCACCCCGCGCGAGGAGGTCAGGCAGAAGCCGGACCTGACCGCGGCGGACGGCGTGCAGACCAGCGTGACCGGCTTCAACCCGTTCTTCGGCACGTCGGCGTCCGCGCCGAACGCGGCGGCCATCGCGGGCCTGGTGCTGTCCGGCAACCCCGGCCTGTCGCCCGCCGAGGTGCGGGAGGCGATGACCGCCACCGCGATCGACATCGCCGAAGCGGGCGCGGACAACCGGACCGGCGCGGGCGTCGTGCGCGCCGACCTGGTGCTGGCCTACACCGGCGCCTCGCCGCAGCCGCTGGCGAAGGCGGCGAAGCCGTCCGTGGTCAACGACGCCGACGGCAGCCAGTACCTCAAGCCGGGCACCACGGCCACGGTCACCGTGCCGGTGGTCAACTCCGGTGACGGCACGGCCGCGTCGACCAGCCTCGTGCTCACCACGCCCACCGCTGGCGTGACGATCGCGCCGCGGTCGAAGTCCTACGGCAACGTCGAGGTCGGCCAGACGGTCACCAACACGTTCAAGGTGACCGTGCCCGCGTCGATGGGCGTCGGCTCGGCCGTCCGGCTGGACGCCCGGGTGACGTTCGCGGGCTCCACCTCGCCGACCACGAGCGCGTTCACGCTCAACGTCGGCGAGCCGTCCCGCGACACGAAGACGTTCGCCTACGCCGGGCCGGTCGTGGCCATCCCGGACAACGACGCCACCGGCGTCTCGGTGGAGATCCCGGTCAGCGGCATCGGCCGCGGCTCCAGGATCGTGTTCTCCGTCGACGGCGACACCTGCAGCTCGACGACGGGTGCGACCACGGTCGGCATCGACCACTCGTTCGTCGGCGACCTGGTCGGCACGCTGACCTCGCCGTCCGGGGCGACGGCCACGGTGTTCCAGCGCAACGGCGCGGGGGGCAACAACCTGTGCCAGGTCGTGTTCGACGACACCGCCGCGCAGCCGTTCTCGTCGGTGACCAGCGCGTTGGCGCCGTTCACCGGCACGTGGCGGCCCACCACCCCGCTCGGCGCGCTGCTGGCCGAGCCGGTGGACGGCACGTGGACCTTCAAGGTCGCGGACGGCGCCTCGTCCGACCGCGGCTCGATCCGCTCGGTCTCGTTGAAGATCAACGGTTACGTCTAGGGTTCGCCCGAGTGCGAGAAGGGCCCCGGGAGCGCGCTCCCGGGGCCCTTTTGTTCACGTGTTACTTCGGCCACTCCCAGCGGATGCCGAACACGCCGGGCCCGAAACCGAGCGCCACGGCGTGCACGCCACCCGCCGCGTCCAGGGCCAGGTTGCGACGCCGGGACGGGGTGTCGTCGCCGGCGGGCACGCTGAACTGCTGGCAGCGGGCGGGCAGGTTCGACTGGTCGAACCGCACCTCGATCACGTACTCGCGCACCGGCAGCCGGAACTTGCGGGCGAACGTGTTGTTGCCCGCCGGGTAGTGACCCTCGGCGAACAGCAGCTCGTACTCCATGATGATGGTCTCGCCCCTGGTCAGGGGTCGGTCGAACATCATCTCCGCGGCCATGATGTTGGCCTCGGTGTCCTCGACCACGCGACCGAGGTGGCAGTTGCGCAGGTTCACCACCTGCGGCAGCACGTTGGCCTGCTCGGTCTCGAACACCAGCGCCCACCGGTCCGGGCCGTCCTGCTCGGCGCGCAGGATCTGGCGCACCCACACCGAGCGCTGACCGCCGTCCGCGGCGATCTCGATCCGGTCGTGCTGGCTGATCCGGCCCAGCTTCACGTCCGACGACGTGTCCACCTTGGTGAGCAGGTTCGCCACCCGCTCACGACGCGCCCACAGCGCGTCGATCGGCATCATCGTCGTCGGTCGGGACCGCCTGCCACGCGGGCGCGGCGGACCGAGCAGCGCCGACAGGCCGGCCTGCGGCACGCCGAGCACGGTCTCCAGGTGGCGCAGCGCCTCCAGCGACTCGGGTCGCTCGGGTCGGCGCCGGCCGGACTGCCAGTAGCTCAGCGTCGCAACGCTGATGGTGACCCCGCGCAGCGCGAGCCGGTGCTGGATGCGGTCGAGGCTCAGCCTGCTCGCTTTGATCGCGGCTCTCAGCGCCTCGGGGAACGGTCCCGTGGTGAGAAGCTGCGCAAGACTGCCGTGGCCCGTCGAGTCGAGTTCGTCGACGGACAGGTTGGGTCGACCGGCAGCGTTGGTCATTGTGACTCCCCGCTGTCATGAGATCACGCCCCAGTGACCCTACCCGCCAACGCAGGGCGTTGGTGCCTTCCAGGTGGAGTCATTGATTGGGCCGTACGGGTTACGAGTTCACTGGGATGGGCATCGTTCTGTCAAGTGGTGAACATCCGTGCTCTCCCCTTTGTAAACCCGCCGGTAACATTGTGCAACGGCGGCTTCGGGGTCGTGGCGTCGGCCCCTTCGGGGCTGCTGTGCGACCCGCGCGCGGAGCCCTCGTCCCACGCCCCGGCGGCCACACGCCGTTGGCGGTCGTTGATCCGTTGGGCCTACTGTGTGCCCGGTGACCGCCGCCCAGGACCTGGTGCCCCTGCCGGAGGACCCGTTGACGGAGGTCGCCGCCGCCGTGCTCGGCGCCGGCCACCACGTGGTGCTCGACCTGCTCGACGTCGTGCCCCACCACGGCGGGCCGCCCGTCGACGTGGTCCGCGCGGGCGACGACCTGTTGCCCCGGTTGGCCCACGAGAACGCGCTCGACCAGGCGCTGCTGCTGGCCCGTCAGGCGCTGCGGCCCGGCGGCCTGTTCGTCGCCGCCGTGCCCGAGCTGGACAAGCTCGGTCGGCTCCGGCCCACCGCGCCGCCGCCGAAGGTGTCCGGGCGCGGTCCGGAGCGGCAGGTGACCGTGCAGCTGTGGGACTGGGCGGCCGACGGCGAGTCCTACGCCTTGGAGGTCGTGCGGCTGGTGCGCGGCGCGGAGACGTGGGAAGTGGCGAACACCGTGTCGACCCGGCACCGCGTGCTGTCGCCCGAGCAGATCTCCGCGTCGCTGGCAGACGCCGGGTTCGGCGCCGTGCAGCGGCTCTCGCCCGCCGAGTGCGGGCACCCGCTGCCGGTCTGGGTCGCGGTCGCGCCGGCATGAACGCCGCGCCGCCGTGACCAAGGTCCGCCCGGTCTCCGGCGGCGGCCGGGCGGTCGAGGTGCCGCCCGAACGCCTGGACGGGTGGTTCTCGCGGTTCGCCGCGCGCCACGGCGGGGTGGTCTCGACCTCCGTGACGCCTCGTCGTTGCCTGGTCACGGCGGTGGACGGGGCTACGGCCTCGGTGTCGGCCGCGTTCGGTGAATTCACCCCTCAGGGTGAGTCTGAAGGTCTGGTGCTGGACGCGTTGCTGGCGTATGCGCTGGTGTCGCGTCGGATCGGGCTGCTGCTGGTGCGGCTCGGCGGGCACAGCATCGGGGTGGCTCAGGACGGCGTCGTGGTGGTGTCGACCACGGACAGCCGTCAGGTGCACGGGCGCAACAAGGCGGGCGGGTGGTCGCAGCAGCGGTTCGCGCGGCGTCGGGAGGGACAGGCGCGGGTCGCGCTCCAGGCGGCGGCGGACGATGCGGTGAGGGTGTTGGCGCCTCGGCTCGGTGAGCTGGACGCGGTCGTGCTCGGTGGTGACCGTCAGGCGTTGGACACCCTGCGGGGTGACCCTCGGCTGGGCCAGGTGTTCGCGTTGGCGTCGCCGCGCGTGTTGGACGTGCCGGAGCCTCGGCGGGCGGTGCTGGACGAGGCCGCCGCGCGGGCGCGGGCGGTGGAGGTCGTGGTCCGGGAAAGTCCCGAGAACTCGTGACAACCCCGGCCGCACCCGACCGCATTGATAAGGGTGAGGGGGCGCCGAACCGCGGTGGCCTCACGAACCCGAGGAGCAGTCTTGCTGCGCAAACGACTCGTGCTGGCGGCAGGGGCCGTCGTGCTCGGCGGTATCGCCGTGGCCGGGACCGCGCTGGCGTCCGGCGGTGGCGACGAAGCGCCCGCGTCGACCACGACCAAGCCCCCCGCCACCTCGGTCAGCACGTCTCCGATCGCGACCTCGCCGACGTCGACCCCGCCGATCGAGACCACGCCGCAGTCGACGGTCACCCAGCCGCCGATCAGCACCAGCCCGGGGCCGTGGCCGACGACGACCACCCTGCGCCCGGAACCGACCTCGTCCCAGCCGCCGGTGACCACGACCGTGGTGACCACGTCGCCGGGCGCGTCGTTCCCGGTGACGACCACGACGACGAGGCCGCCGCAGCCGACGCCGCTGCCGACCTCGACGGCCACCACGAGGCGCTGACGGCGTGAGCTGGGACGCGGAGTTCACCCACTACTTCGACCGGTGTGCCGACTCGATGCGCTTCACCGCGTTCTTGTTGTGCGGCAACCACCACGAGGCCGAAGACGTGGTGCAGTCCGCGTTCCTCAAGCTCTACCTGGCCGGGCCGAAGCTGGTGCAGCGCGACGGGCTGGACGGCTACCTCCGGCAGATCGTGGTGCGCACGTTCCTGGCCGAGCGCCGCCGGGTGCGGTGGAAACGGGAGAAGCTCACCGACGCGATGCCGGAGGTGCCGGAGGCGGGGGAGTTGAGCGAGGACCGGCTGGTGGTGTGGCAGGCGTTGAGCGCCGTGCCCGCGAAGCAGCGGGCGACGCTCGTGCTGCGGTACTGGCACGACATGGGGGTGGAGGAGACGGCCGCGGCCCTCGGTTGCTCGGTGGGCACGGTGAAGAGCAACACGAGCCGCGGCCTCAAGGCGTTGAGGCAGAGGCTGGGACCGGAGTTCGGCGAGTTGTGGCAGGAGGTGTCGCGCGGTGCTTGAGGACGAGCTGAGGAAGACGTTCGAACAACTGAACATCAAGCCGCAGCCACGCACGTTCGGGGCAGTGGACATCGTCCACCGCGGCACCGCCGTCAAACGCCGTCGGCGCACCTACGCCGTGGCCGCGACCGGCACCGGCACCGCCGTGGTCGCGGTGGTGGTCGCCTTCGCCCTGAACCAGCCCCCGAGCCAGGACGACAACAGCCCGGCGGGCCCGCCGATCCCCACCACGAGCAGCCCGACCCGGCCCAGCCCCACGACCACGGACGGCGGCGCCTCGTCGTCGGAGCTCCCGGCGTCCACGACCCCCAACACCACCTCGACCAGACCCGGCTCCACCGTCACCACGACCAGCCCCAGCTCCACCGGGACGACGACGTTCCCAACAACGACGTCCACGACCACGAGAACCACGAGCCCCGGCACCACGGCCCAATCCACCGGCACCGAACCCCTGCGAACCACCCGCTGACCGCGATCCCCACGACCCACCGCCCGACCCCACCCGCCACGCGCCGCCCGGTCGTCGACCCACCCCACCCGCCGCCCCGTTGCCGGCCGACCCCACCACGCGCTGCTCCCACCACCCGCCGACACCAACGGCAGGGCTCGTCCGTCATGAGCCCCGCCGTCGTCCGCCTTCGACCAGTCGACCCGCCGTGCCGCCGCCCTACGCCAACGAGCCGGTGGCGAGCAGCCCGCCGTCCACGCGCACGGTCTCCCCGGTGATCCACTCGGCGGCGTCCGAAGCCAGGAACGCGACCAGCCGCGCGACGTCTTCCGGCGTCCCGAGCCGCTTCATCGGGTATCGGGCCGCCGCGTCCTCCTCACGTCCCGTGTACAGGGCCTCGGCGAACCGGGTCTTCACCACCGCCGGCGCGACCGCGTTCACCCGCACCTTCGGCCCCAGCTGCCACGCCAGCTCCTCCGTCAACCGGATCAGCGCCGCCTTGCTCGCCCCGTACGCCCCGATCACCCCCGTCGACCGGATCCCGCCCACCGACGCGATGTTCACCACCGCGCCGCCGTGCTCCTGCATCCACGCCTTCCACGCCAGCTGCACGAACCCGAGCGCGGCGACCACGTTGACGTCGAAGATCTTCCGCACCGCGTCGAGGTCCGCATCCATCAGAGCGCCGAACACGGGGTTGATGCCGGTGTTGTTCACGAGCACGTCCAGCCGCCCGAACCGCTCCACGGTCGACTCGACGGCCTGCGCGCGGTCGTCGGGGTTGCCCGCGTTCCCCGGCACCGCCAGCACGCGATCGGGTGACACACCCGCCGCGGTCGCCAGCGACTCGGCCGCCGCCGTGACCGCCTCCGCCTTGCGCGACGTGATCGCCACCGACGCGCCGCGCGACAGCAGCTCCAGCGCGATGCCGTGCCCGATACCCCGACTGGCGCCCGTGACCAGGGCCGCCCTGCCCGTGAAGTCCGAAGTCATACCGGGCAATGTATGCCGGTGGACACACACTGCTGATCCAGTGGCGCCCACCCCGTAGACTGGGGCTCGTGGTCATCCTGATCGAGTAGGTCCCGCGCCAGCCGCGCCGTTGACCTCGCATGACCACACACCCGGAGTAGAACTTGATCACCGCAACCGATCTCGAGTTGCGCGCGGGCTCGCGCATCCTGCTGTCCGACGCCACCCTTCGCGTCCAGGCGGGCGACCGCATCGGCCTCGTCGGCCGCAACGGCGCGGGCAAGACCACGTCGCTGCGCGTCCTCGCGGGCGAGGGCCAGCCGTACGCGGGCGAGATCCGCCGCGCCGGCGAGCTCGGCTACCTGCCGCAGGACCCGCGCGAGGGCGACCTGTCGGTCATCGCGAAGGACCGCGTGCTGTCCGCGCGCGGCCTGGACCAGCTGCTCCGCGACATGGAGAAGATGCAGTCCACGATGGCGGAGCTGGTCGACGACGCCGAGCTGCAGGCCGCCGTGCGCAAGTACGGCCGCCTCGAAGAGCGGTTCGCCGCCCTCGGCGGGTACGCGGCCGAGAGCGAAGCCGCCCGCATCTGCGCCAACCTCGGCCTGGCCGACCGCGTGCTCGCCCAGCCGCTGCGCACGCTGTCCGGCGGTCAACGCCGCCGCGTCGAGCTGGCCCGCATCCTGTTCGCCGCCTCCGAGGGCGGTGTCGGCACGAAGTCCAGCACGATCCTGCTCATCGACGAGCCGACGAACCACCTCGACGCCGACTCGATCGCGTGGCTGCGCGGGTTCCTCAAGTCGCACGAGGGCGGCCTGGTCGTGATCAGCCACGACGTCGAGCTGCTCGACGACGTGGTCAACAAGGTGTGGTTCCTCGACGCGACGCGCGGCGAGGTCGACATCTACAACATGGGCTGGAAGAAGTACCTCGAAGCGCGCGCCGCCGACGAGAAGCGTCGCCGGCGTGAGCGCGCGAACGCGGAGAAGAAGGCCGGCGCGCTCATGGCGCAGGCCGACAAGATGCGCGCGAAGGCCACCAAGGCGGTCGCCGCGCAGAACATGGCCCGCCGTGCCGAGAAGCTCCTGTCCGGCCTGGACGACACCCGCCAGGCGGACAAGGTCGCGAAGATCCGCTTCCCGCAGCCGGCGACGTGCGGCAGGACGCCGTTGACCGCGGAGGGCCTGAGCAAGTCGTACGGCTCGCTGGAGGTCTTCAGCGGCGTCGACCTGGCCATCGACCGCGGTTCACGCGTGGTCATCCTCGGGCTGAACGGCGCCGGCAAGACCACGTTGCTGCGGCTGATCGGCTCGATGGAACGCCCGGACAGCGGCGAGGTGATCGCCGGCCACGGCCTCAAGCTCGGGTACTTCGCCCAGGAGCACGAGACGCTCGACCACGAGGCCACGGTGTGGCAGAACATCCGCCACGCCGCGCCGGACACGCCGGAGCAGCAGCTGCGTTCGCTGCTGGGCACGTTCCTGTTCAGCGGTGAGCAGCTCGACCAGCCCGCCGGCACGCTGTCGGGCGGCGAGAAGACCCGGTTGGCGCTGGCCGGCCTGGTGTCGAGCGCGGCGAACGTGCTGCTGCTCGACGAGCCGACGAACAACCTCGACCCGGCCAGCCGCGAGCAGGTGCTCGACGCGCTGCGGCGGTACGAGGGCGCGGTCGTCCTGGTCACGCACGACCCCGGTGCGGTGGAGGCCCTTGAGCCCGAGCGGGTGATCCTGCTGCCCGACGGCACCGAGGACCACTGGTCCCAGGAGTACCTGGAGCTCGTGCAGTTGGCCTGAGGCAACGGGTTTCGCCTCTCTCACCCGAACGTGAGCACTGATCGACTCTGCGTGATCAGACGACCGCTCGCAGATCATTTCGCTTGATCACCTGGCGTTCTTGGTCTCCGTGTTCGATCATTGCGACGACAGGGGCTTTCGAAGGCCCGACCTGCTGTCTACGGAAGGCGGGACAAGGTGGCTGACCTGAAGAAGGGCGCCCGGATCACCGGCGCCACGCGGGACAAGCTGGCCGCTGACCTGAAGAAGAAGTACGAAAAGGGCGCGAGCATCCGGGCGTTGGCCGAGTCCACCGGGCGCTCCTACGGCTTCGTGCACCGGGTTCTCAGCGAGTCCGGTGTGCAGCTGCGCGGTCGCGGTGGCGCCACCCGCACGAAGAAGAAGTAAGCTACCCTCCGGTAACACATGGCGTCGGGGAGAGACGGCGTCTGACGAAACCCGGAGGTTCGCGCATGTCGGCACCGACCACCATCGACGCCGACCTGCTGGAACGCGGAGGCGTGCGGCTCGTCGTGGACGGATCGCGCGCGACGATCACGCTCGACCGTCCCGACGTGCTCAACGCACAGACGCCGTCGACCTGGGTGGCGTTGCGGACGATCGGTGAACAGCTGGGCCCGGACGTCCGCGTCGTGGTCGTCCGGGGTTCCGGTCGTGCCTTCTCCGCCGGGCTCGACCGGCGCATGTTCACGGGCGCCCCGGTGGAGGGCGAACCGGGTCTGCCGGAGATCACGCGACGGGGACCCGAAGCAGGCGCCGCGTTGATCGCGGAGTTCCAAGAGGGCTTCCGCTGGCTGCGCGACCCGGCTCGGGTGACGATCGCCGCGGTGCGCGGGCACGCGATCGGCGCGGGCTTCCAGCTCGCCCTGGCGTGCGACTTCCGCGTGGCCGCCGACGACGTCAAGTTCTGCATGGCCGAGACGTCGCTCGGCCTGGTGCCCGACCTCGGCGGCACGTTGCCCCTGGTGCGCCTGGTCGGGTACTCGCGCGCGGCCGAGATCTGCCTGACGGGACGGCGGGTCGGCGCCGAGGAGGCGTTGCGGATCGGTCTCGCGAACTCCGTCGTGCCCGTGGACGGGTTGGACGGTGCGGTCGACGCGTTGGTCGGCCAGGTGCTGCAGCCGATGCCCGGTGCCGTGCGGGAGGCGTTGGCGCTGCTGGCGTCGGCGGCGGACGGTGCGTCGGAGGAGGAGCAGTTGCGGGCCGAGCGTGAGGCGCAGCTGCGCCGACTCGCCGAACTGACCGCCCTGATCGGCGGCCAGGGCTGACGCGAGGCCGAACACGATCGGGTGAGATCGGGCCGAAAATGTACGGAAACACTGTTCTCGTACATCGGTTGATATGACCGAGCCCCGAACCAGCCCGCCTCGCTGCCACACCCCGCCTCGCCACCACCACCGCCGCCACCCCACCACCGCTGCCACGCTGCACGCCGCAGCCCTCGCTGCCACACTCCGGCCCGCTGCCAGCCTTGCCGGTGCCCAGCCTCGCCGGTGCCCAGCCTCGCCGGTGCCCAGCCGCGCCCGGCCGCAGCCGGAGCGTGTGCCGGGCCCTCGTTGCACCGCCCCCGTCATGACGGACTCCGCGGCCCCGCCTGGGTCGCAAACGCTTCCCCGACGTGAGTCGCCCCGCCCGAACGGGAACGTCGAGCGGGCTGGGGGCGTTACCGTCTGTCGTGGACGGATCCTGGGGTTTGATGCGCAGCGCGATGCGGGCGTCGGACGCGCCGACGGCGGTGCGGCGCGGGACGTTTCGGCGGGTGTTGGGGTTCGCCGGGCCGCACCGGGCGAAGTTGGTCGTGTTCCTGCTGCTCACGGTCGTGTCGGCGGTGCTCGCGGTCAGCACGCCGGTGTTGGCGGGACGCGTGGTGGACGCCATCGTCGGCGGTCGGGACGTGTCCGTCGTCGTCTGGTTGGCCGTGGTGATCGCCGTCATCGCGGTGGTGGACGCGGGACTCGGGCTGGTCGAGCGGTGGCAGTCGGCGCGGATCGGGGAAGGCCTCATCCACGACCTGCGGCGAGCCGTGTACGAGCACGTGCAGCGCATGCCCATCGCGTTCTTCACCCGAACGCGCACCGGCGCGTTGGTCAGCCGGCTGAACAACGACGTGATCGGCGCGCAGCGGGCGTTCACCTCGACGCTCTCCGGCGTCGTCACCAACGTCATCCAACTGGGGCTCTCCCTAGGCGTGATGTTCACCCTTTCGTGGCAGGTGACCGCGCTCGCCCTCGTGCTGCTGCCCGTCTTCGTGATCCCCGCACGGCGCATGGGCTACCGGATGGCGGACCTCCAACGCGAAGCCTCGACCCTGAACGCGGGCATGACCACCCAGATGACCGAGCGGTTCTCCGCACCGGGCGCGACGCTGGTGAAGCTGTTCGGCCGACCGGAGGCCGAGAGCGCCGAGTTCGGCGAACGGGCCGCGCGCGTCCGCGACATCGGCGTCCGCACGGCGATGGCGACCCGCTGGTTCATGACCGGCCTGACCCTGGTCTCCGCCCTCGCCCAAGCCCTGGTCTACGGCCTCGGCGGCTACCTCGCGCTGACCGGCGACCTGGCCGCGGGCACCGTCGTCTCGCTCGCGCTCCTGCTGACCCGCCTCTACTCGCCGCTCACCGCCCTCGCCAACGCGCGGGTCGACGTGATGACCGCACTCGTGTCGTTCGAACGCGTCTTCGAAGTCCTCGACCTCAAGCCGATGATCGCCGAACCGGACCAACCGCGCCGCGTGCCAGAGGGTCCGGTGTCCGTCGAGTTCGACGACGTCCGGTTCGCCTACCCGGCGGCGGACAAGGTCTCACTGGCCTCATTGGAATCAGTGGCCACATTGGACACACGCGGCGGTGAGGAGGTGTTGCACGGCATCAGCTTCCGCGCCGAGCCCGGTCAGCTCGTGGCGCTCGTCGGGTCGTCCGGCGCGGGCAAGTCGACCATCGCCTCACTCCTCCCGCGGCTCTACGACACCGACTCGGGCGCGGTCCGGCTGTCCGGTGTGGACGTGCGCGAGCTGGCGTTCGACTCGATCCGCAAGACCGTCGGCGTCGTCACCCAGGACGGTCACCTGTTCCACGACACGATCCGCGCGAACCTGGCCTACCCGCGACCGGAGGCGACCGAGGACGAGCTGTGGGACGCGTTGCGCCGCGCGCGCCTGGACCACCTCGTCGAATCACTGCCCGACGGCCTCGACACCGTGGTCGGCGAGCGCGGCTACCGGCTCTCCGGCGGCGAACGGCAGCGGCTCACCATCGCCCGGCTGCTGCTGGCCCGGCCACGCGTGGTCATCCTGGACGAGGCGACCGCGCACCTGGACTCCGAGTCGGAGGCCGCTGTGCAGGTCGCGCTGACCGAGGCGTTGCGCGGCCGGACGGCGGTGGTGATCGCGCACCGGCTGTCGACGATCCGCGCGGCCGACCAGATCCTGGTCGTGGAGGCCGGGCGCGTGGTGGAACGCGGCACGCACGCCGAACTCCTGGCGGCCGAGGGGCGCTACGCCGAGCTGTACCGCACGCAGTTCGACGAAGCGCCTGCCGCGGACCTGGAGACCGCCGTCTGACCAGGCGACGCCGTGACCACGCGCCGCCCCGGCACGCGTCGTGACCACGCGCCGCCCCGGCACGCGTCGTGACCACGCGCCGCCCGGAATGTGCCTCTAGAGCCCGCCGAGGAACGTGCCGGTGGCTGCCACCGCGACCTTGGACGAGCCGCCGTTCACCACCAGCACGGCGAACGCCAGGTCGCCCCGGTACCCGATGAACCAGCCGTGCGACCGCGTGCCGTCACCGAACTGGGCGGTGCCGGTCTTGCCGCGCACGGCCCCGTAGCCGGCCAGTTCGCGCGCCGTGCCGCTGGTGACGACCTCGCCCATCATCGAACGCAACGCGCCCGCCACCCCACCGGGCAACGCCGCCGGCGCCTGGCCCTCGGTCGGGATCTCCCGGATCAGCTGCGGCACGGGCGTGCGCCCGTTGGCGACCGTGGCCGCGACCAGCGCCATGCCGAACGGCGTCGCCTGCGTCTCGCCCTGGCCGATGCCCGCCTCCACCCTGGCCGGCACGGACTCGGCGGGCGGGATCTTGCCGGTGTTCGTGGTGATGCCCGCGACCGTGAAGTCCGACGCCAGCCCGAAGTACGCGGCGGCCTGGGGCAGCGCCGTCGCGGGCATGCTCGCCGCGAGCTGGCTGAAGCTGGTGTTGCACGACGCCGCGAACGCCCGGTGCAACGGCACCGTGCCCAGCTCGAACGAGTCGTCGTTGGTGATCTGCCGGGTGCCGATGGTCGCCTTGCCCGGGCACGCCACCGGCGTGTCGGCCGTCGCCAGGCCACCGGTCATCGCCGCCGTCGCCGTGACGACCTTGAACGTCGACCCCGGCTCGTAGCGGCCGTAGAGCGCGAGCGGGTCGTTCCCGGTGGCCGCGTTCTGCGCCACCGCCAGGATCTCGCCGGTCGACGGCTGGACCGCCACCAGCATCGCCTGCAGTCCGCCCACCTGGTCGACCGCGGCCTGCGCGGCTGCCTGCGTCTTCGGGTCCAGCGTGACCGTCATCGACCGCGCGGCCTGCGCCTTCTGCTCCTGCAGCACGGCGACCGCCGTGCCGGCCGCGTCCACGACGGCGACCTGCCACCCCGGCGTGCCCTTCAACGTGCCGACGGCCTGGCGCACCGAGTTCATCACCACCGGCGCGAAGTCCGGCGGCACCGGCCGACCCGTGCGGTCGAACAGCTCGCCGTCCGCGGGCGTCGTGGTGTAGGCCAGGCTCTGGCCCTCGGCGAGCTGCGGGTGCAGCACGGACGGCGACCAGTGCACGCGCCACCGGTCGTCCACCAGCCGCAGCTCGACCTTGGTCACGTACTTGAGCGGCACGCCGCCCGGCAACGTCCACGTGACGTTCGCGTCCACCTCGGCCGTCGTGACGCCGTCGGCGACCTGCGGCAGCCGGCCGAGCTGCGCCTGGAACGACGCGCCCGGCATGCCCTGCTGGGTGCGGGCGATCACCGCGCCGGCCGCGTCCGCCGCGTCGGTGACCGCCGCCGCCTGTCCCGCCTGGCCGGACGTCATCGCGGTGAAGAACTGCTGGGCGACGACGCCCGGAGTCACCCCTTCGGGTTTCTCCCTGGCCGCGGGCTCGTCGCCCGACCACAGCACCAGCACGCCCGCGACGATCGCCGTGACCGCCGCGGCGCCCCCACCTGCCAACACCCAGCGCTTCGTCCTCTTGTTCACGAATTCCCCCCTTGGCGTCCGGAGATTAACTCGGACGTGTGGAGAATTCGTGAAAGCCGACTCAGCCCAGCTGAGGCACCCGCGTCTGGTACTTGCGCAGCAGGTCGGCGTTGGCCGCGTCGCCGCCCTCGACGTTCGCGCTGCGCCACAGGGGCAGCGGCACGCCCGCCTCGGCGGCCTTGTCGAACAGGCGCACCATCAGCAGGTTCCACAGGAACGCGGTCGCGATCGTGGACACGGCGGCGGTGACGGGGTTCGCGAGGGGGTAGGTCGCGTCGCCGGGCGGCACCATGTTGTCGAGCACCACGGTGGCGTTCTCGGCGAGCGTGGTGCCCGCGCGGCGCGGTGCGAGCGCGCTCGCCGCGACCGACGTCACCGCGACCACGGGGCAGCCGGCGTCCGCCGCGAGCACGGCCAGTTCCACCGGGTAGGGGTTCACGCCGGAGGTGGAGAAGACGAACAGCACGTCGTGCGCGGCCAGGCCGGCTTCGCGCAGCACCTCGGCGGCGAGGCCGGAGCGGCGTTCGGCGGACGTGCTGCTCACCGCGCCGTGCATGGGCAGCAGTTCGGGGTGGTAGATCGGGCGGACGCAGGCGAGGCCGCCCGCGCGGTAGAACGTCTCGGCGACGGCGGCGAGGGAGTGGCCCGCGCCCGCCGTGAGCACCATGCCGTCCGCGCGGACGCTCGCCAGCACCAGTTCGGCCACGTCGTCCAAGGCCGCCGCGTTCTGCTGCTCCACCCTGGTGAGGTGGGTGCGCACGACGTCGCCGTAGTCGGTGTCGGTCACGGGCTCGGTCGTCATGCGATCCTCCAGTGGTCTATACCAAACGGCACCGGTGCCAAGTCCTACCGGATCGTCCCATCACCCGCCAGGGTGTTGACCACCGAACATTCCCGGTGTTCAAATGAACGTCATGGACGTGTCCTGGCGTCACGAGAAGATCCTCCACCGCTTGCAGGGCGGCGAGCGGGTGTCCGTCGGCATCCTGGCGGAACTGGTGGGCACGTCGGAGATGACGGTGCGGCGCGACCTCGACGTGCTGGAGCGGGAAGGGCTGCTCCGGCGCGTGCGCGGTGCGGCGGTGAGCATGTTGACGGGGGAGGAGACGCCTTATGCGGCACGGTCGCGGCACCGGTTGGAGGCGAAGCGGCGGATCGGTGGCGCGGTCGCCGGTCTGCTGGACGACGGCGAGACCGTGGTGCTCGACGGCGGCAGCACCACGGTGGAGGTGGCACGGCGGCTGATCGACCGGCGGCTGACCGTGCTGCCGCTGTCGTTGCACTCGGCGGACGAGCTGCGGGGTGCGGAGCAGGTGCGGATGGTGCTGCCGGGTGGCGACATCCGGCCCGGTGAGCTGGCGTTCGTCGGGCCGTTGACCGAGCACGCGTTCGAGGTGATGCGGTTCGACACGATGGTGCTCGGCAGCTGTGGGCTGAGCGCGCGCAACGGTGTGTCGGCGCACGACCTGGCCGAGGGTGCGGTGAAGAAGGCGGCGGTCGAGGCGTCGGCGCGGGTGATCGCGGCGATCGACAGCTCGAAGTTCGGGCGCACCGCGTTCGGGCGGGTGTGCCCGGTGGACGAGATCGACGTGCTGGTCACCGACTCCGACGCGCCGGAGGAGGAGGTGAGTCGGATTCGCGAGGCCGGGGTGGAGGTGAGGCTCGTCTGACGCTGACGCTGACGCTGACGCTGACGCTGACGCTGGGGTGCCCGTGCCGTGCCGCTGCGGAGCTGAGCGACGACGTGGGGTTTGACGTCGCTCGGCGCACCAGTGGGTTCTCGTAGTCGAGATGCTGCTCGTCGGCCAGTGGGTGGCGCGGTGGGGCAGCAGGCGGGTCGTGCCGGCGATGTTCGTCGGGTACGGGGTGGCGTCGCCGTTGCTGGGGCCGGCTCGGGAGCCGTGGGCGTTGTTCGTGGGACTGGCGGTGCAGGCGGGCTTCCGGGGTGGGGTCCGGGTGGTGGCGGTGGGGGGTGGGGTGGTTCGGCGCTCGGTCATATCAACCGAGGTGCGGTAACAGTGTTTCCGTACATTATCGGGCGATGATCACCCCGATAGAGTGACGGCGGGTGGCTGGGGCGGGTGGCTGGGGCGGGTGGCTGGGGCGGGTGGCTGGGGCGGGTGGCGATGGCGTGGGCGGCTCCGCGTCAGGGGCGAAGGTAGCGCGGTTCCACTGGGGGCAGGGGTTTCTCCGGCAGGGTGGCGTGGGCCTTGGTCATGAAGTCGAACCACGTCTTCGCGGGCAGGGTGCCGCCGTAGATGTCACCCTCACCGCACAAACGGGGCGGCCCGGCCTTCACGCAGATGCCGCGTGGCGACGTGCTGTCGTTGAACACCTGCACCGCCCCGGCGTAGTCGGCCGTCGCACCCAGGAACGCCGCGGACTTGTACTCCTCCGTCGTCCCGGTCTTCCCGAGCGCCGGTCGGGTCCACCCGAACTCCTTCGCCGCCGCGGCGGCCGTGCCGCGACCCTGGTCGTCCTCGCTCAGCCCCACCGCCAGCGCGTTCGCCAACGGTTCCTCCACGGCCTGCTCGCACGGCTGGTCGGCGTACCCCGCGTCCTTGCCGTGCCGGTCGGTGATCTTCATGATCGGGGTCGGCGGGCACCACACGCCGCCCGACATCAGGGTCGCCGCGACGTTCGCCAGTTCCAGCGTGCTGACCGGCGCCGGGCCGAGCGTGAACGACGCGTTCCCGGCCTTCTTGTAGAAGTCCGCCTGCGTCACCCGCAGCTCCTTCTGCTTCGACTTCGGGTCCGGCGGCACGCCCGCGATGTTCGTCATCAACGTGTCCCGCATCCCCAGCCGGTACGCCATGTCGACCACCGCGTCCAACCCGACCCGCTCCTCCAGGATCACGAACGCCGTGTTCGGCGAGGTCGCCAACGCCTCCTTCAACGGCATCCGGGGCGGGTAGCTGCCGTCGTGGTTGCGCAGGCAGTACCAGTACGTGAACGGCTCGCCGGTGCCCGGACACCCCGGCGCGCCACCGCGGAACACGCGCGAGCTGTGCGAACCGGGCGACTCGACGATGCTCTCGATCCCGAGCCCGCCCTTCTCCAACGCCGCCGCGGCCGTGAACACCTTGTACACCGACCCCGCGCCGAACTTGTTCTCCACCGCGCTCGGCAGGTCGAACTGCGTCTGGAACTGGTCCTTGTGCAGCCCGTAGTCCCGGTTGGCCGCCAGCGCCACCACCTGGTGCCGCTCCTTGCCCGGCCGCACGACCGCCGCCGTGTTCGCGATGCCCTCCGTCGTCTTCGGCACCTGCGCCTCGGCCGCCTGCTTGGCCTGCCGCGTGAGGTCGCGGTCCAGAGTGGTCTGGATCGTGTAGCCGCCGACCTTCAACTCGTTCAACGAATAGCCGTTGCGGGTCAGGTGGTTGACCACGAACGAGCAGTAGAACCCGAACTCCACCCCGGACCCGACGCACCCGGTCGACAGTGGACGGACCGGCGTGGCCAGGCCCAGCGGCGCGCGCTTGTGCACCTCGGCCTGCTCGTGCGACAGCTTGGCGTTCTCCACCATCAGGTCGATGACCATGTTCCGCCGCTCGACCGCCTTGTCCGGCCGGGCCTCCGGGTCGAGGAACGTCGGGCTGTTCACCATCCCGGCGAGCATCGCCGCCTGCGGCACGGTCAACACGTCCGGCGTGGTGTTGAAGTACGCCTGGGACGCCGCCGCGATCCCGTAGATCGTGCCGCCGAACGGGACCACGTCCAGGTACCGCGACAGGATCTCGTCCTTGCTGAGCTGGGACTCCACGTGCACCGCGATGCGCGCCTCGCGCAGCTTGCGGGCGATCGTCTGCTCCTGCGCCTTCTTCTGCCCGCTGACGTCCTCCCGCTCCAGCACGTGCACGAGGTGGTTCTTGACGTACTGCTGCGTGATCGTGGACGCGCCCTGCGTGGTGCTGCCCTCGGACTGGTTGCGCAGCGCGGCGCGCAGCGTGGCCAGCCAGTCGACGCCGTGGTGCTCGTAGAACCGGCGGTCCTCGGCGGACACCAGCGCGTCCTTCATCACCTGCGCGATCTTGTCCGGCGGCGTGAGCACGCGGTACTGGTCGTAGAGGTAGGCGAACGGGACGCCGTCCTTGTCCGTGATCGTCGTCATCAACGGAGGCGGCGAGTCCAGCATGTCGACCGTGGTGGCCGCGACGTGGTCGCTCATCCGGTTGGACACCAGACCGACGGCGCCGACGACCGGGATCGCCATCCCGGCGAGCAGCAACCCGGCCACCAGGCAGAGGCCGATGAGTTTCGCGAGGGACGCGGTGCGCATGACTGGGGAGTTACGCTCGGACGGGCGGCGGAAACGCCGTCGAGTCGGGTTCACCGCAACGTACGGACAATGGCGGTCCGACGTTTAACCCGGCATTGTTCACCCGTTCGTGGACGTTTCTACTCAGGGTTGTGCTACGCGGCGTCGGGGTGGACGTCGGTACGGGTGAAGGCGGCGCTGGCGAGGTCGGCCGCGTGCCGCATCGCGGCGGCGTGCAGCGCGGTCAGCGACAACGCGTCGGCCTGTGCCCCGGGATCGCCCTCGGCGGGCTCCAGCCTCGACTCGGCGGTCACGTAGACGACGCACTCGGCGGCCACGCTCAGCCGCCGCGCGAGGAACGCCACGGCCCTCATCAGCCGTTCCGCCTCGGCCTCGGTGATCGGCACGACCCGCGGCGGGTCCGCGTCGACGTCCTCGTCGACCTGCTGCCGACTGGCCCGGACCGCGAGGCCGCGGTCCCACAGGCCGGCCGCCTCGTGCAGTGACTCGATGAACGGCTCCCAATCCACTGGGGTCGAGGTCATGGTTCTCACCTTCCGTGCGTCGCGCTCACCGGGTGAGTGCCCTCGGAAGTGGCACTTCATGCCGGCTTTCCCCAGCGGTCGAGGAATTGATCGTCACCCACGCACACCAATTGATCACGCGGCGTGCCGCGAAAGACGGCTTCTGTCATTCGTTCAGGTGGAAACAACATCTTCAGGTTGTCCTGGCACGAGTGGTGGTAGCCGTTCGAGCAGAAAACCACGGCCGCGAGTCGGCGCCGAGCCGCCGCGAGTCGCCCAGTCGAGCACGGCTCCGCCGAGGCGGGGTGACGGGGAGGAAGTCCAATGCCGGCGCGATCCCACGAGTGGCCGTCCCGCACGACCGCGTCGGCGGTGGTGCTCCTCTGCCTCGCCGCCCTGCACGTGCCGGCCACGGGGGCCGAGCCGCGCACCGAGGGGTCCGCCGACCACGCCGCGGGCTCGCAGATCGCCAAGCACGAGGCCGCGAACCCGGTCGACGCGGACGAGCTCGTGCTCACCGGCCCGACGGTCCCCGGCATGGACGTGAGCAGCCACCAGGGCGACGTCGACTGGCCGCACTGGTGGGGCCAGGGGATGCGGTTCGCCTACGTCAAGGCCACCGAGGGCACCGGTTACGTCAACCCGAAGTACGGCCAGCAGTACGGCGGCTCGCACCAGGTGGGCATGGTCCGCGGCGCGTACCACTTCGCGCTGCCCGACAAGTCCGACGGCGCGGCGCAGGCGAACTACTTCGTCGACCACGGCGGCGGCTGGGTCGCCGACGGCAGCACGCTGCCCGGCGCCCTCGACGTCGAGTACAACCCGTACGGCGACGACAAGTGCTACGGCCTCGCGCCCGAGGCGATGGTCGGGTGGATGCGCCAGTTCAGCGAGACCTACCACTTCCGCACCGGCCGCTGGCCGATGATCTACACGTCCACCACGTGGTGGGACCTGTGCACGGGCCGCCTCGGTGACTTCACCGCGACGAACCCGGTGTGGGTGGCCCGCTACGCCGAGAGCGTGGGCCCGCTGCCGCACCGCTGGTCGGCGCACACGATCTGGCAGCACACGTCGACCCCGATCGACCAGAACCTGTTCAACGGCACCATGGACGACCTCGTGGCGCTGGCCCGGGGCTGAGTCGTCCGGAACGGCGGCAGCCATGCACATCGACAAGTCCCAGGGCACGCCCTTCCCCGTGCGGTGGCGCGGCTACGACCGGCGACAAGTGGACGAGGAGCTGATCCGCACGCGGTGGGAGCTGGCCCGCCTGCGGGAGGAGCTGGAGGTGCTGCGGACGGACCGGGACGGCGCCGTGGCCACCGCCGACGACCTGATGCGGGAGCTGGAGGACGCGCGCAGCGAGCTCGGCGAGTACCGGGTGCTGCACGCGGGTTACGCGAAGGACAACGCCGTGTCCGGCTGCATCCGCTACCTGATGCACGTGGCCAGGCAGAAGGCGGACGCCTTCGAGACCGACGCGCGGGAGCGCAGCGAGCAGATGCTCAAGCGGGCCGAGGAGGTGGCGCGGCAGCAGGCCGTGCTGCTCGACGAGACCGAGCAGGAGACGCAGCGGCGGCTCGCCGAGGCCGAGCAGCGGGCCCGCGAGATCGTGCAGCAGGCGACCGCGGAGGCACGCGCCCTGCTCGCCGGCCACGGGGACGGGCCGGACCGGTGGACCGCGGACACCCAGCCGCCGCTGGACGTGCCGATGCCGCGCATCATCTCCGGCCCGCTGCCCGTCGTGCAGCCGGACGCCGAGGAGCAACGCCCGACGTCGGCGTGAGCACCTCGGCACCACACGCGCCTCACCGGGGCAGGTCCCGCGGGTGATCCACGTCGTCGCCGTCCGCCACGTCGCCGCACGGCACGTCCAGCGCACCGCGCGCCCGCAGGTAGTCCCGCGCGCCCGCGTCACCGACCGCCGAGGCGGCCACCCCCGCCCAGTGCTCCGAGCCGATCAGCACGGGGTGGCCGGGCGCGCCGTCGTACGAGGCACGCGCCAGCGCCGCCGGCGACGCCAACGCCCGCAGGCGCTCGACCGCCGCCGCCGTGACGCCGGGCGTGTCCACCGGCAGCACGACCACCGCGTCCACGACCGCACCGGTCAGCGCGGCCAGCCCGGCGCGCAGCGACGAGCCCATGCCGGTGGCCCAGTCGGGGTTGTCCACCACGACGCAGCCGTCCAGCGCCGCCCGCGCGCGCACCGACGACGCCGAGGCGCCGAGCACCACGACGACCGGCGCGCACCCGGCGTCCCGCAGCACCGCGGCGGCCCGGTCGACCCACAGCACGCCGCCGTGCGACACCAGCGCCTTGGGCCCGCCGAACCGCCGCCCGGCGCCCGCGGCGAGCAGCAACCCCGCGACCGGCATGCGGTCACACTAGGGCCTGGTGCCCCCTCAACTCCGCCCGGCTGGCCACCGCCAGCTTGCGGTAGACCCTGGTCAGGTGCTGTTCCACCGTGCTCACGGTGATGTGCAACCGCAGCGCGATCGCCCGGTTGCTGTGGCCACACGCGGCGAGGGTCGCGACCCTGCGCTCCGAGTAGGTCAACTCCGTCATACGCGAGAACACGTGCGGCACCGCGGCAGCGGTTCAATCAGGACGAGAGATGCTCCAAAAGGAGTGCCGTCAACGCCTCCGGCGCCTCCTCCGGCACCCAGTGCGACACGTCCTCCAGCATCTCGAACCGGTACGGGCCGGTGACCCAGTCGCCGGTGCTCAACGCCGCCGTCGACCCGAACGCCACGTCCTCCGTGCTCCACACGTACATCGTGGGCACGGACACCTTCCCGGCCTTGCCCGGACGGCCGGCGCGGTACCAGTTCAGCGCGGCCGTCAGCGCGCCCGGCTCGGACAGCCGCCGCACGTACTCGGCCACCCGGCTCGGCGGCACCCGCCACTCGAACATCTGCCGCAGCGCCGCGCCGTCGTCGGCCAGCATCCGCCGCTCGGTGTCGCTGCTGCGCCAGTCCGTCATGTACCCGGACCGCAGGTGCTGGTCCTCGTCGGTGCGCAGGGCCTCGGCGAACGCGCCGGGGTGCGGCGTGGACACCACCGCCAGCTTCCGCAGCCGTTCGGGGTGCTCGGCCGCGGTCCACCACGCCACCGCGCCGCCCCAGTCGTGGCCGACCAGGTCGAACACCGACCAGCCGAACGAGTCCGCCACCGCCAGCACGTCGCCGACCAGCGCGTCGACGCCGTACTCGGTCGCGCGCTCGGGCCGCACGCCGGGGGAGTAGCCGCGCTGGTCGAACGCCACCGCGCGGAAACCCTCGCGGCCGAGCACCGCCACCTGGTGCTCCCACTCGACGGCGGCCTCCGGGAAGCCGTGCAGCAGCAACACCGGCCGGCCGTCCTCGGGGCCCGCCGCGATCGCGTCGAAGTCGCCTTCGTCGGTCCGCACGCTCAGCTGTTCGATCACGGTGATCTTCAGTCCCATCCCTCGACCGGTCCACGTGTTCCGGGGCGCATTCTCGCGCGCGGTGGCAGGCCGAAGTCGCGGCGGGCCGCCGCTTCGGCATCGACTTGCCCGCGCCATCGGCGGTGCCACCATGAAAGGGCGCCGGCGACGCGTGAGCCGGCGCCACGACCCGTCCGACGGCCGCTGGGGATCCACGGCGTTGTGGGCACCGCGCGCCGGCAGTCCCAGGAGTGGCCGATGATGCCCGGAACCCGCCGTCGTCCCGTCGACCTGCCCCGCCCCGGCCAGGGCGTCTGGCCCGGCCTGTGGAGCCCGCCCCGGTCCGTCGTGCGGGCCCGGATCGCCGAGTCCCTGTTCCGCCGCGCCGTGCGCGCGTTGCCGGTGCGCGTGGTCCTGCCCGGCGGGCACGTGCTCGGGGCGGGCGGTCCGGGCGCGCCCGACATGCGCGTGCACCGGCCCGAGGCGTTCTTCCGCCGGCTCGGCGTGGACGTCAAGATCGGGTTCGGCGAGGCGTACATGGTCGGCGACTGGACGTCCACCGCGCTCGCCGAGCTGCTGACCGCGTTCGCGGCGAAGCTGACCACCCTGGTCCCGCCGGTGCTGCAGCCGCTGCGCCGCTGGGTCGAACGCCGCCACCCCGCCTCCGACGGCAACGACGTGGTCAACGCGCGGCAGAACGTCCACCGGCACTACGACCTGTCCAACGACCTGTTCCAGGTGTTCCTGGACGACACGATGACCTACTCGTCGGCCTGGTTCGACGGCTCCGGCGGCTCGCTGTCCGACGCCCAGCTGCGCAAGATCGACGGCGTGCTGGACTACGCGGGCGTGCGCGCGGGCAGCCGGGTGCTGGAGATCGGCACGGGCTGGGGCGCGTTGGCCGTCCGGGCCGCCCACCGCGGCGCGACCGTGACCTCCCTGACCCTCTCCGCCGAGCAACGCGCGCTGGCCGTGCGGCGGGCGGAGGAGGCCGGTGTCGGCGACCGCGTCACCGTCCACCTGCGCGACTACCGGGAGGAGCGCGGCCGGTACGACGCCGTGGTGTCGGTCGAGATGATCGAGGCCGTCGGCGCGGAGTACTGGCCCGCCTACTTCGCCGCGGTCGACCGGGCGCTGGCGCCCGGCGGCCGGTTCGGGCTCCAGTCCATCACCATGCCGCACGACCGGATGCTCGCGAGCGCGTCCAGCTACACCTGGATGCACAAGTACATCTTCCCCGGCGGCCTGATCCCGTCCGTCCGGGCGATCGAGGACAACGTGCGCGCGCACACCGCGATGAGGGTGGTCGACAGCCGCGAGTTCGGCCACGACTACGCCGAGACCCTGCGCCGGTGGCGGGAGCGGTTCCTGTCCCGGTGGGCCGACGTCGCCTCGCTCGGCTTCGACGACACGTTCCGGCGGATGTGGGAGTTCTACCTGGCCTACTCCGAAGCGGGCTTCCGGGTGGGCTACTTGGGTGTCCGCCAGTTCGCCGCGGTGAAGTAGCGGACCCCTGTCACTGGGCCGAACGGCTCGTCCGCCGTCACGGTCGGGTGCCGCCACGACCACGCTGCGTCGGATCGTGGTCGGCTTTGGCCTGTGCCGTATCAGGAGCCCCGCTGCGTGCTCCTCATCAGTGAGCCGGGATGGCCGGAGGTCCGACAATGGGTGAGGAGGTCGCCGGATGGTGCAGCGAACGTCCGTGCGGGCCGACGTCGAGGTGGGGGTCGGCGCGGTCCGCTACGCCGCTGACGTGCCCGGTCGTCCCGAGGTCAGGCTGGTCGTCGGCGAGGGGCCGCGACAGGTGACCGCCCAGTGGCTGGCGGAGGCCGAGCTGTCCGAACTGGTCGACGAGGCGCTGCTCGGGGAGCCGCGCTCGATCGCCCAGCTCCTGGCGCGCATCCAGCCGCTGGTGCTGCGCTACTGCCGGGCCAGGGTCGGGTCGAGGGAGCGCACGCTCGTCTCGGCCGAGGACATCGCCCAGGAGGTCTGCCTGGCCGTGGTGTCGGCGCTGGGCACGTACCGCTACGAGCCGGGCTCGTTCCTGGCCTTCGTGTACGGGATCGCCGCGCACAAGGTGGCCGACGCGCGAAGACGTGCGGTGCGCAGCCGGGCCGAGGTCGTGCCCGAGCTGCCGGACACGCCGACCCTGGAGGCCGGCCCGGAGCAGCGGGCCGTGACCGGCGAGCTGATCGGCCACGTCGCGCAGCTGCTGCAGAGGCTGCCGGAACGGCAGCGCGAGATCCTGGTGCTCAGGGTCGCGGTGGGGCTGTCGGCGGAGGAGACGGCGGCGGCCGTCGGCTCGACCGCGGGAGCGGTGCGCGTCGCGCAGCACCGTGCGCTGGCCCGAATGCGCGAGATGTTCGCGGCTGTCGACGGGTGACCCGGCCTGGCATCGTTGGGTCATGGCCGCCACGCCTCCGCTCGTGCCACCGCTCGTGCCGCCGTCGGACCCGTCGGCTTCATCGCCCGCCGCGGCGTTCGACGTGCTGCTGTCCGGGACGGTGTTCCTGGACATCATCTTCACCGGCCTGCCCCGGCCGCCCGCGCCGGGCACCGAGGTCTGGGCCGAAGGCCTCGGCTCGTGCCCCGGCGGCATCGCCAACCTCGCCGTGGCGCTGAGCAGGCTGCAACTGCGGACCGCGCTGTCCGCCGCGTTCGGCGAGGACGTCTACGGCGACTTCTGCTGGGAGGTCCTGGCCGAGCAGGAGGGCGTCGACCTCACCTACTGCCGCCGGTACTACGGCTGGCACTCGCCGGTGACCGTCTCGATGGCGATGGACCGCGACCGGTCGATGGTGACGCACGGCCACCGGCCGCCGGTGTCGGCCGACGAGATCCTGAACCCGCCGCCGCGGACGCGGGCGTGCTTCGTGCACGTGGGCGCCGAGGACGAGCGGTGGGTGGCGCAGTCGAAGGAGCAGGGGGCGCTGCTGTTCGCCGACATCGGGTGGGACCGCACCGAGCTGTGGGCGCCCGAGCTGCTGCGGCGGCTGGAGCAGTACGACGTGTTCCTGCCCAACGACGCCGAGGCCCAGCGGTACACGCGGTGCGACACGCCTGAGCGCGCGGCGATGGCGTTGGCCGAGCACGTGCCCGTGGTGGTGGTGACGCGGGGCGGCGGTGGCGCGGTGGCGGTCGACTCGGCCACCGGGGAGGTGGTGGACGTGCCGGGGCTGAACGTCGCACCGCTGGACTCCACCGGCGCGGGCGACGTGTTCGGCGCCGGGTTCGTGCTCGGGACGCTGTCGGGCTGGCCGCTGGCGGACCGGGTGCGGTTCGCGAACCTGTGCGCGGCGCTGTCGGTGCAGCACTTCGGCGGGTCGCTGTCGGCGCCGGGGTGGGTGGACATCGCCACGTGGTGGCGGACGGTGTCGCGGCGGCCGGACGAGGAGCTCAAGGGGTACGGGTTCCTGGAGGACGTGCTGCCGAACCACGCGGGGGTCGAGGTCCGGCGGGCGAGCGCGACGATCCGCCTGCGCGCCTCCGACTGAGCGCCCCGGGCTCGACGCCCCGGACTGAGCGCCTCCACCCAGCCGCTGCCGCCCGGTACCCGCCGCCGACGCGCTGGAACGCTCGCCGGGACCACCCGATCGTGATCTTGCCGGCGGCGAACGCCTGTTCGATCATGGACCTGTCGCCGCACCGATCGGGCCCCCTGTCGAGAGGGGACGTCCGTGCCGTCGAGCGGGCGTGAGGCTGATCACCTCCCCGTGCCTGGCGGGCTCCGCCGTCCGGCCCAGTGGGGTTTGACCACGGTCTCCGGTGGGCAGGAGTAACTTCGACAACCGTCGTCGAAGATCGCGCCGAAACTTCTGCTCCTCGCGGAGCAACCCGTGGTGCTCTTCGTGCGACTTAGTCAGTGGGGGTTCCCGCGGGGTTGTGGAAGGGGTTGCTGGTCGGTGTTCGCCGCGCGCGCGACAGGTCTGGTCAAGTTGGTGGGGTTGTGCCTGATGGCGGGCGTGCTCGTCGCGGCGGTGCTGTTCCCGGTGGTCGGGGGGCTCGGCCTGGCGTCCAACCGGGCCGCGGACACGGTGGACCAGACCTCGGGTGAGTTGACCAAGGCCGAGCTGCCCCTCGTGACGACCGTGCTCGACATGCACGGCCAGCCGATCGCCTACCTCTACGACCAGTACCGCGTGCCCGTGCCGTCCGAGGGCATCGCGGACACGATGAAGGCCGCGATCATCGCGATCGAGGACAAGCGGTTCTTCGAGCACAAGGGCGTCGACTGGCAGGGCATCGCCCGCGCCGCCGCCAAGGCGGGCGTCGAGGGTGAGACCACCCAGGGCGCCTCGACCCTCACCCAGCAGTACGTGAAGAACTACCTCGCCTTCGTGGTCGGCAAGGGCTCCGAGGAGGCCTACGAGAAGGCGACCGAGGTGACGTTGGGCCGCAAGATCAGCGAGGCCCGGATCGCCACCCAGCTCGAGCAGAAGATGAGCAAGGACGAGATCCTCACCGCCTACCTCAACGTCGTCCCGTTCGGCAACGGCGCGTACGGCGTCGGCGCGGCGGCCCGCACCTACTTCGACACCACCCCGGACAAGCTGACCGTGCCGCAGGCCGCGATGCTCGCCGGCCTGGTCAACGAGCCGAGCAGGCTCAACCCGGGCTCCGACGTCGACGCCGCGATCAAGCGCCGCAACACCGTGATCGACCGGATGCGCGACAACGGCGCGTTCGGCCCCGACGCGAAGGTCGCCGAGGAGAAGGCCGCCGAGTACAAGGCCACCGACATCGGCGTCGTGCCCGACCTGAAGCTGCTGCCCAACGGCTGCGTCGGCGCGGGCGACGGCCCGGTCTACGGCTTCTTCTGCCGCTACCTGATCGACTACCTGGAGAAGGCGGGCCTCCCGACCGAGGAGCTGCTGCGCGGCGGGTACACGATCACCACCACGATGGACCCGGTCGCCACCCGCGCGGCCAAGGACGCCGCCATGGCGCAGGTGCCCAAGACCCAGCCGGGCATCGCCAACGCGATGGCCGTGGTGGAGCCGGGAGGGGACAAGCACCGGGTGCGCGCGCTGGCCGCCAACCGCGACTTCGGCAACAACGCCGACGCCGGGCAGAGCGCATACTCGATCCCCGCCGAGGTGACCAAGTTCGGCGCGGGCTCGATCTACAAGGTGTTCACCGCCGCCTCGGCGCTGGAGCGCGGCGTCACGGGCATCGACAAGCAGATCGACGTGCCGAAGACCTACACCTCGAAGGTCTACAAGGACGGCAGCAAGCCGTACACGGTCAAGAACGCGGGCGACTACCCGGAGAAGATGACCTTGACCCAGGCGTTGGCCCAGTCGCCGAACACCGCGTTCATCATCCTGGAGGAGAAGGCCGGGTTGAACAACGTGGTCGACATGGCCTACCGGCTCGGGCTGCGCGAGTCGATGCAGGGCGTCGACTGGCGCGGCGACCCGCTCAAGGCCGACGGTTCCAACGGCCCGTCGCAGGGCGACGTCTACAAGCGGGACAACAGCGGCTCGTTCACCCTTGGCGCCGGCCCGACCAGCGTGCTGGAGCTGTCGAACGTCGCGGCGACGATCGTGAGCGGCGGCAAGTGGTGCCCGCCGACGCCGGTGGAGAAGGTCGTCGACCGCAACGGCCGGCCCGTGCAGCTGAAGGAAGCGCCGTGCGACCAGGCCGTCGCGCCCGAGGTGGCCAACGCGCTGGCCGTCGGCATGAGCGCGGACACCAAGGCGGGCGGCACGGCGGCGGGCGCGGCGTCCGGCTGGAACCGGCCGATGATCGGCAAGACCGGCACCACCGAGAACCACTGGTCCGTGGCGTTCATCGGCGCCACTCCGCAGTTCGCCGGCGCGGTCATGACGTTCACCGATGGGGTGGCGCCGCAGGTGATCTGCAACGGCACCCCGCCGAGGCTCTGCGGCACGAACGACGCCGGCGGCGTTTACGGTGGTCAGGTGGCTGCGCCGACGTGGTTCAACGCCATGCGGGTGATCCACGAGGGCAAGCCTCCCGCCGACCTGCCGCCGGTCGAGCCGCGCTACCGGTAGTCGACCTTCGTCACGGGTTACGTCACGCCCAAAGTTGCCTCTGACCTGGGCTTTTATAACGGCCTGATACGGAACATACGGTTACTTGAACACGTAGTGTGACGATCAGTGGGGTGTGTCACCAAAAAGCACTAGTCGTAGTGCCGAGGCTTGCCCTTTCTTGTTACATCGGGTTACGGTCCCCGCCGCATGTCACGGTTCGGTCACCATAGGGACACGGCGTCGCTCCCCGAAAGCGCCGCCAGCCTGGATCCCCCGCCAGGTGTCCCTGTGACCGGGCCGTGCTCCCCGATGCAGGAAGGCACTACCTTGGCACGGCACACGAAAGCGGACGGTCGACGCGCGTTCCTCGCGCCCCGCACCCCGTCCCGCAACCGCTCCCATCGCGCCGAGTGCGATCGGAAGCCCGTCAGTGGCCGGGTCGCGGCCGCAGTGGTCGCGGCAGGCGCCCTCGCCACCGGCGTGGGCGCCGCCGGCGGCGGGTTCGACGCCGGCGACACCCGGTTCCTCCCGGTCGCCGCCAGCTCGGACCTGGCGGCGGCGCTCGTCCACACCTCGGCGCCCCGGCAGGCCGACGTCCGCACGGTGCACGCCGTCGACCCCGCGTTCGAGGCGGCGAAGCTGATGCGCTCCGAAGGGCTCCTCGTCCGGCAGCACGTCGACCAGGCGATCCGCCACGCGTCCGAGGGCTTCGCCGCCCGGCAGGCCGAGCAGAAGCGGCAGCAGGACGCCGCGGCGGCCGAGAAGGCCCGCGTCGACGCCGAGAACGCCCGGATCGCCGAGGAGCAGGCCCGGGCCGCCGAGCAGAAGGCCGCCGAGGAGGCCGCCGCCGCGGCGGCGCGGCGTCCGACGGTGGCCAAGCCCGCCGAAGGCTCGTTCACGTCCGGCTTCGGCGCCCGCTGGGGCACGACGCACTACGGCGTGGACATCGCGAACGACATCGGCACCCCGATCCTGTCCGCGATGGACGGCGTCGTCGTCGAGGCGGGCCCGGCGTCCGGCTTCGGCCTGTGGGTGCGCGTGCAGCACAACGACGGCACCATCACCGTCTACGGCCACGTCAACGAGACCCTCGTGTCGGCCGGTCAGCAGGTCCACGCGGGCCAGCAGATCGCCACCATGGGCAACCGCGGCCAGTCCACCGGCCCCCACCTGCACTTCGAGGTGTGGATCAACGGCTCGCAGAAGATCGACCCGGTCGGCTGGCTGGGCGAGCGCGGCATCTCCCTCTGAGACCTCGCGCACCGCGGCGAGCGCGCTGAAGCTGGAACACGCGCAACCCCGCGCCTGAAGCCGCGCACGACGGGCTTGTTTCTGCCCCGCCGGGCTCACTCCGGCGGGGCAGAACGGCGTGCGGAGGCGGTACGCGCACCGTCCGGTTACCCGCTCCCGGGGCCGGGTGACACGTGTGCTGCGTCACCCGGCCGTGCGCCTGCGGCATACCGACTGGTCGGTACCTGAGGTACGGTGGCGGCCGGACACCTTCAGGGAGGCGATCGTGGGTCGTTGGGGAATCACCCTGCCGCTGACGGGAGTGCCGGTGCTCGACCACCGCGCGCTGGTGGCCGAGCTCGCCGACCTCGGCTACACCGACGTGTGGTCGGCCGAGACCGCGGGCACGGACGCCTTCACGCCGCTGGCGCTGGCCGCGCAGTGGTCCGACCGCGTCCGGCTCGGCACCGCCATCGCGCCCGTCTACACGCGCGGGCCGGCGACGCTGGCCATGACCGCCGCGACGCTGGCCGAGGTGTCCGGCGGGCGGTTCGTGCTGGGCATCGGGGCGTCCTCGCCCGCGATCGTCGAGCGGTGGAACGGCGTGCCGTTCACCGAGCCGTTCAAGCGCACCCGGGACACGCTGAGGTTCCTCAAGGCCGCGTTGACGGGCGAGAAGGTGTCCGAGGAGTACGAAACGTTCGCCGTGCGCGGTTTCAAGCTGGAGCGCGCGCCCGAGCACCCGGTGCCGATCATGCTGGCCGCGCTGCGACCCGGGATGCTGCGGCTGGCCGGTCGCGAGGCCGACGGCGCCATCACCAACTGGCTCGCCGCCGCCGACGTGCCCAAGGTGCGCGCCGAGATGAGCGGCGGCGAACTGGCCGCGCGGATCTTCGTGTGCCCGACCGAGGACGCCGATGCCGCCCGCGCGCTGGGCCGCATGTTGATCAGCACCTACCTGACCGTCCCCGTGTACGCGGCGTTCCACGACTGGCTCGGCCGCGGCGAGGCGCTGCGCCCCATGCACGAGGCGTGGGCGTCCGGCGACCGGCGCGGCGCCGCCGCGCTCATCCCGGACGAGGTGGTCGACGCGCTGATCGTGCACGGCAGCGTGGACGAGTGCCGCGCGCGCGTGGCCGAGTACGCGTCCAACGGCGTCGACACGCCCGTGATCGCGCTGCTGCCCACCGGCGCGGACCAGCGCGACCTGGTGCGCGCACTGGCGCCGGGGGCCTGACCGTGGCGCGGCGGACCGGGGCGACGCCCGAGCGGATCGTGGGCGCGGCCGTGCGGTTGTTCGCCGCCAAGGGGTTCGACGCGACGACGGTGCAGGAGGTCGTCGAGGCCGCCTCGGTCACCAAGGGCGCGCTCTACCACTACTTCGGTTCCAAGGACGACCTGCTGTTCGAGATCTACCGCTCGCTGATCGGGCGGCAGATGGCCGACCTCGACGGGATCGTGGCGGCCGGGCTGGACGCGGCCACCACGGTGCGGCGGATCGTGGTCAGCCTGGTCGAGACGACCGCGGCGAGCGTGGACGAGACCGCGGTGTTCGTGCGCGAGATGCACCGGCTCGACGCGGACCGGATGGCAGCCTTCCGGTCCGAGCGGCGGCGGTACCACGAGACGTTCCGGTCGGTGGTCGAGCAGGCCCAGCGGGACGGCGGGTTCAGCTCGGCCGTGCCCGCCGACACCGTGGTCCTGATCGCGCTGGGCGTGGTCAACCAGCTGCCGACCTGGTACCGGCCGGACGGGCCCAAGTCGCCGACCCGGCTCGGCGGCGAGATCGCCGACTTCGTGCTCGCCGGGCTGCGGCCGTGACGGCGGCGGTCAGCTCGCGCGGTTGGCCCGTTCGCGCAGCGCGGTGAGCGCCTTGTCGGCGTGCGCGTTCATGGCGAACTCGGATTTGATGACTTCGATCACGGTGCGGTCCGTGTCGATGACGAACGTGTGCCGCTTCACGGGCAGCGGGCCGAAGCGGCGCTTCACGCCGAACGCCGCGGCCACCGCGCCGTCGCCGTCGGACAGCAGCGGGTAGTCGAAGTCGTGCCGGGTCGCGAACTGGTTCTGCCGCTGCACCGAGTCCGGGCTGATGCCCACCCGCTGCGCCCCCACCTCGGCGAACTCGGTCGCCAGGTCGCGGAAGTGGCAGCTCTCCGCGGTGCACCCGGCGGTCATCGCGGCGGGGTAGAAGAACAGCACCACCGGCCCGTCGGCGAGCAGGTCGGACAGCGCGCGCGACGTGCCGTCCTGGTCGGGCAGGGTGAAGTCGGGTGCCTGGTCGCCGGCCTTCATGGCAGTCCTTCCGCAGGGTGTCGATCACGTCTCGCAGGGTGCTCGCGACGAGGCAACCGTACGGTTCTCGCTAATCTCGTACCAGGCCGGGAGGTGTGAGTTGACGAGCATGTCCGACGTGGCGCGGGCCGCCGGTGTGTCCGCCGCGACGGTGTCGCGCGCGTTGCGCGGCGAGCCCGGCGTCTCCGACGCGACCCGCCGGTACGTCACCGAGGTCGCCAAGCGGATGCGGTACGCGATCGCCCGGGACGCCTCCAGCCTCGCGGGCGGGCGCCGGTACGCCGTCGCGGTGCTCACCGCCGACGTCGGCCGAGGCGACCTGCTCGCGGGAGCGGAGGGCGCGTTGCGGCAGGCCGGGTACGACGTGCTGCTCTACGTGCTGCGCGACGCCGACGCGCGCAAGCGGTTCTTCGAGGAGCTGCCGCTGGCCCGGCGGGTCGACGGCGTGCTGGCGCTGGCGGTCAACCTCACCGACGCCGAGGACGCCGCGCTGGCGGGCCTGGACGTGCCGGTGGTCGCGGTGTGGGACGACGACCTGCGCGAGGCGCTGCGGCTGGCCGTCGGCCACCTCACCGCGTCGGGTCACCGGGACGTCGCGCTGGTCCTGGCCGGCGACATCGACGAGTCCTACGACGAGGTGCTGGTCGAGCGGGGCCTGCCGCTCCGTCCCGAGTGGACGTTGTGGTCGTCCTCGACGGTGGCGGGCGGCGAGCAGGTGGTGGACGCGCTGCTGGACGGCGAGCGCCTGCCGTCCGCGGTGATCAGCACGAGCGGCGAGGTGGCGCTCGGCGTGTTCCTGCGGCTGCGCCGCGACGGGCGCGACGTGCCCGGCGACGTGTCGATCCTCAGCCTGGAGGGCACGGACCTGGCGCGCGCGGTGGGCATCACGGCGGTGGAGGGCGCGTGGCGCGAGCGCGGCGAGCACGCCGTCGAGGTGCTGCTGGCCCGGTTGCGCGGCGAGTCGGACGAGACCGAGCCGCCGTCGGTGCAGCTCGTGGTGCGCGACTCGACCGGTCCGGCACGCGAAGTGTGAGCATTGAGGTTTGGGCGTCACTCGGCTGGGTTATTAACCACGGGCAACCTCCTGCAACCTTCGGGTGACCACCTGTCACCGGTCTGGATTCGAACCGACGGGGAAGGCGAAGCTGTCCGACGTGGACGACGAGCTCGCGGCACTGGCCGAGGCCCACGGCGTGGCCACCCACTACGAGGACGCCAACCAACGCCGAGCGGACGTCGACCCCGACGTGGTCGTCGCGGTGCTCGCGCAGCTGGACGTGGACGCCTCCACGCCGGAGGCGGTGCGACGCGCGCTCGCCGCGCCGGAACCACCGCCGCGCACCGTCGTCCTCCGCGAGGGCGACGTCCTGGACGAGGGCGGCACGGTCGAGCTGGAGGACGGCGGCCGGGTCGAGCTGCCCGCCGCGCTGCCCCTGGGCTACCACCGGCTCGGTGCGCGGACCGTGATCGTCGCGCCGCGCAAGCTCCCTCCCGTCCCCCGATCCTGGGGTTGGATGCTCCAGCTCTACGCGATGCGCTCGGCCGAGTCGTGGGGCATGGGCGACTACGCCGACCTGGCGACCCTGGCCCGGCGCAGCGCGGCAGAGCTCGGCGCGGGCGTGCTGCTGGTCAACCCCGTGCAGGCGATCAGCCCGACCCTGCCGGTGGAGCGCTCGCCGTACTCGCCGTCGAGCCGCCGCTTCGCCAACCCGCTCTACCTGCGGATCGCCGACCTCCCGGCCTACCGGGCCGCCGACGCCGCGACCCGCGCGGAGATCGACGCGCTGCGCCCGCCCAACGACACCGAGCTGATCGACTACGACGCCGTGTGGACGGCCAAGGCCAAGGCGCTCGAACTGCTCTGGCGGCGCGAGGAGCACCGCGCGCCCGAGGGCGACCTGCTGGACTTCGCCCGGTTCTGCGCGCTGGCCGAGGCGCACGGCCCGGACTGGCGCGAGTGGCCGCCGGCGCAGCGCGACCCGGCCACGGCCACCGCCGACCCCGAACGGGTGGCGTTCCACGCGTGGCTGCAGGAGTTGTGCGAGCAGCAGTTGGCCGCCGCGCGCCGGGCCGCGCGCGACGCGGGCATGCCGGTCGGCGTCGTGCACGACCTGCCGGTCGGCGTGCACCCCGGCGGCGCGGACACGTGGGCGGTGCGGGACGCGTTCGCCGCGGACGTCACGGTCGGCGCGCCGCCGGACGCGTTCAGCCGGCTCGGCCAGGACTGGGGCCTGCCGCCCTGGCGGCCCGACCGGCTCGCCGAGCAGGGCTACGAGCCGTTCCGGGCCGTGGTGCGCAGCGTGCTGCGGCACGCGGACGGCATCCGCGTCGACCACGTCGCGGGCCTGTGGCGGCTCTGGTGGATCCCGCCGGGCGAGGCGCCCGGGCGCGGCACGTACGTCCACTACGACCCGGACGCGATGCTGGCCGTGCTGACGCTGGAGGCGCACCGGGCCGGCGCCGTCGTCGTGGGCGAGGACCTGGGCACGGTGGAGCCGAAGGTCACCGAGGCGTTGCACGAGCACGGGATGCTCAGCTCGGCCGTGCTGTGGTTCCAGCGCGAGTACGACCTGCCCGACCACCCGCTCATCCCGCCGGAGAAGTGGACCGCGTCGGCGATGGCGAGCATCTCCACCCACGACCTGCCGACCGTGGCCGGGTTCCTGGCCGCCGAACACGTTCGGGTGCGAGCCGACCTGGGGCAGTTTGACGGGCCGGTGGACCGGGAATATCAGGCAGCCGAGCGAGAGCGCGCCGAGTTGCTCGAACTCCTCAAGCAGGAAGGTGTGCCTGCCGATGACTTGGTTACCGCGTTCCACGCTTTGCTCGCGAAGGTCCGTTCCGTGCTCGTGCTGACATCGCCGCAGGACGCGCTGGGCGAGACGCGCCAGCCGAACCTGCCAGGCACCACCGACCAGTACCCGAACTGGCGCATCCCGCTGCCCGTGGCGCTCGCCGACCTGTTCGACGACCCGGGCGTGCGGCGGGTGGCGGAGGCCCTGGCGGGCTCCCGCCCGGCCGCGGCAGGCGGGGTCGGAGCGCGATGAAGCGGAACGTGCACGTCACAGCGCGCGGCCCGGCCGCGGAGTATCGTCAGCCAGTCACCCGCGCCATGGTTGGAGGTGGCAGTCACCCGTGAACACCGACTTGATGTCCCGCACCGGGCTGGTGCCGGAGCAGATGGTTCCCCAGAGCAGCCCGGTGGGCCCCCTGGAGGCGGCTGTCGAGAAGGTCCTGGTGGACGTCCGGCCGTCGAACCTGGCCGATCCGCTCGCCGGGGTCGGGCACGCCGAGGAGTCCTTGAGGGACGCCCTGCGGCGCACCGACGCAGGCGCCGACGACGCGCTGACCCAGGCGGTGGCCTGCGCCGAGGCAGCCTGCGAGCACCTGCGCTACGGCGAGCTGCAGGAAGCGAGGCTGCTCCTCGTCGCGGCACGCGGCCAGCTCGTCAGGTCGCACGCCGGCCGGACCTGACCTAGAACGGTAGGGGTCGGATCGTTCCAGTTCGTCCGGAGGAAAACCCTGTGCGCCCCTGGCCCGGAACTCCCTACCCGCTCGGCGCCACCTACGACGGCGTCGGCACCAACTTCACCCTCTTCTCGGAGGTCGCGGACCACGTCGAGCTGTGCCTGTTCGACGACGACGGCGCCGAGACGCGCGTGCGGCTGCCCGAGGTGGACGGCTTCGTGCACCACGGCTACCTCCTCGGCGTCGGTCCCGGCCAGAAGTACGGCTACCGCGTGCACGGACCGCACGACCCGGCGCGCGGCCTGCGCTGCAACCCGAACAAGCTGCTGATCGACCCGTACGCCAAGGCGATCACCGGTGACGTCGACTGGCACGAGGCGCTGTTCGGGTACCGGTTCGGCGACCCGGACGCGCGCAACGACCTCGACTCGGCGGGTCACGTGCCGCTGTCGGTCGTGGTCAACCCGTTCTTCGACTGGGCGAACGACCGGCCGCCGAAGACGCCGTACAACGAGTCGGTCGTCTACGAGGCGCACGTGCGCGGCTTGACCATGCAGCACCCCGAGGTGCCGCAGCGGTTGCGCGGCACGTACGCCGGACTGGCGCACCCGGCGGTGATCGACCACCTCAAGGGCCTCGGCGTCACGGCGCTCGAACTCATGCCGGTGCACCACTTCATCACCGATCACGGGCTGGCGCAGAAAGGCCTCGGCAACTACTGGGGCTACAACACGATCGGGTTCTTCGCGCCGCACTCCGGTTACGCCGCGATGCCCGAGTCGGCGAACCAGGTGCAGGAGTTCAAGGGCATGGTGCGCGCCCTGCACGAGGCGGACATCGAGGTCATCCTCGACGTGGTCTACAACCACACCGCCGAGGGCAACCACCTCGGGCCCACGATGTCCATGCGCGGCATCGACAACCAGGCGTACTACCGGCTGGTGGACGACAAGCCGCAGTTCTACACCGACTACACCGGCACCGGGAACTCGCTGAACGTGCGCAGCCCGCACACGTTGCAGCTGATCATGGACTCGCTGCGGTACTGGGTGACCGAGATGCGCGTGGACGGGTTCCGGTTCGACCTGGCCGCCACCCTGGCCCGCGAGTTCTACGACGTCGACCGGCTGTCGACGTTCTTCGACCTGGTGCAGCAGGACCCGGTGGTGAGCCAGGTCAAGCTGATCGCCGAGCCGTGGGACGTCGGGCCGGGCGGCTACCAGGTCGGCAACTTCCCGCCGCTGTGGACCGAGTGGAACGGCAAGTACCGCGACACCGTGCGCGACTTCTGGCGCGGCGAGCCGGCGACGCTGGGCGAGTTCGCGTCCCGCATCACCGGGTCGTCGGACCTGTACCAGGACGACGGCAGGCGGCCGTACGCGTCGGTCAACTTCGTAACCGCGCACGACGGGTTCACGCTCAACGACCTCGTGTCGTACAACGAGAAGCACAACGCCGCCAACGGCGAGGATGGCCGTGACGGCGCGGACGACAACCGGTCCTGGAACTGCGGTGTCGAGGGGCCGACCGACGACCCCGAGGTGAACGACCTGAGGGCCAGGCAGCGGCGCAACCTGCTGGCCACGACGCTGCTCTCGCAAGGCGTGCCGATGCTGCTGCACGGCGACGAGCTGGGGCGGACGCAGCAGGGCAACAACAACGCCTACTGCCAGGACAACGAGCTGTCCTGGGTGGACTGGACGCTGGCGGAGAAGAACCGGGACCTGGTGGAGTTCACCTCGGCGTTGACCGCGTTCCGCAGGCAGCACCCCGTGCTGCGGCGGCGCCGGTTCTTCCAGGGCAAGCCGATCCGCAAGGGCGACGAACTCCGCGACATCGCCTGGTTCACACCTTCGGGTGAAGAGATGACGGAGCAGCACTGGGGCGACGACTTCGGCCGCTGCGTCGTGGTGTTCCTCAACGGTGAAGGCATCCCCGACCTCGACCAGAGGGGGATGCGGGTGCTGGACGACTCGTTCCTGCTCGCGTTCAACGCGCACCACGAGGACATCGAGGTCACCCTGCCCGAGGAGGGCTACGGCGCGAGGTGGACGGTCGTGATCGACACGGCGACGGGTGAGGTGACACCGCCCGAGCAGGGCGAGGTGGTGGCGGGAGGCGGCACGCTCACGCTGGTGGCGCGGTCGCTCGTGGTGCTGCAGCGGCTGGAGCAGGAGTGACGGAATTGTCGGACCCCGCCGGTAACCTGAAAGCAGGGGACCCCCAGGGGGGACGCCTGCGAAGCGACGCGGTCGGCGAGGTCGGTGCGGCGCCCGCGTCGACCTACCGGGTCCAGTTCACCCCCGACTTCACCTTCGCCGACGCCGAGGCCGTGGTCGACTACCTCGACGCGCTGGGCGTCGGCGCGCTGTACGCCTCACCCGTGCTGGAGGCCGTGCCCGGCTCCACGCACGGCTACGACGTGGTCGACCCGACCCGGGCCCGCGAGGAGCTGGGCGGCGAGTCGGGGCGGGTGGCGCTGCACAAGGCGCTCAGGCGGGCCGGGCTCGGGTTCGTGCTCGACATCGTGCCCAACCACATGGCGGTCGGCCACGACGACGCAAACCGGTGGTGGTGGGACGTGCTCCGGCATGGCCGGGGGTCGCGGTACGCGAAGTTCTTCGACGTCGACTGGGACTCCGGGCCGTTGCTGCTGCCGTTCGCCGGCGACGAGGCGTCGGAGGAGGAGCACGAGCACTACCGGCTGGTGTTCTGGCGGCGCGGCAACACCGAGCTGAACTACCGGCGGTTCTTCGACATCACCACGTTGGCCGCGGTGCGGGTCGAGGATCCCGAGGTGTTCGACGCGACCCACGGCGAGGTGCTCCGGTGGGTCGCGGCGGGCGAGGTGACCGGCCTGCGGGTCGACCACCCCGACGGCCTGGCCGACCCCGGCGGGTACGTGCGGCGGCTCCGGGAACGCGCCGGCGTGTGGCTGGTGGTGGAGAAGATCCTCGGCGCGGACGAACGGCTGCCCGTGAGCTGGCCGGTCGACGGCACCACGGGCTACGACGCGTTGCGCGAGGTCTGCGGGCTGTTCGTGGACCCGGCGGGCGAGCCGGCGTTCACGGCGCTGGCCGAGGAGTTCGGCGTGCCGACGGACTTCGCCGCGGTCGAGCACGAGTGCCGCGACCTGGCGACCCGGACGATCCTGCGCGCCGAGGTGCGGCGGATCGCGGCCCTGGTGCGTGACGCGGACCGCGCGGAGGCCGAACGCGCGGTCGCCGAGGTCATGGTCAACTTCCCGGTCTACCGCTCGTACCTGCCCGAAGGGCTCGACGCGTGGACGGCGGCGGTGAGCGCGGCGACGTCGCCCGCGGCCCCGGCCCTGGACCGGCAGGTCCGCGCCGAGCCGCACGGCGAGCTGGCCACCCGGATCCAGCAGACGTCCGGCATGGTGGTCGCGAAGGGCACCGAGGACACCGCGTTCTACCGGTGCACCCGGTTCGTGGCGCTCAACGAGGTCGGCGGCGCGCCGGACCGGTTCGGGGTGCCGCCGAGCGAGTTCCACGCGCGTGCGGCGGCCCGTGAGGCGGGGCTGCCCGCGGCGATGACGGCGTTGTCGACGCACGACACCAAGCGGTCGGAGGACGTGCGGGCCCGGCTCGCGGTGCTGGCCGAGCTGCCGGGGGAGTTCGCCGAGTCGGTGCGCCGGTGGACGGCGTCGCACCCGATCGACGAGCCGTCGCTGACCATGCTGGCGTGGCAGTCGCTGGTCGGCGCGTGGCCGATCACCGCCGACCGGATGCGCGCCTACCTGGACAAGGCGGCCAAGGAGTCGAAGGTCCGCACCACGTGGATCGACCACGACGAGGCGTTCGAGGCGGCCGTGGCGGCGTGGCCGGAGCAGGTGCTGTCCGGCCCCGTGGCGGCCGAGGTGGCGTCGTTCGTGGAGCGGATCGTCGCGCCCGGCTGGTCCAACGCGCTCGGGCAGAAGCTGGTGCAGCTCACCGCGCCCGGTGTGCCGGACGTGTACCAGGGCACCGAGCTGTGGGACCTGTCGCTGGTCGACCCGGACAACCGGCGACCGGTGGACTACGAGGTGCGGCGGCGGCTGCTGGACAGGATCGAGGACGGCTGGCTGCCGGACGTGGACGACTCGGGCGCGGCCAAGCTGCTCGTCGTGCAGCGCGCGCTGCGGTTGCGCCGGGAACGGCCCGAGCTGTTCCGCGGCTACCGGCCGCTGGAGGCGTCCGGCCGGACCGCACCGCACGTAGTCGCGTTCGAGCGGACGGGTCTGGTCGCGGTGGCGACCCGCCTTCCGGTGGGATTGGCGAACGCGGGCGGCTGGGGCGACGCGGTGCTGCCGCTGCCGCCGGGTGAGTGGACCGACGTGCTCACCTCCCGCCCGGCGGCCACCAGGCTGGCGGACCTGCTGGACCGCTACCCGGTGGCGCTGCTGGTCGACCACCGGTCGAACCGGGGATCGGGCTGAGTCGGCGGGCCGGCGGACCCGGGAACGGGACTGAGCCGACGATCGGACTGAGGAGAGCTGTGGGTTTCGCGGTGTGGGCGCCGGCGCACGAGCGCGTCCGGGTGCGGGTCGACGGTCGGGACCACGAGATGACGGCCGGTGACGGCGGGTGGTGGCACTCGGACGTCGCGGGGGTCGACTACGGGTTCCTGCTGGGCGACTCCGACGACGTGCTGCCCGACCCGCGGTCGCGGTGGCAGCCGAACGGCGTCCACGCGGCGTCACGGGTCTACGACCACGCGGCGTTCGAGTGGACCGACCGGGCGTGGACCGGGCGCGCGTTGCCCGGCGCGGTGGTCTACGAGCTGCACATCGGCACGTTCACGTCCGCCGGCACGTTCGACGGCGCGGTGCGGCGGCTGGACCACCTGGTGGACCTCGGCGTCACGCACGTCGAGGTGATGCCCGTGAACTCGTTCGACGGCACGGCGGGCTGGGGCTACGACGGCGTGCTGTGGGGCGCGGCGCACGAGCCGTACGGCGGGCCGGACGGGTTCAAGCGGTTCGTGGACGCCTGCCACGCGCGCGGCCTGGCCGTGCTGCTGGACGTGGTCTACAACCACCTCGGGCCGTCCGGCGCGTACCTGGACCGGTTCGGGCCGTACTTCGCGGGCAGCAACGACTGGGGACCGGGCCTGAACCTCGACGGCGAGGGCTCCGACGAGGTCCGCCGGTACGTGGTCGACAACGCGGTGGGCTGGCTGCGCGACTTCCACGTGGACGGGTTGCGGCTCGACGCCGTGCACGCACTCGTGGACCGCAGCGCGACGCACGTGCTGGAACAGCTGGCGGTAGAGGTGGACGCGCTGTCGGCCGCCGTGCGCAGGCCGTTGACGTTGATCGCCGAGTCGGACCTGAACGACGCCCGGCTGGTGACGGCGCGGGAAGGCGGCGGCTACGGCCTGCACGCCCAGTGGGACGACGACCTGCACCACGCGCTGCACGTGGCGTTGAGCGGCGAGACGTTCGGCTACTACCCGGACTTCGAGGGCGGGCTGGGCAAGACGCTGCGCGAGGTGTTCCTCCACGCGGGCACGTGGTCGTCGTTCCGGGGCAGGCGCCACGGCCGTCCGGTGGACCGCGACCGGCTGCCCGGCTACAGGTTCCTCGCCTACCTGCAGAACCACGACCAGGTCGGCAACCGCGCCACCGGCGACCGGCTGTCGGCCGCGGTGTCGTGGCGGCGGCAGGCGGTGGGCGCGGCGATCGTGCTCTGCTCCCCTTACACGCCGATGATCTTCATGGGCGAGGAGTGGGCGGCGGGCACGCCCTGGCAGTTCTTCGCGTCGTTCCCGGACCCCGGGCTGGCCGAGGCGGTGCGGACGGGGCGGCGGCGCGAGTTCGGCCGGCACGGGTGGGGCGAGTCGGAGGTGCCCGACCCGATCGACCCGGAGACCGTGCGGCGGTCCACGCTGCGCTGGGACGAGGTGTCCGCGCCCGGCCACCGGGAGCTGTTCGACCTCTACCGGGCGTTGATCGCGCTGCGCCGGTCGCGCCCGGAGCTGGCGGATCCGCGGCTGGACCGGTTCGTCGTGCGCGAGGAGGGTGCGGTGCTCGTGCTGCACCGGGGTTCGCTGCGGGTGCTGTGCAACCTCGGGGAGGACGCCGTGGTGCGGCTCGACGTCGAGCCGGGCGAGGTGCTGCTCGCGTCGGCGGAGGTGGAAGTGGACGGGCAGGCGGTGCACCTGCCCGCCGACTCCTTCGCCATCGTCGACCGGGCGTCGGTCACGGTCCCTGGTCGGGGACGAGCCAGCCGACCTCGGTGAGCTTCTCCGCCAACAGCCGACCGGCCGACTCGACCTGGTCGGCCAGCCGTCTTCGCACCTCCGGCCGGTCGTCGCCGGAGTGCTGAGCCGCGTCGTAGGCCGCGACCAGCCCGCGTGCCGCGCTCACCACCTCGACACCGGGCCACTCGGCGACGGCGACGTGGCCGTCGCCCGGCTCGGGGTCGGGCGCGACCTCGGCGGAGGCGTGGACGGCGCGCACCGCCTGTCGCGGTCCCAGCTCGGTGGAGAGGTCGAGCAGCTTCAGCGCGATCGTGTGCAGCTTCACGTTGTGGTGCTGTGACATCCGCACGAGCAGCTGGAACCCCTCCTGGGGCGTGCAGCCCTGCACCGCGGATATCAGGCCGGTGGCCTGCCCGATCACGGTGCGCGTCTGCACCGCTTTGCGCAGTCCCAGGATCTCGGCCTCGAGGCTGGCGATCCGCGCGGTCAGCGAATCGTCGCGCCCGTTGTCCCCGACCACGGTCGGGCTCCTCTCTCGCACGTCGGTACCGGTCAGCCAGGCCAGCGGTGCGAGAGCGTCCGGACACGCGGGTGCCAGCACCCGGCAAGCCCGACAGCTCTCGCTGACCCTGGTGCCCTCGCGGGCGCCGGGTGGCTTGCGGCTGGCTTTTCAACCGCGTAGACGATCACCGTAGTAGAGGACGGGCGGCGCGGTGCAACTGGCAGGGGTTTTCCGCGTGGCGCGCGGTGGGGGTTCAGCTCGCCGGCAGCACGCAGAACTCGTTGCCCGCCGGGTCGGCGCACACCACCCACGGCAGGGTCGGGTCGGCGTCGACCACGCGGGCGCCGAGGCCGGTGAGCCGTGCCACGTCCGCGTCCCGGTCGCCGTCGGCGGCGAGGTCGAGGTGCAGCCGGTTCTTGGCCCGCTTCGGCTTCGTGACGGGCTGTAGCACGAGTATCGGACCGGTGCCCGTCAACTCGGTGTACTCGACCCCTTTCGGGTCTTTCCAGCGGCGTTCGACGCGGTAGCCCAGAGCCGTGCACCAGAACTCCTCCACGGCGCTGACCTGGTCCGATGGACAGTCCACGGCGATGGCGAGGATGCGTGCGGTCATGTCGTCGGAGTTTCCCCGTTCGGGCGATGGGTATCCGTCGGTGGACGGAGAAGTCCCGACGAGAGGAACGGTCATGGGGACCGACGACAAGGTCAGCAACAAGGCCGAGGAGCTCAAGGGCCGGGCGAAGGAAGCGGTCGGCGACGCCACCGACAACGAGCAGTGGCAGGCCGAGGGCCGCGCCGAGCAGGCCAAGGGGTCGCTGAAGCAGGCGGGGGAGAAGGTCAAGGACGCCTTCCGCGGTGACGACCGCTAGTCACGCCTCCAGCGCCGCCGCGTTCGTGCCCGAGGGCGCGGACCTGGCGGCGCTGCGCCGTGCCGCGGCCGGGTGCCAGGGGTGCGAGCTGTACGAGCCGGCCACGCAGACCGTGTTCGGCGCGGGGCCGGGGGACGCCGGGTTGGTGCTCGTGGGCGAGCAGCCCGGCGACGTGGAGGACCGGCAGGGCGAGCCGTTCGTCGGGCCCGCCGGCCGACTGCTGGACGAGGCCGACCTGGCCCGTGAGGGCGTCTACCTGACCAACGCGGTCAAGCACTTCAAGTTCGTGCCCGCCGAGCGCGGGAAGCGGCGCATCCACAAGACGCCGTCGCGAGGCGAGGTCGTGGCCTGCCTGCCGTGGTTGCACGCCGAGTTGGCGCAGGTCCGGCCCTCGCTGGTGGTGTGCCTCGGCGCGACGGCGGCCAAGGCCGTGCTGGGCAACGCGTTCAAGGTCACCGAACGCCGCGGCCAGGTCGAGCGGGTCGAGGACTACGACGTGATCGCGACCGTGCACCCGTCGGCGGTGCTCCGCGCTCCCGACCGCGACGAGGCGTACCGGAGCTTCCTCGCCGACCTGCGGGTCGTGCGCGCCCACTTGGGCTGACGTGCCCGTGAACGTGAAGCGGCCCCCTGACCGCTTCCCGCACCAGGTGCGGGCCGAGCTGGACTGGGCTCGGGGTCACGGGGGCCGGGTGGCTGCCTGGGATTCGCCCAGACCACCTGGGAAAGGTCGGTCCTAGCGGACAGCCACCTCACGACGAGTCCTATAGCTATTCAACTTCGGACCACCTCCTTCCTCGTGTGCCACGAACCTATGCGAGGCCGCTCGACGCCCGCAACGGATATTCCGGCTCGACCGCGGCGTCCGATTCCCGCCGGACCGGACTGCGGTGGCGCGACACGATCGCAGCATGAACTTCGAAGGCAAGGTCGTCCTGGTCACGGGCGGCAGCAGGGGTATCGGCGCGGCGATCGCGGTGCGGTTGGCGGAGTTGGGCGCGGACGTCGCGATCACCTACCGGACGAGCCCGGGTGACGTGGTCGACCGGGTGAAGGAGCTGGGGCGGCGGGTCGTGGCCCTGCGGGCGGACAGCGGTGACGCCGAGGCGGTGGTCGCGGCGGTGGAGGAGACCGTCGCGGTGCTGGGGCGGTTGGACGTGCTGGTGAACAACGCGGGCGAGTTCATCGTCGGGCCGGTGGAGGAGCTGGGGGTGGCCGAGTTCGACCGGACGTTCGACGTGAACGTGCGGGCGGCGTTCCTGGCGGTGAAGGCGGCGTTGCCGCACCTCGGCGACGGCGGGCGGGTGATCGGCATCGGCAGCAACGTGGCCGAGCGGGCGGTGTTCCCCGGGTTCTCGCTGTACTCGGCGTCGAAGGCGGCGTTGGCGGGGATGACGAAGGCGTTGGCGCGGGAGCTGGGGCCGCGGGGGATCACGGTGAACCTGGTGCACCCCGGTGCGACGGACACCGACATGAACCCGGCGGACGGCGCCGTTTCCGACGTCGTGCGGGGCTTCACGGCGGTGGGGCGTTACGCGGAGCCGTCGGAGATCGCGGCGGCGGTGGCGTTCCTGGCGTCAGACGAGGCCCGTTACGTGACGGGCGCCCAGCTGCACGTCGACGGCGGCTTCACCGCCTGACGCGCCGCGAGAGTCCTACGTTCACGCCGCGAGAGTCCTACGTTCAGAGCACCTGAGTTCAACGCTCAGCGCAGGGTCGGTGGAGCCTGAGCGTTGAACTCGGGGTGCGCGAACGTAGGACTCTCGCGCGCTGGTTGTAGGACTCTCGCGGTTGTGCTAGCTCGCGTTCACGTCGATGCAGGCGTAGAACGCGTTGGAGGTGTCGCCGATGTTCCAGATGGCGAGCACCGTCTGACGGCCGGACGTGCCCAGGTTCACCGTGTGCGACACGGTGGCCGGGGGTTGCTGCATGCCGCCGTCGACGAAGCCGACCCGCCTGCCGCTGACGTAGTACTCGTAGTTCGCGGTGCGGTGCCGTGCGGTGAAGGTCCAGGTGAACGTGACGGTCCGGCCGGTGTTCGCGACCTGCCAGCCCTTGCTGTTGTCGTTCAGCTCGGCGAACCGGGCGACGCCGCCGTTGCAGCTGCGCAGGCCCTTCGGACCTTCGACGCTCTGCGGCTCCCACTTGATGTCGCCGCACGACACGACGCCGCGGGCGCATTGCGCCTGGCGGCTGGCCGGTGACGAGACGTACCCGTGCGCGTAGGCGGGCGCCGAGGGCAGGGCGACCGTCACGAGCGGCGCGGCGAGCACGCCTGCCGCCACCGCGGCGATCCTTCGGCGGAGTGACATGTGGACTCCTCTGATCGGATGGGCGGAAACGCTTGTGGCGAACGCCAACCCGAGCGCGCTGGGTGGAGCGTTCACCCAAACGCGGCGGCCGGTCTAGACCATACTCTCTGTGATTGCACCGTGACAACCATCAAGCGCACCTGGTTCGGACGCGGCTGTCTGGTCCGGCTGAAGTTGTCGGTGTCCGGACGTCGCCGCTGCGCTGCGCGCGGCGTTCGCCGCTCCGACCGGCCTGCTGGACGGCGCTGAGCAGGTCGGCGATCCGATCGTGGTATTGCCGGTGTCGCGAGCACTGGGTGGGTCACGAACAACCCGGTCGGCGTCACGAGCGGGTGCCACCGAGCCCTCGAGTTGCTGTCTGTTGTCGGAACTCAGCGGACCAGCGGATCAGCCAGCAACAGCACTCGGTCAAGTACCGGATCGAACCCGAGGACCGGGTGGGCCTGGCTTCCACCCTCCGACGTCATGAGCACCGGCTTGCCCAGTTTCCGCCCGATCTCGCCGAAGAACCCGCAGAGGGTGTCGACGCCATCCTGCCCCTGCAACTCCCGCAGGTCGATGTCGAAGTCGATCTCCTCGGCCGACATGAGACGGAAGATCGCGAGCATCCCCGGAACCGGCCAGACCTTCAGCTCAACCAATTCGGCACCGGACGGGCGGGCGAGCGCGTCAGCGGCCAGGGGCAGCGGCAGCGCCGTGTCGCCCTGGACGAATTCCCACTGCCAACCACGCGCCTCGACCAGGTCGAACACAGCCTGCCAGTCCTCCGCCGAGGCATCCGGGACGACCACGTCAGGAAGTGCCCCCATCAGGTCGGGATCGAAGAAGCTCCTGACCTCATCCCAGCGAAGATCCGACACGCGGCCATGGTGCCCGGCCGGCGACGACGTCGCAGCCCAATTGCGCCGGCCGAGGTCGTCGGGTGGCATGCCGCCGGGCATGACACCGCCGTTGGCATCAGCGAACACCCGGCGGTCCGTTCTGCCGGTCGGTCCGGGCGGCATCCAGTCGTGCGGGCGGCTCGGACGGCCAGGGCGGCGACGGCGGCGTCCACGTCCGCGGCCGGTCTCGCACCCGAGCGGCCGGTGCCGGTCCTTGCGTTTGACATGCCGCACAACAGGGTCTGGCGCCGCGGCCGGCTCGTTATGTTGTTTTCGCGATCTTGCGCGCTTCGGCCGGGGCGCGCGACGGTTGATCCACCACACCTCCGGTGACGGGGGAGTGGCCGCTCTCCGACGGTCTTCTCCCGCAGCTGCGCTGCCGCGGGGCTCGTCGCGACAGCCCGCGATGGTCGCGTCCGCTGTCGAGAGGAGGTCGTCGAGGTGGCCGTTCCTTCGAGTCGGACGGCTCGGTCGAAACCGCTGGTGCGCACCACTCGGGTCCGCACCGCGCTTCGCCGGGTCGCGCGGTGGCGTCGCAACCGGGCGCCGAGGATCTGGAAGGTGGTACGCGTGGCCCTCTTGCTCTTGGAGGGCGTCGTGGCGCCGCTCAAGGGAGAGGCGGCCCTCGCCATCACGGCGAGGGCGCTCCTCGTGGTGGGTGACGCGATCGTCGACGCTGGCAGGCACAAGCGATCGTGAACCCGGGTCCGGCCGTCGCGAGGCGGCCGGACCGCCTCCCTTACAGGGAACAGCACCGATCGGCGCAAGCCAAGACGTGCCTTCGCGTCACTATCGTGAGGGCGACACGAAAGTGGTTTCGTTCCGGCGAATCGGGAGGGGGAACTCCTCGGTGACGACACCGACCTGCCAGGTCTGCGGAGGGCCCCTGCCCTTCTCGACCGAGACCGGTCGCCCGCGCAAGTTCTGCTCGGACCGGTGCCGCTCACGTGCCCACCGCGTCCGGAAGCACGAGACCGAACGCGCCACGGCACGGCTGGCGCGGCAGTGCGACGTCGAGGTCGCCGGGCACCGGTGCGAGCGGGCCGCGGCGTTCGCGCTCGCGGTGGACGGGCGGCAGCTCAAGGTCTGCCCCGCGTGCCGGGAACTGGCGCTGGCGTTCCTGGTCGGCCAGGGCGCGTCCGCGACGGCGGTGGAGATCAGGCCCGTCGCCGACGCGAGCACCGAACCGACGCGGACCGCTCCCCGCCCTCCCGGTGGGGGGAAGGTGCTGCTCATCGAGGACGACGACCGCGTGGCCGACGCGCTGATCGGCTCCCTGCGACGCCGGGGGTACGAGGTCGTGGCGGCCCGCGACGGCAGGACGGGGCTGCGCGAGGCGATCACGCAGCGTCCCGACGTGGTGCTGCTCGACCTCGGCCTGCCCGACATGGACGGCATCACCCTGCTGCGCAAGCTCCGCGGCGCGAGCGACATCCCGGTGATCGTCGTGACGGCGCGGGGCACGGTCGACGACATCGCCCTCGGCCTCGACATCGGCGCTGACGACTACCTCGTCAAGCCCTTCGACTTGGGGGAGCTCGTCGCCCGCATGCGCCGGGCCATGCGCCAGCGGGCCGCCCCGGCCGAGAAGGTCTACGACGACGGGGTCCTCCGCGTGGACTTCAGGCTGCCGGAGGTCCGCGTCGGCGACGCCGAAGCGGCCTGCTCCCCCCGCGAGCTCCGACTGCTCGAGATCCTGGTCCGGTCGGCAGGCTCCGTCCAGCCGATCGACGCGATCGTCGCGCACGTGTGGGGCGAATCCGCGGTGACGGTCCACCTGAAGCGCAACCTGGCCGTCGTCGTGGCCACCCTGCGCACGAAGCTCGCCACCGCAGGCCTCGACCCCAACGCGATCGTCACCGCGCACGGCCTCGGCTACTACTACCAACCGCCGAACCGGCCCACGCGGCCGGCATCGGGCCCGCGGATCGGCTACAGCCACGCGGAGCGGCTCCTGAACCCGCCGGACAAGCAGCCGCCGCCGGGCCGGCTCGACGTGCCCGGCTAAACCCGTTGGCGGGCAACGGCCGCCACTGCTACGTTGCCGGCGACCGCGCGAGAGATCGAGGAGGTGGTACCCGTGAACGTGTCGACATGGGTGCTCCCCTCCGGGGTCGCGGTCGGGCGATAGGTCGTCCGGGAGCGCCGTTCCGCGAGCACTCCCGAAAGGCACGACCCATGCGGTTCACCTCCGAACAGCGCTTCGACGACGGCGTCCTCGAGCGCGAGTTCACCCTCGGCGGGATCCCCGGCATCCTGTGGACGCCCGGATCCGCGTCCACGCCCGCCCCGCTGATCCTGCTCGGCCACCCCGGCGGGCTGCCCAGGACTTACCCGCGGCTGGTGGCCCGGGCCCGGCACGCCGCGGCGGAGGGCTTCGCCACGGCCACCATCGAACTGCCCGGTGGCGGTGACCGGCCCCGTTTCGCCGCCGTCGAACAGGCCCGCGCCGACCTGCGCGAGGCGCTGGAGGCCGGCGGGCCGGTCGACGACGGGATCGTCGACCGGCTCGTCCTCCCGCTGGTCGACCAAGCGGTCCCGGAATGGCGGGCCGCGCTGGACGCACTCCTCGCCCTGCCCGGGATCGGCGGCCCGGTCGGGTACTCGGGAGGGGTGATCTCCATCGGCGTCCGGCTGGCGGTGGTCGAGCCGCGCATCTCGGCCGCCCTGCTGTTCGCCGGGAGTTACGTGCCCCGCAGCGTGTTCGAGGAGGCCCGGCAGGTCTCCATCCCGTTGCAGGTCCTGCTGCAGTGGGACGACGAGGGGAACGACCGGCAGATGGCCCTGGACCTGTTCGACGCCTTCGGCTCCGAGGAGAAGACGTTGCACGCCAACATGGGCGGGCACACCGGCGTCCCTCGATTCGAGGGTGACGACGGGAACCGGTTCTTCGCCCGGCACCTGAGATGAGGCCGGGCCGTCGGGCCGGCAGCGGACGGTAGGGGTTCGGCACCGACTGGAGAAGGGCTCCGGCGGTCCCGGGTGGGATCGCCGCGGGCCGGCAGGCTCGTGCGCGGGGCGTGGCGACGTCGCCGGCGCACCGGCCCGGACGCCGTCAACTGGACGGTCGGGTCCGGGAAGCGCGCCACATCGTGTGCTCCCGGCTCACCGCCTCCTCCGCGTCGGCCACCTCGCTCGCCCACGAAGGCTCGTCCTCCACCAGCTCCAACCGGCTGCGCACGATCGCGAGCTCGTTGGCGGCGAACGTGTACGCGCGGGCCAGCGTGGACAGCTGGCGCAGGCTGATCCACGCCGTGCCCGCCGCGATCACCGCCGCCACCACGCCCGCCAGGTCGAACCGCACCGCGCCGACCGCCTTGCCCAACGCCGCGCAGATGCCGATCACCTCGATCGACAGCAACCCGGCCCGCCACCACCCGGCCAGCCGCTCGTTGCGCGCCGCCTTGGCGGTGTACCAGCGCTGCTGGTCGGCGACCCGCGCCCCCAGGTAGGCGGCCTTGCGCTCGGCGAACGGCGCCGCCCGCAGCGTCCTCATCCCCTCGGTGACCACGGGTCGCTGCGACGGCCGGATGCTCGTCGCCGGCGCGTCCTCCAGCAGTTCGTGCATCTGCTGGATGAACCGGCGCTCGGTCTCCGGCTCACCGCCCGCCTTGTCGAACGGCAGACCGCCGACGCTGAACTTCCACGCCAGGCTCTTCGCCGACTCGGCCAGCGCCCGGCCGTCGTACCAGCGGTCCTCGGGGCGGGCGGACTTCAGGTTCAGCTCGGTGACCGACACCGCGGCCAACGCGATCGCGGTGCCGATCGCGGCCACGTCGACCCGCCCGAGGACGAACGGCACCGCGCCCGTCGCGGCGGCGGCCACGGCGAGCAGCAGCCGCAGCCGGACCGCGCGGACGTAGCGGTGCTGCCCGTCCAGCGACGCGCTGTCCGCCGCCTCGAACAGGCCCGGCAGGTCGTCGTCGCCCAACCCCTTCGCCGTCATCGCTCCCCTCCCGGTCGGAAGACCCGTTCCACGTGCGCGCGCAGCTCGTCCAGGCCGAGCACGGTGGTCAACGGCGAGGTGGCGATCGCGGTGGACCGCTCGTCCGCGCCCTCGGCGATGGCGTCCGCGGTCCGACCGCTGCCGCGCAGCACGACCAGCGGGCGGTTGCGGCCCAGGCTGTGCTCGGCGTCGTCGAACGTGATCGGTCCGCCGTTGACGAGCACGGTCAGCGACGGCTCCGGTCCGGCGACCACGTCCGCCACCTCGGCCAGCCACGGCGACTCGTCACCCCACGCGTCACCGGGCACCAGCACCAGGTGGGTGTGGTTCGGCTCGAACGCGGCCAGGTCCACCGCCACCTCGGCGGCCACCCCGATCAACGGGAACCGCCCGCCCGCCGCCGCCCGCGCCCGACCGACGGCCCGCATCACGCCGACGTCCGTGCCGCCGTCCACCACCACCGCGCCGCACGCGTCGAGCAGCGGCACCATCTCGCGCAGCACCACCCCCAACGCCGCCACCCCGTCCCGGTCCATCCCGTCGGCGCCGCCGACCAGCACCAGCACCGGCCGCCCGACCGGCAACCCGGCGCCGCTCAACTCCGCCTCCGACCCGACCCGCACCCTGTCCACGATCCGCGACCGTACCGGCGTGCGTCCCACCGCACCTCCTTCCAGGCTCGCACCTCCTCGACGCGGCAGTGGTCCGACCCGATCGCACCGGGGCCGTTCGTCGTAGACCCGATGGCCGTCGGACGGATTATCCGTTCGGCCACTCCCGGACATGTGCATGTTCGTGCATGATGGAATCGGGCGGTATCGGGGAGGCGGCCGGTATGACCGTGGGAACACCAGAAGAACTGTCCTCGGACTTGTTGGATCTCACTTCGACGTCGTTGTCCGAGATGAGAACGCTGCACGACACCCTGCTCGACCGGGCCGTTCGCCGCACGCTCGACCGGTTCCGGTTGGGCGACTTCGGCGATTCGGTGCAGGAGCAGACGGGACGGCGGGACGCGTGAACCCGGTCGGGCTGAGCACACACCGCTTGCCCCGATTCGTGTTCGACGAGATCTGCTCGGGACCGGTCTCCGCGGCTGGAATGGCAATTTTGCGGAGAACTCAGTACAGCGTCCGCAAACTGCGCTTGCGCGCTTTTCTCCAGGCCGCTTCGCCGATCGCGAACCGGCTCGGCCCGTTCGCGGACCTCGACGGGTCGTGGACCCTGCTGTCCGAAGTGGAACGGGTCGCGCCGGACGTGGTGGAGGACGTGCTGATGCACCACTCGGTCGGCGTCTGGCTGAGCCGCGCCCTGCGCCAGGTGCTGGGCACGGCGGCCGACGCGACGCCGCTGTCGTCGGAAGTCGGCTGGTTCCACGCCGTCGCCGTCGCCGCGGCCGTCCGGAGTGGACAGCCGTGCGCGGTCACCGTGCCGGTGGTGCACGGGGCCGTGACGCTGCCGACGGTCGGCGCGTACCGCTTGGGCGGGCGCTTCCCGGTCGGCCAGGCACGGGTGGTCAACTCGGCGTCCGGCACGGTGGTGGAGGTGCCGGGACCGGTGCGGTGGCAACCCGTGCGACGGCACCGCAGCTCGGCCCGCGGCCACACCGTCGAGGTGGTGGTGGACGACCTCGGCCCGTACCGCGAGTTCGGCGGGCCCGTGCCACCGGACCCGCTCGGCGACACCGAGCGCGACGAGTGGCTGAAGTACCTGGACGAGGCGTGGGACCTGCTGACGGCACGGCACCCCGACGCGGCGGCGGAGCTGTCCGCCGGGTTGTCGACCGTCGTGCCGCTGGACGCGCGGCGGGACGTGTTCGCGGCGTCCTCGTCGGCGGCGTTCGGCGCGATCGCCATGTCGCCCAAGCGGTCCGCGACCGAGTTCGGCGAAGCGCTCGTGCACGAGTTGCAGCACTCCAAGGTCAACGCGCTGCTCGACCTGGTCGACCTGCACACCTCCGACGGCACGCCAGGGCACTACGCGCCCTGGCGGGACGACCCGCGGCCACTCGACGGGCTGCTGCACGGCATCTACGCGTTCGTCAGCGTGGTGGAGTTCTGGCACGCCCAGCGCGGCCTGGCGCCCGCGGCGCCGGCCCGGCGCGCCGAGTTCACCCTCGCCTACCGGGCCCGGCAGGTCGAGCGCGCCGTCGACGGCCTGCGCGGTGCGGTCGAGCTGACCGACCTGGGGCGCGATTTCGTCGCGGCGGTGGCCGTGCGGCTCGCGGCGTGCGGGCCGGTGGACTCCTCACCCGAGGTCGCCGCGACCGTCGAGGAGATCACCGCCGAGCACGCGACCACCTGGCGGCTGCGGCACGTCCGCCCGGACCCCGGTGCGGTCGGGGACGCGGTCGCGGCCTGGCTCGACGGCCGACCACCCGGCCGCGGCGGTCCCGGCTCGGTCGTGCCGGCCGCCGGCTCGGGCGAGTCGCTGCTCACGGCGCTGCTCAAGCTGCGCGTGCTCAACCCGCGCGAGTTCGACCGGGTGCCGCACCGGGACGGGCCGGACTTCGCCTACCTGCGCGGCGCGCGCGAGGCAGCCGCCGAGGGCTATGCCGCGAGGCTGCTCGCCACGCCGCACGCCGTCGCCGCGTGGGCGGGCCTGGGCCTCGCGCTCGACTCGGACGTGATGCGGCGGGAGCCCGAGCTGGTGCGGGCGGTGCACCGCGGCGTGGCCGTGCGGACCGGCGCCGCGCCGTCGCCGGTGGAGCTGGTGACCTGGTTCGACTACGCGGGTGGCCGACCTACCCAGATCCACGCGTCCTCATGGTAGTCCTTCCCGTGCACCGAGACCCGGGTGAACTCCTCGTCGAAGGGATCGACGATCGAGAAGAGCCGATCGGACACGAGCACGACCAGGTCGACGTCCTCGTGCTCCGCCATCGCCGCACGCAGCACCTCGCTGTCGATCAACCTGCCGAGCTCACTGGCCGGCTGCCCGTCGAATCCCAGTTCGGACGGCGCGATGGGCCCCGCGGTCACGGCCATCCGGATCCTGAGCCGATCGGTGTACCGCCGGCCGTCCGCGACGAGCTGCTCGCGGACGGCCCTGAGCAGCGGCAACAAGACCAGCGACACGTCCACCCCCGCCGGTAAGAAGATCATTTTCCCATCGCCGGTGCCTTGCCCGTCGACAGCCGCCCCACCCACGCCGAGGTGGTCGACCACGGCATCGGCCAGGTCGGTCACCCGGCGCTGCGCCAGCCTCCGCAGGTCCGACGGCCGCCGCGTGTAGCCCTCCACGTCGACGAGGACGCCGAGCCTGACCGCCTTGGCGCCTGGCCGAGGCTGCCGGCCGGGTGTGACCGCCAGGTCGCTGTCGACCTCGCCGGCGCTGCCCGTCAGCACGACCGCCGCGTGCCGCATCCGATCCTTCTCCTCGGGGCCGAGCCGGTTCTTCAGGACGGTCTGGACGAGCCGCTGCAACTGCAGGGTGTGGGTGGGGTAGTCGATCTTGGCGAGGCTGTAGCGGCTGATCTCGCCGATCGCCAGGCTGAGCTTGATCGGGTCGTTCAGCACCCCGGCCAGCGGTTCCCCGACCGGTGGGGCGCACCCGTTGTCGAACAGCTGGAGGGAGATCGGCCCGGGACCGAAGAACGCGCACAGTTCGAGCAGACGCAGCGCCGCCGGGTGGTCCTGCCGCAGGCGGTTGAGAGCGACGTTCAACGCCGTGGCCACCGGGAGCTGGTGCTCGCTGGAGGTGCCCGCGTCGAGCAGCTCGGTGCGGTTCTCGCCGAGCAGGTGCAGGTAACGCGGTACCCGCATGCCGGTCTGCGCGATCAACGCGCCGGCCTGCTCGACGGCCAGCGGCAGGTCACCGAGCGCCTCGGCGAGGGAGTCGGCCTCCGCCGCGTCGAGGGCGGCAGCGCGACCGCGGAGCAGCTCGATGCTCTCGGCGCGGGTGAACAGGTCGACCGCGACGGGTCGGGCGTAGCCGCCCCATTCGGAGTTGCGCGACGTGACGACGATGTGGCCGTTGCCGGCGGGGAAGTACTGGCGCACGTCCTGCGGGCGGTCGGCGTTGTCGAACACCAGGATCCAGCGCCGGTGGGGTGCGCCGCGCCGCAGCGCGTCCAGCACGGCGGGGACCGCGGCCTCGGCCGAACCCGGGGTGGGGACGCCGATCTTCTCGGCCAGCTCGACGAAGCTCGACTTGATCTGCGCCGGCTGCTCCGCCGGGATCCACCACACGACCTCGTACTCGGAGGCGTGCCGGTGGACGTACTCGACCACGGTCTGCGACTTGCCCACGCCGCCCATGCCGTGCAGCACGGCGGTCGGTCCGGCGTCGCCCAGGCACAGCCGCAGCTGTTCGAGCAGGTCGTGCCGGCCGACGAAGTTCAGGTGGCGCAACGGCACGTGACCCCAGATCGCTGGAACGTCCACTCGCGTCCTCCTCGCACGGCGGCTTGTCGCGGGGGTGGGGGAACATACCGGGCGTCGGAAGACGGCGCCCGCCCGTTCGGTGCCAGGCCGAAATCGCGGAACGCCCCGTCATGGGCGCCCGCTCGTCCGGCCGGCGGTGCTGCTCGCCGGTGGAGCTGGTGACCTGGTTCGACCGGTCCGCCGGCTCCACCGGCTCAAGAGGTCAGAACTGCATGGTGTCGGTGTCGCAGTTCGCGCGGACGTACTGGGTGGCCGAGATGGTGCCGGGGTGCTCGTCACCGAGGACCTTGCGGTAAGCGGTCACCGTGCGCGAGTGCAGCACCGCCGCCGCGTTCTCGTCGCCGAGCTCGCCCAGGTCGATGGCCAGGTTCAACGCGACGGCCAGGGTCGACGGGTGCTCCGGCCCGAGCACCCTGGTGGACCGGTCGAGGGTGTCCTCGTCCAGCGCCCTGGCCTCCGCGTGATTGCCCGCGGCGGCCAGGTCGCTGGCCAGGTTCGTGGTCGCGACCAGGGTGAACGGGTGGTCGGCGTCGAAGACCTCGGTCAACGTCGCGCGCAGCTCCCGGTCCAGCGCGAGCGCGGCGTCGACCTGGTCCAGCGCCCGGTGCGTCACCGCCAAGCCGATCCCGGTCACGAGGGTGTACGGGTGGTTGCGGCCCACGATCCGCTGGAACGTCTCGTGACTGCGCCGCCCCAGCTCCAACGACCGGTCCAGCTCGCCCAGGTGGCGCAGGTCCAGCGCCAGGTTCATCCGCGCCGTGGTGGTGTCGATGTGCTCGTCACCGTGCCGCCTGCGGTAGCGCTTGATGACGTCCTCGATCACCTCGCGGGCGCGCACGTGCTCGCCCGCCTTGCGCAGCGCGACCGCCAGGTTCCGCGACGCGCCGATCACCTGCGGGTGGTCCTCGCCGAACAACTCCCGTTGCAGCGCCAGCGACTCGTCCTGCTGCCGCGCGGCCTCCGCGTAGCGACCCAGCTCCCGCAGGTCCATGCACACGCTGTTGTAGGAGGAGAAGGTGAGCGGGTGGTCGGTGCCCAGGACCGCGTTGCGCCTGCGGAGCACGTCCTGGTCGATCTCCAGCGCCCGGCCGTAGTCGCCCGTCAACCGGAACGAGCTGGCCAGGTTGTTGGCGTAGCCCAGGGTCTGCGGGTCGTCCTCGCCCAGGATCTCGACGGCGCGGTCGTACACCCGTTGCCTGGTCATCAGCTCCTTGCCGAACACGCCTTGCGCGCGCTCGTCGAGGGCGAGGGTGTCGAGCATGTTCAGCATGCCCTCGTGGTCGTCGCCGACCACTTCCCGGAACAGCCCGTAGGTCCGCTGGTTCAGCACGCGGGCTTCTTCGATCCGGCCCAGCCTGCGCAACGAGATGCCGTACCGGCGGGTGATCTCCAGCGTGTCGAACTCCTTCTCGCCCAACGACGCCCGCCACGACTCCGACGCCTGGCCGGCCAGGTCGCGCGCGCCGCCGAAGTCACCGGCGTTGAGCAGGTACCTGACCAGGTTCATCACCAGCACCCGCACCCACCGGTCCTGGCAGTCGACCACCTTCGACACCAACGCGTGCGGCAGCAGTTCGGCGTAGCGCGGCCAGTTGGTCGAGGCGTCCGGGTCGCCGGGGTCGCCGTTGACCAGCAGCACGTGCACCGCGTGCCGCATGCGCGCCTGCTCGTCGTTGTCCAACCGGTTCTTCAGCACGGTCTGGACGAGGCGGTGCAGCTGCAGGGCGTTGTTGCGGTGGTCGATCTTGGCCAGGCTGTAGCGGCTGATCTCGCGGATCGCCCGGCTGAGCTTGATCGGGTCGCCGAGCGCCTCGCGCAACGCGTCCGGCACGGGCATGTCGCGCACGCCGCGGAACAGCTTCTGGGAGATGGGCTCCGGGCCGAAGAACGCGCACACCTGCAACAGCTGAAGGGCCGCGCGGTGGTCGTTCTTCAGGCGGTTGAGCGGGACGTTCCACGCCGCCGCGACCGGGAGCTGGTCCTCGCTGGACGTGCCCGCTTCCAGCAGCTCGGTGCGGTTCTGCTCGAGCAGCTGGAGGTACTCCGAGACCTGCATGCCCGTCTGCGCGCGCCACGCGGCTGCCTGCTCCACGGCCAGCGGCAGGTCGCCGAGGGCCTCGGCCAGCGCGTCGGCCTCGGCGTCGTCGAGGTCGCCCGCGCGGCGGTGCAGCAGCTCGATGCTCTCGGCGCGGGTGAACAGGTCGACCGCGACCGGCCGGGCGAAGCCGCCCCACTCGGAGTTGCGGGACGTGACGACGATGTGGCCGTTGCCCGCGGGGAAGTACTGGCGCACGTCCTGCGGCCGGTCGGCGTTGTCGAACACCAGGATCCACCGGCGGAACGGCTCGCCGAGGCGCAGCGCCTCCAGCACGGCGGGCACCGCGGTGTCGGCCGAACCCGAGGCGGCGACGCCGATCTTCTTGGCCAGCTCGACGAAGCTCGACTTGATCTGCGCCGGCTGCTCCGCCGAGATCCACCACACGACCTCGTACTCGGGGGCGTGCCGGTGGATGTACTCGACCACGGTCTGCGACTTGCCGACACCGCCCATGCCGTGCAGCGCCTCGGGCAGCACGGCGGTGGGTCCCGCCTCGCTCAGGCGCAGGCGCAGCTGCTCCAGGAGGTCGTCGCGGCCGACGAAGTCCGGGTTGCGCAACGGCACGTGACCCCACACCTGCGGCTGTGTGGAACCGGGCAGCCGCTCGCCGGTGAACAGGGGGCTACCGGGAGCGTTCACGTCTTCTCCTTCGCGCGGCAGCGACCCGACCACTGGCGCCGGTGGTCGGGTGTCGGTGTTCGTCACAGAGTTGATCTCCTGGTCGGTTGTGCCGTCCGGGACCCCGCCAGGGTCGACGCGGGTCCGGTCGCCGAGGCCGAGCACGCGTCGAATGCGTTGCGACCTTCGAGCGTAAGGTCCGGAAAGGGCGCGGAACACCGCTTCCTGGACCTTCAGGTAGGGCACGTTCTCCGGTGACGGCTCCGGTTCCGCGGTGCGGTCCGGCTCGTCGAGCGCCAGCCTGAAGTTGCGCAACGCCTCGTTGTCGGCGCCGGCGTAGTCGTCGAGCACGCGGGCGACCCGGGCGGTGTCCGAGCGCCGCGACGTGGCCAGCAGCTCCTCCCGGACACCGGCGTCGAAGTCGTAGGCGACCGCGTCGTTCGCGCCGTTGGCGCCGGGCAGCCGCGTCATCAGGCCGCCGAGCATCACCTCGGCCAACGCCGAGAGGTCCGAGCCGGGCAGCAGCACGCGCTGCACCAGGCCCATCAACCGCGGGCTCAACGGCGTGGCGGCCAGCAGCCCCGCGAGCTGGAACCCGTCGACCGACGCGTAGGTGCGGAACCTCAGCACCCGTTCGACCGCGCTCAGCGGCTCCTCGTCGGCGGGCTCCGCCGGCGGCGCGGTCTGCGGCGCGACCACCGCGCCGGTCGTCTCCACCCACTCCGAGCCCGGCGCGGTGAGCAGCCTGGCCCAGCCGGCCATCCACTCGGCCGACAGTCCGAGCACGGGCACCGCCGTGCCGCCGCCCTCGGGCTCGCCCTCGACGCGCAGCCTGCGGTTCGGCACGCCGGGCGCGGGCGCGGACAGCCGCATCCGCCTGGTCGGCAGGCCGCCCCACGACCACAGCCGCTGCGCCAGGGTCTGCACCACCGCGACCGGCATCGAACGGCCCCACGCGTGCAGCACGTGCCCGATCGCCCCGCTGTGCCAGGCGCGGCCGATGGTGTCGGTCAGCACCAGCACGATGCGGTTGCCCGCCGGCTCGACCAGGTAGCGCCACTCGTGCCGCGCGCCGCCCTCGGACCGCAGCGTCACGTCCCGCGCCGCCGTGCGGGAGCTGTCCAGCTCGTAGGTCCGCACGTCCCGGAACGCGCCTTGGCGCTCCAGCAGCACCCGGAACTCGCGCACGGTCTGCCGCCACAGCTCGGCCGCCACGGTCGTGTCGACCACCAGCGCCACCTCGAACCGCCGCCACGGCGCGGCCCGCCACTCCGGCAGCCACAGCCGGTCCCGGGCGGCGCGCACCGCGGTCGCCTCCTCGTCGAGCACCTTCGACCAGGGCGACGGCTGCCGGCGCGCCAACGGCCGCAACGCCCGGCTGATCCCGCGCCGCTCCGGCAAGGCCGGCACGGTCGGCCACGCCGACACCGCGCTCACCGCGCCGCCCACCGCGAGCACCGGGTCGACCCGGGCCAGCGTCGTCGCCGTCTGCGTCCACCGCTCGATGCCGGCGGGGTCGAGCTCCGAACCCGGATCGTGCTCCGGCGGCGAGACGTCCCGCGGCGGCTCGTCCCGCGGCGGCTCGTCCGGCGGCGGGGGAGGCAGCGGCGGTTCGTCGTCCCGCGGGCGGTCGGCGTCGGGGGTCGGTTCCGCGGTCGGCTCGGCCGCGGGTGGGCGCAGCGCGCCGGCGAGCCACAGCGAATCCCGGACCTCGCGCAAGGTCAGGTCCGCCGTGCGCAGCACCTCCACCCGGCTGTCGGTCGCGTCGAGGTGCTGCAGCAGCACCTCACCGGCCGGCGGCTCGGCCCGCGGTCCGGTCATCCGGCCTCCGCGGACAACGGGTGCCAGATCGCCTTGAGCAGCTCGGTCCACTCCTCGTCCGGCTGGTAGGACCCGGACGTCGCCAGGTGCACGGCGTTGAGCAGCTGGTCGGCCGACACCGTGCCGACGTCGGAGCGGTGCGCCAGGAAGTCCGCGATGAGCCGGGCCACGTCCACGCCGTGGGCGTCGCCGAAGTGCACCGCGACCATCTCGCCCAGCTGCTCCTTGCCCGGCTGCCGCACGTGCAGCCGCAGGCAGCGGCGCAGGAACGCGGGCGGGAACTCGCGCTCGCCGTTGCTGGTGATGATCACGATCGGGAACTCGCGGCAGCGCACGACGCCCTGGCGCACGGTCGCGGTGTGCCCCCGGTCCTGGGTCAGCACCTCGACCTCGGCCTGGTGCTTGGCGTACCGGACCAGCTCCGGGATCTCGTACTCGCCTTCCTCGAAGACGTTGAGCAGGTCGTTGGGCAGGTCGATGTCGCCCTTGTCCAGCTCGTCGATCAGCAGCACGCGCGGCAGGTCGTAGGGCAGCAGGGCGGTGCCCAGCGGACCGAGGTGGACGTAGTCGCCGATGCCGGAGTCCGGGTCGTTCGCGCCCACCGCCTGGACCCGCGCGATCGCGTCGTACAGGTACAGGCCGTCCTTGAGCGTGGCGCGGCTGGTGATCGGCCAGCGCAGCACCGGACCCAGGCCCAGCTCACGCGCCACCAGGTAGGCCAACGACGACTTGCCGGTGCCCGGCGCGCCGGTGACCAGCAGCGGACGGCGCAGCCGGATCGCCGCGTTCACCATCGCGACCTCGTTCGGGTGCGGTGTCCGCCGCACCGAGCGCACGCCGCCCACCCGGCGGTCGCCCTCGCCGCCGTCGTCGGTCGGGCGGGACGTGGCGCCGTGACCGGTGAACGTCCGCCACGGCGGTGGCGGCGGCAGGTCCGCGAGCGGTGTCGCCGCGACGTCCCCCGTGCCGTGGTAGACGGCGCCGACGTGGACTTGGCCGTCGTTCATCCGACCGCAACCCCTTCCCGGGGCGGACCCGGTTGGCTGGGCACGACGATCCGCTCCGGGTCGTCGTAGAGGATCGTGAGCGCCCCGCCGACGTGGTGCCGCTCCTTGAACGCCGTGTTCCGCGCCAGGCGGACCCGTTCGAGCACGTGCAGCTCGTCCTGGCCGTGCAGCACGGACTCGACCACGTCGCCGAACTCCGGTGTGCCGCAGTCGTGCCGGTGCCACACCACCAGCGGAACGCCCGCCTTGACCCCGACCGCGACCTCGTCACGCCCGGCGGTCTCCGGCGACGGCGGCGCGCTCAGCACCAGCGACACCAGCCCGCGCTCGGTGTTGAACCGCGTCACCAGCTCCCGCAGGCCCTGTTCCGTGCCGCTCAACGCGCGGCACGTCGAGGTGTGCGCGAGACCGGCGGCCCGACCCAGCTGACCGGTCAGCTCGGCCCACCGCTGCCGCCACTCCCGGTGGTACTTCCGCGTGGCCATCCGCTCGAGGCTGCGGATCACCACGGGGTACCGGCAGCCCATCGGCACGACCACGTCGTCGTCCTCGCTGTTCTCCCACGGCCACTGGTCGACGTCGAGGTTGAGGTTCTCGTAGTCGAGCACGAACTCGATGCGGATGTCCGGGCTGTACTGCGCCCAGTCGTCCTCGACCCTCTCGATCAGCGCGGCGACCTGCTTCTTGACCTCGTCCAGCGTGCCGACCGAGTCCGCGCCGTGCAGCGGCGACCACGGCGCGGGCCGGCCGAGCTGCCGCCAGTGCGACAGCCGGAACATCCCGCCGCTCGGCCCTTCGCGGCGCAGCTGCAGCACGAGGTAGGCGGGGGAGCCGGGTGGCGGGGTCAGCGGCTGCGCCGTCTCCGGCCGCAGCCCGTCGCGGACGGCGGTCAGCTCCGCGAGCAGGTTCATCGACACCGCCTGCGCCTCGTTCCACCGGTGCAGCTCGATCGCCAGCTCGGTGCGCACGCGCGCCGCGAGGTGCTCGACGAACACCAGCGGGCGCGGCACGCCGTCCGCGCCCGCGTTCAGCGTCTCGAGCACCCGGAACACCTCGGCGTAGGTGGTCGGCCCGTACAGCGGCGGTGCGGTCGGACCGGCCACGACGCGGTAGATGTCCGCGATGTCGGGCACGACGACGCCAGCCAGCAATGTGAACAGCCTTGCTCGTTCGTGGGTCGGGAAGAGGTCCAACGGCGTCAGTTCGGCGACGACGCGGCGCAATTCAACCATCGCGTGCGAGTCGTGCTCGAAGCGGCTTACGATACGAACAAGTGCCGATAGGCGTTCCGGACTCTGCTGGCAGATCTCGGCGAGGTTGAACAGGTGCCCGATCGCGGTCTGGTGCTCCGTGACCATCAGGGGTTCCCGCAATTCTGCGGACATCATGCGGATGACCAGGACGCGGCCGGCGCGATCGGCCAGGCTCGGGACGCGCGCCAGCACGTCGACCAGTGGCATGAGCAGCCCTCTGCCGCCGTCGTCGTCCGCATGGACCATCGGTGGTCCCCCATTCGAGCGGTCTGCGCCCAGTGGTCCAACCCCTTCCGGCATCGCCCTATTCCGGGTAACACGTTACGGATTGTCGCTACCGGTCGAGGTTCGATTCACTGCGCAATAGGGTGTCAATCCGGGCCATTGGTGTGGAACCCTCACCTTCCACCAAGTGCAAGGCGTGGCGGAGGGCATTCAAGCCGTCCTCGTGCTCCAGGCACGTCAGCAGCAGGCCGCTCACGTGCAGCGCGCCGTTCGGGTGGTGCGGCACGGCGGCGGTGATCGCGGGCGGCAGCAGGTCGAGGACCAGTCGGCGCGACTCCTCCCGCTGCATGGACGGCAGCGCCATCAGCGCGTGGAAGAGGGCTTCGGCGTCCGGCACGCGGGCGTCGAGCAGCCAGACCGGTTCGGGCACGCCGGGCACTCGCACGATCCGGTGGCGATCGGTGTCGGTGATCGGTCGGGCCCGGGCGTAGCCGTCCGTGAGCGCGACCGTGACGGGACGGGTGGTGGCCGCGTGCGCGGACCGGAGGGCCTCCGAGCCGAGCACGGCGAGCGCCGTGGAGACCTCGCCGTGAGCCATGACCAACCGTAGGCGGAGCGGGGTCGCGGCCGAGTCGTTGTGCCGGTGGACGGCTTCGGTGAGCCGTACCGCGAAGCGGGCCGACGGCGGTCGGGTGAGGAGGACGTCGTCGTGGCCCGGCGCGGCGCGGGCGGGTCCGTCGAGGACGCCCACGAGCAGCCGCCGGCCTCGGTCGAGGTCGGCGGCGGCGTCGGTGGCGATCGCGATGGCGGCGTGGTCGGGCGGCAAGCTCTACAACTCCAGTCCGGTGAGCACGAGGACCCGCTGCTCGGTGAGGTCCTCCATGGCCGCGCGCACCCCCTCGCGGCCCGTGCCCGACTCCTTGATACCGCCGTACGGCATCTGGTCGGCGCGGAAGCTCGGGACGTCGCCCACGATCACCCCGCCGACGGCCAGCCGCCTGGCGGCGCGGAACGCCAGCCGGACGTCGTGCGTGAACAGGCCCGCCTGCAACCCGAACCGGGACGCGTTCACCCGGTCGAAGGCCTCGTCGACCGACGGCACGGAGTCCAGCACCACCACCGGTCCGAACACCTCCTCGTCCACCACCTTGCACGCCGGCGGCACGTCGGCCAGCACGGTCGGCTCGTAGGTCGCGCCCGCCCGCCGCCCGCCGGTCAGCACCCGCGCGCCCGCCGCGACGGCCTCGTCCACCCACGCCTCGACCCGCCGCGCGGCGGCCTCGTCGATCAGCGGGCCGACGTCGGTGGCCGGGTCGGTCGGGTCGCCCGTGCCGAGCTTGCGCACGTGCGACACCACGGCTTCGGCCAACGCCGGGTACACGTCCTCGTGCGCGTACACGCGTTGCACCGAGATGCACGACTGGCCGCCCTGGTACATCGAGAACGTGGCGATCCGCTGCGCCGCCCGGTCGAGGTCAGTCCAATCCGGACAGACGACGGCCGCCGCGTTGCCGCCCAGCTCGAGCACGACGTGCTTGCGCGGCGCCCGGTCCAGGACGGAGTAGCCGACCGGGCCGGAACCGGTGAACGACACCACCGGCAGCCGGGGGTCCTCGGCCAGCGCGCCCGCCACCTCGTTGGGCACCGGCAGCACCGACCACGAGCCGGCGGGCAGGTCGGTCTCCGCCAGCAGCCCGCCCAGCAGCAGCGCCACGAGCGGCGTCGTCGGCGCGGGCTTGACCACGATCGGCGCGCCGACCGCCAACGCCGGCGCGACCTTGTGCGCCACCAGGTTCAGCGGGAAGTTGAACGGCGCGATGCCCAGCACGGGACCGCGCGGCGCCCGCCGCACGAGCGCCAGCCTGCCGTCCGCCGCCGGGTCGGTGTCCAGCCGCTGCAGCTCGCCGGAGAAGCGGCGCGCCTCCTCGGCGGCCCAGCGGAACGTCGACACCGCGCGGGTGACCTCGATCCGCGACCACTTCACCGGCTTGCCCGACTCGGCCGTGATCAGCGCGGCCACCTCGTCCGCGCGCTCGGCGAGCCGGCGTGACACGTGGTCCAGCGCCGCCGCCCTGGCGTGCGCGGGGAGGGCGGCGAACTCGTCGGCCACGGCGTGCGCCGAGGCGACGGCCCGCTCCACGTCCTCGGCGGTCGCGTTGGACGTCACGCCGGCCAGGGCGCCGTCGTGCGGCGTGCGGATCTCGACCAGGTCCTCGCTCGTCGCGGGCCGTCCCGCGACCCAGTACGGCGTCGTCGTCACTGAAGGGCTCCTCCCAGCACGTCCAGGCCCTCGGCCAGCAGCTCGTCAGGGATGACGAGCGGTGGCAGCAGGCGGATCACGTTCCCACGGGCACCGCAGGTCAGCACGATCACCCCGGCCGCGTGGCAGGTGGCCGCGGCCCGGGCCGCCTCCTCGGCGGAGGTCAGTTCCACGGCCAGCATCGCGCCGCGGCCACGGGCCTGCACGACCGCGTCCGACGTGAGGGCGCGCAGGCGGGGCAGCGCGATCGCCTCGATGCGCCGGGCGGCGGCGTCGAGGGCCAGCTCGCGCATGGTGTCGATCGCGGCGACGGCGGCGGCGCAGGCGATCGGGTTGCCGCCGTACGTGCCGCCGAGCCCGCCCGCGTGCACGGCGTCCATCACGTCGGCGCGCCCGGTGACGGCGGCCAGCGGCAGTCCGCCCGCGATGCCCTTCGCGGTGGCCACCAGGTCGGGGACCACGCCCTCGTGGTCGCACGCGAACCAGTCGCCCGTGCGGCAGAACCCCGTCTGGACCTCGTCGGCGACCAGCAGCACGCCGTGCGACCGGCACCAGTCGGCGAGGGCGGGGAGGAAACCCGGCGCGGGCACGACGAAGCCGCCCTCGCCCTGGATCGGCTCGACCACGACGCACGCGATCCCGTCCGGCCGGTCGATCGCGGCGACGGCGCGGCGCGCGGCTTCCGCGCCGGTCAGGCCGTCGTGCAGGGGGTAGGAGCCGGGGATCCGGTGCACCTCGGGGGTGAACGGGCCGAAGCCGTGCTTGTAGGGCAGCTCGTTGGCGGTCATCGCCATCGTGAGGTTCGTGCGGCCGTGGTAGGCGTGGTCGAGCACCACGACGCCCGGCCGCCCGGTGGCGCGCCGGGCGATCTTGACCGCGTTCTCCACCGCCTCCGCGCCGGAGTTGAGCAGCACCGAGCGCTTGTCGTGCCCGCCGGGCGTCAGCTCGGCCAGCCGCTCGCACACGTCCAGGTAACCCTCGTACGGCGTGACCGTGAAGCACGTGTGGCTGAACCGGTCGACCTGCTCGTGCACGGCCCGCGCGACGCGCGGAGCGGGGTTGCCGACGCCGGTCACCGCGATGCCGGAGCCGAGGTCGATCAGCCGGTTGCCGTCGACGTCGACCACCAGGCCCGGCTCGGCGTGGTCGACGAACACCGGGAGCACCGAGCCGACGCCCGCCGCGACCGCGCCCTTGCGCCGCGCGGCCAGCTCGCGTGACCGGGGTCCGGGTATCTCGGTGCGCAGTCGGGCCATGGCTCCAGCATCGACCGGTCCGGCGTCCGACGACAGTGTCCGGAGTGGTGGACGGGGGGTCGCCGGCTGTACACAGTGTCCATGTCGTTGACGGTCGGGGCGTTGGCCCGCGAGGTCGGGCTGACCGTGCACGTGGACGCGGGGCTGGACCGGGTCGTGGCGTGGGTGCACAGCACCGAGCTGGTCGATCCGACGCCGTTCCTGGAGGGCGGTGAGCTGCTGCTGACCACGGGCATCGCGCTCGGGCCGCACGACGGGTACGTGCGGCGGCTGGTGGCGGCCGGCGCGGTGGGGCTCGGGTTCGGCACCGGGCTGAGCCACGACCACGTGCCGGCGGACCTGGTCCGGGCCGCTCGGGACGCCGGGCTGGCGCTGCTGGAGGTGCCGCGGGCCACGCCGTTCATCGCGATCACCAAGGCGGTGTCGCGGGCCGTCGCGGCGGACGAGTACGCGGCGCTGGCGCGCACCGGCGCGGCGCAGCGGGCGCTGACCCGTGCCGCGGTCGCCGACGGGCCGACGGGCGTCGTGCGGCGGTTGGCCCGGCTCATCGACGGCGCGGCGGCGTTGCTCGACCCGCACGGCGCGCCGGTGCACGTCGTCGGCTCGCTGCCGGACCTCGCCGGGCACGTGCGGCGGCTCGCGGCGGCGGGCGGACCGGCGGGCGCGGCGTGGCAGTCGGGCGGGCGGCACGTCGCCATGCAGGTGCTGGGCCGGCGCGGCTACCTCGCCGTGGCCGCAGGCGCGCCGCTGGACGCGGGCGTGGTCAACACAGCCGCGTCGCTGCTGACCGTGGCCCTGGCCCGGTCGGACGAGGTCGACGCGGTGCGGCGGGAGCTGCGGGAAGCGCGGTTCCGGCTGGTGCTGGCGGGCGTGCCGGTGGACGGGGTGCCGGACGGGCCGTTCCGGGTGTTCGTGCTGCGTGAGCGGGCCGAGCCGGCGGGGTTCTGGGCGGAGGTGGACGGTCGGGTCGTGGTGCTGGCCCACGAGGTGGACGTGCCCGCCGCCGCGTCCAGCCCGGTGGACGTGGACGGCGTCGCGCGCGGCTACCGGGAGGCGTTGCGCGCGTTGGAGGCGGGCGTGGACGCGTTCGAGGAGGTCGCCGGCTCCGGCATGCTCGCGCCGGACGCGGCGGAGTTCGCCGCCGCCCTGCTCGCGCCGCTGGACGACGTGCTGCGCGAGACGGTGCGGGTGTGGCTCGCGTGCCACGGCCTAGCCGACCCGGCCGCCGCCCGGCTGGGCGTGCACCGGCACACCGTGCGCAACCGGCTCAAGCGGGTGGAGGCGCTGCTCGGCCGTTCGCTGGAATCCGCAGGCGTGCGCGCCGAACTGTGGCTCGCCCTGCACGCCTGACCGTACGCTGGGCGGACACCGCCACCGTCCACTCCTTGTCCACGAGGGGGATCCTTTGGCGCGCTTCCGATTACTCGCCCACGCGGCGGCGGTGGTCACCGTCACCGCGGCCTTGCTCACCGCCGTGTTCGTCAACCCCGCCGGCGCTTGCGTCTGCATGCCGGCCAACGAGGCCCTGCGCTACCAGCAGGCCACCTACGTGTTCTCCGGCGTGGTGGTCCACGAAAAGGCCGAGGAGCACTTCTACCGGTACACGGTCGAGGTCGACACCGAGTACAAGGGTGACGTCCCGCACCGGGTCTACGTGCTGTCGCCGCGGAACCACTCCTGCGGGATCCGGCTCACCGTCGACGCCGCGTACGTCGTGTTCGCGAAGGGCGACGTGTCCGACCGCCGGGTGGAGACCGAGTACTGCAGCGGCACCCGGACGGCCGCGGCCGGGCCGCCCACGACCACCTCGCCGTGGTCCGGCACCTCGCCGCCCACGACGACCTGCACGACGGCCGCGCCGTGACCACCCGCCGGAGATCGCGCCGCTGGGCGCTCTCCTTCGACCACCAGGGGGAAACCTTGCCACGCTTGAGACTGCTGGCCCACGCGGCCGGTGTCGTCACCGCCACCGCCGCCCTGCTCGCCGCCGTGTTCACCAGCCCGGCCAGCGCGTGCAGCTGCCTGCCCAGCACCGAGGGGCAGCGCTTCCACCAGGCGACCTACGTCTTCGACGCGGTCGTGCTGAGCAAGACGCTGGAGGCCGGCGACCCGTCCGTGACCTACGACGACAAGTACCGCTACACCGTCGACGTCGGCCGGGTCTACAAGGCCGACGTGCCGTCCCAGGTCGACATCGTCACGCCCGCCAGCGGTGCGATGTGCGGCATCAGCCTCTACCAGGGCACCGAGTACGTCGTGTTCGCGCACGGCGACGTGTCCGACGGCCAGGTGGAGTCGCACTACTGCAGCGGCACCCGGCCCGCCTCGGCCGGTCCGCCGGTGACCACACTGCCCACTACCACCACCACGACCTCGTCGACCGCGACCTGCACGACAGCCACGCCGTAACGGGTGAGGGATTTCGCTCGACCGTGCGCCGGAGGTCACTCAACCGGGTGGTCTTCGGCGCTCAGTCGGCTGGCTCGGTGCCGTCCACGGGTCCGTGCTCGTACTCTTCGTCGGGGTCGTTCCCGTCTTGCGCGGGCCTGACCTCGTCCACCTCGCCGAGGGCGTCCACCTTCGCGGCGGGGTCGTCGATGAACTCGTCGATCGTGGGTTCGCGCTCGCGTTCGGTCATGTCGCGGAGGTACCCGCGGGTCGGTGCGCCGACACGACGGTGGCCGGCTTCGGCATCCCGAAGAAATCGGTGGTTTGTGGCGGCGGTGTTACGGGTAGGTGGACGCGGAAGGGCAAACGGGGTGGCTGACCGTGCCGGGGACAGGTAGCTTCCGGCGTCCGGGCCGACATCGTCGACACAGCGGAGGTTCAACCGGATGTGGGACGGTGACCTGACCGGAGAGGTGGTCGACGGCAGATACGCCCTCGGCAGCCTGTACGGGTCGGGCGGCATGGCCGAGGTGTACCGGGCGGTGGACACCCGTCTCGACCGGCAGGTCGCGATCAAGTTCTTCCTGGGCCAGGCCTCCGGCGAGGACCGGATCCGGCTCGACCGCGAGGCGCAGGTGCTCGGCGCCATGCAGTTCCCCGGCCTGGTCGAGGTGTACGGCACCGGCAGCTTCCGCGGCCGGCCGTTCTTCGTGATGCAGCCGGTCGACGGCGGCACGCTGCGCCGGCGCATGCGCGGCGCGATGTCGCCCGAGGTGGTGGCCGCGATCGGGTCGCAGATCGCCGGCGTGCTGGCCCACGTGCACGCCAACGACGTGGTGCACCGGGACGTGAAGCCGTCCAACATCCTGCTCGACGCGACCGGGCGGCGGGCGTACCTGGCCGACTTCGGGTTGGCGTTGCAGGCCCAGGTCACCCGCGTCACCAGGTCGGGGGTCCTGGTCGGCACGGCCGGCTACCTCGCGCCCGAGCAGGTGCGCGGGGGCGACGTGCTGCCGGCCGCCGACGTCTACGCGCTCGGCCTGGTGCTGCTGGAGTGCCTGACCGGGCGGCCCGAGTACCCGGGCGGCGACACGGAGGCGGCGCTGTCGCGGCTCCACCGGGAGCCGCGCATCCCGGCCAACCTGCCCGACCCGTGGGTCGACGTGCTGACCGCGATGACCGCGTCCGACCCTGCCAAGCGGCCGTCGGCGGCGGAGTGCGAGCGGCTGCTCGCGGCGGCGCAGCGGGCGAGCGCCGGCCTGTCGCCGCTGGTCGAGGTGGCGGTGGTGCACCGGCCCGAGGTGGTCGAACCCGAGCCGAAGTCCGACAACCGGCCACTGCTGCTGGGCGCCGCCGCGGCGGCCGTGGTGCTGACCGCGGTCGGCTTCCTGGCGATGAGCGACCCGTTCGACCCCGGGTCCGGCGAGCGCGTCGGCAGACCGGCGACGAGCACCGCGGCCGAGCCGATCGCCGAACAGGCGCCGCAGACCGGTGCGGCGGTGCCGGGCAACCCCTCCACGGTGACCGTGCTGGAGGGCGTGCCGGCGCCGGAGCTGCCGGCCGGGAACACGGGGAACACCGGGGACCACGCCGCGGGCGACGGCAGCACGGTGGTGGCAACGACCCCCGGCGCCACGACGACCACCACCAAGGCCGAACGGGAGACGCCCGTCGTGCCGTCGAACGCGCCGGCCGTGATCGTGCCGAACCCCGGACCTCCCACGGTGGTGACCGGGCCGCCGTCGAGGGACCGCGGCAGCTCGTCCGGCCGGGGCTGACCTGACCCGGCGGCCCGCTCGGTGGAGGTTGCCGGCGGGAGCTGTCGGTGGGTGTGCGGCCAGTGGCCGCGCTGTCGGTGAGCGCTGTCGGGTCAGCGGAGGGCCGGTAGGAGCTCGCCCTTGGCGAAGTCCAGGAACTCCGGCTGGTGGTCGCCGCCGATCTGGACCAGCGCCAGGTCGGTGAAGCCCGCCTCGCGGAACTTCGCCACCGCCTCCACGACCGGGCCGACGTCCGGGCCGCACGGGATCTGCTCAGCCACGTCCTCCGGCCGCACGAACTGCGTCGCGCCGGCGAAACCGGACGTGCCGGGCAGCTCGGAGTTGACCTTCCAGCCGCCCGCGAACCACCGGAACTGCTCGTGGGCGCGCTGGACCGCCGCGTCGCGGTCGGGGTCCCAGCAGATCGGCAGCTGGCCGATCTTGCGCGAGCGCTTGCCCTGGAAGACGTCCCACTCCCGGCTCAGCGACGCGTCCGGCTCGGTCGCCACCATCGCGTCCGCCAGCGGCGCGAACGTGCGCACCGACTGCCCGCCGGACACCGCCACCGCGATCGGCACGCGCTGCTCGGGCAGGTCCCACAGCTTCGCCGAGTCGACCCGGAAGTGCTGGCCCGAGTAGTTGACGTACCCGCCCTCGAACAGCTGGGAGATGATCTCCACGGCCTCGCGCAGCAACTCGTGCCGCACGTTCACCGGCGGCCAGCCGCGGCCGACGACGTGCTCGTTCAGGTTCTCGCCCGCGCCGATGCCGAGCGTGAACCGGTTGCCCGACAGCAGCTGCACGGTCGCCGCCTTCTGCGCCACCACCGCCGGGTGGTAGCGCATGGTCGGGCAGGTCACGTACGTCATCAGCTCGACCCGCTCGGTGGCCTGCGTGACCGCGCCGAGCACGCTCCACGCGTACGGCGCGTGCCCCTGCTCGTCCAGCCAGGGCGAGTAGTGGTCGCTCATCACCTCGAAGTCGAACCCCGCCTGCTCGGCGAGCCCCGCGTGCTCGACCAGCTCCCGTGGCCCGGCCTGCTCGGTCATCAGCGTGTAGCCGATCCGCACGATTCCTCCTACGCCATCGGCAGGTCGGTGAGGTCCGCCCGCAACTCGTCGAGTTCCTCGTAGACTGCCGACGCGCCGGCGTCGCGCAACTCGGCTTCGCCGAAACCACCCGTGCGAAGGCACACCGCGGGCAGCCCGGCCCGTGCGGCGGCCTCGCAGTCCCACACCGAGTCGCCGATGACCACGGCCCGGCCGCCGCGGTCCACCCGCCGCAACGCCGCCTCGATCAGGTCCGGCGCGGGCTTGCTGTCGGCGACGTCGTCCGACGAGGTCGAGGTGATGCCGGGCGTGTCGATCAGCTTCAGGTAGTGGTCGACGTGGTGGCGCTTGCCGGAGCTGGCCAGCACCACCGCGAAGTCCTGCTCCAGCGCCGAGGAGATGAGGCGGTGCGCGCCCTCCAGCGGCCTGACCTCGGCCAGCATCGGCTCGAACGCCACCTCCCACGCCTTGCGCAGGTCGTCGCCGTGCTCCCGTTCCACGTGCTCGCCCGCGACGGCGGCGACGAGCTTGTCACCGCCCATCCCGATGGCCCGGTGCAGGCGCCAGGTCGGCACGGTGATGTCGAAGCGGCGGAACGCGCGGAACCAGGCCACCGCGTGGTGGTAGTTGGTGTCCACCAGCGTGCCGTCCACGTCGAGGACGAGCGTGTTGGTCATGGGGCCTGGTTAGCCCGGCCGCGCGACCCGCAAACCGGCCGACCTCGCGAACCGCGCCAGCGCCCGTTCCAGGTCCGGGTGCCCGCGGGCGGTGTCGCCGAGCGGCCACACCACGAGCCACCCGTCGTCGCCGGCCGGCCGGATCCCGGCCCTCGTGCGCAGGCGCAGGCCGTACGTCCGGTCGTCGATGAGCCGGATCTCCAACCGGTCCACCTGGCGGGCGGTGAACTCGCGCGAGTAGCCGTGCCACGACACGACGAGCCGGGTCGGCTCCACCCGCAGCCGGTTGGGCCGCCACGGCACGCCGCGCACGTGCCAGTGCAGCGCCGCGAGGCTCGCGACGAGGACGGCCCACGGCACCCAGGCGGGGACGATCAGCCGGATCATGTTGCCGAGCGCCGCGAACACCGCGAACGCCACCGCACCGCCGATCGACAGCGCCGCACGGGACCCGGTGACCGTGTTCGCCTGCCGGAACAGCACCTCGCTGCCGCGGACCGGCACCGTGGTGAGGCCGTGGCCGGGCGTGGGCGACACCGTGGCCAGCCGGTCGCGCAGCCGGACGTGCCGGAACTGGTAGACGCCGCCGACCCGGCGCAGCACGCCCGCCCGGTGCGCCTCGCGCAGGAACGCCAGGGCAGCCCACGGCAGCCGCCCGGTCAGCGCCAGGCCCGCCCTGGTCACCACCCACCGGCCGGACGCGCTGACCAGCAGCGCGACCGCACCGCACCCCGCCCACGAGCCGATCATGAACACCGCGCCGAGCAGCAGTTGCACCACGACGGGTTCGCCCTGGTGCAGCGTCGGCAGGTACATGAGCGAGCCGACCTGCGGCGCGACGAACAGCAGCACCGCGAGCACCGCCCTGCGGTCGCCGCGCAGCAGCGCGTCGGGGTCGACCGCGCGGTCCGCGTCGACCGGTGACATCAGCACGGACCTGCCGAACCCGAGCAGCAGGGCCGCGGGCAGCAGGAACCACCCGAAGTGGTCGCCGATCGCCGCCAGCGGCCCGCCGATCAACGCCGTGCCGCCCACCCAGCCGCCCACCGCGAGCACGGCCCGGCGCGGTCGGTGCCGGGCTTCCTGGACCAGCGCGCGGATCCGCCTGCGCCACGCCGTCCGGCCCGGCCTGCCGGTCGGCGCCCGGCCGTCGGACGTCACCCCGCCCGAGGTGAACTCCACGAGCAGCCAGACGACCACGCCCACCGGGAAGCCGAGCGCGGTCGCGAACCAGCCGAGCTGGTCGAGGCGGGCGAAGTTGAGGTCCGCGACCACCAGGGCCGCCAGCACCACCCCGGTGACCAGCGAGGCCAGCACGAGGAACGCGACCCGGGCCGGCCGCGCCCGGCTCAGCCGCCACCAGGCGATGTCCTGCTCGCGGCGTGCCGTCAGGTGGTCGGCCAGGAACCGCAGGTACCGGGTGGCCTGCTCGACGTCCCACCGGCCGCGGTCCTCGTCGTCGAACGCGGCGGGGATCAGCCCGTCCAGCAGGTGCTCCTCGATCGCCGCCCGGTCGGGCAGGCGGACCAGCTCGCCGGGGTCGGTGGCGGGCGCGCGGTAGACGCGGCGCGCGAGCCACACCATCAGCGGCGTGGACAGCGCGGTGGCCAGGTCGCCCTTCGGATGGCCCTCGACCTCGTCCAGCACCGGGCGCCAGGCGGGTGATCGGCCCGGCGTGACGGCGGTGCGCAGGTGCGCGACCACGGCGGACGGGGTGAGCGGCGCGGCGCGCAGCACAGCCGCCGACCGCAGCACCTCGCCGTCGGCCACGGCCGCCGCGTACTCGGCGGCGCGGGACGTGACGACCACCTCGCCGAACCCCTTGTGCAACGCCGCCAGCGCCCCGCCGCGCACCGGCGCGGGCAGCTCGTCCAGCCCGTCCAGCACCGGCAGCACCCGCCGGTCGCGCACCAGCCGTTCGACCGCGGCCCGGCCGTGCGTGACGTGCAGGCCGGGGTACTCCTCGGTGATCCGGCGCAGCAGCCACTCGGCGGGCCGCTCGCGGACCGGGTCCCAGGACGCGACCGACAGCAGCACCGGCACCGTCTGCCGCTCGCGCAGGTCGACCAGCAGTTGCTGCACCATCAGCATCGCGAACGTGGTCTTGCCCGAGCCAGGCTCCCCGAGCACCACCAACCTGCCGCGTGGCAGCGCGCGGAACGCCTCCGCCAGCCGCGCCAGGTCGTCGCCCTCGGGCGCCGCGCCGCCGATGTTCGCCTGGTGGTCGGCGTGCTCGCGGCCCGCCCGCCACAGCACCGGCAGCGGCGCGGGGTCGAACACGTCGCGGGCGGCGGACTCGTCGCGCCACTGCGCCAGCACGAGCGCGGCCAGCTCCGCCGCGGCGAGGTCGACCGGCTCGGCCCCGGGCGGCAGGTGGACGTGCACGTCGCCGTGCACGTCCCGGGCCTGGAGCACGAACGTCGCCGTGCCGTCGAAGCTGTTGTGGACGGGCGATTCGCGGCGCACGGGCGAGCGGTGGCGCTCAGCCGCGGGCGGGGAGGGAGTCCAGGAACTCCTCGATCAGCCGAGCCCACTCGGCGGGCGCCTCCACCGCGGGCGAGTGGCCGCTGTCCAGCTCGGCCCACCGCGCGCCGGGGATCAAGTCGGCCAGGGCGCGCGTGGCGCCGGGGGCGATCAGCCGGTCGTGCTTGGCCCCGATCACGAGCGTCGGCACGGTCAGCGTCGGCAGCTCGTCACGCAGGTCGATCCGCTGCACCAGGTCGACGTGATCGGGGGTGCCGGGCGGGACGGTGAGCGCGATCAGCTCCAGGAAACCCGCGGTCTGCTCGGCGGTCAGCCGCCGGCGGAACGGCTCGCCCAACGCGACGGACACCATGAAGCGGGCCAGCTCGGCGCGGTCGGCGTCCAGCAGCCGGCGCCACTGCCGCACCCGTTCGCTCGTCTCGTCGTCGAGGTGGGCGAACCCGGTGGTGAGCACCAGGGCGGTCACGCGTTCGGGGTGCCGCCGCGCCGCGCGCACGGCGACCGCGCAGCCCATCGAGTAGCCGACGACCGCGAACCGCTCCTCGCTTTCGGCGGCGGCCACCAGCCGGTCGGCGAGGTCGTCCAGGTCGAGGGGCCCGGTCGCGCGCGGGGTGGTCCCGGAGCCGGGGAAGTCCACCGCGTGCACCTTGCGCTTGCGCGACAGCCGCGGGATGAGCGGGCTGAAGTGGGCGCGGACCGTGCCACCGGCCCCGTGGGCGAGCAGAAGTGCGGGAGTCACGGGGCCGATTCTGCCGGGCGGCGCGCCTGCGGCGGCACGAATTGCGCGCGAAGGGCGATTCGTGACCAGCGTGGATCCGGAGACGGCGGTCGGTGGGTGTGCAAGCACACACGACGCAGACGGGTTCGGCAGGCGGTGAGGTGGTCCGCCGGGGGTGGCGCGGGGTGTGCCCGGAGTGGGTGCGGGGTCAGCCGACGTACACGCGGATCGCCGTGCCGGCCTCGTGGGTGTGCACGCGGACCAGGTCGCACAGCAGGTTCACCAGCATCACGCCGTACCCGCCGCGGGAGTCCACGCCGGGGTTGCGCCTGCCCACCATCGGGCTCGCGATCCGGCCGGCGTCACGCACCTCGCACACCACCGCGCCGCCTTCGCGCCACAGCAGCAGCGTGCCGAAGCCGCCGCCGTGCACCACGCTGTTCGTGGTCAGCTCGTTGACCGCGAGGACGAGGTCCTCCACCTGGTCGGCGGTCAGGCCCGTCTCGACGGCGAACGCGGCCACCAGCCGCCGGGTGACGCCGAGGGCGTCGAGGTCGAACCGGCGGGTCAGCGCGTTCGGCGGCGGCGACGGCAGTGGCCGGTTGAACTCCTCGGCGATCAGGAACGGCTCGCGGTAGCCGGTGCTCGGTCTGCGCTGCTGCCCCTCGACCATGACCGGGTGCGTGGTCTCCGCGTCGCGCACCGCCTCCGGCGCGAGGTTCGCCGTGTCGTACGGGCACAGGATCCAGGCGGGCCGGTCCTCGAACGCGGTGTTGATCAGCGCCTCGTGCTGCACGCAGGCCGGGTACTCGAGTTCCGTGCGGTCCGGCCAGATCGGCTCGCCGATGATCCGCACCCGGCCGGTGGCGGCGTTGTTGTCGGTGAACGCGGTCAGCACACCCGGGATGATCCGGCCCGGGTTGCGCCCGGCGCGTCTCATGTCCAGGAACTCGACCTGCTCGGCCAGCCCGCCCAGCGCGCGCCGCAGGAGGTCGATGCCGTGTCGCGGCACGGCCACGAGCACCGGTTCACCCGCGGCGACGCCGTCGCGCACGAACGGCACTGTCCCCGCGAGGTAGTCCTCGTCGTCGCGGTAGAGCAGTGCCTCGTGCACGAAGTCGACCACCGGGGGAACCTCCGAACGGTTGCTGGCAGGGGAGGGCCTGCCCGTTCAGTATCGCGCCCGATCACCGTCACGGAAGCGGCCTGCGCAGGCAAACACGTGTCGCCGGGTCCAGGCCACGTGCGGCTTCCGCCGCCACGACGGCAGTCAGACGCGGCGAGAGGTCGGCCACCTCGTGGAACCCGAGCCGTCGATAATAAGGGCCGTTCCACGGGATGTCGCGGAACGTGGTCAAGGTCAACGCGTCCAGCCCGCGCGTCGCGGCCCAGCGCCCGACGTGGTCGAGCAACGCCGCCCCGATGCCGCGCCGCGCGTGGTCGGGGTGCACGCAGATCTGCTCGACGTGCGCCGCCCGGTCCTCGGCCGGCACCTCGACGGCGATCCAGGCCACCGGGTGCGGGTCGACGGCCACCCAGACGTGCAGACCGGCGAGGGTGCTCAGCGGCATCGGGTCGTCGTCGGCGATCTCGGGCATGCCGAAATCGCGGAAGGGCTCACCGGAGGCCCGTTCGATCGGGGGCAGCAGCGGCAGTTCGTCCGGCCGGGCGGTGCGGATGTCCACCCGCGCATGATCAGCCGGCGGTGAGGTTCTGCTCAACTTCGTTCGCGAGGGCTTCGAGCAGGCGTGACGGCAGCTGGTCGTCGGGGCAGTCGTCCACCCGGAGCTCGGCGACGCTGCCCGCCACCCCGGCCAGCGAGACGCGCAGCTCGCCCCGGCAGCCGTGCTCGGCCAGCGGCGTCCAGGTGAGGAGCAGCTGGTCGTAGTCGGCGGCGAGGCTGACCTGGTGCGGCTCGTCGTTGGCGCGCAGGATCAGCACGTCGTCCGCGCGGCCGACGACCTGGTAGGGGTCGGGCAGCCAGGAGGCCAGGCGGGCGGGGTCGGCGGCGGCGATGAACACCAGGTCGGGCAGGGCGGGGACGTCTCGTCTCGCGTGGATGGTCACGGCGTCACGGTTACCCCGTTCGAGCATTCGCACACTGGGTAACCAGCGGTCATGACCGCAGCACAGGAACCACTGGAGCCCCGGGAGCGGGCGGAAGAGCCGATCGACCCGGTCGACCCGGACGAGATCGCGGAGGAAGCGCCGATCGACCCGACCCCGCAGGAGGTCGACGAGTACCGGGCGTTGATCGGGGACGAGACGCCGGAGCCGTGTGTGGCGCGCGATCACCGCGCGGCACGGGCGTCGGGTGAGTCGGGTGCGCCGGATGAGAGGTCGAGGAGGCGGGTGCCCGACATCCCGGAGTTCTGATCCTGCCCGAGATCGCGGAACGCCGATCCTCGGTCGGCGGTTCTTCCCCGGCGGCTTCGGCCAGGTGTTCCCCGGCGCCGGTCAGGTGTTCCCAGAGCCCGGTTCGGTCATCGCGCGCATCGCCCGCGCCTTCACCGGGTCCGGCAGGACGCGGCCGGCTGCGGCCTGCGCCTTGTTCCGCAGCGAACCGGCCACCACGTGGTCGTCGCCGTCCACCAGCGCCTTGAACCCCGCCCGCGCGACGTCCGCCGGGTCGTCCTTCGGCCCGGTCGCGACCTTGGTGCCGGTCATGCCCGCCCGGCGGAAGAAGTCGGTGTCCGTCGGGCCCGGCATCAGCGCGGTCACCGTCACCCCGCTGTCGCGCAGCTCTTCCCGCAACGCCTGCGAGAACGACGCCAGGAACGCCTTCGACGCCGCGTACACCGAGTGGAACGGCCCGGGCGCGGTCGCCGCCACCGACGACGTGAACAGCACCCGGCCGGCGCCGCGCTCCACCATCGCGGGCACGAGCCGCTTCGCCAGGTGCACCGCCGAGGAGATGTTGAGGTCGACCACCCGCAGGTGGCTGCGCAGGTCGCTGTCGTCGACGAAATCACCGCCGAGGCCGACCCCGGCGTTGACCGCCAACGCGTCCACCGGCCGTCCCACGCCCTCGACCACGGCGACCAGGTCCTCGTTGCCCTCGAACGTGGCCAGGTCCGCCCGCACCGGGTCCACCCGCGCCCCACCGGCGGCCAACTCCCGTGCCACGTCGTGCACCACGTCGTTCTCCGCCGCCACGACCAGGTCGAACCCGTGCTCGACGAACACCTTCGCCAGCTCGAGCCCGATCCCGCTCGACGCGCCGGTCACCACCGCCAACGGCCTCTCCGAAGCACTCATGACCGTGAACTACCCGGAGTCGGATCACCCAATCCGGTTTCACCCGATGCGCCTTTGGGCACCCCTCCCGGTACCTCTCTCACTTGGATGGTGGTGACGTATGTCCGGACGACCAGGTCAGGTCGGCGTGATCGACGTCGGCTGCTTCAGCGCCAACCTGGTCGTCGTCTCGGGCTCGCCGCTGCACCCGATCGTCTCGCACAAGACCCGGCTCCGGCTCGACCGGGCGCTCGACCGGCACAACCGACTCCGCCCGGAGGGCGTCGAACAGGTTGTGACCGCCGTCGAAGCCGCGCACCGGATCGCCGACCGCGCCGGCGTCTCCGCCATCGTGCCCTTCGCCACCTCCATCATCCGCGACGCGCCCAACGCCGAGCAGGTCATCGCCGAGGTCGCCCGCCGCACCGGCACGCGGTTGCGCGTGCTGCCCGGCCGGGAGGAGGCCCGCCTGTCCTACCGGGCCGCGCGGCACTGGTTCGGCTGGCGCGCCGGCCCGCTGCTGGTGCTCGACGTCGGCGGCGGCACGGTGGAGCTCGCCGTCGGTGACGACGTGGAGCCGTCGTTCACGCGTTCGCTGCCGTTAGGCGCCCGCACGATGACCCGGCGGCTCGCGCTCGACCGCACCGCGCCGCGCGACCACCGAGGCCTGGCCCGGGAACAGGTGCTGGTGCACGACCGGGTGGTGGCCGCGCTGGAGGGTACGTCGGTCGCCGGACACCGGGCCGTCGGCTGCTCGAAGGTGTTCCAGCAGTTGGCGCGGCTCGCCGGGGCGAGACCGCAGCAGGAGGGACCGCTCGTGCCGCGCTCCCTGCGCCTGGCCGACCTGCGCGGCTGGATACCCCGGCTGTCCCGGATGCCCGTGCCCCGGCGCGCCCGGTTGCCGGGCATCTCCCGGCATCGTGCGGAGCAGTCGTTGGCGGGGGCCCTGGTGGCGGAGGCGTTGATGGTGGCCACGGGGCACGACGAGGTGGAGATATGCCCTTGGTCGACCAGGGAGGGGCTGCTGCTCTCCCTGGTCGGCGCGGGCGGCGATGACGACGAGTACTGCCGGGTGGCGTGAAGGGATCGGGATGCTGGCGCTGTCGGTCGAGGCTCACCGGACGGGGTGCGCGGTGGTCGTGGCGACCGGGGAGCTGGACCTGGCGGGCGCGCGCCGGGTGCTGGACCGGATGGACCGCTTGGTCAGCGAGGGACGTGACCGGATCGTGCTCGACATGTCGGGGGTCGCGTTCTGCGGCGCCCAGGCGATGAGCGCGCTGGTCCGCACGAGGGCGAGGGCCCAGCGGGCGGGTGGTTGGCTGCGGCTGGCCGCCGTGCCGCCGCACGTGCGGCGGGTGTTCGAGCGGACGGACCTGGACCGGTTGTTCCCGCGCTACCCGGACGTGGCCTCGGCGGCGACGGGGCGTGCGGCGGCGAGCGGGGAGGAGCGGGGCGCGGTGGACGGCGCGGCGGGTCGTGTGGTGGATGGTGTGCCGGGTGGCGCGGTGGATGGTCGCGCGGTGGATGGGGTGGCGGGTGGTCGTGCGGTGGCTGGTGCGGCCGGCGGTGGGACGGGGTCGCGGGACGGGCGTGCGGTTGCCCGTGCTGGGCGTGTGTCGCGTGGAGGTGGTCGTGCGGCGTCGGATGCGGGTGCTGGGGAAAGACCCGGTGCCGACGAGGGGCCCGTCAGTGCCGGGTGACGGGCTGTTTCGAGCGGTCGTCGAGGGGTAGTCGAGCGGGAGCCACCGTCACAGGCGAGGTGATCCGCTATGAGTGCGACCACGCGCTTGCCGCACCCGGTCCGCGCGGCGGCGATGGCGGTCGCGATCGTGTTCCTGCTGGTGGGTGTGCTCGGGTTCGTCCCCGGGATCACCACCGGGTTGGACGAGATCACGTTCGCCGGCCCCGGATCCGGCGCGCACCTGATCGGCGTGTTCCACGTGTCCGTGCTGCACAACCTGGTGCACCTGCTGTTCGGCGTGGTGGGCCTGGCGATGGCGCGCACGGCGTCGGCGGCGCGGGCGTTCCTGATCGGCGGCGGCGCGGTGTACCTCGTGCTGTGGCTGTACGGGCTGATCGTGGACAAGGGGAGCGCGGCGAACTTCGTGCCGGTCGACGCGGCCGACGACTGGCTGCACCTGGGGCTCGGCCTGGGCATGGTGGCGCTGGGCTCGGCGCTCAAGGGCAATCCGCATGCGCGCAGTGCCTGACCTCGTCGAACCCGCCTTCCGCGTGCTGGCCGGCGCGCGGGACGCCAAGGCGTTCCACCCGCGTGGCCGGTGGTTCGACGGCACGGTGACCGTGACGTTCGACCCCGGGCTGCCGCTGCCCGTCGGCGTGACGGAGGTGTCCGGTCGGCTGTCCAAGGGCGTGGGCACGCCCGGTGGGTTGCCCGACGTGCTCGGGTTGGCGTTCCGGCTGCCGGGGCCGTGGGACGTGCTGCTGTCCACGTGCGTCGCCCGCGTGCTGCCACGGCCCGCCCGGACGTGGACCAGCGCCCGGTACGGCAGCATCAGCCCGTTCCGCTGGCGCGACCGGCTGGTCTGGCTGGCCGCCGTCCCGGATCACCGTCGGCTGTCCTCGGCGGCGTTGGCCGAACTGCCCGCCGAACTGGGGTTCGCGCTGGAGATCGGCGCGCCGTGGCGGCCGGTCGGCAGGCTCGTGGTCCGGCCGCGGGACGTCGACCGCGACCTGCCCGCGCTCGACCCGATCCGGAACCGGCCGCCGGGCCTGGACCTGGCGCCGGCGGCCCTCGCGCGGGCGCGGGAGAGGGCCTATCGGGGTAGTCGGCGCGGCCGATCGCCCGATCCGGTGACTGCTCCGGAGGTATGACGGGGGACTGCGCCGGGTAGTCGAGTGGTGACGAGCTGGTCGAGGTCCCTCAGGCCGTTGCGCCTTGGGGTTCTTGCGGGCCTGCGCGCCGTTGTCCGGGTCGTCAGACGTCCGTCGTCACCGGAGGGTTGGTCCACGTGGCCGTCAGTCTTCACCGACACCCCTGCTGGGCGGCCGAGTGAACGGAGAACGACCGATGCGACACGACCGCTCGACCCGGCGACGGGTCGTCACCTCAACCCTGGCGACATCGGCCGTGCTGCTGGCCTGCGCGGGCTACGGCCACGGCCACGCCGCGGGGCGGCAACCCGAGGGCGACGTCCTCGGCGCCGGTCGGCCGGGCGCGGTGAAGGACAGCTACATCGTCGCGCTGCGGGAGACCGCGGTCAGCGTGCAGCAGACGCCGGCCACGGCGCAGGCCCTGGTCGGCACGTACGGCGGCGAGGTCAAACGGACCTACACCGCGGCGTTGCGCGGGTTCGCGGCCTCGATGAGCGCGGCGCAGGCGCGCCGGCTGGCAGCCGACCCGGCGGTCGAGTACGTCGAGCAGGACGCCCTCGCGCACGCCACCGACACCCAGGAGAACCCGACCTGGGGCCTGGACCGGGTGGACCAGAAGAACCTGCCGCTGGACAAGAAGTACACCTACACCAGCACCGGCGCGGGCGTGACCGCGTACGTGGTCGACACCGGGATCCAGAAGGAGCACGGCGACTTCGGCGGTCGGGCGGCCGACGGGCACGACTTCATCGACGACGACGCGGAGGCGCAGGACTGCAACGGCCACGGCACGCACGTCGCGGGCACCATCGGCTCCACCACGTACGGAGTGGCCAAGGCCGTGAAGCTGGTCGGCGTGCGGGTGCTCAACTGCCAGGGTTCGGGCCAGTGGTCGCAGGTCATCGGCGGCCTGGACTGGGTGGCGCAGCACGCGGCGAAGCCGGCCGTGGCCAACATGAGCCTCGGTGGAGCGGCCAGCACGGCGGTGGACGACGCGGTGAAGAAGATCGTGGCGGCCGGTGTCACGGTCGCCGTGGCCTCCGGCAACGACAACCGCGACGCGTGCAAGACGTCGCCGGCGCGCACCCCGGAAGCGATCACGACCAACGCGACGGACAACACGGACACCCGGTCGTCCTTCTCCAACTTCGGTCGCTGCACGGACATCTTCGCCCCCGGCACCAAGATCACGTCGACGTGGAACGACGGCGGGGAACGCACGATCAACGGCACCTCGATGGCGTCACCGCACGTGGCGGGCGCGGCGGCGTTGTACTTGGGCGCCAACCCCGGTCGTGCCGCGGCCACTCCGGCGGAGGTGGCGAAGGCGTTGATCGACAACGCGACCGATGGCGTGGTCAAGAACTCCGGCCCCGGTACGCCGAACAAGTTGCTGTACACGGGTTTCATCAGCGGCGGCGACCCGAACCCGCCGACCTGCAAGGGTGGGACCACCGACGAGGACGTGGCGATCCCGGACGCCGGTGAGGCCGTGACGTCGGAGATCGTGGTGTCCGGATGCGACGGTCGTGGGACGGCGACGACCTCGGTGAAGGTGGACATCGTGCACCCGTACACCGCTGATCTGGCGGTGGAGCTGATCGGTCCGAGCGGTGCGGTGTACGTGCTGCGGCGTTCGGGTGGGGAGAACTCGGTGGACGGGATCCATGAGACGTTCAAGGTGGACACGTCGGCTGAGGAGAAGAACGGGACGTGGAAGTTGCGGGTGAAGGACGTGTACACGTACGACACCGGGAAGATTGATGGGTGGGGTATCGCGTTCTGATCCCGTGTGGCTGTTCGGGGAGTTCGGTTTGGGGCGGCTGCTCGGGTGAGGTCCGGTTGGGGCGGCTGCTTGGTGGTTGAGGCCGGCTCGATGTGACATGGGGCCCTTGCGGGCACCCCCATGGCACCCGAACCCATGTCACATCGGGCCTCTGCGGGTGGTTCCGGGTCCGTTGCGCGGCGGCGCGGGCTGCCGGAAATCGCCGGTGGGTTGGCGTCGCGCAGGGCCGGGTTCCTCGCCCTGCGGGCCTTCGCCGTGCCGCGAACGGGTCGCTGTCGCACCGCAACGGCCGAGCCGTCAGGGCAGGGGGCGTCGGCCCGCGAACCCGAGGTCCGTCCGGTGGTACCAGTCGAGGCCTCGGTCGCCTTCGATCCAGCACAGCAGCACCGGCACTCCGTCGAGCTCGGACGGGAAGTCGACCAGCAGGGGCGCGAAGCCCTTCAGCTCGGCGCCGGTCGCCTGCACCGTGGTCATGAGGTCGTCCAGCCGGGCCTGCGCCGCCTTCAGCTCGGGCAGGCCGCCGAGGTCGGTGGGCCCGCCGCCGTCGAGCGAGGCGGCCAGCTCGGCGGCGTCCGCCCGGACCTCGACGATCTCGGTGAGCACCGGCAGGAGCCTGGTCAGTTCTTCCCGCGCCTCGGGCACGCTGAACACTGTCACCCCTGGTCCGCCGTGATGTCCGTTCCCCGACAGGTTACCCGCGGCCAGGGGTTCGCCGGGTCGGGGCCACCGGCGGCCGGTGGCCCCGACGTCGACGTCAGCGCAGCGGCGGCGAGGCCAGCTCCGCCAGTTCCAGCGCCTGCTCGGGCCACCAGCGCCCGGCGGCCGGGCCGCCCTGGCACTCGCCGTCCGACTCACCCGGGCGCTTGATCCACAGGAACGCGTCCACCAGCGGGACGCCGGTGTTCGCCGTGGGGCGTTCGCCGAGGCCGCGGCCAGGCGGGTTGCACCAGTCGGTCTCGCCCTCGCCGGGCGTGTAGTGGCCGCGGCCGTTGCGGCTGGTGTCCAGCACGAAGTGCGTCATCTTCGCCTTGTGCACGGGCATCGCGTCCAGCTCCTCGTCGGCCGGGCAGGTGGTCGCGCCCGCCTTCGTGCGCAGGTGGATGCACTTGGAGACGCGCGTGCCGTACTGGACCAGGTCCTCGGTGAAGCGGTAGTTCGAGGTGTTGAGCGCGAAACCGTCCGCCCGCGTGACGCCGCCCTGGAGCAGGCGGTTGACGATGCCCAGCTGCTGGCGCGGCTCGCCGTAGCCCGCGTCGTAGTCGTTGAGCGCCTGCCACGCGGAGTGCCCGGCGTCGAGGTAGACGCGGGTGTGCTTGCCGCGCTTGAGCGCGTCCACGGCGTGGTTGATCTCGCGGAACCGCTGGGGCACCAGCTCGGCGTCCGGCCCGATCGTGCACCACGGCTCGCTGGTCAGCAGGGCCAGGCCGTCAGGCTCGACCACCACGACCGCCTTCTCGTCACCGATGCCCGCGGCGAACGCGTCGATCCACTCCTTGTACTCCTGCTCGCTGCGCGCGCCGCCCGCCGACCACTGCGAGCAGTCCCGGTAGGGCACGAAGTACGCCACGAGCACCGGCACCTGGTCCTTGGCCCGCGCGGCGCGCACGACGTCGCGCACGTTCTGCCGCACCTGCTCCGCGCCGGCCGTGGTGAACCAGATCGCGGTCGGCTGCGCGGCCAAGCCCGTCATCAGGTCGGCGTCCGCGGTGCGTCCCTCGGCTCGCCACTGCTCGGCCTGCCGCGCGGCGTTGCTGTCCGGTTCGACGTAGAACGCCGTGCCCTTGGGCAGGTGCGGCGGTCCCGAAGCCGCCACCGTCCCCTGTGCCCCGGCGCCGCTCACGCCGATCAACACGCACGCCGCGGTCGCCGCCAGGGTCAGCCCGACGCGCCGTCGTCTCGGTCCGTTGTTCACTCGACTGCTCCTCACGGGGCGCTGCTTGGGAGCGCTCCCAACAGGCCGTCAGCATGCGTCCTCATGAGCTGCATCACAACCCCCGGTCACGCGTGCGGCCACCGTTTCGTGATGCGGCCGTGACCTGGACGGGTGGTCGCGGTCGTTCGAGTTGTGGGCGACCACGACCGGGTCCACCCCTGAACCGGTGATCACCACCGTTGCGCCGCGTTCTGCGCGCCGGCCCTGGGCCTGTTCTTCAACTGGTTGCTGAAGCGCCGCCGCCACATCGAGCCCGGCGAGCCGATCACGAACAGCGACCTGACCAGCCCGATGGGGACGCTGGCCGTGCTGCTCCTGGCGTTCGTGCTGGTGGTGGCCGCCGAGTCGTGCAGCGCGGCGGACGAGGCGGCGCGCGTCGAGGCCAACGTGGTCGACCACTTCTTCGAGGTCTCCGAGTTCGCCCCGGAGCCCGCCGCGCGGACGTTGCAGGGCTCCACCGTCTGCTACGCCCGCGCCGTGCTGGCCCACGAGTGGCCGAACATGGAGGAGGGCAGCGGAACGTCGCCCGAGCCGAGCGTCTGGAGCACCCGGTTCCGCGCGGTGTTCAAGGAGCTCGGGGCGGCGGACCCCGTGTTCGAGACGCTGGTCGAGACGGACGCGCGGCGTTCGGAGGCGCGCAGTGAGCGGGTGGCGCAGTCGGTGCCCGCGATCCCGGAGATCCTCTACTGGTTCATGGTGATCACGCTCGCGGTCACCGTGATGGCGTTCGCGTTCAACCTGCCCGCACGCAAGCGCGCGGTGGAGGCCGCCACGCTGGTGGTGCTCACCACGCTGTTCACCTTGAGCCTGCTGCTCATCCGGGACGTCGACCGGCCGTTCGCCGGGGTGATCAGCGTGTCGTCCGACGCGATGCGCGCCGCCGCGGACGACATGGCCGAGGACTACGCCGACGTGCACGGCGAGGAGACCTTGCCGTGCGACGAGTCGGGTGACGTGCGCCCAGGGGCCTGAAGGGCGGGGCGGTCCGGCTGCTCGGTGCGGCGGCCGGGGGCAGGTTCAGCTCCAAGACGGCGGTGGGTCCGCGCGTTGTCCGTGAGGCGCACAGGTCGTCGGCAGACGGCGGTGTCCATGTCGCCTGGTGCGTGGCCGTTTCCGGCCAGAGCGCGAACGGGTGGTGGGCCCGGTGCCGACGATGGGTCCGTGAGACGACTCAGCGCCGCGCTCGCGGCCGTCGCGTTCGTGGCACTGTCCACACCGGACGCCCACGCCGCGCCGCCGCCGGGCGCCTGCCGCGACCCCGAGCCCGCGCGACCGCCGATCAAGGAGCTGCCCTGGGCGCACCAGGCGCTCGACGTGACGCGGGCGTGGCCGCACAGCACCGGCGCCGGTGTGCTCGTCGCCATCGTGGACACCGGGGTCGACCGCGACCACCCGCAGCTGAGCGCCGCGGGGAAGGTGGCGCGCGGCGAGGACTTCTACCTGGTCGGCGACCTGCCCGGCGACTTCGACTGCGGCTCGCACGGCACCGCGGTGGCGAGCATCGTCGCCGCCGACCCGGTGGCGGGCGTCGGCTTCCACGGTGTCGCGCCCGGTGCGCGGGTCCTGCCGGTGCGGGTCGCGGACCGGGACCTGGACGACACGGGCGCGGTGAACGCGCTCGACCCCGTCGTGCTGGCCCGCGGCATCCGGTACGCCGCCGACCAGGGCGCGAAGGTGATCAACCTGTCGATGTCCGGACAGGAGGACAACAAGGACGTGCGGGACGCCGTGGCGCACGCGGTGGCGAAGGACGCGCTCGTGGTGGCCGCCGTGGGGAACCGGCAGCAGGACGGCGGCGCCCGGCTCGCGTCGTTCCCGGCGGCGTACGACGGCGTGCTCGGCGTCGGCGCGATCGACATCGCGGGCGACCGGGTGCCCGGCTCGCAGCTCGGTGACTACGTCGACCTGGTCGCGCCGGGCAAGGAGGTGGCCGGCGCGACCAGGGCGGGCGGGCACTCCTACTGGCAGGGCACGAGCTTCGCCGCGCCGTTCGTCGCGGGCACGGCCGCGCTGGTGCGGGCGGCGTGGCCGGAGCTTCCCGCGCCGGAGGTGGCGCGTCGGCTGCTGGCCACGGCGAGCCCGGCCCGCGGTGAGGCCGCCGCGTACGGCGTCGGCGTGGTCAACCCGTACCGCGCGGTCACCGACGGGCTGACCGCGGCGAAGCCGGACGTGATGCCGGTGGTGGTCAAGCCGGTCGAGGACGCCGGCGCGGCACGGGAACGGGCGTGGTGGCGTGCCGCGGTGGCGGACGCGCGCGGGCACGTCGTGGTGGCCGCCGGGGCGGTGGCCGCCGCAGGCGCGCTCGCGTTCGTGCTGGTCAACGGCCGCCGTCGGCGGTGGACGCCGACCAGGCTCGACCCGTTGCCCGAGGGGCCGCCCCCGGCGGAGGTGCCGGACCAGGTGTTCCTGTTCCCCCGCTGAGCCGCGGGGAAGGCCGTTGAGTCGCGGAGAAGGCCCCGACGCCGGTGGGCGTCGGGGCCTTCTCGCGTGCCTGCTCAGATCCCCGTGCTGCCGACCCGTGCCACGGCCGAGCCGAGCGCCTGCTGCAGTTCGGCGTTGGCCTTGTCCACCCCGCCGCGCAGCGCCTGGAGCATGGCCTGCTGCGCGGTCGACACCTGGTGCCACGCGGCGCTGATCTCGCTGAACTGGCCACCGGCCTGGTCGAGCCAGTCCGCGGAGGTGGCGCCGGCGGTGGTGCGCCAGGTGTCCATCTCCTGCTCGACCCTGGCGACCGTCGAGGCGATCTGCGCGGCGAGCCCTTCGAGCTGGGCGAAGTTGCCCTTGATGAGCATGTCGTTCCTCTCCTGGTCCGGCCCGGCGGTCAGCCGAGCGCGCCGCCGAACGGGCTCGCGCCCTGCACGGCGTTCAGCCCGGACGCCGAGGCCTGGTCGGCGTTGAGGTAGGTGTTCGAGGAGAACCTGGTGTTCTCGCCGAGGCTGTTGAGCGCCGTGGTGAGCCGGGCGATGCCCGCCTCCCACTGGGCGTGCGCGGAGTCGAACGCGGGCCGCGCGGTGCCCTCCCACGCGCCCTTGAGCGCGTCCACGGTCGGACGCAGCGATGCCCGGTGCCCTTCGATGTCACCGGACACGGTGGCCGCCATCGCGGCGGCGCGCTCCAGTGTCTCGGTGACACCGTGAAGTTGGTCCTGCACTCCGGTTCTCCTTTCCCCTGGTTGCCGGTCGGCGCTGCCAAGCGAACCGCGCGGACCCGGGGCGGCGGTGGCCGGCGGCACGTTCCTGCCACCACCGCCCGCCGACCGTCCACCCGGCACCACCATCGGTCCCGACACCGAAGAAGGGGGAGCCGGCGTGGCGACCGTGGTGGTGACGAGGCCCCGACGCAGGCCCGCGCCGGAGATGCCGTCCGGCGAGCTTGTGCTGGAGGCGCCGCCCGAGCTGCCCCAGCCAGCCGCCCGCGCGTGGACGCAGCTGGTCGTGGTGCTGCCGATGGTGGCGATCATGGCGGCGATGCTGCTGGTGTTCGGCGGCGGCACGACCGGCGCGCTGCGGTTCGTCGTGTTCGGGCTCTTCGGGGTGGCGATGCTGGCGATGGTGCTGGTGTCGTTGCTGAACAACAGCGGTCCGAGCAAGCGGGAGATGGCGCACGCGCGGCGGTCGTACCTGCGGCAGCTGGCGCAGCACCGGGTGCGGGTCACCCGGTCGATCCACCGCCAGCGCGACGCGTTGGCCCACCTGCACCCCGAGCCGGACGCGCTGCTGACGCTCGCCGCGTCGGACCGGCGGTGGGAGAGGCGCCGGTCCGACGCGGACTTCGCCGTCGTGCGCGTCGGACTCGGCCCGCAGAGCCCGGCACTGGACCTCGTGCCACCGGACACCGTGCCGCTGGAGCGCCTGGAACCGTTGTCCGCCTTGGCGTTGCGGAGGTTCCTGACCACCTACGCGACCGTGGCCGACCTGCCGCTGGCGCTGGCGCTCGCGGGGTTCGGCGTGATCCACGTGGGCGGCGACCGGGACCGCGCGGCGGCGTTGGCGCGGGCGGTGCTGGCGCAGCTGGCGGTGTTGCAGGCGCCGGACGACGTGCTGGTGGCGGTGTGCGCGGACGACGTCCGGCGGCCGTCGTGGGAGTGGGTCAAGTGGCTGCCGCACGCCCTGCACCCCGACCGCGCCGACGCGGTGGGGCCGGTGCGGCTGGTGACCTCCGGCGTGGTCGCGCTGGAGGCGTTGCTCGACGACCTGCTCGCCGACCGGCCCCGGTTCGACCCCGACGGCGCGCGCGGCACGGCCGGGCCGCACCTGGTGGTGGTGCTGGACGGCGGTGCGGTCGCGGGCTCGGACCACCTCATGACCGGCGGCGGCGTCGAGGGCGTGACCGTGCTGGACCTGTCGTCGCCGCTGCCGCGCGTGCCGGAGCGGGGGACGTTGGCGTTGGCGGTGTCCGGGGACGGCGTGCTCAGCGCCCGAACGGTGGAGGGCGACGTCGAGCTGGGTCGCGCCGACGTGCTCGACCTGCCGTCCGCCGAGGCGCTGGCCCGTGAGCTGGCGCCGTTGCGGCTGACCGCGGGCAGCGCCGGCGAGCAGCCGCTGGCGGGCGACACCGGCTTGGAGGACCTGCTCGACCTGGGCGAGGTGTACTCCTACGAGCCGGGGGAGAACTGGCAGCCGCGGCCCAACCGGGACCGGCTGCGCATCCTGTTCGGGATCCGAGAGGACGGCACGCCGGTCGAGCTGGACCTGAAGGAGTCCGCGCAGGACGGCATGGGCCCGCACGGGCTGCTCATCGGCGCGACCGGGTCGGGCAAGAGCGAGCTGCTGCGCACCCTGGTGCTGGGGCTGGCGCTGACGCACCCGCCCGAGTCGCTGAACTTCGCGTTGATCGACTTCAAGGGCGGCGCGACGTTCGCGACCCTGGACCGGTTGCCGCACACCAGCGCGGTGATCACCAACCTGGTCGACGAGCTGCCGCTGGTCGACCGGATGGCCGACGCGGTGAACGGCGAGCTGGTGCGCCGGCAGGAACTGCTGCGCGCGGCGGGCAACTTCGCCTCGCTGCGCGACTACGACCGGGCGCGTGCGGCGGGCGCGCCGCTGCCCGAGGTGCCGACGCTGCTGGTGGTGTGCGACGAGTTCAGCGAGCTGCTGTCGGCCAAGCCCGACTTCGTGGACATCTTCGTGCAGATCGGGCGGTTGGGCCGGTCGCTCGGCGTGCACCTGCTGCTGGCCAGCCAGCGGCTGGAGGAGGGCCGGTTGCGCGGGCTGGACACGCACCTGTCGTACCGGATCGGGCTGCGCACGTTCTCCGAGCTGGAGAGCCGCACCGTGCTGGGCGTCACGGACGCGTTCAGCCTGCCCCGGGCGCCCGGCCACGGTTACTTGAAGTTCGGCACGGAGCCGATGGTGCGGTTCCGGTCGGCGTACGTGTCGGGTGTGCACCGCAGGCCCGGGACGGGTGTCGCGGCGGGCTCGGTGGAGGTGCCGGGGATGGCGCTCTTCACCACCGACTACGCGCCGCCGCCCGTCGTGCCCGCGGTGGACCCGGTGGACGAGGAAGCGGTGGGCGAGAGCCTGCTGGACATCCTGGTCGACCGGCTGGCCGGTCGGGGCACGCCCGCGCACCAGGTGTGGTTGCCGCCGCTCGACCGGTCGTCCACTTTGGACGAGCTGTTGGGCGGCTTGGACGCGGATCCCGTGCGCGGGCTGTGCCCGGTCGACGCGCGGCGCAACGGCGGGCTGCACGCGGTGGTGGGCCTGGTGGACCGGCCGTTCGAGCAGCGGCGCGACCTGCTGGAGCTCGACCTGTCCGGTGCGGCCGGGCACGTGCTGGTGGTGGGCGGGCCGCGCAGCGGGCGCAGCACGGCGTTGCGGACTGCGGTGGCGAGCCTGGCGTTGACCCACACGCCGGCGGAGGCGCAGTTCTACTGCCTGGACTTCGGTGGCGGGCTGCTGGGCGCGTTGCGCGGGCTGCCGCACGTCGGCGGGGTGGCGGGCCGGCAGCAGGCGAGTGCGGTGCGGCGGACCGTGGCCGAGGTGTCCGCCGTGCTGGAACGCCGGGAGCGGCTGTTCGCCGAGCACGACGTGGACGGCATCGCGGGGTTCCGGGCGCTGCGGCGCCAGGGGCGGTTCGCGGACGAGCCGCACGGCGACGTGTTCCTGGTGATCGACGGCTGGCAGACGTTGCGCAAGGAGTTCGAGGACTTGGAGGACGTGGTCTCCGACATCGCGACGCGCGGGCTGTCGTTCGGGGTGCACGTGATGGGTGCGTGCGCGCGGCCGTTCGACCTGCGGCCGGGGATCCGGGACCTGTTCGGCAGCCGGTTGGAGCTGAGGTTGGGCGACCCGATGGACAGCGTCGTGGACCGGCGCAGCGCGGCGGCGGTGCCAGAGGGCGCGCCGGGGCGCGGCATCACGCCGGGCAAGCACCACCTGCTGGTCGCGCTGCCGCGGATCGACGGCAGGTCCGATGTGGACAGCGCGACACCCGCCCTCGGCGAGCTGGTCGACGCGGTGGCCGCGGCCTGGCCGGGCGCGCCCGCGCCGCCGGTGCGGTTGCTGCCCGGACGGGTGGCGGAGGCCGACCTGCCCGCGGTCGACGCGGACCTGCGGTTCGCGATCGGCGTGGCCGAGCACGACCTGGGGCCGGTGCGCCTGGACTTCGCGGCCGACGCGCACTTCCTGGTGCTGGGCGACGCGGAGTCCGGCAAGACGTCGTTCCTGCGGTTGCTGGCCCGGCGGATCGTGGCCAACCGCACGCCCGAGCAGGCTCGGCTGCTCGTGGTGGACCACCGGCGCGGCCTGGTCGGCGACGTGCCGGACACGCACCTGCTCGGTTACGGCGGTGACACGTCGACCACCGCGCACCTGATGTCGGAGGCGGCGCGGGCGATGGCGGCGCGGCTGCCGGGCCCGGACGTGACGGCGGAGCGGTTGCGCGCGCGGAACTGGTGGACCGGGCCCGAGCTGTTCGTGCTGGTCGACGACTACGACCTGGTCGCGACCGGCCTGGACAACCCGTTGCTGGCGCTGCTGCCGTACCTGCCGCAGGGGCGTGACATCGGGCTGCACGTCGTGCTCACGCGGCGGACCGGTGGCGCGGGGCGCGCGCTGTTCGAGACGTTCGTCGCGAGGCTGCGCGACGTCGGTTCGCCGGGACTGATGTTGTCCGGCGACCGCAACGAGGGGCCGCTGCTCGGCGGCCTCAAGCCCGAGCCGCTGCCACCGGGGCGCGGCCGGCTGGTCGACCGGCGGCGCGCGCCGTCGCTGGTGCAAGTGGCAGATCCGGACCGAGGGAGCGATCAGTGATCGAGGGGATGACCGAGGACATGGCCGCGTTCCGGCCGCGTCCGTTGGACCTGGCGAGAGTGGCGCCGTACGCCGCGCCGGGCGGGTGCGGCGGCGGTGTGCTGGAGTGCCCGCCGTTCCGCGCGGCCGACGAGGCGTCGACCACCGCGCTGACCACGTACCTGACCGCCGTGGACCAGGAGTTGGCCCGGTGCCGGGAGATCGCGGTGGCGTGCGCCGACGACTACCAGCGCGGGGACGGCGCCGGGGCGCAGGCGCTGGTCAGGGCGGGCGAGACCGCGCCGCTCGGGCCCGCGCCGGTGTTCGCCGAGGCGGCCCGTCGGTCCCGCAGCGTCCGTCGTGGGCCCAACGAGGAGTTGGAGGCGCTGGCATGAGCTACGCGGGGATGACGCTGGAGCAGATGGCCGAGATGGTGCGCAACGAGGTCAGCCACGTGCCGCGGTTGCGGCAGGCGAGCCGGATGTGGAGGGAGGCGCGGGACGAGCTGGCGCTGTCCGGCGAGTCGCTGCGCCGCGAGATCGCCGTGTTGGCTCCACAGTGGACGGACCAGGCCGGCGACCTGTTCGCGGCGCGGGCGGCGAAGGCGGAGCGCGGGATGGCCGAGTGGGTCGCGCGGATCGACTCGGCGCAGCCTTGGGTGGCGTTGGACGAGCTCGCCAAGGACATCCCGGAGGCGAAGGAGTTCATCGAGCTGTGCCTGGCGACGCAGAAGCAGCTGATGGCCGCGGTCAACTCGGCGGGCGCCGGGTCCGCCGAGGGGCAGTACGCGGAGCTGCAGCGGCGGGCGGCGGCGCGGATGCAGGTGCTGGCCGGGTTCTTCACGGAGGCGACGAGCGCCGTCCAGGCGGCCGGGCAGGGCGCGGGCGTCACGTCGGCCGGTGGTGGCGGCGGTCCTGAGGCGGCCGGTGGCGGCCCGGCCGGTGGTCCCGCTGGTGGTGCCGCGGGCGGTCCCGCCGGTGGTCCGGCCGGTGGCGCGGCCGGTGGTCCCGCCGGCGGTGCGGCGGCTGGTGGCGCGGCGCCTGGTGGCGCGGCCGGCGGTCCGGCCCTGTCCGGTGGCGCGGTGGCGCCGCCGGCGCTGCCGTCCGCGCCGTCGGTCGACCTGCCGCAGGCCCGTCCGTCCACAGCGCTGCCGCAGCTCCCCGTCGCGCCGCCGGTGGGCACGCCGGGCGTCTCGGCGGCGTTGTCCGCACGCGGTGTCGGCGGGCGGGGCATCGGAGGCGCGGGCCTGACCGGTCAGCCGGGCGTGCCGATGATCCCCCGGGCGGCGAAGCCCGGCACCCTCTCGGCCGCCGCACTGACCCCGCCGCCGCCACCGGCGTTGCCGGCGTCGGGCGCCACGTCGACGTCCCAGCCGACGACGCGGGGTGGCGTGCCGCCGATGGTGCCGCCGGTGTCGGGCGCGGCGCAGCCCGCTTCCGGCAAGCCGAAGCCGGGCGAGGCCCAGCGCCCGCCGGCGGGTCGGGGACGTCACCGCGTCGGCACGCCGGGAGTTCCGGAGACGTTGCGGGGCAGGGTGAACCCGGGTGGCGTGCTGCCGACCCGGACCGACCGGCGTCGGACCGCCGAGGCGGAGGCGTTGGACGAGGAACTGTGGCAGACGGAGGAGTCGAGGTCCCCCCTGACCGGCCGCTGACCCGGGACGCACCGCACCGCCCGTCGCCACGAGCGACGGGCGGTGCGGCGTCTCGTCGTCGGGACTCAGGCCCGGCGGAGGGCGGCGGCCGGGTCGAGCGGGGAGCCGTGCGGCACGCGGGAGACCAGGCTCACCGGCAGCCGCACGGGCGTGACGTCCTTGTACCCCAGCACTTCCAGCAGCTCGCGGCTCGCCAGCGAGTGGGCGCGGCCCTGGTCGGTCACCAGCGCCACCGTGCCCACGGGCGCGTCAGGGCCCGGCATCACCTCGACCACGGCCGCACGGCCCGGTGGCACGACGACGCGGTCGGCGAGCGGCGTCCCCGTCCCGGTGCGCCGGGCGGTGGCGGTCATCAGGGGATCCGGGGCCGGCAGGTCGGGACCCACCACGAGGGTGGGCGGCGAACCCTCGCCGTCGAACTCCGCGCACAGCGCCGAGCCGTCCACCGCGGCGAACTCCGGCCGCGCGGTGGGCGGCTTGCCCGGCCCGGTCGCCACCGGCGGTCCCTGCTTCGCCTGCCCCGCCACGACCAGACCCAGCGGGATGCCGACCGGCTGCCCGCCGTCGTAGGCCTGGGCGGTCGGCGGGAAGGCCCGTTGGACGTCGTACTGCAACTCCGAGATCGGCCTCAGCGCCTCCGCCTCGGCCAGGTAGTGCTGGACCTCGCCACCGGACGTCTCGACCACCAGCAACTGCCCGATCCGCGCACCCGGCGCCGCCTTGGACGCCGCGCCGGTGTCCGGCAACGCGATCGGCGCGATCGGCTCGCCCGCCGGCAGCACGTCGACCAGCGCCGAACCGACCCTGGCCCGCGGCTGCGACCGCAGCGCGAGCCCCACCGCCACCGTGTCGGCCTCCTTTATCCGGTGCCGGAAACCACGCAGGAGCAAGTACTGGTCACCGGTGTCCGGCACCTCGACCAACAGCGCTTCCGACGCCAGCGGCTTCCCGCCCGGGACGTCACCGCCGACGACGAGCACCGAGTCGTTCACGGTGGCGCCGGTGACGTCCGGCCGGGGTTGGGAGCACATCGTCCAGCCGCCGGTGAGCAGCCGGGCCGGGCCGGGCAGCGAGTCGGGCGCGTCCTCGATCCCGATCCGCGGACCGCGCGGCACACCGGCCAACGACTCGCGCGACACCGTGCGCGTGTCCGCGTGCTTGCCCAACGCCAGCAACGCCGACACGTAGTTCGCCACCGGGTGCAGCCGACCGTCCAGGTAGACGTGCCGCGCGCCGGTCTCCTTCTCCACCACCACGAACTCGCCGCGCCACGCCGTGCTCCCGCCCGGCGACACCATCCCGTACACCCCGAACCCCGCCAGCACGACCACCGCGATCGCGATGCTCCCGAACGCCGCCACCACCGACCGGCGGAACGGCGGCTGCTCGGGATCGCTCTCGCCGGTGACCAGCGCCGACACCACCCGCTGCAGCAGGAACTGCTGCGCCTGCACCTGATCCCGGTTGGACGCCACGCCTCAGCCCCCCAGCCCGCGCAGGTACCCGTACAGACCGAGCACCGCGCACACCACCGGCACGACCGCGATCACCACGACGACCTCCAGCAGCTCCGCGTAGCGCGACAGCCGCGCGTTCCGCTCCACCCTGGCCAGACCCACCACCATCACCAGCGCCCCGATCCCGATCACCGCCGGTCCCGTCGGCAGACCCGCCAGCACCGCGAGGCCGGCGCCGAGCAGCGGCCCCCGCTGCCGCACCGCCGGGTACAACCGGGCGCGCAGCAACAGCCCCACACCGAGCACGCCCAGCAGCACCGTCGCCCACACGTCACCGCGCGTCAACAGGACCGCGCACGCCACCACCACGACCGCGCAACCCGCCAGCATCCCGGTCAGCAGCCCGTCGGCACGCACCACCGCCTCGCGCACCGCCGCACGCGCCGGTCGCGGCGGGTCGGCGAGGAGGTCGGCGGGCGTGCGCGGCAACGTCGGCAACGGCACCCGGCCCAGCCGGATCGCCAACGGCGCGCACAGCGGCGAGAACACCAGCGCCGCGCCCGCGACCACCGCCGCCGCTTCGACGCCGGTCAGCACGTCCGCCGCCAACCACGCGCCGCCCGCGCCGAGCAGCGCCGCCGTGGTCGCGCCGGTGAACCACACCGCCTTCTCCGCCACCCCGATCAACGCGAGCACCGCCACCACCGCCACCGCCGAGCACGCCGTCAGGACGTGCGGCGCGCCGAGGCCCGGTCCGACGCCGACGAACAGCACGCCGCCGAGTCCCGCGAACGGCAGCGCCGTCGCCGCCACGACCGCGCCCGCACCCGCGTCGCCGAACGCCCGCGCGCACGTGACGCCCGTCGTCACCAGCAGTGCGGCCAGACCCCACGACCACCACGGCGAACCCAGGGCCGCCATCGGCACGACGCCGAGCAGCACCAGCAACCCGCCCGCGAGCAGACCGGCTCGCCGGGTGTGCCGAGGACCCCACGTGCGGCCGAGCCCGGACGCGATCACGTCGACCAGGTCGTCGTACTCCAGCTCCGGCCACTCCGTGCGGCGGTGCGCGAGGTGGAGCACCTCGCCGTCGCGCACTCGGTGCGAGGCGAACGTGCGGCCGAGTTCCAGCGGGGTCCCGTCGGGTCTGCGCAGCAGCCAGCCGTCGTCGGCGGGAGGTTCGCCCGCGTGCTTCAGGAGCCCCGGCAGCACTTCGGCGACCGACGAGTGCTCGGGCAGCGCCAAGTCGATGCGCCGGTGGGGTGCGGCGATCGTCACCCGCACCAGCCCTGTGGTGTTCATGCGCGTCACGATGGACCGGCCGCGCCGCCTGTGGTGGTCGTGCGGCAGCTACCGGACACGGGGCCCGGCGGCTGGACGCGCTGCGGCACCGTGGGGACAATGAGCACCGCGATGGCCAATCCTCAAGGCAACCACCTGGTACCGCTGGGCAACGGCCCGGTGGCGACGGTGTACGCGGGCGCCGGGACCGCGTACAAGGTGTTCCCGGTCGCGCTGGACCGCCGCACGCGGGTCGCGCTGGAACGTGAGATCGGCAAGTGGCGGCGGGTGCCGTTCACCCCGGTCGTGCGCGGTGTCGAGGAGCTGGCCGACGGCGTGACGGCGGTGTGCTCCGAGCTGTGCCGGTACTCGCTGGCGGCGCGGGTGCGGCACGAGGGCGCGTTGCCGGTGGCCGAGGTGCTGGACCTGGGGCAGGTGCTGGCGGAGGCGTTGGCCGCCGCGCACGCCGCCGGCCTCGTGCACGGCGGGGTCACCGCGACGAACGTCCTGTTCCGCGCGTCCGGTGAGCCGGTGCTGGCCGATGGCGGGCTGGTGGCGCGCCGCGCGTTCCCCACCGACCCGCCGGTGGACTTCGCCGCGCCGGAGACCGTGCGCGACGCGGTGCGCGACGCGCGGACCGACCTGTACGGCCTGGGCGCCGTGCTGTACCTGGCGCTGACGGGCGAGGTGCCGTACCCGGGGCGGATGGGGGAGCGGGCGGAGGAGCACCTGCTGCGCGTGCTGGGCGCTCCGGTGCCGGAGGTGACGCGCGCCGACGTGCCCGCGGGCCTGGCCGACCTGGTGCGCGCGCTGTTGGCGGGCGAGCCGGACGCCCGCCCGACGGACGTGGCGGCACGACTGGCGGCGATCGCCGGTGTCGGCTTCGACGACTTCGCGGACACGACCTACGCACCGGCCCCCAACCTGCCGTTCACGATGCCCACCACCGCACCGGCCGCACCGACCTCATCGCCTTACGCCCCACCACCGACCTCATCGCCTTACGCGCCGCCGAACCACACGCCGCCTGCGCCGCCGCCGGTCGGCACCGGGTCCGCACCGGTGCCGGTTGCACCGCCTCTCGGCCCGCCGCCGGGCCACCTCCCGCCGGTTGAGCCGTCCTTCGGCCCGCCGGCGCCGGGAAGCGTCCAGCCCGCGCCACCGGCCGAGTCGCCTTTCGGTCCACCGCCGAGCCCTTCCGCGCACCTCCCGGCGAACGAAGTGCCGCCCTCGACTCCTCCCCACCAAACCGGCTCACCGGTGGTCGAGCGTTTCCCCGCCTCGACGCCGCCCCCGTTCAACCCGCCCCCGTTCACCCCACCTCCGTTCACCCCGCCCGCGTCCACCTCACCCGCGTCCGACCCGCCGGAGACCTACCTGGCCGTTCCACCCGCGCCACCGGTGCGGATGCCCCTCGCCGAGGTCAAGCCGACCGGGAAGAAGTCCGATCGGGCCGGGCGGCTCGGGTTGGTGGCGGGCATCGTGGGCGCGTTGGCGTTGTTCGCCGCCGCGCCGTTCCTCCTCCTCGGCGAGGACGAACCACCGCCCGCGCCCGCGGCGCCGACCATGAACTCGCCCGACGGCAACGGCGCGGTGCAGATCGAGCTGGAAGTGGTCGAGGACACCGGCGACCAGGTGCGGCTCGCCTGGCGCAGCTCGGTGGAGCTGGACTACGTGGTGATCGTCGCGCCCGAAGGCCAACCCAACCGGGCGACGGTGCAGTTGCGCGAGCAGACCACGCAGATCACCGTCGAGCCCGGTCGCAAGTACTGCTTCGAGGTCCAGGGCACCGACCGCGACAACGTCTACGTCAGCCAGCCCAAGGGCATCCGCGACGCGGTCTGCGGCAGGTAGCTCAGTACCGGAACAACGCCCGCAACCGCGCCTTCGCGGGACGGCGGGCCAACCCGGACCGCACCGCCCGCGCCGAAGCCCACGCGTGCGCCCGCGCGTCGACCGGCGCACCCGACCACATCGTGGCGTCCACCGCCACCGCCAGACCCGACAGCGCCTCCACCGTCGACCGGTCGACGACCGGCCGCGCGGCCACCGCGGCGTCCCGGACCGTCATCGCCGACGTCACCGCCACCCCGTGCCGACGAAGGCGGTCGCGCACCTCGGCCCACGCGTCCGCCACCGTCCCGGAACGCCGCCGACGCCACGACCGCACCCCGGCGACCAGCGGCACACCGACCAACCACCCCGCCGGCGGCAGGACGACCAGCCACAGCAACGCCGCCCACGGCACCCGCACCGGCGGGTCGACGTCGTCGTCACCCGGTGGCGGCAGCTGGGGCGGCGCCAGGTCTTCCACCGGCGGCAGCTGGTCGCGCGCCTCCTCCGTCACCTCCGACAACCCCGCCGAAGCCGACGACACCCGCGCCGACCCCGTCGGGTCCAACGCCACCCACCCGACACCCGCCACGGCCACCTCGGGCCAGGCCATGGCGTCGCCGTTGCGCACCACCGACCCGTCACCCGACCCGGCGAACCCGACCACCAACCGCGCCGGGATGGCCAGCACCCGCGCCAACGCCACGTAGGCCGCCGCGAACTGCTCGCTCGTCCCGCGCTTGTCTGCCAGCAGGAACCGCTCCAACTGCGGCCAACCGTGCCCGTCCGGGAGGTTCCCGGACGTCACCAGCTCGTACTCGCGGCGCATGAACTGCTCCAGCACCAACGCGGTCTGGAACGACGACCGCATGCCCCGCACCGCGTCCTTCGCCAACGTCGCCACCTGGGCGGGCACCGCGCCGACACCGGCGAGCCCGCCCGGCGCGGACGGGTCGATCGCCTTGCCCATCAACGCCTCCGGCTCGACCCGCGGCTCCCACCACGTCACCGTGTACGCCGAAGCGTGCTCCGCCAGCAACGTGCCACGCGCCGGGTCGACCAGCGCGTCCACCCCGTCCACGGCGGCCGGGCGCGCCTGGCTCGGCAGCCAAGGACCGCCCAACGACCCCAGCAGCTCCACCCGCGCCGACCGGGAGACCGAACCACCGACGCCGTCCGGCAGCCCCGCGCCCATCCGCCGCAGCTCGCCACCGGGCGTCCAGTTCACCCCGTCGAACTCGTCCAGCACCGCGATCGGCCACCGGTCGACGGGCTCCGCGTCGGCCGACGCGTACTCGAACACCGGCGTCGACGGGTCGGCCAACCGCGACGCCAGCAGGTCCAGCGGACTGGCCACCCGCGCCGATGCCAGGGGCGGCGCGGACTCGCCCGTCCGCAACGACCAGGCCGGACCCGTCGACACCACACCCAGCGCCACCGCGCCGACGACACCCAGCGCGACGGCTGCCCACGGCACGTCCCGCGCCACGACCACCACCCCGCAGGCCGCGAACGCCAGCGCCGCCAGGATCGCCGCCACACCACCGGCCGCGGCGTAGGCCTGGCTCAACACCACGACACCCAACGCGGGCACGAGCGAGACCAGCGGCGCACGCAGCCGCAGCAGCAGTTCGACCCCGAACACCGCGGCGGCCAGCACCAGCAGCGGCACGAACACGACGACCTCGGGCTCCGGCCGCGCCGGCCACGTCGTCTGCAACGCCAGCCGCCACGACTCCGTCACACCGGAGAGCACCGCCGACGGGTCGGCGCGCAACGCCACGAGCAACCCCGCCAGCCCCGCCACGGCCGCCGCCACCGCACGCCACGCCTCACGCGACCGCAGCCACAACGTCACACCCAACGCGGGCAGCACCGCCGCGCCGACCGGGAGCAGCAACGCGCCGACCCCGAACACCGGCCCGAACAGCAGACCCGCCACCGCGGCAGCCGCGTGCACGGCGACCGATCCCCTCACGGCCACGCTCACCCCACCGCCTCGTTCCACCGCCGCACCGCCCGTTCGGCGTCCGGCGCCCAGATCACCCGCGCGTCGGCGACCTCGCCGGGACCGCCGAGCGAGAACACGACATCAGGCCGCAACGGCGCGATCGCGTCCAGCGGACCCGCCGTCACCACCACCAGGCTGCCGGGCGGACGCGACGGCAAGGCCGAACCGGGCCGCACGTCCAGCACGCACAGCTCGTCCATCAGCCGCCGTGCGCCCAAGACGCCGCCCCGCACCGTCACGTCCGCGCCGCACGGCGTCAGCAGCCGGCCGTGCCGACCGGCGACGACACCCGCGTGCAGCAGGGACGCGGCGATCTCCACGGCCTCCTCGAAACCCTTGGCGTGCCGGGTGTCCAGCAGCAGCGTGAACCGCGGCTGGTCGGGGTCGGCGTAGTCGCGCACCATCAGCTTCCCGGTCCGCGCGGTCGCCTTCCAGTGCACCAGCCGCACCTCGTCGCCGGGCACGTACTCGCGCACCTCGCGCAGGTCCAGCGAGCCGCGCGGCGACTGGTCGGTGGTCGGGCCGTCGTGGTGGTGCCGCCGGTAGCCGCCCGCGAACGGCCGCGCCGGGTGCAGCCGGGGGTGCACCCACAGCGTCACCGTGTCGCCGGTGTCCACCAGGTTGCGCACCAGGCCGAGCGGGTCGGCGCGTTCGATCGCCAGCGGACCGACCGTGTGCTTGCCGCGCGACGTGGTCGGCAACTCGTACCGGTACACCGCGTCCGCCCGCACGACCACGCCGCGCACGTGCGGACCGCACCGGTCCCGCGCGGTGAAGCCGCCGCCCGCGTGCCGCACGTCCAGCCGCGCCAACGCGGGCTTGCCGCGCTCGACCCGGTCGGGGTAGACGTCCCGCCGCACGTCGACGCGCGGACGACGGGCCGCGACGAGGAACGCCGCCAGCACCGCGCCCACCGACAGCCCGGCCAACGCCTGGAACACCGGGTAGCCGGCCAGGAAACCGCCGACACCGCACAGCAGGGCCACGACGAGCACGGCGACGCCGCGCCGGGTCAACCGCACCGGTCAGCCCGCCGCGAGCGGTGCCGCGACCGTGCCGAGCACCTCCGCGACCACCTCGGCGGGCCGGCGCTGGTTCAGCTCCGCGTCGGGGGTCAGCACCAACCGGTGCGCCAGCACCGGCTCGGCCACGGCCTTGATGTCGTCCGGCGTCACGAACAGCCGACCCTCGGTCGCGGCCAACGCCTGCGCGGCCCGCACGAGCGCGATGCTGCCGCGCGGGCTCGCGCCCCAGCGCACGGCGGCGTGCTCGCGGGTGGCCGCGGCGAGCCGCACGGCGTACTCGACGATCGCGGGCGCGAGGTGCGAGCCGCGGACCTCGATGATCGCCTCGCGCAGCGCGGGGATGTCGATCACCGGTTGGAGGTCGTCCGGCCCGACCCGCGCGGCGTCGCTCATCACCACCAGCACCTCGGCGGCCAGGTCCGGGTACCCCACCGACAACCGCATCAGGAACCGGTCGAGCTGCGCCTCGGGCAACCGGTAGGTGCCCTCCATCTCGATCGGGTTCTGGGTGGCCACCACCAGGAACGGGTGCGGCACCTCGTGCGCCGTCGAGTCGACCGTGACCCGCCGCTCGCTCATCACCTCCAGCAGCGCCGACTGGGTCTTCGGCGTGCCCCGGTTGACCTCGTCGGCCAGCACCACGTTGGCGAACACGCCGCCGGGGTGGAACTCGAACCGCTCGGTCTTCTGGTGGTACACGGTCACGCCGGTGACGTCGCCGGGCAGCAGGTCGGGGGTGAACTGGATGCGGTTCCACGTGCCGCCGACGCTGCGCGCCAGGCACCGCGCCAACGTGGTCTTGCCCAGGCCGGGCACGTCCTCGACGAGCAGGTGCCCCTCGGCCAGCAGCGCGGCCACGGCGAACCGCACCAGCTCGGGCTTGCCGCGCACGACCCGCTGCACGTTGTCCGCGATCGCCCGGTAGGCCTCGGCCGCGCGCATCCTTCTCACTTCCATTCCAGGCGGTTGGACTCGACGTCGCCGACGGTGACCCAGACGGTGTGGCCGACGCCGTAGTAGTAGAAGGCGTCGAAGACCGCCCGTCCCTCGGCATCCGTCGTGATGCCGTGTCCGGGGTTGTCGTAGCCGTCGGCCGTCGAGTGCGGATAGGCGTCGTAGGACGTTTCAGGCTCGAAACCCGTCATGACGACGTGCATCCAGTAGCAGTCGGGTTCAGAGCACCTCTCCGCCGGGGGCCCCTTGGAGAGGTTGATCGACCTCGGGGACGGCTGCGGTGCCGCGCGGACCGTGGCGGGTGTCCCGCGTCCCGCGCTGTTCTCGGCGACCACGGTCACCGTGAACGGGACGTCCCTGCCGGACCAGATGCCCGCGATGACGTAGGACAGGGGCCCGCTGCCGGACACCGTGGTCGCACCCTGCTGGGCACCGTCGTCCCGGCTCCACGACACGTGGTAGGCGGTGATCGGGGCGCCGTTCTCCGGTGCCGCCGCCCAGGTCACGGTCGCGTCCACGACCTGCGTCGTGATGGACACCTGGAGGTTGCCCGGCATGCCCGGCGGGCTGGCCGGCACCACCGGCGGCGGTGGCGGGGTCTGCCGACGGGTCGGTTGCTGCGCGGTCGGCAGCTGGACCGTCGGCTGGTCGCCCTGCGGCAGTTGCGTGGTGGTCGTCTGGGCCGTCGTCTCCGTCGGCGACTGCCCTCGGGACGCGGACAGCCGCGTGCCGTTCACCGGCACCGGCGTCACCTTGCCCTCGGGGTCGACGACCAGCACGTGCTTGCCCTCGCCGCCCTCGACGTAGACGCGCGCGTCGTCGCCTTTGGTCAACCGGGGCGTGCCGCGCTCGGCGGGCACGGGCGTCTTCTGGTGCTTGCCGCCGGTGCTGTCGTAGGTGTGCAGCGTGCCGTTGCGCTGGTCGAGCACCGCCACGGTGGTGCCGGTGGACAGCGGCTCGCTGTAGTCGCCCGGTTCCAGCGGCACGACGACGGTCTCCGCCGGCGGCCGGTCGCCGACCACGTCGGCGCTGTCGACCAGGTGCAGCTTCCCCCTCGGGTCGAGCACGGGCACGCGGCCGGCCACGTCGCCGGGGCCGATCTTCGCGTCGTCGGGCACGTCCGCGCCGAGCGGCCTCATCCGGCTCATGTCCTCGGCCAGGTGCATCGTGTCGGACGTGGTGTCGATGAACACCGGCTTGTCGGCGACGACGGACAGCGCGCCCGTGTGCCCCTCGGCGACCGTCGCCGGGCAGGACGGCGCGGTCGTGCCCGGCGACAACCGGCACAGCCGACCGCTCTGCGTGTAGTGCAGCCACACCGTGCCGTCGGGGGTGGCCACGGGATTGCCCAGCCGCTCGTTGGTCGAGATCGGCTCCGCGTGGTCGGCACCGAGCCGCACCACCTTGCCCGCCTCGCGGTAGACGAGGTACGGGCCGCCCGCGACCTCCAGCGCGACCGGCACCTCGTCGTCGGTCGGCGCGGCGGTGGTCCCCTCCACCCGCAGCGTCGACTTGCCGAACTCGGTGTACTTGCCGCGCCCGACGACGTAGCCGCTGGTGTCGCTCTGCACCACCAGGCTGCCCCGGTCGGCGCCCGGCACGGCGACCTCGGCGTTGACCTGCTTGGTCGAGCCGTCGACGTGGAACACCTTGCCCAGCGCCGAGTTCAGCACCCAGTGCCCCGGTTTCAGGAACTCCAGCTCCGGCACACCCGACGCCCCACCGATGGCCAGCCCGACCACGGTGAGGCTGCCCGCGGTCAGCAAGGCGACCGGCACACGGCCACGCCACTTCGCGGAAATCCCCATAACACCGACCCCCTAGTCTGCGATCACGTAGCGTATGGCACCCGATACAGAAACGGTCCAGCCCTTGTCTCGTTCCCGGTTCCTGCTGCTCCTCGGCGTGCCGGCGCTGGTGGTGGTGCTCGTCCTCGCGGTCCTGCTGACGGGTGAGCGCGACGTGCCCGTCGCCGACCTGCCGCCGACGCCGACCGTCGTCGCCACGCTCAGCCTGGAGCCCCGGCTGCCCGAGGCGGGCGACGAGGTCGTGGTGCGCGCCTCGGTCGCCGCCGACCGGCCGATCACCGTGCGCGCGCTCACCGTCCAGGTCGTGCAGCGCTCGACCAACACCTCGCACGACTTCCCCGAGGTGCGCGACCACGCGATCGGCACGACCACGCAGGAGATCACGTTCCGGCGTTCCTTCGACACCCCTGGCCGGTACACGTACTACCTCGCGTACCTGGTGGACGACGACTGGGTGCGGCTCAAGCCGTGGGAGACGTTCACGGTCCGCTGACCGGCAGGGACAGCTCGAAGATCGCCCCGCCCTCCTCGGCGTTGTAGACCCGCAGCGTGCCGCCGTGCGCCAGGGCGACCCAGCGCACGATCGCGAGCCCGAGCCCGGCGGACGCGCCGGAGGTGGTGAACCGGTCGAACACGCGCTCGGCCGCCTCCGGGTCGATGCCCGGCCCGTTGTCGGCCACCGTCACCCGGCCGCCCGCGACCGTGATGTGGACCTTCGCGTCGCCGTCGGGGCGGCGACCGTGCCGCAGGGCGTTGGCGAGCAGGTTGCCGATCGCGCGTTGCAGCAGGGTCGGGTCGGCGTTGACCATGGTCGGCGCGGCGGCGACGGTGACCTCGACGTCCGGCGCGGGCGTCTCCTCGACCACCACCGCGACCAGCTGGTCCAGCCAGATCGGCTGGATCGCGAGGTGCTCGACACCCGCCGCCAGCCGGGCCCGGACCAGCAGGCCGTCGATGATCCCGCCCATCCGCGCGGCCAGCCCGACCGTGCGCGGCAGCAGTTCGGCGTGCTGGTCGGGGTTGCGCATCGCGGTCTCGGCCAAGGCGCGCAGCGCGGCCACCGGCGTCCGCAGGTCGTGTGCCGTTTCGGCGAGCAGCACCTCTTGTTGCTCCAACGCCGCCGCGGCGGGCCGGATCGCGCGGCCCGACAGCACGTGCCCGGCGAGGCCCAGCGCGACCACCAGGACCAGGCAGCCGCCCACCACGCGCCACACCGTGCCGAGGTGGCGGGCTTGTTCGGGGGCGAGGTCGGTATAGGCGACGATCGCGCCGACCACCTCGCCGTCCGCGGTCTTCACGGGCTGGGCGCGGACCCGCAGGCCGTCCCTCGGGCCGGTCACCAGGGCTTCCTGGCTCACGGCCGTGGCCGCCAGGGCGCTGAGCACGCCCATGTCGGCGTTCACGCAGGTGCGTTCGCTGCGGTGGCTGCCGAACTCGCGGGTCGCGCCGCCGGGCAGGATCACGAACTGGGGGCAGTTGCGGTTCACCGGGTCGCCCACGAGGTCCGCGGTGATCAGCGAGTCGTCGTAGTCGATGAGCCTGCTCACCACGTCGGTGACGCGGTGCAGGTCGGCGTCCAGCTTGTCGACGCCCTGGTCGCCGTCGTTCTCGATCACCAGGATGGCGAACACCAGCAGTCCGGCGGTGTTCATCGCGGTGAACAGGACGGTGAGCAGCCGTCGGAGGGTGCGCAACCGCGCCGCGGAGCCGCTCATGCCGCCGCTCATGCGGCGCCCAACCGGTAGCCGTGCCCGTGGACGGTGTGGATCAGCTCCGGCCCGTGCAGCTTGCGGCGCAGTCTCTTGATCACGGCTTCCACCACGTTGGCCATGGGCTCGTCGTCCCAGCAGTGCTCGATCAGGTCGGTGCGGGTGACCACCTGCCCGACGTGCGCGGCGAGGTACTCCAGCACCGCGAACTCCCTACCGGACAACGACAGCAGCACGCCGGCGCGGCGCACCTCGTGCCGGATGCAGTCCACCTCGAGGTCGGCGTGGCGCAGCACGGTCGGCCGCCCGACGCCCGCGCGGCGGCACAGCTTGTGCACCCGGGCGGTCAACTCCTCGACGGCGAACGGCTTGACCAGGTAGTCGTCGCCGCCGTGGGCGAAGCCCGCCACCCGGTCACCGACCGCGTCCCGCGCGGTGAGGAAGAGCACGGGCGTCGTCCAGCCGCCTGCGCGTTGCCGCTGGACGTAGTCGATGGCGTCGTCGTCGCCCAGCATCCGGTCGAACACCACGCACGCGTAGTCGGTGCGGGCGAACGCGCGGTCGGCGGCGGGGATGTCGCCCGCGGTGTCGACGTCCAGCCCGGAGCCGCGCAACTCGGCCGCCACGGCGACCCGGAGGTTCTCGTCGTCCTCCACCACCATCACCCGCATGTCATCAGAACCTCATGTGTCGTGACGGATCGTTCGTGGCGTGATCTTCCGAGTCCTCGGCCCGCAAGCCGGGCCGCGCAAGCCCGCCACCCTGCTGGCCACGTTGCTCCTGCACGCTAACGCCTGGGTCAGCCTAGAGGAGCTGATCGACGAGATATGGCAGGAACAGGCCGTCCCGGCGTCGGCCTCGCGGAACGTGCGCACGTACGTCTGGCAGCTCAGGCAGGTCGTGCCCGCCGGGCGCATCGACGCCAGGCCGCGGTCCTACCGGCTGCACGTCGCGCCGGGCGAGGTGGACGCCGACGTCGCCCGCTCACTGCTGGACCGGTCTCGAGGGGTGACCGGTGCGGAGGCCGTCGGCTGCCTGACGTCGGCGCTGGAGTTGTGGCGGGGCACGCCGTTCGCCGAGTTGCGGGCGGAGACGGCGTTGACGGCGACGGCTTGGTTGCACGAGCTGCGGTGGGAGCTGCGGGAGCGGCTGGCGGACGCGTACACGGCGGTGGGCAGGCACGGTGAGGCGATCGCCGTGCTGCGGGCGCTGACCGCGGAGGACCCGTTGCGGGAGGGGACGTGGGCGCGGCTCGTGCGGGCGCTGCACGCGGCCGGTCGGCGGGCGAACGCGCTGTCGGAGTACCAGCGGGTGTGCGACTTCCTGGCCGCCGAGCTGGGCGTCGAGCCGGGGCCGGAGCTGGTGCGGGCGCGGCGGGAGGTGGCGGCGTGATGGGCGGCTCGGGTGGCGGGTTCGGCGGCGGTGTCGGTGTCGGTCCGGGGTGGACGGCTGGACTGTTGTCGGTGCCGGGCAGCGGTTCGGGCGCGGGGGCCGGCGGTGCGGTGCGCGCTCCGGGCGTTCGGCCGGGCGTCGGTCCCGGTCGTGCGAACCGGGTCCGGGTGTCGGGGGAGTCGCGATGACCAGGTTCGTGTGCGCCCAGCTCGCCGTGCTCGCGGTGCTGTTCGGGGTCGGGTCGCCGTGGCCCGTGGCGGTGCCGTTGTGGATCGCCGCAGCGGTCGTGCTGGTCCTGGCGTTGGGCCGGTGGCGGCGGCGGTGGGTGTCCGAGTGGGCCGCGCGGTACGTGGCGTTCCGGGTCCGGCGGCGGCGCAGCGGTGGGTTGTTGGAGGTCGTCGCGCCCGGCGCGTGGGTGGAGGGAGACCACGTCCACGGGCCCGGCGGGGTGGTGGCGGTGCTGCGACCACGGCTGGCCGCACCCCGCGTGCTCGCCGGGCTGGCCGGGCCGGACGTCCGGGTCGTCCTGCACGTCGGGCGCGGCCAGGTGCGGCGACCACGGGCCTGGGTCGCCGTGCAGGCGAAGCGGACGCCGGAGCTCTGGCACGACGACGAAGTCGTCCGCGTGCTCGGCAACTCGACCCGCCGCACCCGCCGCGAGCTGCGCCGCCGCGGCGTGACCGCCGACCTGCTCGCCGAAGAGGACCTGGTCACCACCATCGCCGCGCTCGGTCACGTGACCGGGCACCGGGAAGTCCGCGAGGACTGGCGGTACTGGCACAGCGGGCCCGTCGCGCAGGCCTGCTTCCGGCTGCCCGGCACGACCGCCCGCGCCGCCGTCGACTGGCTGCTCACCGCCGCGCCCGGCGTCGCGGTGACCGTCGCCCTGACCGCGGACGACGCCGTGGTGCGCATCGCGGGAGCCGCCGAGGCCGCCGTGGAAGCGGCCGTCGGAATGCTCTCCGCACACGTACGACTCGAACGACTGGATGGACTGCACGCCCGGGGCGTCGCCGCCTCGCTGCTGATCGGAGGTGTCCTGTGATCAAGGTGTTGCCGACCGGCGTGGACGCGCTGCTCGCCAAGGCCCGCGCGGAGGTCGTCGTGATGGCGACCGGCGGGATGTCGTTGCGCCGGATCGACCAGGCCAACCTGCGGCGCGGCGTGCGCTACCGGGTGCTGCTGCCCGACGCGCTGCGGCCCTCGGCGCTGACGCTGGCGCCGTGCGACGTGCGCACGTTGCCGCAGGTGCCGATGGACGCGGTCGTCGTCGACGGTGTCGCCGCCGTGCTGCCGGCCGACCAGGGCGTCGCGGTGTTCCGGCTGCCCAGCGTGGTGCGCGCGGCGGTCGAGCTGTTCGAGCGGGTCTGGCCGGAGGCGGTGGCCGCGTACGACGTGGCCGACGACTGCGAGCTGTCCCGGCGCGAGCAGGAGCTGCTGACCCTGCTGTTCGCCGGCAGCACGGACGAGGCCGCCGCCGCGCGGCTGGACGTCTCGGTCCGCACGGTCCGGCGCATGGTCGCCGACATCATGAACCGCCTCGGCGCGCGCAGCCGGTTCCAGGCGGGCGCCAAGGCCGCCGACCGGGGCTGGCTGCTGCAACGCGCGGGATGACTACGGTGGTGAGGTGCGCATCCTGGTGACCGAGGACGAGACGGACCTGCTGTTCGCCGTGGCGGTGTCGTTGCGCGGCGCGGGTTTCGCGGTCGACACGGCGGCGGACCTGGCGAGCGCGGACGAGGCGCTGGCGGTCAACTCCTACGACTGCGCGGTGTTCGACCGCATGGTGCCCGGCCGCGGCACGTCGGGCCGCGTCGACACGCTGGCCTACGTCCGGCAACGGCGGCAGTCCGGGCTGCGGGTGCCGGTGCTGTTCCTCACCGCGCTGGACGGCGTGGGTCACCGGGTGGAGGGCCTGGAGGTCGGCGACGACTACCTGGTGAAGCCGTTCGCGATGGAGGAGCTGGTGGTGCGGGTGCGCCTGCTGTGCCACCGCCGCGAGATCGAGCGGCCCGCCGTGCTGCGGCACGCGGACGTGGAGCTGGACGCCGGCGCGCGCCAGGTGCGGCGCGCCGGCGTGCTGCTGACGTTGACCCGGCGCGAGTACCTGGTGCTGGAGCTGCTGCTGGCCAACGCGGGGCGGCCGGTGTCGCGGGCCGACCTCATCCGGCACGCGTGGGACGAGATGGCGCAGCCCGCGACCAACGTGCTGGACGTGCTGATGGCCGGACTGCGCCGCAAGCTGCGCCAGCCGCCGCTCATCCACACCGTGCGGCAGGTCGGGTACCAGCTCGGCTGAGCCGCGCGTCACCCGGTGACCAGCCGCACGACCGCCGTCCCGTCCACGACGCCGACCATCTGCACGGCGAGCACGCCCGCGCGGGGCTCGGGCGGCGGTGACGGCTTGTTCGAGCACGACATGCCACCGCCACCGGGCACGAACGTGGCCGTGCAGTGCCCCTTCAGCGAACCGCTGCCACCGCCGATGGCCGACGTCAGCTCGAACTCGATCCCGTCCGCCAGCACCGCGCGCACGGCGAACGTGCCCGGTCCGGCCGCCCCGCCCAGCGGGATGTCCACCGGGCCGGACAACGCCACCTCGCACGTGCCGTCCGCGCACGCCGCGTAGTTCGCGCCGTCCGCGGCGGTCGGCGCCGGGGGAGTGGTGGTGGTGGTCGTCGTCGTGGTCGTAGTGGCGGTCATCGGAGCGGGAACGGCGGTTCCTGACACGGGGCCGCAGCCCGCCGTGGCCAGCGCGGCGAGCAACCCACCGGCGAGCAGCAGCCGGTCCACGGTGGATGGTGACATGCCGCCAATCGTGGCAGGTTTCCCGCGACCTGCCCCGTTGCGGCCGGAACCTGCCGGCCACGTCGCGCGGGGTCGTAGCGGCACCGCGCGGCTGTCAGTCCACAGTAGACACTCGCAGGCTGTCGTCGACCGCCTTCACCGCCGACCGGACGGGCGCGCCGCACCCCACCCGGCCCGCCACCGCACGGTCACCCTGCCGGTGGCGGGGTGAGCCCGGCGGCGCGCAGGAGGGCCACACCGAGGTGCAGGTCCTGCAACGCGATGCCCGAGCTGTCGAACACCGTCACGTCCTCGGGCGACGACCGGCCCTCCACCCGGCCCGCGAGCACGTCGCCCACCGCGGTCGGCCGGGCGTCGGGCACGTGCTGGAACTCGCCGATGGCCACGGACTGCGCGGGCCAGTCGCAGAACAGCCGGGCGGACGCGAGCAGCTCCACCGGCAGCTCCTGCTTGCCCTTGCCGTCGGAGCCCATGCTCGCCACGTGGGTGCCCGGGCGCACCCACGCCGCCTCGAACAACGGGGCTTGGGCGGTCGTCGCCGTGACGATGACGTCCGCCGACCGGCACGCCTCCTCGGGCCCGGTCAGCACCGCCGCCAGCCCTTCCGCCGCCAGGTCGGCCACGAACCGCGCACCCCGTCCGGCGTCGCGCGCCACCACGTGGACGACCGACAGGTCGCGCACCCGGGCCAGCGCCACGCACTCGTGCCACGCCTGCGGACCCGTGCCGAAGACCGCCAACGACCGCGCGTCCGGCCGGGCCAGCACGTCGGCGGCCACGGCGTCGGCCGCGGCGGTGCGGAAGGCGTTCGCGAAGCCCGCCTCGATCACCGCCGCGATCCGGCCCGCGGACTGGTCGAACAGCAGGATCACCGAGTTGTGCCGGGGCAGCCCGCGCTCGCTGTTGCCCGGCCAGTAGCTGCCGATCTTCACCCCGGCCGCCCGCGCCGCGGCGGCCGACTTGACCGTGAACCGGTTCGCGGGCGACGACCCGTGACCGACCACGGCCGGGAACTGCACACCGCCGTCCGCCGCCTCCAGCAACGCCGACAGGGCGGCTTCGTAGGCCAGTTCCCGCGTCACGAGCGCGCGCGTTTCCTCCTCCGACAGGAAGATCACCAGCCGTTCACCCGCCGCCACGTCGTGCCCGCGTCGCCGGCGAGCCGGTAGGTGTCGTGCTGCGCGGCCGTGGCGCACGCGTGGTTGGGCAGCACGCGGACCCGCGTGCCGACCGGCAGGTCGGGCAGCGGCCGGTCGCTGCCGGGCCGCATCGCCAGGGTGCCGTGCTCCTGGCTGGCGTCGGTCATCAGCAGGTCTTCGAACGGCGGGCCGTCCAGCGGCGCGACGAGGCCGTAGCCCTGGTCGACCGGCTGGCGGGACGTGCCGCGGTCGCGCGAGGTGGCCATCCAGCCGCCGTCGGTCATGATCTTGCCCGGTCGGTGGCCGATCACCGTGACCACGACGGACAGCGCGAGGTCGGCCACCGAGCACACGCCGATGCCCGCCATCACCAGGTCGAAGAACACGAAGTTGCCCGCGCGGACCTCGGTCACGCCGGTCAGGTCCGCCACGGCGTGCGCGGTCGGCGTCGAGCCGATGCTCACCACCGGGCACGCGTGCCCCGCCGCGCGAAGGTCTTCGGCCACGCGGACTGCGGCGGCGCGTTCGGCCTCCGCCGCCTTCACCAGGGCGTCGCGGGTGTAGCAGAAGTACGACTCGCCGGCGTGGGTCAGCACGCCGCGCAGTTCCGCGCCGTCGAGCGCGGCGGCGATCTCCGCGACATCGGGGGAGCCGGGCAGCACGCCGCCCCGGTGGCCGTCGCAGTCGACCTCGATCAGGGCCGGGATCGCGATCCCGGAAGCGGTCGACGCCTCCGCCACCGCACGGGCCTGCGCGACGTTGTCCAGCAACACCACCAGGTCCACGCCGCGCCGCCGCAACGCCAGCGCCCGGTCCAGCTTGGCCGGCGCGATCCCGACCGCGTAGACGATGTCGGTGAACCCCGCGTCGGCGAACGCCTCGGCCTCTCGCAGCGTCGAGACCGTGATGGGCCCCGTGCCGCCGTCGAACACCAAGCGGGCCACGTCGACCGACTTGGCCGTCTTCACGTGCGGGCGCAGGGGGGTTCCGAGCGCGTCGAGGTGGGCGCGCAGTCGGTCGACGTTGCGCCGCACCTTCGCCTCGTCCACGAGCAGGTAGGGGGTCATCGCTCCTCATCGGTCGGTTCGGTCCGGCACGCGGCCAGGTCGGCGTAGAGGGAAGCGCGCGAGATGCCGAGCCGTGCCGCGACCTTCGGCGCCGCGCCGCGCAGGTGGAACACGCCGCGCCGGTCGAGGGCGCGCAGCAGGCGCAGGCGCTCGGGTTTGCCCAGGCCCGCCACCGGTTTCGCCAGGGCCAGTTCCTCGGCGCGCACCACGGCGTCGACGACCTCCTCGACGTCGTCGGTGAACGTGGTGGCCGTCGGCGCGCCCCCACCACCGGCCAGGTCCGCGAGCAGGTCGCCGACCTGGCGCAACGACGTCACGTCCAGGTTCACGCACAGCGCGCCGAACACCGTGCCGTGCTCGTCGCGCAACGGCATCGTGGACGACTTGACCAATCGCCCGTCCGGCGTGCGGGTCAGGTAGTTCAGCTCGTCGACCGCCTCGTCGCCGGCGGCGAGCACGGCCAGCCCGATCTCGCTCATGGCCCCGCCGACGCGCCGCCCGGTCACCTCTCCGGCCACCGCGACCACCGAGCGGTCGGGCTGCCGGTAGTCGTGCAGCACCACCTCGCACGACCGCCCGAACGTGGCCGCCAGCCCGGGCACCACGGCCTTGAGCACCTCGAGGATCGCGTCGGCCGTCATGGCCGCAGTCTAGACACAAAGTCCAGCGACTGGACAACCCATCCAGTCCTAGTGGGCCCTCTGGGAGTGCTCCCACTCCTGATCTGCGCAAACGAGCCGATGTGGACCAGTGGCGCGGGGCGCGTGCCGGAGGGGGTGCCGTGGGTGGGTTGTATGAAGCTACGAGCCTGAAGCAGTCAATCAGGAAGACAAGCTCCAAGTGACGTCATCAACCTGACATGTGTCACATGGTGGAGTGCTGACGGCAGCAGTTCCCGCAGGTCAAGTCGCGGGCGGGCAGACCTGCGGATACCCGGATCACTTGGTTGGCGGACCGGGAATCCCGGCCCGGTGGGAGTCGCGGGTCCGCACCGCTGGGACCTCCCGCGTCGAATCAGCAGCAGTGGTCGCCGCGCCAGGCCTCGCGGCCCTCCTTGACCGCCACGGCGGCGATGACGAGCGCGGCCAGCGGGTCCGCCCACCACCAGCCGAGGGTGCTGTTGAGGACCAGTCCCGCCAGCAGGACGGCGGACAGCCACGTGCACAGCAGCGTCTGCTTGGAGTCGGCGACGGCGCTGGTCGAGCCGAGTTCACGGCCCGCCGTGCGTTGCGCGCGCGAGAGGACCGGCATCACGACCAGCGAGACGGCGGCGAGGACCATGCCGACCGCGGAGTGGTCGGCGGCCTGCGCGCCGAGCAGGGCGCGGACCGACTCGACCGTCACGTAGAGCGCCAGCGCGAAGAACGACAGGGCGATCACGCGCAGCGCGACCCGTTCCCTGGCCTCGTGGTCCTTGGCGGAGAACTGCCAGGCGACGGCGGTGGCGGAGGCGACCTCCACCACGGAGTCGAGGCCGAAGCCGATCAGCGCGGTGGACGAGGCGATCGTGCCGGCGCTGATCGCGATCACGGCCTCGACCACGTTGTAGGTGATCGTGGCGCCCACCAGCAGGCGGACCCGACGGGTGAGCGCGGCGCGGCGGTCCGGCGCCAGGACCGGTGCGGGTTCGACGGCGCAGCAGCCGTCCGCGCACGTGGACGTGGACGCGGGCGTCGGTGACGTTTCGGCGGTCACCGCGCTACCACCGCGTCGTCCGCGCAGTCCTCCGTCGGTTCGACGGCGAGGACCACGTCGAGCAGCTCGCCGATGGCGCGGGCGAGGTGCGGGTCGGCGATGTCGTAGCGCACCTGGCGGCCCTCGTAGGTGGCCACGACGAGCCCGCAGCCGCGCAGGCACGACAGGTGGTTGGAGGCGTTGGACCTGGTCAGGCCCAACTGCTCGGCCAACCGCGCCGGGTAGCCGGGACCGTCCAGCAACGCGACCAGGATCCGGCACCGGGTCGGGTCGGCCAGCGCCCGACCGAGCCGGGCGAGCGCGGTCTCGCGCGTTTCACACGTCAGCACCGGCCGAACTATACAGCCTCTGCTGTACTTTCGGCCACGGCCGAACCCGTCCGCTGGGTGGGGATCTCGTCCAGCGGCGCGTGCAGCAACGGGTTCGCCTCCGCCAGCAGCGCCCGCGCGTCGCGCAACCCGGCGGCGATGCGGTCACGGCGGGCGCGCAGCTCGTCCACCCGCTGCCGCGCCTCGGTCACGATCCGCCGCGCGTGCTCCTCGGCCGCGCGGACCAGCTGATCCGCCCGCGCCCGGGCGGCGGCCTCCTGCGCGGCCATCGCCGCCATCGACTCGGCCCGCCGCGCGCTCATCGCCAGCTCGAAGTCGACCCGGGCCTCCTCGCGCACCGCCGCCGCCCGCTCGTCGAGCTCACGCCTGCGCTGCTCGGCCTGCCGCGTCGCGGCCAGGAGCCGCTCACCGGCCTCCCTCATCGACGTCCGGTGCTCGGCCTCCGCCTGCCGCCGCTGCGCGTCGAGCTCGGCGACGAGCCGCTCCGACCGCTCGCGCACCCGCGTCGCGGCCCGTTCCGCGGTGGCCCAGTGGTTCTCGGCGACGACCCGCGCCCGCGTGATGATCTCGGCCGCCTCCTCGTGCGCGAGCTCCGCCATCCGCCGCAACCGCTCGGTGAGCGCGTCCGGTTCGATCGGCGTGCGGGAGATCCGGTCGATGTGCTCCCGCAGCACGCGGATCTCGGCGCGGGCGGTCTCGAGCTGACTGGCGAGGTCGTCGGCCCGGGCCTCGGCCGCGTCGCGATCGACCGCGAGCACGCGGAGTTCGGCTTCGACGCCCTCGACGTAGCGCCGCACGTGGCCGCGGTCGTACCCGCGCCACACCACGTCGAAGTCCGCCCGCAACGGCACCAGGTCCCCGTCCACCGCGCTCACCGCAGCACCCCTCCCGTGATCGACGTCATGTTCGCGGCGGCGGGTGTTGCGCACCGCCCACGATCCTTGTTAGCACTCTCGGTCGAAGAGTGCCAAACAGGGTCCGCTCGCTGGATCGGAGGTCGACTTGAGCAAGCTGCCTTCCACCGCAACGCTTTCCCACCGGGCCGTCAGCGACCGGTTGCGCGTCGCGCTCGTCGCCCCACCGTACTTCGACGTGCCGCCCAAGGCCTACGGCGGCGTGGAGGCCGTCGTCGCCGATCTCGCCGACTCCCTCGTCGCCCGCGGTCACTCGGTGACCCTGCTCGGGGCGGGGAAACCCGGCACCAGGGCCCGCTTCGTCCCCGTCTGGGACCGCACGGTCCCCGAGCGCCTCGGCGAGCCCTTCCCCGAAGTCGTGCACGCGGCCGCGGTCCGCCGCGAGGTCGAACGGCTCGCCGCCGCCGAGGGACTGGACGTCGTGCACGACCACACCCTCGCCGGTCCGCTCAACGCGCCCGCGTTCGCCGCGACGGGCCTGCCGACCGTGGCCACCGTGCACGGTCCCGTCGACGCCGACATGCGCCGCTACTACCGGGAACTGGGCGATGACGTCCGTCTCGTCGCGATCAGCGACCGGCAGCGCGTGCTCGCGCCCGAGCTGAACAGGGTCGCCACCGTGCACAACGCGCTGCGCCTGCGCGACTGGCCGTTCCGCTCGCGGAAGGAGGACTACGCGTTGTTCCTCGGGCGCTTCCACCCCGACAAGGCGCCGCACCTGGCGCTGGAGGCCGCCCACGCCGCCGGCGTGCCGCTCGTCCTGGCGGGCAAGTGCGCCGAGCCGGTCGAGAAGGAGTACTTCGAGGCCGAGGTCCGTCCCCGGCTGACCGATCGCGACCACGTCTTCGGCGTCGCCGATGCGACCGAGAAGCGCAACCTCCTCTCCGCCGCACGGTGTCTTCTGTTCCCGATCCGTTGGGAAGAGCCGTTCGGCATGGTGATGATCGAGGCGATGGCCTGCGGGACGCCGGTGGTGGCGTTGCGGGCGGGCGCGGTGCCGGAGGTGGTGGTGGACGGCGTGACCGGGTTGGTCCGGGACGATCCCGAGGAACTGGTGGCCGCGCTGCACGACGTGCGCGACCTGGACCCGGCCGCCTGCCGGGCGCACGTCGCCGCGCGCTTCGACGTGGACGGCCTCGGCGCCGGCTACGAGGCCGCCTACCGCGGGGCGCTCGACACCGACGGCTCGCTCACCGCGCTGCGCCGCGACTACGCCGCGCTGGACAACGCGCTCGACCGGGTCTACGAGCGCAACGCCGACGGCGGGCCCGCCCTGCACGCCTCCGGGGACCGCGCGTGACGGCCGACCTGCCACCGGAACCGTTCAACGCGGGCGAACCGGTGTTCACCGGCGCCGTCGGCGGCACCACGACGTTGGTGGAGGGCAGCACCTTCTGCCTCTCCACCGGCACCGGCGACATCGAGCCCGGCACGCCGCACGGCCTGTTCTTCCGCGACGCGCGCGTGGTGTCGCGGTGGCAGCTCCGGCTGGACGGCCGCACGCCGCACCCGCTGTCGGTCTCGCACCCGGAGGCGTTCGCCGCGCGGTTCGCGCTGCGCCGCCCACCCGCCGCGGGCCTCGCCGACAGCACCCTGTTGCTGGTGCGCGAACGGCTGGTCGGCGACGGGATGCGCGAGACGATCACCGTCGACAACCTGGGTCGCGAGGCCACCGCCGTGCGGCTGGAGCTGCACGTGGACGCCGACTTCGCCGACCTGTTCGCGGTCAAGGAGGGCCGGGCCGTGCACGGCGGCGCCGACGCCACCGCCGCCGGGTCGGAACTCGTGCTGCGCGACCGGAAGGACGGCTCGCGCGGGGTGCTGGTCACCGCCACCGCCGAGCCCGTGGTGGCGCCGGGCACGGTGAGCTGGCACGTGGTCGTGCCCGCGGGCGGCCGGTGGTCCACCGAGGTGGCCGTGCAGCCGACCGTGTCCGGCCGGCCGGTGCCGCCCCGGTTCCACCGCGGCGAGCGGGTCGAGGCCAGCGCGCCCGCCCGCAAGATCCGGGCGTGGCGCGCGGCCAGCACCCTCGTCACCGCGAGCGACCCGGTGTTGACGGGGGTGTTGCGCCGCACCGAGAGCGACCTGGGCGCGCTCCAGATCCACGACCCGACGCGCGACGGCCGGCCGTTCGTCGCCGCCGGCGCGCCCTGGTTCATGACCCTGTTCGGCCGCGACAGCCTGCTGACCGCGTGGATGGCGCTGCCGCTGGACGTCGGCTTGGCGGTGGGCACGTTGCAGACCCTCGCCGAGACCCAGGGCAAGGTGGTCGACCCGCTGACCGAGGAGGAGCCCGGCCGCATCCTGCACGAACTGCGCCTGGGCCCGGACAGCACGGCGGTGCTGGGCGGCAACCACTACTACGGCACGGTCGACGCCACGCCGCTGTTCGTGATGCTGCTGGCCGAGGTCTGGCGGTGGGGCGCGGACCCCGACGTGGTGCGCTCCCTGCTGCCCGCCGCGGACGCCGCGCTCGCGTGGGTCGACCGGTACGGCGACCGCGACGGCGACGGGTTCGTGGAGTACCGCCGGGCCACCGACCGGGGCCTGGCCAACCAGGGCTGGAAGGACAGCTTCGACGGCGTCAACGACGCCCCCGGCCGACCGGCCATCCCGGCGATCGCGCTGTGCGAGGTCCAGGGGTACACCTACGCGGCGTTGCGGGCGCGGGCCGAGCTGGCCGAGGGGTTCGGCGACGACGTCACCGCCGCCCGCCTGCGCCACCGGGCCGACGAGCTGCGCCACCGGTTCGCCGAGGCGTTCTGGTTGCCGGACCGGGGCTGGTACGCCGTCGCGCTCGACGGCCGCAAGCAGCCGGTCGACGCGCTGACCAGCAACACCGCCCACTGCCTGTGGTCGGGCATCGCGACCGACGAGCACGCGGCCGCGGTGATCCGGCGGCTGGCCGAGCCCGACATGGACACCGGCTACGGCCTGCGCACGCTCGCGTCGTCGATGGGCGCCTACAACCCGATGAGCTACCACAACGGTTCCGTGTGGCCGCACGACACGGCCATCGCGGTGGCCGGGCTGCTGCGCTACTCCCACCTGCCCGGCGCGGTCGACCTCGCCCACCGCCTGGCGGACGGCCTGCTCGACGCCGCCGCCGCGTTCGGCGGACGCCTGCCCGAGCTGTACTGCGGCTTCTCCCGCGACGACTTCAGCCCACCCGTGCCCTACCCGACGTCGTGCTCGCCGCAGGCGTGGGCCAGCGCGTCACCGCTGCTGCTGGTCCGCTCCTGCCTGGGCCTCGAGCCCCACGTCCCCAACCGCACGCTCACCACCCGTCCTCACCTGCCCCCGCGCTGGGGCGAGCTGACCCTGACCGACCTCAGGCTGGGCGACGGGACCGCGCACATCAGCGCGACCGGCGAGAAGGTCGCGGTCTCCGGCCTGCCAGCCGACTGGACCACCTGACCCGGAGCCGCCGCACGCGCCGAGCCTGCCCCGCGGCTCGGCGCGCACGGCGACGACTTCGGCCGCCCCGCCGAGCGCCGCCCCCGCGTGGGGAACCGTCAGCAGGCCCCGACCGGCAGTGCTCACACGGTGGCCGTTCGGACGGTGTGTCCGATTCGAGCAGGTGATCCGGAGCAGCGGAGGCCTTGCCCCTTCGTCGAGGTGGCGCGTCCACCTGTTCCCGGGCGCGAGCGCCCACCCCGCGTCTCGTGACGCGATCGGGTGGGCCACGGGTTTGAGTCCCCCGATGGTGTGTGAATCCCCTGCTGGACGTCGTACCCGCCCGCCCGCTGCGACGCTTGTCGCAGCGGGCGCCGTCCTGCCCGCGCCGTTGTGGAGGATCACCGTGACCGAGAAGCCGTGGAACGACGTGCCCGATCAGCTGCGGACCGTCGAGCCCGAGCCCGACGCCGGGATCGTCGACGAGGAGGCCGCCGTCGGCCAGGGGAACGCCCCCGAGCCGCCGGAGGTGCCCGAGGCGGACCCGGCCGACGTCGCCGACCAGAACCGCGTCGTGCCGCTGCCCGACGACGGGCCGGAGGACGCCTGGTAGCTCACGCCGCCTCGGCTATCGCCTCGATCAACCGCGCGCCGTCCAGCAGCACGCGGTCGTTGTGGTCGGCCCCCGTGACCTCGACGGACCGCCCACGCGCCGCCGCCGTCGCCACCGCTCGGCTCTGCTCGGGCGGGACGATCGAGTCCGCCGTGCCGTAGACGACGGTGACCGGCGCGTCCACCCGCGCCACGAGCCGTTCGGTGGGGAACTCGTCCAGCAGCAGCCACCGGACCGGCAGGAACGGGTAGTGGCGCGCGCCGACCGACGCCAGGTCCGTGAACGGCGACCGCAGCACCAACGCGGCCGGCGGGTGCTCGACCGCCAGCTCCGCCACCACCGCCGACCCGAGGCTCTCGCCGAAGTAGATCAACCGGTCGGGTGGCACGCCTGCCTCCCGGACCAGGTGCTCGCGGGCCGCGCGCACGTCCAGCGCCAACCCGGCCTCCGTCGGGTCGCCGGGATTGCCGCCGTAACCCCGGTAGTCCAGCAACAGCACCGACAGCCCGCGCGCGGTCAGCGCCCGGGCGAGTGGCACGCGCAGGCGCCGGTTGCCGGCGTTGCCGGGCGCGACCAACACCGTCGCCCGCGCCGCCTCCACCGGGAAGTGCCAAGCCGCCAACCTCACCCCGTCACCGGTGGTCAGCGTGACGTCCCGCCCGCCGTCCAGCACCTCACCCGCACCGGGCAACGGGCCACCGGTCGGCAGGTAGACGAGCTTGCGCTGGAACGCGAACGCGCCACCGAACACCACGGTCACGATGATGGCGACCACCGCCACCACCGACAACACCCGCCTGCGCATGGCCCCATCATCCGGGCCGGCGTCGCGCCGGTCGGCCGAGTGTGCCGCCGGCTCCTCGCGCGCCGGAGGCCGTGGCCGCCTACCCGGTCGGCGTGGGGGAGGCCGTGGTCGAGGTGGTCGGGTCGGGACGCTGGGTGAGCGTCGGCGTCGGCATCGGGTTGGCGGTGGACGTGACCAACGGCTGCGGCTCCTCTTGGGTGGTGACGCCACACCCCGTGACCAGCAAGGATACGGCCAGCAAGATCGTCGCGCCCTTCATCTCCGGGCCTCCGGCAGCTCCACCACGAACCGGGCTCCACCACCCGGCCGGTCCTCCACCCGCACCGTGCCGCCGTGCCGCTGCACGTGCTGCGCGACCAACGCCAACCCGAGGCCGCTCCCCGTGTCCGCGCCACGACGACCGGCCCGCGCGCCCCGGTCGAAGCGGTCGAAGATGCGATCGCGCAGCTCCGGCGGCACACCGGGCCCGGTGTCGTCCACCTCGATCCGCGCTTTGCCGTCCCGCGAGAACACCCCGATGCGCACCACGCCACCCGCGTGCCGCTCGGCGTTGTCGAGCAGGTTGTCCACGGCCCGGTCCAGCCGGCGGCGGTCGCCGAGCACCTGAGGCGGCGGCGACCCGGTGTCGAGCGCGACCGGACCGCCCGGACGCGCCGCGACCACGTTGGCCACCAGCGACGCCAGGTCGATCGTCTCCGACGCCGGGTCCTCGGCGTCCTGGTCGGCCCGGGAGATCTCCAGCAGGTCCACCACCATCCGCGCGAACCGGTCCACTTCGGACGTCAGCAGGTCGAGCGCCTTGCCCGCCGTGCCGGGCACCTCCACCCGCCGGCGGCGCAGCACCTCGGCGGCGTTGACCATGGTCGTCAACGGCGACCGCAACTCGTGGCTGACATCGCCCGCGAACCGCGCGTCCCGCCGCACCCGCTGCTCCAGCGCCTCGGCCGTCGCGTTGAACGTGGCGGCCAACGAGGTCAGATCCGGGTCGGTCTGCGTGGGCAACCGCGCCCCCAGGTCACCGCCCGCGATCCGGGAGGCGGCCTTGGTCAACTCGGTCAACGGCCGCAGCGCCCGCCGACTGGCCCACGAGCCGAGCGCCACCCCCAGCAAGCCGCTGACCACCGTGACCGCCACGAGCAGCGCGCTGAGGAAGCGGAACGTGCGGTCCAACTGCACCAGCGGCGCCAGCTCGACGTAGGCGCCGTCGGTCGACCCGATGGGCAACGTCACCGCCAGCACCGGGATGCCGTCCACCATGAGCCGCTGCGCGGCGGGCGTGCCCGCCCTGCCCAGGTCGACCAGCCTCCGGGGCACCGCCTGCGCGTCCACCTGCCGCCCACTGGTCAGCACCTGGCCGCCGTGGAACAGCAGCACGGTCGAGTCCGGCCCGGTGGTCAGTCCCGTCAACAACCCCGTCAACCCGTCCGAGCCACTGCTCAACGCCGCGTCGACCAACCTCACGTTCACCTCTGCCTGCCGCACCGCGCTCTGCTCGCGCTGGCGCAACATGTAACCGGACGTGAGGTTCCACACCGCCACCGCCACCGCACTGGTCAACAACACCGAGCCGAGCCCCATGACCAACGCGACCCGCCAACGCAACGAGAACCGACGCATCCGCACCCACCCCACCGAGGCCTCTCACCCACCACCGCGCCACCGCCCCACAACGGACCCGGAACCACCCCACCTGGGCCCGATCCGGCGTGGCTTCGGCCTGCCTGGGGTGCCCGCAAGGGCCCCACGTCACATCGAGCCGGACTGACCCGCACCTGCACCAGGTTGCCGGACACCGCACCACCCCGCAGGGATCGCAAGCTGATCGCAAGGTTCGCGCGCGGCGTTTCCGGCCCCCTGCCTCCGCCCCACCGCGAGAATCCGGGGTTGCCAGGACCTCCCCACCGCCTGCACCACACCCGACGAGGAAGTCGACCCCCGCACTGTGACCGCCATCCCCGGTGACCACGACGTGTCCGCGCTCGTCCTGATCTGCGACCACTGCGGACGTGTGCACAACCGGCCCGATGAAGCCGCCACCAGATGGCAGGCGCTCTGGGCGGAGGCCGTCGCCGCGGGCTGGCACGGCCTGGACCGCCCCGTCGGCCCTCACTTCTGCTTCCGCTGCACCGCCTGACCCGCCGCACCCTCCCGGCCGACCCCGCCGTCACACCGGCCCCCGCTGCCCGGCCCCCGCTGCCCTGCCCTCCGCTACCCGATCGCCGATACAGTACGGGGGTAGGGTGGGCCCATGACCCATTCGTGGGTGACGCCAGTCACCCCACCTGACACCCGGGTTGACTCAGGTACCCCCCGGGGGTATGAATATCCCTGACGGGCACGCTACCGGTGACCGAAGGGAGTGGACATGCGGGGTTACACCTCCGACAAGGACGACGTCCTCAAGCGCTTGCGCCGGGTCGAGGGGCAGGTCCGCGGGCTGCAGCGAATGGTGGAGGACGACGAGTACTGCATCGACGTCCTGACCCAGATCGCGGCGGCGACCAAGGCGCTCCAGGCCGTCTCCCTCGGGCTGCTCGACCAGCACCTGAAGCACTGCGTAGCCGATGCCCTCACCCAGGGTGGCGAGAACGCCGACGCCAAGGTCCGCGAGGCGAGCGAGGCGATCGCCCGCTTGGTGCGCTCCTAGCAGTCCGCAAGCCGCCCGAACCCGAACCGGATCAACGAACCCAGGAGCACCCGATGGCCGAGTCCACTTTCACCGTCACCGGCATGACCTGCGACCACTGCGCCGCGTCCGTGACCGAAGAGGTCACCAAGATCGACGGCGTGACCGGCGTGGCCGTCGACGTGCCGACGGGCGCGGTCAAGGTGACCAGCGCCGCCCCGGTCGCCGAGGCGGACGTCCGCGCGGCCGTCGAGGAAGCGGGCTACGCCCTCGCCGGCTGAGCCGGCGACCGAACCCGGTCGAACCCGGTCCGGGTCCGACCACCCGCATGACCACGGCACAGCAGCCGACCCGGAGCCCGTCGGAACCGGCGGGCTCCACCAGTCTCGAGGACTGACCAATGAACACAGCAGCGAAGCTCTCCGCCTACGGTGCGGTACTCGCCCTGGTCGCCGGTGGCGCCTGGGCGGCCGGGAGCGCTGTCGGTCCCTTCGCCGCCGAAGCCGCTCGGAGCGGCCACGACGGCACGTCCGGTGCTGAGGGCGCCGGCCACGGGGACGACCACAGCGGCACCGTCGCGGAGACCGCGCGGAACGACCAGCCCGCGGGGCTGGCGTCGTCCAGGGGCGGCTACACCCTCACGCCCACCGACACGACGCTGACCACGGGAACCGACTCCTTCTCCTTCCGCGTCCTCGGCCCCGACGGCGCGGCCGTCACCGCCTTCGACGTCGAGCACGACAAGCGGATGCACCTCATCGCCGTCCGCCGCGACACCTCCAACTTCCGGCACGTCCACCCCGAGATGGCGCCGGACGGCACGTGGACCGTGCCCTTGAACCTGCCCGACGCCGGCAGCTACCGCGTGTTCGCCGACTTCAAGCCGACCGGTGGCGAAGGGGTCACGCTCGGTGTCGACGTCGACGCGGCGGGCGTGTTCGAACCGCGCGCCTACGAGCCCTCCCGCGTCGCCGAGGTCGACGGCTACCAGGTCCGCCTCGACGGCGACCTCGTGCCCGGCAAGGCCTCGTCGGTGCGGCTGAGCGTGAGCAAGGACGGCGTGCCGGTCACCGACCTGCAGCCCTACTTGGCGGCGTATGGTCACCTGGTGGCGCTGCGTGAGGGCGACCTGGCCTACCTCCACGTGCACCCCGAGGGCGCTCCCGGCGACGGCAGGACGCCGGCCGGTCCGGAGATCGCGTTCGTCGCCGAGGTGCCGTCGGCCGGTGGTTACCGGCTGTTCCTGGACTTCCAGCACAACGGCGTCGTGCGCACGGCCGAGTTCACCGTGGACACCGATGGCGTCCACGTCGAAGAGCCGCACGCCGAAGAGTCGGAGGAGGAGCACGGCCATGGCTGACACGCGGATCGAACTGGCGATCACCGGCATGACCTGCGCCTCGTGCGCGGCCCGGATCGAGCGCAAGCTGAACAAGCTCGACGGCGTGACCGCGACGGTGAACTACGCGACCGAGAAGGCGCGCGTCACGTTCCCCGCCGACCTCGACCCCCGGACCCTGGTCGAGCAGGTCGAGGCCGCCGGCTACCAGGCCACCCTGCCCCGGCCCGACCCCTCGGCCGACGCCCCCGACGCCCCGACCGACGACGACCCGACCGCCACGCTCCGGCAGCGGCTGGTCGGGTCCGCGGTCCTCTCCGTCCCGGTGGTCCTGCTCGCCATGGTCCCGGCGCTGCAGTTCACCTACTGGCAGTGGATCTCCCTCACGCTGGCGGCCCCGGTGCTGGTCTGGGGCGCGTGGCCGTTCCACCGCGCCGCGTGGACGAACCTGCGCCACGGCGCGGCCACCATGGACACGTTGATCTCGATGGGCACGATCGCGGCGTTCGCCTGGTCGTTGTACGCGCTGCTGTTCGGCACCGCGGGCAAGCCCGGCATGACGCACCCCTTCGAGCTGACGATCTCGCGCACCGACGGCGCCGGCGCGATCTACCTGGAGGTGGCGGCCGGGGTGACGACGTTCATCCTGGCGGGTCGCTACTTCGAGGCCCGGTCGAAGCGGCGGGCCGGCGCGGCGTTGCGGGCGTTGCTGGAGCTGGGCGCGAAGGACGTCGCCGTGCTCCGCGACGGGCGCGAGGTCCGCGTCCCGACCGGCGAGCTCGCGGTCGGCGACCGGTTCGTGGTCCGGCCGGGGGAGAAGATCGCCACCGACGGCGTCGTGGCCGACGGCAGTTCGGCGGTCGACGCGAGCATGCTGACCGGCGAGTCGGTGCCGGTCGAGGTCGGTCCCGGTGACGCGGTGGTCGGCGCGACCGTCAACGCGGGTGGCCGGCTCGTGGTCCGCGCGACGAGGATCGGCGGCGACACCCAGCTCGCGCAGATGGCCAAGCTGGTCGAGGACGCGCAGAACGGCAAGGCGCAGGCGCAACGGCTCGCCGACCGGATCTCCGCGATCTTCGTGCCCATCGTGATCGCGCTCTCGGTCGGCACCCTGGCGTTCTGGCTCGGTGCGGGCGGTGGCGTGTCGGGCGCGTTCACGGCGGCGGTCGCGGTGCTGATCATCGCGTGCCCGTGCGCCTTGGGCCTGGCCACGCCGACCGCGCTGCTGGTCGGCACCGGGCGCGGCGCGCAGCTGGGCATCCTGATCAAGGGGCCGGAGGTGCTGGAGTCGACCCGGCGCGTCGACACCGTGGTGCTGGACAAGACCGGCACCGTCACCACCGGGCGGATGAGCCTGGTGTCGGTGCACGCCGCGCCCGGCGTCGACGAGGACGAGGTGCTGCGGCTGGCCGGTGCTCTGGAGCACGCCTCCGAGCACCCGATCGCCAAGGCCGTCGCGGCCGGTGCTCTCGAGCGCACGGGCGAGCTGCCCGAGGTCGAGGACTTCCAGAACCTCGAAGGGCTGGGCGTGCAGGGCGTGGTCGACGGGCACGCGCTGATCGTCGGGCGTGAGCGGCTGCTGGCCGAGTGGAGCGTCCACCTGGACGGTCCGCTGGCCGAGGCCAAGCGCGCGGCGGAGGAGCAGGGGCGCACCGCCGTCCTGGTGGCCTGGGACGGTGAGGCGCGGGCGGTCCTGGTCGTGGCGGACACCGTGAAGCCGACGTCCGTCGAAGCCGTCCGCCAGTTCCGCGCGCTCGGCCTGATCCCCGTGCTGCTGACCGGTGACAACGAGGCGGCGGCCCGTGCGGTCGCGGCCGAGGTCGGGATCACCGAGGTCATCGCCGAGGTGCTGCCGAAGGACAAGGTCGACGTCATCACGCGCCTGCAGGCCGAGGGCAAGGTCGTCGCGATGGTCGGCGACGGCGTGAACGACGCCGCCGCACTCGCGAAGGCCGACCTCGGCCTGGCCATGGGCACCGGCACCGACGCGGCGATCGAGGCGAGCGACCTGACGCTCGTGCGGGGTGACCTGCGTGCGGCGGCGGACGCGATCCGGCTGTCCCGGCGGACCCTCGCCACGATCAAGGGCAACCTGTTCTGGGCGTTCGCGTACAACGTCGCCGCGCTGCCGCTGGCGGCGGCCGGACTGCTCAACCCGATGATCGCGGGTGCGGCGATGGCGTTCTCGTCGGTGTTCGTGGTGTCGAACAGCCTGCGGCTGCGCGGCTTCCGCAGCACCGCGACCACCCCGTCGCCGTCGAGCCGTTCGGCGGAGTCGGCGCAGGACAAGGTGCCCGCCGCCGTCTGACCGCGCTGCACCGCGGCCCGGAGCCGAACCGGCTCCGGGCCGCTTCGCTTGCGCCTGAGCGTTGAACTCGGGGGTCCTGAACGTAGGACACACGCGTCCTGAACGTAGGACACACGCGTCCTGAACGTAGGACACACGCGTCCTGAACGTAGGACACGCGGGTTCTGAACGTACGACACGCGGGTTAGTGCGGGAGGCGCCAGTGTGGGCGCAGGAGTGGGCCGTCGTCGGGGAGGGCGAACGGGGCTCCGGACGGGGTGAAGCCGTGCCGGGCGTAGAGCGCGGCGCTGCGCGCGGTGCTCGCTTCCAGGTACGCCGGTTGGCGTTCGGTGTCGGCGCGGGTGAGGCGGTGGCGCAGGATGGCGGAGCCCACGCCTCGCCCCCGGCTCTCCGGGGCCACCGACATCGACGCCAGGTACAGGTGCGGCACGTCGGGGTGGGGGAGCGCGACCACCGCCGCCATCCGCCGCAACGCCGGGTTCGCCCTGGCCTGCTCCGCCACCGCTTCCGCCTGCCGCCGCAAGGGCTCGGCGGACTCCAACGCCATCCACGTGGACACACCGACGACTACCCCGTCACGTTCGGCGACCACGACCTCCTGCTCGGTCACCGCGTGCGCCAGCCACTCGCGGAACAGCTCGGTGAAGTCGTGGCCGGCCATCGCCCACGCGGTCACGGCCTCGTCCGCGCACGCTGCCGCGTAGGCCGGGGCGATCCGGTCGAGCTCATCGACATCGGCGATCCTCCGTACGCTGTACACAGGACCAGTGTTGCCAGGGACCCAAGCGTGTTCGAGGGGATACGTCACACAACCCGGGCGTGACGAAAGGGAGGTCGACCGTGCGTTGCGCGCAGTGCGGTGCCGAGCTGGCGCAACCCACCCGAGGCCGACCCCGGCGGTACTGCGGCAGGGCCTGCCAGGCTCGGGCGTACCGCGCGCGCAAGGACGGCGCGCGCACCAAGCGGTCATTTGTGGACAAAGTGGGCGGAGTGCCGCTCGACCGCGACGTGGTGGTCCGCACGGCCATCCGACTCGCCGACGCCGAAGGGCTCGCCACCGTCTCGATGCGACTCGTCGCCGCCCGGCTCGGCACGTCCACGATGTCCTTGTACCAGCACGTGTCCGGCAAGGACGACCTCGTCACGGCCATGGTCGACGCCGTCCTCGCCGAACACCGCCCACCCCCGCCCCAAGCGACCGGCTGGCGCGCCCTGCTCGAGCACGAGGCCCGCGAGGAATGGGCGCTCTACCAACGACACCCGTGGTCGCTGACCGCCCTCGCCACCACCCGGCCGCCACTGAGCCGCGCGCTCCTGGAGACCGTCGACCGGTTCCTCTCCGCGCTCGCCCTCGACCACCGCACCGCGCTCCCGGTTTACCTGCTGGTGAGCGGGTACGTGCAGGGCACGGCCCTGATGGCGGTGGCCGAGTTCGAAGCGACCCGCGACACCGGCGTCAGCTCGCGCAGCTGGTGGCACGCCCGGCTCGGCCGCCTCGGGGGCGTGGTCGGTTCCAACCGCTACCCCTGGCTCACCGAACTGGCCGCCGCCGACCCGCCGACCACCGCCGACCTCGACGGCTGGTTCGACTTCGGCCTGCACCGGGTCCTGGACGGCATCGCCGCCTTCCTCGAACCCGACGGACCCGACAACGCCCACGACACCGACGAACCCGGCTCACGCACGCCCGATCGCCGAGGTTGACTCGCGCACGACCAGCCGGCACGGCTGCCGGATCACCCCGGACGGCCGGCGCCCGTCCAACGCGTCGAACAGGTACCGCGCCGCCGTCGTGCCCAACCGCTCCAGGTCCAGGTCCACGGTCGTCAACGGCGGCCGGCAGTCGGCGGCGAAGTCCTCCCAGTTGTCGTAGCCGACGATCGCCACGTCCTCCGGTATCCGCTTCCCCAAGCGGGACAACGTGTCCGCGACACCCGTCGCGATCTGGTCGTTCCCGCAGAACACCGCGTCCACCTCGGGATCGGTGGCGAGCAGCACCCGGGCCGCGTGCCGTCCCCAGCGCTGCGACCACTCGCCGTACAGCGGCGCGCCGCCCGCCAGCCCCAACCCGTGCTCGCCGAGCACCCGGTGCAACGCGGTCACGCGGTCACGGGCCGCGCGATACGTCTGAGGTCCGGTGATGTGACCGATCCGCTTGCGCTGCAACGACACCAGGTGCTCCACCGCCAGCCGCGCGCCACCCTCGTCGTCGGCGATCACCGACAGGTCGTCCGGGTCGCTGGACTCGCAGTACACGTACACGACCGGCACCGGGATGTCCCGGGTCAGCGACGGCCGGATGTCGTTGTCGTCGCCCAGGATGATGAACCCGTCGACCTGCCTGGCCAGCAACGTGCTGATGTAGTGCCTGCGCCGGATCGAGTCACCGCGCGCGTCGCACAGCAGCACCGACATCTGCTCGTTGGCCAACGCGTTCTCCACCCCCAGCAGGATCGGGATGGCGAACCGGCCGCCGAGTTCGTCGGTGAGCAGCCCGATCGTGCGCGTCCGCCCCGAGATCAACCCGCGAGCCAGGGCGTTGGGCTGGAACGACAGCTCGGCGGCGGCACGCAGCACGCGCTCGCGGGTGGCGGGCGCGACCTCGTCCCTGGCGTTGATGGCCTTGGACGCGGTGGAGATCGAGACGCCGGCCAGCCGCGCCACGTCGCTGAGGGTCACCGCGTCGGACCGCCGTCTGCCCATCGAAAGCCTTTCGAAAAGTTTGTCGAACGCCGAATCGATTGTAGGCGCTCTTCACGACCGTGAACCGCCATCGTGGACGACATTCCCGAGCCGCCACAAGGATGATTGCCGAAAAGGTTTTCGGCTGCCAGAGTGCTGGACGGGCACACGATCCGCGGGAGGTTGGGATGACAGTGACGTCGCCGGACACCACTGCCGTCGGGGGACGTCCCGTCGTGCCGTCGCGGGGGAAGCTGCGCCCGCTCGGCCAGGACGAGGTCCGGATCACCGGCGGTTTCTGGCACGCCCGCCAGGCCGTCAACGCCACCGCCACCATCCCGCACGCCCGGTCGTGGATGGACCGGCTCGGCTGGACCGGCAACTTCGCCGGCCCGGACGCGACCTCCGCCTCCCGCCGCGGCCGGGAGTTCACCGACTCCGAGGTCTACAAGCTGCTGGAGGCGATGTCCTGGGAGGTCGGCCGCACGGGTGCGCCCGGAGCCCTCGACGCGCAGATCACCGAGCTGACCGGCGTGATCGCGGCGGCCCAGGCGGCGGACGGCTACCTGCACACCGCGTTCGGCCGCCCGGGCCAACCCGCCCGGTACAGCGACATGCTGTGGGGCCACGAGCTCTACTGCACCGGGCACCTGCTGCAAGCCGCCGTCGCCCGGGCCCGCACCCGCGGCGGTGACGCCGACCCGCTCCTGGCCGTGGCCCGCCGCGCCGCCGACCACGTCTGCGAGGCGTTCGGACCCGACGGCACGCCCGGCGTCTGCGGCCACCCGGAGATCGAGCTCGGACTCGTGGAACTGGCCCGCCTCACCGGCGAGCAGCGCTACCTGGACCAAGCCGCCCTCTTCGTCGAACGCCGCGGCCACCGGACGTTGCCGCGCCACCACTTCGGCTGGTCGTACTTCAGCGACGACCGGCCCGTCCGGCAGGGGGAGGTCCTGCACGGCCACGCCGTACGCGCGCTCTACCTGGCCGCCGGCGCGGTGGACGTCGCGGTCGAGACGGGCGACGACGAGCTGCTCCAGACCGTCGCCGCCCAGTTCGACCGGACGCTGGCCCGGCGCACCTACCTCACCGGCGGCATGGGTTCGCGGCACGCCGACGAGGCGTTCGGCGACGACTTCGTGCTGCCGTCGGACCGCGCGTACTCCGAGACGTGCGCCGGGGTGGCCGCGATCATGCTGGCCTGGCGGCTGCTGCTGGCCACCGGCGACGGTCGCTACGACGAGGTGATCGAGCGGATCCTCTACAACGTCGTCGCGACCGCGATCGGCGACGACGGCCGGTCCTTCTTCTACGCCCACACCCTGCACCAGCGCACGCTCACCGCCGCGCCGGCCGACGACGAGGAGCAGTTGGGGTTCGGCGGCGGGCCGAGGGCGCCGTGGTTCGAGGTGTCGTGCTGCCTGCCGAACGCGGCACGCCTGCTGGCCGGGCTCTCGTGCTACCTCGTCACGGCCGACGACACGGGCGTGCGGCTGCACCAGTACGTCGACGCTGAGATCTCCACCCGGCTCAACGACGGCCGTGAGGTGGGCTTGCAGGTGCGCACCGGCCTGCCCGACGAGGGCACGGTGGCAGTGCGCGTGACCAGGACCGACGACCAGCCGTGGTCGATCACCCTGCGGGTGCCGCGGTGGGCGGCGGGCGCGGAGCTCGTCACCACCCACGGACGGCGGCAGGTGCCGGTGGGCGACATCGTCGTGTACCGGTCGTTCGCGGTCGGCGAGGAGATCAGGCTGGAGCTGCCCACTCGGCCCCGCTTCACCGCGCCCGACCCGAGGATCGACGCGACGCGCGGGTGCGTGGCCGTGGAACGCGGGCCGCTGGTGTACTGCGCCGAGTCCGGCGGTGAGGCCGACCTCGACGCGCTGCGCGTGGACGACACCGTGCCGCCGGTCGACGCGGAGGCGGGCGTCGAGGTCCGCGCCCGGTTCGACGTGCCCGGCCCGGACGGGTGGCCCTACGGCCCGCCGGAGCCGACCGGCGGCAGCACCCGGGCGACCACCCCGCTGACCCTCGTGCCGTACCACCGCTGGGCTCGCGGCGGCCCGTCGACCATGCGGGTGTGGCTGCCCAAGACCTGACCGACCAATGACCCACCCGGACCGTGCTCAAAGGAGAGACCGGTGAGAACCAGAGGGCTTCGTGTTGCCTCCGCCGTGGCGGCGGGTGTGCTGGTGCTGGCCGCGTGCGGCGACCAGGGAGCCGAGGGCCCGGCGGGCGCGGACGACGGCGCGGTGCTGACGCTGTGGACCCGCGCGGCGACCGAATCGGTGTCCAGGGCCTACGCCGACGCCTACAACGCCACCCACCGCAACAAGGTGGAGGTGACCGCCTACCCGAACGAGGAGTACCCGGCCAAGCTCGCGTCGGCGGCGGGCGCGAAGTCGCTGCCCGACCTGTTCGCGGCCGACGTGGTGTTCGCGCCCCAGTACGCCTCCCAGGGCCTGTGGGCCGACGTCACCGAGCGGCTCGCCGCGCTGCCGGTGAAGGACCGGCTCGCGCCGTCGCACCTGAAGGCCGGCACGTGGGAGGGCGCGAACTTCGCCTTGCCGCACACGATCGACCTGTCCGTGCTGCTGTACAACAAGGACCTCTACGCCAGAGCGGGCCTCGACCCGGAGAAACCGCCGCGCACCCTGCGCGAGTTCGCCGACCACGCGCGCGAGGTCGACCAGCTCGGCGGCGACGTCAACGGCACGTACTTCGGCGGCAACTGCGGTGGCTGCGTGGAGTTCACGCTGTGGCCGTCGGTGTGGGCGGCGAACGGCGACGTGCTCGACCCCGACGGCGAGGAGGCGAAGGTCGACTCGCCGGAGATGGCCGACGTGTTCGCCCTCTACCGCGACCTGTACGAGCAGGGCGTGGCCGCGCCCGCGTCGAAGGACGAGGCCGGTCCCACCTGGCTCGGCGCGCTGCAGAGCGGGAACGTCGGCATCGCGCCGGCGCCGTCGGTCTGGCTGGACGCGCTGGAGCAGAAGGGCCTGAAGCTGGGCGTGGCCCCGATCAGCGGGCTCACCGGCGGCGAGTCCACCTTCGTCGGCGGTGACGCGCTCGGCATCGGCGCGACCACGGAGAAGGCCGAGCAGGCGTGGGACTTCCTGTCCTGGACCACGTCCGACGAGGCGCAGGTCGAGGTCGTCGCCAAGAACAAGGGCGTGCCCACCCGCACCGACCTGGCGGAGAACAAGTACTCCTCGGCCGACCCGCGCACCGTGCTGGTCAACAGCCTGGTGGCCAAGGGCCGCACGCCGTACGCGCGCAACTTCAACGTCTCGTTCAACGACCCGCAGAGCCCGTGGCTGCAGACCGTCCGGGGCGCGCTGTTCGGTGACGCGGGCACGGCGCTGGCCGACGGCAACACCGCCATCACCAAGTCGCTCCAGCAGGGCTGAGCGGCCACCGGAGGCTCGGATGTCCACGACGACGTCACACCCGGCAACGACGGCACACCCGGGACCGACGGGAGCACCGGGCGCACGCACACCTCGACCGCGCCCGGAGTCACGACCGGCGCGGCGCGGACGTCGGCTGCGCGCGCTCGTCGGCGCCGCGTACGCCGCGCCGACCGCCGTGGTGGTGGGGCTGTTCTTCCTGGTGCCGTTGGCGCTCGTGGTCTGGATGTCCCTGCACCGCTGGCCCTTGCTGGGCAAGGCGAAGTTCAACGCGCCGGCCAACTACAGCGGCATCACCGAGGACGAGCTGCTCCGCTCGGCGGCCTGGTTCACGGTCAAGTACACGGTGATCATCACGGTGTTGCTGTTCGTGGTCGCGTTCGGCCTGGCGCTGCTGGTGCAGCACCGGCGGCCGGGCGTCGGCTTCTTCCGCACCGCGTTCTTCCTGCCGACGGCGGTGGGGTTCGCCAGCGCGTCCCTGCTGTTCCTCGGCCTGCTCAGCGACGAGATCGGGCCGGTGACCGACCTGCTGTCGTGGCTCGGGCTGGTCGACGGGTACGTGTCGTGGACCAGCGGCAGCCCGGGCTCGGCGCTCGGGTCCGCGGTGCTGCTGGTGCTGTGGCGGTTCGCCGGGTTCACCATGCTGATCCTGCTGACCGGGCTGCACGCGATCCCGCCGGACGTCTACGAGGCCGCACGGGTGGACGGCGCGAACCGGTGGCAGACGTTCCGGCGGATCACGGTGCCGCTGATGCGGCCCACGATCGCGCTGGTGCTCACCGTGATGACGACCGGCTCGCTGCTCGCGTTCGACCAGTTCTGGATCCTCACCCGCGGCGGGCCGGACAACAGCACCACCTCCCTGGTGATGGTGATCTACCGGGAGGCGTTCATCCGGCTCGACCTCGGCTCGGCCGCGGGCATCTCGGTGGTGCTGCTGGTCGTGCTCGTGGTGTTCAACGCCATCCAGTTCCGCGTGCTGCGCCGGAGGTCGTCGTGAGGACCACCACGGGCAACCGCCGGGGCTACTACGTCACCGGCGCGGCGCTGGCGATCCTGTTCCTGTTCCCGCTGGTGTGGGCCGCGTTCGCGTCCGTGCGCACGGACACCGGGTTCGGGCTGGAGAACTACGACCGCCTGTTCACCTCGGCCAACGGCGTGCAGCTGAAGCACGTGCTCAACAGCGTGGTCGTCAGCGCGCTCACGGTGGGCGGCACGCTGTTCACCGCCACGCTGGGCGGCTACGCGTTCGGCCGGTTCCGGTTCCCCGGCCGCGACGTGCTGTTCCTGCTCACGCTGGCGATCCTGATGGTGCCGTACGCGACGATCCTGATCGCCCTGTACGTGCTGCTGGGGTGGCTGGGACTGGAGGACTCGCTGGTGGGGTTGAGCCTGGTGCTCATCACGTTCCAGCTGCCGTTCTCGGTGTTCATGATGCGCAACTCGTTCGAGGCCGTGCCGCTGGAGCTGGAGGAGTCGGCCCGGGTCGACGGCTGCACCAGCGCCGGCACGCTCGTGCGGATCATGCTGCCCGCCGTGCGACCGGGCCTGGTGACCGTCGGCCTGTTCGCGTTCCTGACCTCGTGGAGCGAGTTCTTCGCGCCGCTGATCCTGCTCAACTCGACCGACAAGTTCACCACCACCCTCGCCGTGGTCAACATGCGGACCGCGAGCCACGGGTCGATCGACTACGCCGCGCTCGAGGCGGGGGTGGTGTTCATGGCAGTGCCCTGCCTCGTGCTCTTCGCCGCCATGCAACGCAGCTACGTCCGCGGGTTCACCTCAGGCGCCGTCAAGGGCTGACCCCGCTGTCCGATGCTGCTTCGTCCGGCAATCGGAAGGAAGATGATCGTGTCACGATCATGGATGAGAACGGTGCTCGGCGCGGTGGTCCTCGCGTTGGCGGTGAGCGGCGCGGGCGTCGCGCAGGCCGAGCAGGCACGTGACGTCACGGCCGCCGCCAACCCGGCGACGTGGAGCCCGCCGTCGAACCTGGTGACCCCGCTGAACCAGGTGTGGTCGCACCAGGAGAGCACGTACGGCAACCTGTACGGGTTCCGCAACTACGGCTGGGACCAGGTCTTCGTCAACGGCGGCTACCTGAACTTCTGCGTGCGGTGGGACTCGTCGGCGCCGGTGAGCGCCTCGCTGCGCGACCGCATCCACGCCAAGCTCGCCGAGCAGTACAAGAAGTGGACGGACCTGATGGTGGGCCACAACAACTGGCCCTACGCGCAGGTCCCGATCAAGGTGGTCGGCTGGGCGGTGCGCGACCGCACCACGTTGCAGTGGAGCGACAACTCGGTCGACATCTACGTCAACAACATCCGGGAGAACGCACCGCAGTGCGCCGAGCAGTGCGGCCGGTTCTTCGTCCGCGACGGCCAGTACCGCAACTGCCCCGGCGGGGTGCCCCGGCACTACGACCAGTCGTTGTGGCTGACCGCCGGCATGGGCGGCGGCGCGGGCGGCGACTGGGGCCAGCGGATGGGCAGCGAGTACTTCGTCAACAACCTCGGCAGCACCGACATGACGATCCTGCTGCACGAGATCGGGCACACGTTCGGTCTGGACGACTTCTACGACTGGACGCCCACCGGCGTGTCGAACTTCATCATGAAGGCCGGCAGCGCCCGGAACATCACCGAGTTCGACGCGTGGATGTTCCGCGACTGGTGGCGGCACCTGAAGAGCCGCTACGGCCGCTGAGCGACCCCGGCGCCCCCCCCCGCCTGCCCGCGGGGGCGCCGGCCCTCCTCCCCACCGCGAGTCCTGTGCCGCCACGTCACGGAAGGTGACGCGCATGTCCCTGCCCACTCCATCACGTCGTGCCGTGCTGCGAGCGGGCGCGGTGGTCGCCTCGGCCACCGCCCTGCCCGCCTTGAGCACCACCGCCGCCGCCGACCCGAACAGCACCGGTCCGATCAAGGCAGCCGCGAGACCGGACACGGGCGCGTCGGCGCACGCGTTCCCGCTCGGCGCGGTGGCGCTGCTGGCCGGACCGTTCCAGACCAACACCTCCCGCACGCACGCCTACCTCAAGTTCCTCGACGCCGACCGGCTGCTGCACACGTTCCGCCTCAACGTCGGCCTGCCGTCCTCCGCCGTCCCCTGTGGGGGGTGGGAGTCACCGACCACCGAACTGCGCGGCCACTCCACCGGCCACGTGCTCACCGCGCTCGCCCAGGCGTACGCGAGCACCGGCGACACCGCGTTCCGCACCAAGGGCGACTACCTGGTCGCCCAACTCGCCACCTGCCAGGACCGGGCCCAGGCCGCCGGGTTCAACACCGGCTACCTGTCCGCGTTCCCGGAGAGCTTCATCGACCGCGTGGAAGCCCGGCAGCAGGTCTGGGCGCCCTACTACACCCTGCACAAGATCATGGCGGGCCTGCTGGACATGCACCTGCTGGCCGGCAACGCCCAGGCGCTCACGGTCCTGACCCGCATGGCCACGTGGGTCGGCTGGCGCAACGGGCGGCTGACGCCGACCCAGCGGCAGAACATGCTCGACACGGAGTTCGGCGGCATGAACGAGGTGCTGACGAACCTCTACCAGCTCACCGGCGACCCGGCGCACCTCACCGCCGCGCAGTACTTCGACCACGCCGAGATCTTCGACCCGTTGGCCGCCGACACCGACCGGCTCGACGGCTACCACGCCAACACCCAGATCCCGAAGGCGGTCGGCGCGATCCGCGAGTACCACGCCACCGGCCTGACCCGGTACCGCGACATCGCGACCAACTTCTGGAACATCGTGGTGGGCACGCACACCTACGCCATCGGCGGCAACTCCAACGGCGAGTACTTCAAGGCGCCAGGTCGGATCGCGTCGGAGCTGTCGGACCACACGTGCGAGTGCTGCAACACCTACAACATGCTGAAGCTGACCCGCCAGCTGTTCCGCACCGACCCGAGGGCCCAGTACTTCGACTTCCACGAGAAGGCGCTCTACAACCACCTGCTCGGCGGGCAGAACCCGGCGTCCGCGCACGGCCACCACAGCTACTACGTGCCGCTGCGACCCGGCGGCCAGCGCTCGTACAGCAACGACTACCAGGACTTCACCTGCTGCCACGGCACCGGGATGGAGACCAACACCAAGCACGGCGACAGCACCTACTTCCACGCCGGCAACACGCTGTACGTCAACCTGTTCATCGCCTCGGTGCTCACCTGGCCGGGCCGGGCGATCACCGTGCGGCAGGACACCGCGTTCCCCGAGTCGGCCGCCACCCGGCTCACCGTCACCGGGTCCGGCCCGATCGACCTGCGCGTGCGCATCCCGTCCTGGGCCGCGGGCGCCCAGCTCAAGATCAACGGCGTGGTGCAGGACGTGCCGACCGTGCCGGGCACCTACGCGCGCCTGGACCGGACGTGGAGCAGCGGTGACGTGGTGGACCTCAGCCTGCCGATGGCCCTGACCCGGGAGCCCGCGCCGGACAACCCGGCCGCGCAGGTGGTCAAGCACGGCCCGATCGTGCTCGCCGGCGGCTACGGCACGACCAACCTGACGTCGATGCCGACGCTGCAGCCCGCGACCCTGCGGGCGACGACGACCCCGTTGCGGTACACGGCGACGGCGAGCACGGGCCAGGTGACGCTGCAGCCGTTCTACCAGACGCACGGCCAGCGCTACACGGTCTACTGGAACGTCACCGACACGCCCGCTCCGCCGCCGTTCATCGCGCACTACCCGTTCGACGAGGCGGCGGGCTCGGTGGCGGCCGACGCCACCGGCAACGGCCGGACCGCCACCCTCGCCGGCGGCGCGCGGTGGACCACGGGACGCACCGGCTCGGCGGTCGACCTCGGCGGGGCCGGCGAGCACGTGCTGCTGCCCGCTGGCCTGCTGGCGGGTGCGACGGCGTTCAGCGTGGCCACCTGGGTGTGGCTGGGCACGGTGACCACGTGGGCGCGCGTGTTCGACTTCGGCGCGGGCACCAGCACCTACCTGTTCCTCACCCCGCGCGGTTCGGCAGGCGGCGTCCGGTTCGCCATCACCACCGGCGGCGCGAGCGCCGAGCAGCGCATCGACGCGGCGTCACCGCTGCCCGCCGGCGCGTGGACGCACGTCGCCGTGACGCAGACGGGCAACCTCGGCGTGCTCTACGTCAACGGCGTCGAGGCGGCCCGCAACACGGCGCTGACCGTGCGGCCGTCCGCGCTCGGCAGCACGACGCAGAACTGGATCGGGCGCTCCCAGTACGCGGGCGACCCCTACCTGGACGGCGCCGTGGACGGCTTCCGGGTCCACGGCCGCGCCCTCACCGCCGCCGAAGTGGCCGACCTGCACGCGACCGGCCGTTAGCGCCGCGACCGGAGACCTCCACCGCGTCGTCCGGTCGCGGCACCAGTCCACCACCCCCACCGTTAGGACTCACCCATGCGCACCCGACATCGGGCGGTGAAGCTGGGCGCGGCACTCGCGCTCGTCGCCTCCGCCGCCGTCGCACCGGCCGCGATCGCGGCCAACCCGATCATCACGAACATCTACACCGCCGACCCCGCGCCACTGGTCGTCGGCAACACCGTGTACATCTACGCCGGCCGCGACGAAGCGCCCACCGGCACCAACAACTTCGTCATGCGCGAGTGGCGGGTGCTGTCCTCGACCGACGCCGCCACCTGGACCGACCACGGGGCTAAGGCGAACATCGGCACCTTCCCGTGGGCGGGCGCGGACGCCTGGGCCGGCGAGGTCGAGGCGAAGAACGGCAAGTACTACTGGTACACCTCGGTCAACGGCAACGGCGCGGGGTGGATGGACATCGGCGTCGCGGTCGGCGACAGCCCGCTCGGGCCGTTCCGCGACGCCAAGGGCGGTCCGCTGATCAGCGACGGCACGCCCAACTCGTCCGGGCTGAACATCGACCCGACCGTGTTCACCGACGACGACGGCCAGTCCTACATCTACTGGGGCGGCTACTGGGGCGCTCGGGCGGCGAAGCTCAAGCCCAACATGATCGAGCTGGACGGCGCGGTGACCACGCCGCAGGGCCTGGCGAACTTCTGGGAAGCGCCCTGGATGTTCAAGCGCAACGGCCTCTACTACCTGATGTACGCGGCCAACGACACCGGCGGCTGCGTCACCAACTCCAACTACGCCTGCCAGCGCTACGCCACCGCCACCAGCCCGCTGGGGCCGTGGACCCATCGCGGCGTCGCGCTCGACCAGGTCTCGTCGACCACGAACCACGCGGGCGTGGTGCAGTTCAACGGGCAGTGGTACATCGTCTACCACAACGCCAACGCGCCCGGCGGCGGCGACTTCCGCCGTTCCGTCGCGGTGGACCTGCTGCACTTCAACGCCGACGGCACGATGCGCAAGGTCACCCAGACCACGACCGGACCGCCGCCGAACCCCGGCGGCGACCCCGGCACGGGCACGAACCTGGCCACCTCGGCGACCGCGTCCACCTCGCACGTCTCGGCGTGGGAGTCGCTGGCCGCGCTCAACAACGGCGGCACGCCCGCCAACTCCGCGGACCGCTCGAACCTCGCCTACGGCAACTGGCCCGAGCGCGGCACGCAGTGGGTCGAGTACCAGTGGCCGACCGCCAAGTCGGTCGACAAGGTGGCCACGTACTGGTTCGACGACGACCAGGGCATCGACCTGCCCGCGTCGTGCAAGGTCCAGTACTGGAACGGCGGCGCGTACGTCGACGTGCCCGGCCAGTCGGCGTGCGGCGTGGCGGGCAACACGTTCAACACCACCACGTTCACCGCCGTGAACACCACTCGACTGCGGTTGTCGATCACCTCGAAGCCCGACTTCTCGACGGGGGTGTTGGAATGGCAAGCCTTCCAGGCGTGACCCGACGGCTGGCGACCGCGGTGGTGCTCGGCGCGCTCCTCGTGCCGGTCCAGAGCGCCTCCGCCGCCCAGACCATCGGCTACCCGACGTTCAGCGGGCCGTCGATCCCCGCGCCGCCGGTCGGCTACAGCACCGGCAGCACCATGAAGGCCATCTACGACGCCGAGAGCGGCGGCACGGACTTCTGGATGGACCGCCTGCTCGCCCGTCCGGGCAACGACCCGGCGGGCCCGTGGCTGATGACCCGCGGTCGCGGCGCGTTCATGTACACCCACAACCCGGCCGTGATCGGCTTCGGCGGCAACGCCGCGTACTGGGACAACATCAGCAGCCAGAACGCCTACGCCGTCACCGTGGGCTCCGGGACGCTGACCGAGCAGGTGGCGAGCCGGTGGCAGGCCCCGAGCCACTGGAAGGGCGTTTACACCGGCGCCGGCGTTCGGGTGGAGGTGGCGAAGTTCATCACCCACAACAACGTCGCCGTGACCAACCTGACCGTCACGAACACCGGCTCGGCGTCCGCCACCCTGCCGCTGCGCGTCACCTCGCCGTACGCGACCACGGTCAGCGGCGCCGAGCTGACCGGATCGCGGCAGGTGAAGAACAACCTCACCACCATCCGGCCGCGGTTGGCCGGCGACGGGTTCACCGCCGCGAGCGGGGCGCTGACCAGGTCGGTCACGCTGGGCGCGGGCCAGTCGACCACCACCAAGGTCGTGATGGGCTTCGTCACCGACGAGATCCCCGAGTCGCTGACCGAGTACAACGCCTACCGCGGCCACTCGCCGTCGGTCGCGTTCGCCACCCACGTGCGCGACTACAACCGCTGGTGGGCCGACCACATCCCCTACATCGACGTGCCCGACCCGGCGATCAAGAAGAACGTCTACTACCGCTGGTGGCTCATGCGCTTCAACCACCTCGACGTGGACATCCCGGGCCAGGACTTCCAGTTCCCGGTCTCGATCGAGGGCGTCACCGGCTACAACAACGCGATCGCGCTGACCCAGCCGATGCACATCGACGACCTGAAGTACCTGCGCGACCCGGTCTACTCGTACGGTCCGTGGCTGTCGGTCGGCCAGTCGTCCAAGGGCGGCCGGTTCATGGACAACCCCGGCGACCCGGAGAACTGGTCCAACTCCTACACCCAGTACATCTCCGAGGCGGCGTGGCGCAGCTACCAGATCCACGGCGGCCGGCCCGCCGTCGCGGGGAACCTGGCCAAGTACGCCGAAGGTGACGTGAAGGGGCAACTGTCCACTTTCGACACCAACAACAACGGCGTCATCGAGTACGACTGGGGCGCCATGACCGGCAACGACGCCGACGCGGTGTCGTTCGACTGGCGGGCGGGCAACCTCGACCGGGCCGAGACGGCGTACGTGTGGAGCGGCGCGGTGGCCGCGCAGCAGGCGTACGCGCTGGTCGGCAACACCGCGAAGGCGAGCGAGATGCAAACGCTTGCCGACCGGATCCGCAACGGCGTGGTGAACACGCTGTGGAACCCGTCGCGGCAGCTGCTGGAGCACAAGCACGTGGCCACGAACGCGCACGTGCCGTGGAAGGAGATCAACAACTACTACCCGTTCTCGGTCGGACTGATGCCGAACACCGACCAGTACAAGCAGGCGCTGCGGCTGTTCGCGGACCCGGCCGAGTACCCGGTGTTCCCGTTCTACACGGCCAACCAGCGTGACAAGGCCGAGGCCGCGCAGGCGGGCCACCCCGGTTCCAACAACTTCTCCACCATCAACTCCACCGTCCAGTTCCGGCTGTACTCCTCGGTGCTGCGCAACTACCCGAACCAGTGGATGACCGCGGAGGACTACAAGAAGCTGCTCTACTGGAACACCTGGGCGCAGTACGTCGGCGGCAACACGCAGTGGCCGGACGCCAACGAGTTCTGGGCGAACTGGAACGCGGGCGCCAAGACGATCGACTACCGCTCGTGGATCCACCACAACATCCTGGGCAGCAGCAACTGGACCGTGGTGGAGGACGTGGCCGGGCTGCGCCCGCGCACCGACACCCGGATCGAGCTGTCCCCGATCGCCATCGGCTGGTCGCACTTCGCGGTCAACAACCTGCGCTACCGCAACATGGACCTGAGCGTGGTGTGGGACGACCCGGCCGACGGCGTCACCCGCTACAACGGCGTGCCGCAGGGTTATTCGGTCTACCTCGACGGCACGCGCGCGTTCACCGTCGACCGGCTGACCCGCGTGCTCTACAACCCGGCGAACGGCGAGGTCACGTTCCCGTCCGGCGCGGGCACGGTGAACCACAGCGTGCCGGTCACCGGGTTGCAGGCGCCGCAGGACGTGGCGCACGGCAGCGCGCGGATGGTGGACATGTTCGCCAAGGCGGGCGTGGACCTGACCTCCACCACGCCGAACCTGGCGCAGGGCGCGGGCGTCACGGCGTCGTACACGGCGTCCGGCACGTCGGTCGGGGCCGCGGTGGACGGGTTCCCGATCAACGAACCGCTCTGGGGCACGTCGGGCTCGCCCAACTCCTCGGACTGGTACGAGATCGACTTCCGGCAGCAGCGCACGGTCGACGAGGTGCGGCTGCACTTCCGCGACGACCGGGCGGGCAACCGGTACCGCGCGCCGTCGTCGTACGCGGTCGAGTACTGGAACGGCTCGGCGTGGGTCGCCGCGGCGGCGCAGAGCAAGACGCCGACGACGCCGAAGGCCAACTACAACCGGGTCCGGTTCACGCCGGTGTCCACGCAGCGGATCCGGGTCCAGGTGACGCACGCGTCCGGGTTCAAGACCGGGTTGACCGAGGTGAAGGCCTACAACCGGGGCGGCGGCACGGATCCGCAACCGCCGCCGAACCTGGCCGGGTCCGCCACGCCGTCGGCGTCGTACACCTCGCCGTGGGAGTCGGTGGCCGCGATCAACGACGGCATCGACCCACCGTCGTCCGACGACACCGCGAACCCGCGGTGGGGCACCTGGCCGAACACCGGCGAGCAGTGGGCCGAGCTGACGTGGCCCTCGGCGCAGTCGGTGCGGTCGGCGCGCGTGTACTTCTTCGACGACAACGGGGGAGTGCGCGTGCCGGCGTCGTGGAAGCTGCAGCACTGGAACGGGTCGGCCTACGTCGACGTGGCCGGTGCGAGCGGGTACCCGGTGGCGGTGGACGCCTACCAGGAGGTGACGTTCACGCCGGTGAGCACGACGCGGTTGCGGGTCGTGCTCCAGAGCGGGGCCGACTCGGTCGGGCTGCTGGAGGTGAAGGCCTTCGGGTGACCGAACGGGTGTGAAGAGGGGGGACCGGTCGCGCCACCGGTCCCCCTTTCCACGCGGCGGTGTCAGCAGCCGCCGCAGTTGTAGTAGGTGACGTCCCAGTGGTTGCTCTCCAGGAAGTAGACGTTCCCGGAGCCGGAGCGCCACTTGTTGCCACCGATGTAGGTGAAGGTGCCGCGGATGTAGTTGCCGAGGCACGTGGAGAGGCTGTAGTCGAGCTTGTAGCCGTTCCAGTGGCTGTAGGTGCCGCTGGCGTGCCCGGTCTCGGTGCCGCCGGTGATGTTCAGCGCGCAGCCGGTGGCCCGCTTGAGGGTCTCCGCGCCCTGCACCGTCGGCAGGTTGATCTGCGAGAACGACGTGCAGGTCGGGTTGTTGCGGTCACTGCACCCGCCGCTGGAGGACCACGTGATGCCGGCGGCGCGGAAGCGGGCCGCGGCCTCGGCGTGGGTCAGCTTCGTGACCAGGGCGGTGACCGGGGTGTCGGCGGCGGGGGAGAAGACGGTGTCCTGGACGGCCTCGGCGGGTGCGGCCGAGGCCGTGGTCGCGCCGGTGATGGCGAGCAGTGCCGTGGCGGCGGCCACGACGGCGGCGCGGAAGCGACCGGTACGCATGGGGGGACTGTCCTTTCGACGGGCAGCCCTCGCCGACCCGGGGTCACCGGGGATCGGTGTGAAGGGCTGCTGCAGGGGGTCGTCGGACAGCAGCTTAGGTGCCGGCAAGTTACCGCACAGCAGCCAAGTGGGAGATTTTCTGACTAGTCGAAGCGTGGTATGGCGGCCGAGTGGTGCGCGCGGGCTTGATTGCCGGAACCCGGCAATCAACCGGGTCCCGGAGCGGCCTGGGTGCGACGTTGTTCCCGGACGAGGTGTCGATCACCATTGATGCAGGTCGGGGAAGTGGGGGACGAGGGATCCGGGGGGATCAGGGGGACACGGGGGACGGTTCCACGCCTGTTGGGAACGGGTCGGAACCGGTCGGCACGTCGGGGCACGGGCAGACCACGCCCGTGCCCCGGCGTGCTTTCCGCCGGTGAACCCCGGCGTCGGACCCCCGGCGGTAATCGGCCGGCGCGATCCGGGCGTCCGCTCTACGGTGTGCCGCGGCAGGTGATCGAGCCTTGAGGAGGAACGAGATGCGGCGACTCGACGGTGTGCTCCGTCCCGGTGCCCCTTCCCACACCCTCGAGGACCGTCATTCCCACTCGAACCCTCAACCTGGGCGTGCTCGCGCACGTCGACGCCGGCAAGACCAGCCTCACCGAGCGGCTGCTGTTCGACCACGGGACGATCCCGCGGCTCGGCAGCGTCGACGGCGGTGACACGCAGACCGACAGCGGCGAGCTGGAACGCCGCCGCGGCATCACGATCCGCTCCGCCGTCGCGTGGTTCAGGCTGCGCGATCCCGTGCTGGGCGACCTCCAGGTGAACCTGGTGGACACGCCGGGGCACCCGGACTTCATCGCCGAGGTGGAACGCGCCCTGTCCGTCCTCGACGGCGCCGTGCTGGTGATCTCGGCGGTCGAGGGCGTGCAGGCGCAGACCAGGGTGCTGATGCGCTCGCTGCGGCGGCTGCGCCTGCCCACGCTGCTCTTCGTGAACAAGATCGACCGGATGGGCGCGCGGCACGACGACCTGCTCGCCGAGATCCGCCGCAGGCTCACGCCCGCCGTCGTGCCGATGGTGCGGGTCGACCGGCTCGGCACGCGTGACGCGGGCGTCGTCGCCCGCTCGTCCGTAGACGGCGCGTTCCCGGCGGAGGCGGCCGAACTCCTGGCCGAGCACGACCTCCAGCTGCTGGGCCGCGTGCTCGACGGCGACGTGCCCGAGGACGTGTCCGGGCCGCTGCGGGACCAGACGTGCCGAGGGCTGGTGCACCCGGTGTACTTCGGCTCGGCGGTGTCCGGCGCGGGCACGGCCGAACTGGCCGACGGGGTGCGGCGGTTCCTCGCGCCACGCCCGGCGCCGTCCGACGACCTGCGCGGCACGGTGTTCGCCGTCGAGCGCACCGGCAAGGGCGAGAAGGTCGCCTACGTGCGGCTGTTCTCCGGCACGGTGCACGGCCGGCAGCAGGTGGCGTTCCGGCGGCGGGACGCCTCGGGCGCGGTGGAGGAGCACCGGGGGCGCGTCGCCGGGCTGGAGGTCGTCGGCGGTGGTCCCGGTCCGCTGACCGCGGGCGACATCGGCAAGCTGCGCGGTCTGCCGCAGGTGCGCGTCGGCGACCGGTTGGGCGCGGACGACGACGGCCCGAGGGCGCACTTCTCGCCGCCGATCCTGGAGTCGGTCGTCCGGCCCGAGCAGCCCGACCGGGCGGCCGAACTGCACGCCGCGCTCACCAGGTTGGCCGACGAGGACCCGCTCATCCGGACCCGGGCGGCCGGTGGCGGCGCGACGTCCGTGCTGCTCTACGGGGCCGTGCAGCGGGAGGTGATCGCGGAACGGCTGGCGCGCGAGTTCGGCATCGAGGCGGTGTTCGAGCAGGCCCGGCCGGTGTACTTCGAACGGCCGGTGGGCCGGGGCGAGTCGGTGCACGAGTTCACCCCGCGCGGACCGAACGACTTCTGGCAGACGGTGGGCGTGCGCGTCGAGCCGTTGCCGCCGGGCACCGGCAACACCTTCACCAGGCAGGCCCAGCTCGGCCTGCTGCCGAAGGCGTACCACCGGGCGATCGAGGAGGCGGTGACGTCGACGCTCCGGCAGGGCCTGCACGGGTGGGAGGTGACCGACTGCGCGGTGACGATCACGCACGTCGGGTACCAGGCGCCGAACACGGTCGCCGCCGACTTCCGCCACCTGACGCCGGTGGTGGTGCTGCGGGCGTTGCGGCAGGCCGGCAGCGCGGTCCACGAGCCCGGCTGCACGGTCGAGGTCGAGGTGCCGGACGACGCGCTCAGCGCCGTGACCGGTCTCCTGCTCTCGCTGGGCGCGGACCTCGGCCCGGCCGTGGAGTCCGGCCCGGCGTGGCTCGTGCCGGGCGACATCCCGGCCCGGTCGCTGCACGACCTCGCCGCCGCCCTGCCCGGCCTGACCCGCGGCGAGGGGAGCATCTGGCACGAGCCGGGGCCCGCCCGCCGGGTCCGCGGTCCGGCGCCGACCAGGGCGAGGACCGACGGCAACCCGCTCGACCACGACGAGTACCTGCGGTTCCTGTCCAACCGGAACCTGGCCGACCGGTGACACCCGGCGCTACGCCGCCGGGCGTTCGAAGATCAGCTCCAGCCCGTCCTCCTCGTCCCACTGCTCGCCGACCTCGACGAACCCGAAGCCCGCGATGGTGGCCAGGGACGCCTCGTTGTCCGGGCCGATGGTCGCGCGCACGGTCCGGACACCGGGTTCGGCCGCGGCCCGGCGCAGCAGTTCGACCAGCGCGGCCCTGGCGTAGCCGCGGCGGCGGAACGCGGGGTCGACGGAGTAGCCGATCTCGACCATGCCCACCTCGTCCGGCGGGCCGTGGAACCCGGCGTGCCCGACGACCGCGCCGCCGTCGACGAGGGCGAGCCGCGCCATCCACCGGGCGTGGCCGGGGTCGGCGGCGATCTGGCCCAGCCGGTAGCGCCACAGCCAGCGTGCGCGGTCGGTCAGGAAGTAGTCCGTCAGGTCGATCCCGGCCGTGGTCAGGTCACCGTCGAGCAGGGCGGCCATGACCCGGCCGTCCAGCTCGACGAAGCGCACGTCGTCCGCTGTCACGGCGCGCATGCTCGTCCGCCTGGGGTGTCGCCGTCCACCGTGTTTTTTGACAGGTACCTGTCAAACTGCCAGATTGCCCGGTATGACTGCGCTGTCCGATCAGGGTCGGGAGTTCTCGAGCCTGCTGGTCGAGGTGTTCCGGGTGAACGGCCTGCTCCTCGCCGCCGGTGACGGGCTGGCCGAGCCCGCGGGCCTGACCAGCGCCCGGTGGCAGGTGCTCGGCGTGGTGGACCACGGGCCGCGCACGATCGCGGAGGTGGCGCGGGTGATGGGGCTGACCAGGCAGGCCGTCCGGCAGACGGCGGCCGGCCTGGTCCGCGACGGCATGGCCGAGTTCCGGGACAACGTGCTCGACCGCCGGGCCAGGCTGCTGGCGCTCACCCCGCGTGGCCGGTCGGCCCTGCGCGAGGTCGAGCTGCGCCAGGCGGAGTGGGCGAACGACCTGGCCGCCCGCCTCCCCCTCGTCGAACTGCGCGCCGTCACCGGGACGCTGCGCGACCTCGGCGACCTGGTGGAGGGCCGCTGACGGCCCGGTCGACGACGTGCCCCCGTGGTGAAGTCGGCTAGGTCAGGAACATCGAACCCGCGAAGGCCCGCACCATCGCCTCCGGGTCGCGATCGGTCCGCGACAGCGCGCCGGTGTTCCACAGCGTCGCGAAGCCGTGCACGAGCGACCACGCCGCGACCGACGCCAGCTCCGGGTCGGGCCGGTCGGCGACACCGCCCGCCAGGGCCGCCCCGGACCGGTCGCGCGCCGCGGTCAACGCCGGGTCGTCGCCGTGGTAGAGGTCGGGCCGGAACATCACCTCGAAGTGCGCCCGCTGCCCGACCGCGAAGCGCACGTAGGCCGCGCCCAGGTCGACGATGTCGCCGCCGGCCGCCACCGTCGCGTCCAGCGCGTCGGCCAGGAGCGTGAAGCCCTCCGCGGCGAGCGCGGTGAGCAGGCCCGCCTTGTCCTTGAAGTGGTGCACCGGCCCCGCGTGCGACACCCCGACCCGCCGGGCCAGGTCGCGCAGGCCGACGCCGGCGGGGCCGTGCTCGGTGATCGCCTCGACGGCCGCGTCCAGGACGGCGCGGCGCAGGTCCCCGTGGTGGTACGGGCGCTCCGTGGTCACCCCGGCAGCCTACCGGCGATCTAGTCATTGACAAGTTGCCTGGTCGCAGGGAATCTTGTCACTGTCAAGTTCGCGTTCTCGAAGGAGTGCCGTGGCACCGCTCGTCATCCTCGTCGTCGTCACCCTCGCTCTGGTCGGCCTGCGGGCCGTCGGCGTCACCCGTGTCCCGGCCTGGCCGTTCGCCGTGCGGTGCGGTGTGGCGGCGATGTTCGTCGCGACCGGTCTCGCGCACTTCATCGGCATGCGGGAAGAGCTGATCGCGATGGTGCCGCCCGCCGTCCCCGCGCCCGGTCTCGTGATCACGGCGACCGGCGTGCTGGAACTCGCGGGCGCGGTGGGCGTGCTGTGGCGCCGGACCGCGCCGTGGGCGGCGGCCGGGCTCACCGCGATGCTGGTGGGCATGTTCCCGGCGAACGTCTACGCCGCCGAGAAGGGCCTCTCACCGTCGTTCGGCGACGCCCTGCTGCCGCGCACGCTCACGCAGCTCGTCTTCCTCGCGGCCACGGTGAGCATCGTGGTGCACTACGCCCGCACCCGCCGCTCCCTCGACTTGCGCGAGGGCGTGCGCGCCTGACCGTTGCCGTCCTGCGCCAACTCCTCGGCGAGGCCCTTGTCGAGGGTGACGCGGACCAGTGCGGCGGCGAACCGGGCCAGGTCGTCGGCGGGCACGAGCCGGGCCAGCGCGTTGCGGTCGGCGGGCAGCCCCACGCGCCCGGCGCCCGCCGGCGCCTTGTCGTCCAGGAACGGGCGCAGCTCCGGCCACACCTGCTGCGCCTCGCGGCAGAAGATGGCCGAACCGACCGGACCCAGGCGGGGTGTCCGTTCGAGTGACGCCCGGAGGCGTGCCACGTCACCGCCCGCGTCCTCGCGCAGCCGGCGCAGGTCGCCCTCGCAGTCGTCCAGCACCAGTTGGCGCCCTCACCGAGCGCGGTGGCGGTGCTCTCGTCGTAACGGACGTAGTGGGCACGGCCCAGCGCGTCGACGCGCCGCTGCCACGTCGTCCCCGCCGTGCCGCGCGGGGTGGTGCAGCCCGCCGAGGCCAGTTCCCGTGCCGCGGCCACGGGGATGTCCGCGCGGATCCGGGTGGACAGCAGCACGCTGAGCACGAGCAGCCGGTCCAGCGGCGACGGGCGTGTCCGCCAGCCGGATGCCCGCCTGCTCGGCGCACGTCCGCCCGGCCGGTCCAGCAGGCGTCGGGCGATGTCCTCGTGCTCGCTCATGCCGTCCGGTCACCCCGGCGGGTCCACGGCCACGTCATCAACGCCCACACCGCGAGCACGAAAGCGCTTTCCGGCACCAGGTACCACGGCCAGTCGCCGAGCAGGTCCAGCACGGACGCCGTCGACGGCTTGCGGTTGAGGTAGCCGTAGTTGGAGCCGAGCGCCGTGTTGAGCGCGAACACCGCCGCCGCCCACGCCACCGTGATCAGCACGGCCAGCCGGTAGCCGCGCCAGTCGGGCCGCAGCCCCAGGCCCCACGTCAGGTAGATGGCGGCCCAGACGACGAACAGGTGCGTGGCCCAGAACAGCAGGAACCCGAAGTCCGGGAAGTCGACCCGCAGCACGGGCGTGACCAGGGCTTGGACGCTCAACGTCAGACCCCAGTAGTACGTGAGCGCGAACGCCCACCGGCGTTGCGACCACAACGCGTACGCGGCGACCGGCCCGGCCAGGTCGGACAGCTGCAACGGCAGCGAGTGCTGGACGTTCCAGCGCGGCGGCAGCACCAGGTACGCGTGGATGCCGACCTGGAGCAGCAGGACGACCGCGGCGAACACGCGGGAGAAGCGGCGTGACGGGCGCGTGCGGCCCAGCGCCACCACGGCCGCGGCGCCCACCGCGAACAGCCCGAGCACAACCCAGTGCGAGAGGCCGAACGCGGTGAACTCGCGGGCGATGGGCAACGACGCCACACGTCGGGCTACCCGCGTCACGGCCGGGCGACACCCGGCGGTGTCAGCCGGGCATCACCTGGTCGAGCGTCGGCACCACGGTCAGCACCCGGTCGACCTCGGTGAGCCGCAAGGGGTGGACCACCGAACGGTGGCTCGCCACGATCGCGAACCGGACGCCGGCCGCGACCGCGCGGTGGTGGGCGTCGAGCAGGGCCGCGATGCCGAGCGAGCCCAGGACGGTCACGTCGGTCAGGTCCACCGCCAGCACCGGTGGCCGCAGCTCCAGCTGGACGTCCAGCTCGGCGCGGACCAGGTCGACACCCGCCAGGTCGATCTCGCCGGCGACACGGGTGACCGCGAGGCCGCGCACCTCGGTCGTGTCGACGGCGAGCTCCGCACCCTGCCAATGCCGGTCGGTCATGGACGACGCCCTCTCGTTGGACCTGCGTGTGACCGTGGCGTCGTCCCCGTCCGGCTCGGCGTTACGCCCGGCGCGGGCAGGGCATCGGTTACGCCATCCGCACGCCGGGTACTCCTGCGGTCTCCGGCGACGGCGGAGGTGGTGGCATGGCCGACCCGCGCAACAGCGACGGTCGCGGTGCGGTCGTGGTCGGCTTCGACGGTTCGGAGCAGGCGCGCCTGGCGGCGTTCTGGGCGGCCCGGGAGGCCGCGAGGCGCGGGTGCGCGTTGCTCGTGGTGGACGTGCTCCGCGTGCCGATGCCGGACCTGGCGTTGACGTCCACGACCGTGCCACTGCCCGAGGCGATGACCGAGGAGGCGGTGCGCGGGCACGCCGAACGGGAGCCGGCCGCCGTGGCCGCGGACTGCCGAGCGCTGTGCGCGGGCCTGGAGGTGCGGACCCGGCTGGAGCAGGGCCACCCGGCCGACGCCCTGAGCACGCTCGGCCGCGACGCCGACCTGCTCGTCGGGGTCGACGGGTCGCCGACGAGCGAGCGCGCCCTCGGCTTCGCGTTCGACTTCGCCGCGCGGCACGGGCGGGACCTGCTCGCCGTGCACGCGTGGGCCGACCTGCCGGTGGAGGCCGTGGCCCCGATCCGGGCGGCGCGGTCCGACCTGCCGCAGGTGCAGGCCGAGGCGGAGGCGCTGGTGGACCGGTCCGTGGCCGGTCACCGCGAGGCGCGCCCGGAGGTGCGGGTGAGCCGGGCGGTGGCCTTCGACGGCCCCGGGCGCGCGTTGCTGGAGCACGCCCGTGACGCCGACCTGCTCGTCGTGGGCAGTCACGGCCGCGGCGCGGTCCGCCGTGCGCTGCTCGGCTCCGTGAGCCACGCCGTGCTCTACCACGCGCCGTGCTCGGTCGCCATCGTCCACCGCGACACAACGACTCCACGAGGAGGGGACGCGTGAACCCGCAACTCCGCGACCACCAGCCGACCGCGGCCGCCCCACTGTCCCGTGATCACGAACCGGACCCGCCCGACCCGTTGGCCCCGGACCCCGTCCCGCGCCGGCCGCAGCCGTCCGGACCCGAGCCGGTGCCGCCGAAGCCGATCCCGCCGCCGATCCCGCCCACCTCCGACCACCGCGACCTCGACTGCTGATCGTGGCGGACATCGGAGGGCTCACCTGGGCGCTCACGATCGGCCTCGTCCTCCTGCTGCTCGCGGTGGACCTGGTGCTGGCGGTCGTGCGCCCCCACCGGGTCAAGATCGGCGAGGCGACCGCCTGGTCGGTGTTCTACGTGCTCTTCGCCCTGCTGTTCGGCGTGTGGTTCGCGCTGTCGCACGGCGGGCAGGCCGGCACCGAGTACTTCGTCGGCTACCTGGTGGAGAAGAGCCTGTCGGTCGACAACCTGTTCGTGTTCGTGATCATCATGTCGACGTTCGGCGTGCCGGAGGAGCACCAGCACAAGGTGCTGACGTTCGGCATCGTGCTGGCGCTGGCGTTGCGGGCGGTGTTCATCGCGATCGGCGCGACGTTGTTGGCGTTGTTCTCGTTCGTGTTCCTGCTGTTCGGCTTGCTGCTGCTCTACACGGCCGTGCAGCTGTTCCGGCACCGTGACGAGGACCCGGACGTCGAGGACAACGTCGTGGTGAAGACCGCGCGCCGGGTGCTGCCGATCACCGACGACTACGAGGGCGGGAAGCTGTTCACGCGCGCCGGTGGCCGCCGGATGGCCACGCCGCTGTTGGTGGTGCTGCTGGCGATCGGCAGCATCGACGTGCTGTTCGCGTTGGACTCGATCCCGGCGGTCTTCGGGATCACGTCCGAGCCGTACGTCGTGTTCGTCGCCAACGCGTTCGCGCTGCTCGGGCTGCGGGCGTTGTTCTTCCTGGTCAAGGGTTTGCTGGACCGGCTGGTGTACTTGTCGACGGGCCTGTCGCTGATCCTGGCGTTCATCGGGGTGAAGCTGATCCTGCACTGGGCGCACCAGGACCTCGACCCGCGCGTGCCGGAGGTGCCGACGCTGCTCAGCCTCGGCGTGATCGTGGTCGTGCTGGCGGTGGTGACCGTGGCGAGCCTGGCCAGGACGCGGCGCGACCCGTCGGTGACGGCGCGCCCCGGCTCACTCCGCGCCCGTCGCCCCAAACCCCCCGAACCCCAACCCCCCTCGTGACCACCCACCCCGCGCGCGTCGAACCTCCCGACCCCGCGTGTCCTACGTTCAGGCCCACCGTGTCCTACGTTCAGAACACCCGAGTTCAACGCTCAGAACACGGGCGCCCGTCCTGAGCGTTGAACTCGGGGTACCTGGACGTAGGACACGCGCGTCCTGAAGGTTCGACACGCGTGTCCTGAAGGTTCGACACGCGGGCGCTGGAGGTTCGACACGCGCGGGGCGGGTGCGGGCGTCTAGCGCGCGAGCAGGTCGCGCAACGCCTTGACGACCTCGCCGGGCGCCTCTTCGGCCATGAAGTGACCGCACGTGACGGTGCGGTGCTCGAGGTCCGCCGCCCACTCCCGCCACCGGCCGGCGGCGTCGAAGCCGAGGGCCGAGCCCCAGTCCTGCTGCAGCACGGTCACCGGCATGCGCAGCCGGTTGCCCGCCTCCCGATCGGCCAGGTCGTGCTCGACGTCCACGGTGGCGGAGGCCCGGTAGTCGGCGACGATCGACGGGACCGCCTCGCGGGACGCCTTCAGGTACGCGGCGCGGACGTCGGCCGGGATCGCGGCCGGGTCGTTGGCCCACACGTCCAGGAAGTGGCCGAAGAACGCGTCCGCCGAGGCGCTGATCATGGCCTCGGGCAGGCCCGGCGGCTGGGCCATCAGGTACAGGTGGAACCCGATGGCCGCCGTGGCGCCGTGCATGACGTCCCACATGTCGAGGGTCGGCAGCACGTCCAGCGAGGCCAGGTGCGTGACCGCCTCCGGGTGGTCGAGCCCGGCCCGGATCGCGACCAGCGCGCCCCGGTCGTGGCCCGCCAGCGCGAACCGGTCGTGCCCGAGCGCACGGGCCAGGGCGACGACGTCGGCGGCCATCCTGCGCTTCGAGTACGCCCGACCGTCGTCGGCCGGCTTGTCGCTGTCGCCGTACCCGCGCAGGTCGGGGCAGATGACGGTGTGGTCGGCGGCCAGGTCGGCGGCGACGTGCCGCCACATCAGGTGGGTCTGCGGGAAGCCGTGCAGCAGCACGACGGGGCTGCCCGAGCCTCCCACGGCGACGTTGAGCGCCACGCCGTCGGCGACGGTGACGCGCTGCTGGTTGAAGATCATGTGAGGCTCCTGCTGGTCGGTGCGGTTGCACGGCCCACTCTCAGCGACCCCGATCAGCGCTCGATCAGCAACCGATCAGCACCCCGAGGCAGGCGCCGACCAGGTCGGATACGTTGTCCCGCGATGGTGCGTTTCCGGGTGTTGGGCCCGCTGGAGGCCGTGGGCGAACGCGGGCCGCTCGACCTCAAGGGGCCGCGGCACCGCGCCGTGCTGGCACGCCTGCTCGTCGCCAAGGGCCGCGTGGTGCCGGTCACGCGGTTGATCGACGACCTCTGGGACGACGACGCGCCGGACGGTGCGCTCGGCGCCGTCCAGACGTTCGTCGGCGCGCTGCGCAAGGCCCTCGAACCGGACCGCCCGCCCCGGACGCCGCCCCGGCTGCTGGTGACCGTGCCGCCGGGGTACGCGTTGCGGGCGGAAGACGTCGACGCGCGGCGGTTCGAGGAAGCGGTCGGCGAGGCGGCCCGGTTGCTGGCCGACGGTCGGCCCGGGAACGCGAAAGCGCTGCTCGACGACGTGCTCGAACTCTGGCGCGGCCCCGCCTACGCCGAGTTCGCCGATCGGCCCTGGGCGCTCGGCGAGGCCGCGAGGCTGGACGAGGTGCGGCTGCTGGCCGTCGAACGGCGGGCCGAGGCGGCGCTGGCGCTGGGCCTCGCGGCGGAGTCGGTGCCGGACCTGCGGGCACACGTCGCCGCGCACCCGTTGCGCGAGGACGGCCGCCGGCTGCTCGCCCTCGCGCTCTACCGGACCGGGCGCCAGGGCGAGGCGCTGGCCACCCTCCGCCAGTCCCGCGACGTGCTGCGCGCGGAACTCGGCGTGGACCCCGGACACGCCCTCCGGCAGCTCGAAACCGACATCCTCACCCAGTCGCCGACCCTCGCGCCCGAACCGCCGCCCGCCCGGTCCACGCCGTTCATCGGCCGCACGGACGAGCTGGCCGAGCTGGAACGGGCCGCGCGCACGGGCCGGCGGCTGGCGCTGCTCTCGGGCACGGCCGGAGCGGGCAAGACGGCGTTGGCCGAGGAGCTGACCGCACGGCTCGCCGCCGCCGGCTGGGCGACCGCGTGGGGCACGTCCACCGAGGACGCGCCCGCCGCCTGGCCGTGGACGCGGATGGCGGAAACGCTTGCGCTGGACGCGAATCCGCCCGCCGGCCGGTTCGAGCGGCACCGCGCGATCGCCGAGTCCCTGGCCGGGATCCGGCAACCGGTCCTGCTGGTGTTCGACGACCTGCACTGGGCCGACGAGGACACCCTCGCCCTGGTGACGTCGTTGGCCGCCGACCCCGACGCGGGACGCGTGCTGATCGTCGGCGCCTACCGCTCCACCGAGATCTCCGCCGCCCTGACCGAGGCCCTCGGCCGGGCCGCCCGCACCGAGCCGACCCGCGTCTACCTCGGCGGCCTGACCGAACCCGAGGTCCGCGAACTGGTCGAGGCCACCACCGACCGCGAGCCGACGGACGCCGACGTCCGCGCGATCCACACCCGCAGCGGCGGCAACCCGTTCTTCGTCCGAGAGCTGACCCGCCTCTGGGAGACCGACCCGGCCCTGCGCACCGTGCCCGCCGGCGTCCGCGACGTCCTGCGCCACCGCCTCGCCCAGCTCACCGAGACCGCGCGGACCCACCTGCGCCAGGCGTCGGTCCTCGGCCGGGAGATCGACCTGGACGTGCTGATCCCGCTCGCCGGCGACGAGGACGCGGTGCTGGACTCCGTCGAGTCGGCGCTGCTCGCGGGCTTCCTGGTGGAGCCGGACGCCGACCGCCTGCGGTTCGCCCACGCGCTCGTGCAGGAGACGCTGTACGACGACATCGCGCACGCCCGCCGGGCCCGGTGGCACGCCGCGGCCGCCGACGTGGTCGAGCGGGTGCGCCCCGACGACGTCGAGGCCATCGCGCAGCACCTCCTGCGCGCCGGGAACCGGGCCGCCGCCGAACGCACCGCGCGCTACACCCGGGCCGCCGCCGAACGCGCGGAACGCCGGTCCGCGCCGCACCAAGCGGCCACGTGGTGGCGGGAGACGCTGGAGCGGACGGGACAGGACCGCCTCGAAGCCGTGATGGGCCTGGTTCGGGCGCTGGCCGTGACCGGCGACCTGGAACAGGCCCGCCGGCGCCGCGCGGACGCCGTCGCCGAGGTGGGCGGCGACCCGGTGCTGACCGCCCGCACGATCGGCTCGTTCGACGTGCCCGCGCTCTGGACCACCAACGACGACGAAGCCCTGTCCGCCCGCCTCACCGAGGCGGCCGAACGCGCGCTGGACGCCCTGCCCGCGGGCCACGAGGCCGAACGCGCCCGCCTCCTGGTCACCATCGCCGTGGAACGACGCGCCGACGCCGGACGACGTGGCCGGGAAGCGGCACGCGAAGCCGAGGCCATCGCCCGCGACCTGGCGGACCCGTCGTTGCTGGCCCTGGCGCTCAACGGCCGCTTCCTGCAGACGTTCCACCGGGCGGGACTCGCACCCGACCGGGCCCGGATCGGCGCGGAGCTGCTCGACCTCTCCGCCCGCCACGGCCTGGTGACGTTCGAGGTGCTCGCCCACCTGATCCTCGTGCAGTCCCACGCCGCGCTCGCCGACCTGGCCGCCGCCGACCGGCACGCCGCCGCGGCCGACGCGCTCGCCGACCGGCACGACCTGCCGCTGGTCGGCGTCTTCACCACCTGGTACGCCGCGCTGCGCCTGGCCGTGACCGGGCGGCGGGACGAGGCCAGGGCCGCCTACCGCGCCGCCGCGTCCCGCCTCTCCGGCGCCGGGATGCCGGGCCTGGAACACGGCATCCTGCCGCTGGCGCTGCTGAGCCTCGGCGACGTGCCGGACGCCGACTGGGGCCCGTACGAGCCGTGGGCGCGCCCGGTCGTCCTGCTCGCGCGGGGCAGGCGGGCCGAAGCCCTCGCGGCCGTCGTCCCCGATTCGCCGCACGACCTGCTGTTCGAGGCCCGGACGTGCCTGCACGCGGTGATCGCCGTCGAAGCGGGGGACCGGCAGGTGATGGCGCGCCTCTACGACCGGCTCCTCCCGGCGGCCGGTGAACTCGCCGGCGCGGGCAGCGGCTTGGTCTCGTTCGGCCCGACCGCGCACCACCTCGCCGCCCTCGCCGCCGCGCTCGGCCGGCACGAGCAGGCCGCCGGACACCGCCGCCGGGCACGGGAGGTCGCCGGGGCATTCGACACTCCACAGTGGACCGGCCGGGACGTCACCTAGTGGCTGCCTCAGGGTGTCGCTGGGTGATCGTCCTGATCCGGCGCGCGGACGAGCCGCCCTAAGTTCGTCCGGTGACTGGAAAACGATTGCTCGTGCCGACCCTGCTCGCCGGCGTGGCGCTGGCCGCGGCCGTGCCCGCGGCGGCTTCACCGTCGCCGGTGAGGTTCGAGCTCCCCGCGCCCACCGGCCCCCACGCGGTGGGCGCCACCGAACTGCACCTCGTCGACCACGCCCGCCCGGACCCGTGGCTGCCGGACACCACCCGGGAACTGATGGTCACCGTCCGGTACCCCGCCACGCCGAGCGCGAACGACGCGGCGCCGTTCATGCCGCCCGCCGTCGCCGAAGCGGTCGCCGCGAGCGACGCCAGGGCCCTGCGCATCGACCCGGCCGAGCTGGACTACGGCTTCGCCACCCACTCGGTCCCCGACGTGCCCGCCGTCCCCGGTCGACGGCCCGTCGTGCTGTACTCGCCGGGCCGCGGCAACCCACGCGCCCTGGGCACCGGGATCGCGGAACAGCTGGCGAGCAAGGGATACGTGGTCGTCGCCATCGACCACACCCACGAGCCGCTCGCGGTGCGGTTCCCCGACGGCCGGGTCGCGCCGCGCGCCGTGCCGCCGCTGACGACCGAGGTCAACAAGAAGTTGATGGCGACCCGCACGCGGGACACGGGTTTCGTGCTCGACCGGCTGGCGGTCCTCGCCGCCGGCGGCAACCCGGACGCGGGCCGACGTCGCCTGCCGCCGGGCCTGGGCCGGTCGCTCGACCTGTCCCGGGTCGGCATGGTCGGCCACTCGGCGGGCGGGTTCACCGCGGGCGAGACCATGGTGTCCGACCGCCGGATCGACGCGGGCGCGAACCTCGACGGCAGCATGGCCTACGACCAGGCCACCGGGGACTTCGGCCGGGTCGCCGACGAAGGGCTGGACCGGCCGTTCCTGTTGATGAGCGCGGGCGACCACAGCGCCGCGTCCGACCTGTCGTGGCAGCGGTTCCTGGCCGGCCACCGGGCCTGGGTGCGACAGCTGCACCTGCCGGACGGCGAGCACTCGTCGTTCACCGACCACCAGTCGCTGGTGCCGCGACTGGCCGCCCACCTCGGCCTCGACCCGGCGGTGACGGCGCCGGTCGTCGGCACGGTCGACCCCGCCCGCAGCACCGCCGCCCAGCGCGCCTACCTGACCGCGTTCTTCGACCACCACCTGCGCCACCGGCCGCAGCGCCTGCTCGACGGACCGTCCGACCGGCACCCCGACGTGCGGTTCCTCGGCTGAGCCCTCAGCCGTGGCCGCTGGGCGTGACCAGCCCGGTCTCGTAGGCCACGACGACGGCCTGCACGCGGTCGCGCAGGCCCAGCTTCGCCAGGATGCGCGCCACGTGCGTCTTCACCGTCGCCTCGGACAGGTGCAGCTTCCCGGCCAGCTCGGCGTTGCTCAGCCCACGCGCCAGCAGGCTCAGCACCTCGAGCTCACGCGGCGTCAACGCGGCCAGGTCCCGGTGCAACGACGCGGTGTCCGCGCCGCGGTTCGCGAACCGCTCCACCAGGCGTCGGGTGATGGCGGGCGCCAGCAACGCGTCGCCGGAGCGCACCATCCGCACCGAGGCGACCAGGTGCTCCGGCGTCACGTCCTTGAGCAGGAACCCGCTCGCGCCGGCCGACAACGCGGCGTAGACGTAGTGGTCGAGGTCGAACGTGGTCAGGATGATCACGCGCGGCTCGGACTCCGCGCCCGTCAGGATCCGGCGGGTGGCCTCCAGGCCGTCCAGCTCCGGCATCCGGATGTCCATCAGCACCACGTCGGGCACGGTGCGCCGCACCGCCTCCACGGCCTCCAGGCCGTTGGTGGCCTCGCCGACCACGTCGATGCCGTCGGCGGTGAGGATCATCCGGAAACCGGTGCGCACCAGCACCTGGTCGTCGGCGACCACCACCCGCAGCGGGGCGCTCACGGCGCCTCCACCGGGATCGACGCGGTGACGTGGTAGCCGCCGCCGGGCCGTGGCCGGGCGTCCAGCGTGCCGCCGTAGACGGCCAACCGCTCCCGCAGCCCGATCAGCCCGTGCCCGTTGCCCGTGGCCGCGCCGGGACCGGGCGCGCCACCGGTGTCGACCACCTCCACCCGGAGGTGGTCGACGCCGTAGTCCACGGTCACCGCCGCCGACCCGCCGGAGGCGTGCTTGACCGCGTTCGTCAACGCCTCCTGCACCACCCGGTACGCGGCCAGCTCCACCCCGGACGGCAGCGGGCGCGGCTGCCCGGTCACCCTCGACTCGACCGGCACCCCGCTGTCCCGGAGCCGGGCGACCAGGGCCGCCAGCTGGTCGAGCCCCGGCTGCGGCGCGAGGTCGGCCTGGTCGGCGCCGTCCACCGTCAGCAGCCCCATCACGTGCCGCAACTCCGTCATCGCCGCCCGTCCACCCGCCTCGACCGCCAGCAACGCCTCCTTCGCCTGCCCCGGCGAGGAGGCCATCACCTTGCGCGCCGCGCCCGCCTGGATCGTCATCACGCTGACGTGGTGCGTCACCACGTCGTGCAGCTCGCGGGCGATGCGGGCCCGTTCGTGCTCGACCGCCCGGTGCAACGCCTCGGCCTGCTCGCGCTCCAGCGCGGAGACCTGCGCCCGGCCCTCGTCCGTGCGGACCTTCCACGTGCGCAGGCCGTTCGCCGCCACGATCAGCGGCACCAGGATCAGCAGCGGCACGTACTCGTTCGGCACCACCGGCAGCTCGGAGTCCCGGAACACCGCCACCACCAGCACCGTCACCAGCAGGCTCGCCAACGCGGGCGGCCGGTGCGGGCTGTACGCGGCGGCCGAGTAGGCGGCGATGACGCAGGCGTAGAACGTGAGCCGCGGCGTCTCCGACGGGGCCGCCAAGGTCGCGTACAGCACCACCCACAGCACGGCCAGCGGATAACGGCGGCGCAGCGCCAACGCCACCGCCGCCGCCACCGCGATGACCACCGCGCCGAACAACGTGTCGGGTTGCGGCGGCGGGGGCACGGGGATCGGTTGCAGCACGCCGCCGACGATGACGCGCGAGGGCACGTCCTGCGTGCTGATCGCGTACTGCACCGAGGCGATGCCGACGACCAGCGCCACCACGGCGTCGAACAGGTAGTTGCGCACCGTGGGCCGCGGCAGCGGGCCCGTCGGCAGCACCGCCAGCGCGGCCCAGGCCCGCAGTCGGGTCACCACCGCCGCGTTCGTCACCCGGCCATTCTCACCGACCGGCGACCACCGGACATCCACCCGGGCGACCACCGCGCCTACACCGCTCGACTACATCCCAAGGATGACGCGGCGCCGCGCTCATCCCGGTGGGGTACCGGAAATGCCCCGGCCGACCGACGCGCCCGGATCCGCGCCGCTCCTAGCGTCCACCGCGCCACATCGAGGACGAACCAGGGAGCCGACCATGACCACGCCGGTGATCGAACTGCGCGACGTGAGCCGCAGGTACGACGACGGGCCACCGGCGTTGAGCGACGTGTCGCTGACCGTGCGGGCCGGGGAGGCCGTCGCGATCCTCGGCCCGTCCGGGAGCGGCAAGTCCACGCTGCTCAACCTGATCGCGGGCCTTGACCGGCCCGACACCGGCACGGTCACCGTGGCGGGCGTGCGGGTCGACGGCCTGGGCGAGGCCGCGTCCGCCCGCTACCGGCGCGCCCGGATCGGCATGGTGTTCCAGTTCTTCAACCTGCTCGACGACCTGACCGTGGCCGACAACGTGGTCCTGCCCGCCCAACTGGCCGGCATGGCGCGCGGCGAGGCGGCCAGGCGCGCGGCGGACCTGCTCGACCAGCTCGGCGTCTCGCGGCACGCCCGCGCCTACCCGGGACGCCTGTCCGGCGGCGAACGGCAACGGGTCGCGGTCGCGCGGGCGTTGATGAACCGGCCCGCGCTGCTGCTCGCCGACGAACCGACCGGCGCGCTCGACACCGCCTCCGGCGAGGACGTCAGCGCGCTGCTCACCGAGCTGAACGCCGACGGCCAGACCCTCGTCGTGGTCACGCACGACCTGGCGCTGGCGCGGTCGTGCACGCGCCGCACGATCCAGCTGGTCGACGGCCGGATCGCCGGCGACGTCGTCGTGGAGCCGACCCGATGAGCGGGCTGGGGCGGGTCGTGCGCTCGGGCGTCGCGCGGCGCCGGGTGCAGACCGCGGTGATCGGGCTCGCCACCACGATGGCCGTCACGTCGTCCGTGCTCGGCGGGTCGCTGCTGGTGGCGTCCACCGCGCCGTTCGACGACGCGTTCGCCGAGCAGCGCGGCGTGCACCTGTCGGCGCAGTTCGACGCGGGCAAGGTGACGGCGGAGCAGCTGTCTGCCCCCGTCGCGGGCGTCACCGCGTCGGCCGGGCCGTTCCCGACCACGTCGGTCACGCCGAGCGACGAAGGGCCCGGCGACCCCGCGCCGCTGACCCTGGTGGGTCGGGCCGATCCCGGCGGCGGACCCGTGGACGCGGTGACGTTGACCGACGGGGAGTGGGCCGACGCGCCCGGCGAGGTCGTCGTGTCCGCCGAGAGCCCGCACGCGCACTCGCCGACCGGCTCCGGCGTCGGCCGCCGCATCCCCCTCGCCGACGGCTCGTCGTTGACCGTGGTCGGCGTGGCCCGCTCGGTCAGCCGCACCGCCGACGGCTGGGTGCCACCGTCCTGGATCACCTCGCCCGGGGGCTACCAGGTGCTGTACCGCTTCGCGTCCGCCGACACGGCCGAGCAGGTCGACGCGGGCCGCGCGGCGGTGGCGGCGGCGCTGCCCGAGGGCGCGCTGACCGGCTCGCAGTCGTGGCTGGTGCTGAAGCGGGCGGCCGAGCGCACCATCGCGGTGTTCGTGCCGTTCCTGGTCGCGTTCGGCGTGCTGGGGCTGGTCATGTCGTTGCTCGTGGTCGGCAACGTGGTCGCGGGCGCGGTCGGCGCGGGGACGCGGCGGATCGGCATCCTCAAGGCGCTCGGCTTCACCCCGGCGCAGGTCGTGTGGGCGTACATGGCACAGGCCCTGATCCCGGCGGCGGTCGGCACCGCGATCGGCGTCGTGGCGGGCAACCTGCTCGCGATCCCGGTGCTGGCCGAGACCGAGGACGTCTACGGCGCGGTGACGCTGACCGTGGCGCCGTGGGTGAACGTCGTGGTGGCCGTCGCCGCGTTGGCGCTGGTGTCGGTGACGGCGTGGGTGAGCGCGTTGCGCGCCGGTCGGTTGCGCACGGTGGACGCGATCGCCGTCGGCCGCACGCCGCGTCCCGGCCGTGGCCGGTGGGCCGCCGCGCTGACCGCCCGACTGGCCGTGCCGCGACCCGTAGGGCTCGGCCTCGCCCGTCCGTTCGCGCGGCCCGCCCGTGCGGCGGCGATGGTGGCGGCGGTGCTGTTCGGTGCCACCGCGGTCACGTTCGCGGTCGGGCTGGCGTCGTCGCTCAACCAGATCCAGATCGCCCGCAACCACAACTCGGCCGACGTGACGATCGGGGTGGACGGGCCGGGCGGCGGTCCCGGCCAAGGCCCCGGTCCTGGTCCCGGTCTCGGTTCCCGCCCGACGAAGCCGAAAGCCGACCCGGTCGCGGTCTCGGACGCCATCAGCGCCCAAGCCGGGACGCGCGCGCACTACCGCACCAGCCGCACGCAGGTGACCGTCAGCGGGGTGGCGGGTTCGACCGAGCTCGTCTCGTTCACCGGTGACGCCACCTGGGACGGCTACCAGATGGTGTCCGGCCGGTGGTTCACGGGACCGGGCGAAGCCGTCGCGCCGAAGCCGTTCCTCGCCGCCACCGGCACGGAGGTCGGCGACACCGTGACGCTGAACGACGGCGGGAAGTCGGTCACCGTGCTGATCGTCGGTGACGTCTTCGAGATGAGCAACGACGGCATGGTGGTGCTGACCGACGCGGCCACGTTCACGTCCGGGTCGACGGACGCGAGCCACTACATCGCGGTCCGGCCCGGCACCGACGTCACCTCGTACGTCGAAGGGCTGAACACGGCGCTGAAGCCGCTCGGCGCGACCGCGCGGCCCGGTCGACCCGACCAGGCCAGCGACGTCGTCATCCTGATCAACAGCCTGACCGCGGTCCTCACGCTGATGCTCGTCGCGGTGGCCGCCATGGGGGTGCTGAACGCCGTCGTGCTCGACACCCGGGAACGGATCCGGGACCTGGGCGTCCACAAAGCACTCGGCATGACGCCCCGGCAGACCATCGCGATGGTGATCGCCTCCGTCGTCGTGATCGGGGTGCTCGGCGGTGCGGTCGGCGTGCCCGCCGGGGTCGCGCTGCACCGGGCGGTGCTGCCGGTGATGGGGGAGAGCGCCGGGATCGGCCTGCCCGTGTCGGCCCTCGCCGTGCACGATCCGCTGTCGCTGCTCCTGCTGGGCATCGGCGGCGCGCTGATCGCGATCGTGGGCGCGTTGCCACCGGCGACGTGGGCGGCGAAGACGTCTACGGCAACGGCTTTGCGGACGGAATAGGGCGGAGGACGGGGACCAGGGCGAGCGCCGGGACCAGCAGCAGCGGCACGACCAGCAGCGCCCGGAGGATGCCGACCTGGTCCCCGAGGAGACCGACGACCGGCGGCCCGGCCAGGAACGCGGTGTACCCGATGACCGCGACCACGCTGACCCGTGCCGCCGCCCGGTCCTCCTCGTCGGCCGCGGCGCTCATGCCGACCGGGAAGCCGAGCGACGTGCCGAGGCCCCACAGCGCCACCCCGGCCACCGCCACCGCCGGCGCGCCGCCCAGCACCGCCAGGGTCGTCCCGGTGATCGCCAGCAGCATCGTGCCGACCAGCACCGGCGCCCGTCCCCACCGGTCCAGCGCCACCGTGCCGACCACCCGGCCGAACGTCATCGTGGTCACGAACACGCCGAACACGATCGCGCCCGCCACCGGCCCGAACGCGTACCCGTCCACGAACGCCACCGCGACCCAGTCGTTCGCGGTGCCCTCGGTGAACGCCAGCACCAGCACCAGCAGCCCGATCAGCAACGTGCGCGGCTCCCGCCAGGCCGCCGGCACACCGCTCTTCTCGCCGCTCGCGTTGCTCGTGCCGTGCCGGCGCCGGAACGACCGCGCGGCGGCGACCGTGCCGGCCAACGTGACGACGGCGACGCCCGCCAGGTGCGCGGTCACCGGCAGGCGCAGCCAGGCCGCCGCCGCGGCCAACCCGGCGGCGGCCACCGTGCCCAGGCTCCAGACCGCGTGGAACCGCGGCATGATCGTGCGCCCGACCACCCGCTCGACGGCAGCCGCTTCGACGTTCATCGCCACGTTGCACGTGCCCGAGCCGTACCCGAGCAGGAACAACCCGACCGCCGTCGCCGTCGTCGACGGCCAGACGCCGATGGCCGCGCCCGCGACGACCAGCCCGGCGGACACCCCGACGGTCGACACGCACACCGTTCGCCGTGCTCCGAGGCGGTGGGTCACCTCGCCGGCGGTGAGCATCGCCACCGTGGCGCCCGCCGACATGGCGAGCAGCAGGAGCCCGAGCGCGCCCGCGCCGAGACCCAACGCGTCGCGGGCGGCGGGGACGCGGGCGAACCAGGACGCCACCGCGACCCCGTTGAGCCCGAACGTCACCGCGACCCCGACCACGGCACCCCTGACGCCGCCCGACGTCACCTCGCTCCGCGACATGCGGGCTCCTTCCCCCGACCTCCCGATCCTCGTGTCCGAGAACCGACCCGACACCCGTGCCGCACACGTCGAGGCCTTTCGCGACCTCATGCGTGGCAGTGCGTCGTGACCTCATACGTGGAAGCGCTTCCACCACAAGGGCGGGGCCTGGCAAACTCGCTGCCGTGGCCGAGGTCGGGAAGGGGCGGGAACCGACCTCGTCGAAGGCGCGGGAGCAGGCGTTGTCGAATGGGCAGGAACCGACCTTGTCGGACGTGGCCCGGCGAGCCGGCGTGTCGGTGGCAACGGCGTCCCGCGCCCTGAGCGTCCGCGGCCCGGCCTCAGCGTCCGCCCGCCACCGGGTCCTCGCCGCCGCGCGCGAACTGGGCTACGTCCCCAACCCCGTCGCCCGCGCCCTGGCCACCCGCAGCGGTACCCGCATCGCGGTGGCCGTCGGCGGCCAGACCTCGCACGTCCTCAACGACCCCTACGTAGCCCGCGTAACCACCGCCGCCGCTGCTGCCGCGGGTGAGGTCGGCGTATCCCTCCACTGGCTCCCGCTGCACGACCCCGCCGAACTGGGCAGGTTGGCCGAGAACCGCGACATCGGCGGTGTGATCGTCGTGAATCCCACCATGCCCGCGCTGGCCACGATCCCCCGATCCGCCCGGGGCCGGATCGCGTCGATCGGCATCGGAACCCGCGACGTGCCGTCCTTCGACGTGGACAACGCCACCGGCACCACGAAGATGATCGAACACCTCATCACCACGGGCCGCCGCCGAATCGCCATGATCACCGGCCCCCAATGGCTCCCGTGCACCGAACGCGCCCTCACCGCCTACCGCCGCGCACTCGCCGACGCCGGAACCCCACCCCGCCTGGCCGCCGGCGACTTCACCGCGGCCACCGGCGAGTCCGCCACCACCGAGATCATGACCCGCTGGCCGGACACGGACGCGATCTTCGCCCTGGGCGACCTGTCCGCCCTCGGCGTGCTCACAGCCCTGCGCCGCAAGGGCGTGGACGTGCCGGGCGACGTCGCCGTCGCAGGTTTCGACGACATCGCCTACGCCGCCCTGAGCCACCCCGGCCTCACCACCACCACAAACCCCGTGGAAGCCATCACCACCGCCGCCGCCACAGCCGTGCTCAACCACCGACCGACACCCCCGCAAACCTTCTACCCGACCACCTTGATCCTCCGCGCCAGCACCTGACCCACCCTCTGACCCACCCTCCGGACCCCGACTCGCCTGACCCCGACTCGCCTGAGCCCGCCACCGGGTCCACCCTCTGACCCGACGGGCCTGCTCGCCCACCTGGCCACCGCACTACCCGTCCCACCCGACCGCCCCACTTCACCGATCTGGCGACACCCGGCCGCCCACACCGACCTCCGCCCGTGGCCCGACCCACCCGTAACCGGCTGCACGGCCCCGGCTGGCCGCGACCCACCCCACCCCGCCAACCCCAGCCCGGCCCCGCAACAGGCCTCCCAGCCATGTCACCACCACCCCGGCCGCCTAACCGCGCGACCACGCGCGGGTGTGCGGGGCGTGGGAATGGGGTGCCCGGCCGACGTTCGACCGATGTCCGACCGGTGGCCTGCCGACGTCCGACCGGCCGAGTGCCCGACTCCGCCGACACCAGCCGCGGCGTCCGCATCGGGCATCGTCGCCGGCTGGGCGCACACCTCCGCGACGACTGACCCGGCATGGCGTCCGGCCGGCTCGCGGAACCCCGGGGCGGCTGCACATCCACTTCCCCGGCCTCCGGGTTGGGCGGCGGTGCCTTGGTCACCCCGGGTGGTGGGGCAGGGCAGGGGTTGGTTGCCGGCCTTGTTGTTTCAATCGACGTCTCACGTCGGCGACAACGGCGTTGTGGTGTTGATGATCGGGTTCAGATTCACTCGATCGTGGACGTGGTAGTGGCAGATAAAGGCTGGTCAGGGGCAGTCTAGCGGGGAAGTGGGTGCTCGGCGACCGGGCTGTGCCTGCGGTCCACGGCGACTGCCGCCATCAGCACGCAGCCGACCATCGGGAGCAGGAGCGGTGGCAGTTGCCACGTCACGATCAGCATCACGGCCAGTGACATCACCAAGAGCAGCGAGCCGCCGAAATCCGACGCCGCACGACGCCCCGCCTCCCGCATCACGGACGGCCACCGCGAACCCGCCGACCACAACGCCGCCGCACGCAGCACGACCACCGCCAAACCAACAGCCGCCACCCCGCAGACGACGGCCACGACACCGCCACCGGCGACCCGCGTCCGCAAGAACACCACGTCCACCACCAGCACGGCGAAGCCGCCGACCACCCCGACCGACACCACCCACCCACCGGGCAACGCCGACCGCACCCGCTCGAAGAACGACCGGACCGACGTGGTCTCCCCGTCGACGTGGGCCTTGATGTGCGCGCACCCGGCCGCGAGCGCCGGCACCAACGTCACCACCGGCAGGGCCGCCAGCAGCACCAGCAACCCCGCCATCAAGCACTCGCCGAACAACGAGAACCGCTTCACCGGCTCACCCCTTCAGCCCGGACGTCGACACACCCTCCACCAGGAACCGCTGGAAGAACAAGAAGAACAGGATCACCGGCACCAGCGCCAGCATCGACATCGCCATCAACGCGCCGAAGTCCGAACCCGTCGACTCGTCGATGAACAACTGCAACGCCAACGGCAGCGGGTACTTGTCCGGCGTGCTCAGGTAGATCAACGGCCCGAAGAAGTCGTTCCAGCTCCAGATGAACGTGAAGATCGCCGTGGTGATCAGCGCCGGCCGGCACAGCGGCAGGATGATGTGCCAGAACACGATCCAGTGCCCCGCACCGTCGATCTTCGCCGACTCGTCCAGCTCACGCGGCAGCTGCCGGATGAACTGCACGATCAGGAAGACGAAGAACGCCTCCGACGCGAGGAACTTGCCCGCCAGCAGCGGCACGTACGTGTCCACCAGGTCCAGGTTCTGGAACACGACGTACTGCGGGATGATCAACACGTGGAACGGCAGCAGCAGCGTCGCGATCATGATCCCGAACAGCACCGTCCGGCCGCGGAACCGCAGTCGGGCGAACGCGTACGCCGCCAACGCCGACGACGCGACCGTGCCCACCACCGACAGCACCGCCAGCACCGCGGAGTTCCAGAAGAACCGGCCGACGCCGACACCGACCACGCCCTCGAACACCCGCTCGTAGTTCGCGAGCGTCGGCGCGGTCGGCAACAGCTGCAGGCTGCCGATGATCGTCTCGGACGGCTTGAACGTCGCCGCCGCCACCCACACGATCGGGTACAGCACGACGGCGAGCAGGGCCAGCACGCCGACGTGCCACAGCACCCTGGTCAACGACTGCCTCATCGCTTGTCCCCCGAGTCCCCGGAGTAGAACACCCAACCCCGTGCGGTGCGGAACAGGAACACGGTGACGAGGCCGACGCCGAGCAGCAGCATCCACGCCATCGCCGACGCGTAACCCATGCGGTAGTCGCCGAAACCGCGGTCGAACAGGTAGATCGTGTAGAACAACGTGCTGCCCGCCGGCTGCCCGTTCGGCCCGCCCACCACGTACGCCGACGTGAACACCTGGAAGGCGTTGATCGTCTCCAGCAGCAGGTTGAAGAACAGCACCGGCGAGATCATCGGCAACGTGATCGACCAGAACCGCCGCGCCCGGCCGGCGCCGTCGACCTGCGCCGCCTCGTACAGCTCCCGCGGCACCTGCTTGAGCCCGGCCAGGAAGATCACCATCGGCGCGCCGAGCTGCCACGTCGCCAGCAGCACCAGCATCATCAGCGAGAAGTCCGGGTTACCCGCCCAGCCGCCGGTGTCGATGCCGAACCGCAGCAGCAGCTGGTCGACCACCGAGTCGTCGCTGAACATCATCTTCCACACGATCGCGACGCCGACGCTGCCGCCGATGAGCGACGGCCCGTAGAACGCCGCCCGGTAGAAGCCCTGGCCACCACGCTTGCTGTTGAGCAGCATCGCCACCGCCAGCGCGGCGACCAGCTTGATCGGCACGGCCAGCGCCACGTAGATCGCGGTGACCTCGACCGACCGCAGCCACCGCGCGTCGGAGAACATCCGCTGGTAGTTCTCCAACCCGATCCACGTCGGGGTGTTGAACAGGTCGTAGTCCGTGAACGAGAGGTACAGCGAGGTCACCATCGGCCCGAGGGTCAGCAGGACGATCCCGATGATCCACGGTGACAGGAACAGGTAACCCGCCAGGCCGTCGCCCGACGGGCGGGCCCGCTTGCGCGGACCCGCCCCGCCGTCGGTGGCGATTTCGGCGCGCCGGTCCGGCGCGATCGTCGCCCGGCTCACGACCCGAGGGTCTCTTCCGCCTCGGTGAAGAACTGGTCGACCGCCTCGTCCACGGTGATGCGGCCGTACTGGAGTTCCTCGGTGATCCGGATGAACGCCTGCTCCAACGTGCCGGCGCCCTTGGGTGGCGCGGGAGGCGTCTTGCCGAACTTGTCCTTCAAACCGTCCTCGTACGCCGCCACGGCGGCCAGCGGACCTTCGAGCTGGGCCGCGGCGCGCTGCGCGTTCGTCGGCGGCAGGCCCCGGTTCGCGCCGAAGATCTTGCCGACCTCCGGGTCGTTGACCATGAACGACACCAGCTTGGCCGCCGCCGCCGGGTGGTCGGTCTTCTGCGACACGCTCAGCAGCATCGACGGCTTCAGGTACTGCCCGGACGTGCCCGCCTTGTCGGTCGGCACCGGCCCCAGCTTGAGACCGGGGTTGGCCTTCGCGTAGCGGGACATGAAGTTGTCCCAGCCGAGGTCACCCGCGACCAGCTTCTGCTCCAGCGCGAACGCGGGCTTGATCTGCACGCCCTTCTCGATCGGCAGCACGGTCTTGCCGTCCGCCAGCGCCTTGCCCTCCTCCATGAACTCCTTCAAGCGCGCCTTGTCGAAACCGAGCTTGCCGTCCTCGGTGTACAGCAGCCCGCCTTCCTGGCGCAGCTGGAGCTCCAGGTTGTAGTAGCTGCCGACGTAGTTGCCGCCGCCGGAGACCCCGGTCTTGTCCGCGATCGTCTTGAGGGTGGCGCGGTAGTCGTCCCAGCTCCAGCCCTCCTTCGGCTCCGCGACGCCGGCCTGGGCGAACAACGCGGGGTCGTAGATGTAGCCCCACGTGTTGCCGCCCGTCGGCACGCCGTACAGCTTGCCGTCGATCTCGCCCGCGCCCTTGAGCCCTTCGAGCAGGTCCCCGAGCTCGAGGTTCTTGCCGTCCTGCTTCTTCAGGTCGTAGAGCGCGTTGCGGTCCGAGTACTCGCGGATGTAGGCGAAGTCCATCTGCAGCACGTCCGGCGCGTTGCCGCCCGCGGTCTCGGTGGCCATCTTCTGCCAGTACGCCTCGAACTCCTGGAAGCTGGGCGTGACCTTGATCTCCGGGTTCTTGCTCTGGAAGAGGTCGATCGCCTTCTGCATCAACTCGGCGCGCTCGGCGTTCCCCCACCACGAGAACCGCAGCGTGGCGGGACCGGCCTTGGTCTCGTCGCCGCTGCCGCCGCTGCCGCCACAGGCGACTGCCAACAACGCGACCATCGACGTCGCCAGGACTCGGCCTCTGAAACGTTTCAGTGCACCCATTCGGTTCCTCCGGTCTCGACCGCTCCCAGGGCGTGGCGCGCGGTGCAGAGGGGAAAGCGCTTTCCGGGAGGCTACGAGCAGGTTGCGCCAACGTCAATGCCCACTTTGGAAGCCGTGCTCCCACCGAACGGGTGCCGCGGATCCGGGCCGCCGCCACCGCCCGCCGCGAGCCGCGGCGGACGGTGGCGGACAGCCGGTCGACGATCATCGGACGTAAGGCCACCCAGCGGAATCGAAGGCCAGCAGGTTGATGCCCAGTCGAGACGCACCGTCGTCACCGTAGTAGTGGTAGACGAGGATGTCGCTGTCGGCGTCCGAGAACACGTCCTGGTGCCCGGTCCCGTGGACGCTGCCCTGGCCGGCGAGGATCTCGGTGCCGCCGCCGGAGGTCATGGCCGTGCCGTTGCGGGCGACGTAGGGGCCGGTGACGCTGGTCGACCGGCCGGCCATGATCCGGTAGGTGCTCTGCGCGCCGCGGCAGCAGTAGTCGAACGACACGAACAGGTAGTAGTAGTTGCCGCGCTTGACGATGTTCGGCGCCTCGATCGCACCGCCGTTGCGGCCGGCGATGGCGCGGACGGTGGAGTCGGAGCGCAGGCCCGTGGACGGGTTCAGCGCGATCATCTTGAGACCGGACCAGAACGAGCCGAAGCTCAGCCACCAGCGGCCCTGGTCGTCCACGACGAGGTCGGGGTCGATGGCGTTGAAGTTGTCGCTGGTGCGCGTCTCGATGACCAGGCCGCGGTGGGTCCACGTGCCCGCGTTGCCGCTGGGGCTGGTGGCCAGGAAGATCGCCGACCGGTTCGAGCCGAACGACGAGGCCGAGTAGTACATGTAGTACTGGCCGTTGCGGTAGGAGATGTCCGGCGCCCAGAGGTTGCGGCTGCCGTTGGTGTAGGTGGTGGTCCAGGAGGCGCCGTTGGGGAACGCGGCTCCCGCGTTGCGGAAGGCGGTGCGGTCGGTCGAGGTCTTCAGGCCGATGCCGTCCGCGGTGTGCGCGACCAGGTAGGTGCCGTCGGGCCTCTTGACGACGCTGGGGTCGTGCACCCGGGTGTCGCCGGTGACCACGCCGGGTCCCGGGTAGGCCGACGCCGGGGGCGCGGCCACGACGGTCACGCCGGTCATGGCGAGTGCGGTGGCGAAGGTGGCGAGAGCGCGTTTTCTCAATGCAGCCACGGTTTCCTCGATACTCTCGGGGTGGACTGGACGCGGCGGCGTTAATGTCCTGAATGGACTGGAGCGGTGCTGGGAACGGGGAGGCTCGGCGCCTCGACCCGGCAGCGGACAGCCTGCGCGGACCCGTGCGTCGCCTCCTTGCGAGCAGGAATCGTGACGCGCTCCCGGTCGCCTGCCGGTTCGGCCGGACTGGGAGCGCTTCCTGGGCACCGTAGCGCAGGCCGGGCGAGGCGGGCAAGCCTGCCTGTTAGCGATAACAGGCAGGCTGTGCACCTGGAACAGCTGGTGCTGTTAGCGCTCACAGGCCGTCTGATCAGCCCAGGACCCGGCCGAGGAAACCGCGGGTGTACCCGGCGATGGTGTCCAGCTGGTCCTCCAGCGCGAAGTGGCCCGCGTCGAGCAGGTGGATCTCGGCCTCGGGCAGGTCGCGCCGGTAGGCCAGCGCGCCGTCCGGGCCGAAGATCTCGTCGTTGCGCCCCCACACGGCGAGCAGCGGGACCTGCGTCTCGCGGAAGTACCGCTGGAACACCGGGTACGCGTCGAGGTTGTTGCGGTAGTCCCGGAACAGGGCCAGTTGCACCTCGGCGTTGCCGGGCCGGTCGAGCAGGGCCTGGTCGTGCGCCCAGGTGCCCGGGTCGATCCGGCCCGGGTCCTTGACGCCGTGGGTGTACTGCCAGCGGGTGGCGTCGAGCGTGAGCAGGGCCCGCACCGCCGGCTCGGTGTCGGGACCGGGGTTCGCGGCGTAGGCGAACAGCGGCTCCCAGAACGGGGTGAAGCCCTCGGTGTAGGCGTTGCCGGACTGCGTGATGACGGCGGTGACGCGGTCGGGGTGGCGTGACGCGATCTTGAAGCCGATGGGTGCGCCGTAGTCCTGGACGTACAGCGCGTGCCGCCGCACGCCGAGGTGGTCCAGCAGGCCGAGGGTGATGTCGGTGAGCGCGTCGAACGTGTAGTCGAACTCGTCGACCGACGGCGCGGCGCTGTGGCCGAAGCCGACGTGGTCCGGCGCGATCACGCGGTAGCGGTCGGCGAGTGCCCCGATGAACTCGCGGAACATGTGCGAGCTGGTGGGGAAGCCGTGCAGCAGCACCAGGACGGGCGCGTCGGGGTGGCCCGCCTCCCGGTAGAACACGCGCTGCCCGTTGATGTCGGCGTACCGGAACGAGGTCATCGGCTGCTCCTGACTGGAAGATTCTAACCGTTCTAAATGATTTGAACGGTTAGGTATGCGCCCAGGTAAGCAGGCTCGTGTTAACCTGTCAAGCGACTCGGAACGGTTAGATCGGGGGAGGTGTGCCCGGTGCTCGGTGCCGATGACGCCGTGACCGGCGCGTTGCTGGCCAAGGGGTGGCCCGCGCGCCCGCTGGCGGACCAACCCCTGGGCATCGACCTGCTGAACACCCGGTGGGTGGCCGGCGGTGTCGCCTACGACCTGCTCGACCACGACGACCTCACCGCCGCGTGGCTCGCGGACCGGGAGCTCGACCCCGCCCGGCCCGTGCCGCGGCGGGCGCTCCGCGAGGCCCGCGCCGCGGTGGCCGCCGTGATCGCGGACCCGGCCGACCACGCCGCCCTGAACGCGCTGCTGGACCACGGCCGGGTGCGGTTGACCGTCGACGAGCGCGGCCCGGTCGAGCACGACGACGTCGCCGACCCGCGGTGGCGTGCCGCCTGGGCATGCCTGCGCGACTTCGTCGTGCTGCGCGAGGCGGCGCCGGACCGCGTCCGCAAGTGCGCGAACCCGGAGTGCGTGCTGCACTTCCAGGACGTCTCGCGCACCGGCAGGCGGCTGTGGTGCTCGATGACGGGCTGCGGCAACCGGTTGAAGGCGCGCCGGCACCACAACCGGGTCCGCGCCACGTCGTGACCGCACGGGGGTCGCGCCGTGATCGCACGCGCGTCAACCGGCGGCCGTTGGGGTATGGCTAGGCCATGACGCACCAGGAACCGCTCGACCTCGGCGCGACGGACCTCCCGGAGGCCGAGGAGGCGCGCGTCAGGCGTGCGCACGACCTCGACCGGCCGGCGGTGTTCGACCGGCGCAACGACGTCGACCGCAGGTCCCGGACCAGGGCGAACCTGCTGCCCGAGGAACGGCGGACCGGCAGCGCCGACCCGCGGGCCCAGGCGCGCGAGGTGCTGCGCGACTCCGACGTGCGGACCGAGGTCCCCGAGTCCGCGCCCGACACGATGGCGGAGCGGCGCGAGTCCGATGCCTGAAAGTGCTCACTCGGTGAGCACTTTCACCCCGCACGATGGGCCCATGAACGCGCTCACCGACACCCCGGCCCTCGACTTCGCCGACGCCGCGGAGTGGGAGTCGTGGCTGGCCGAGCACCACGGCACGAGTGACGGCGTCTGGCTCAAGATCGCCAAGAAGGGGTCGGGCCGGACGTCGGTCACCATCGCCGAGGCGCTCGACGTCGCCCTCTGCTTCGGGTGGATCGACAGCCACCGCAAGGGCCTCGACGCCGACCACTACCTCCAGCGCTACTCGCCGCGCCGACCGGGCGGCTCGTGGTCGCGGGTCAACGTCGAGAAGGCCGAGGCGCTCATCGCCGCCGGGCGGGTGCGGGAACCCGGCCTCGCCGCGATCGAGGCGGCCAGGGCCGACGGCCGGTGGGACGCGGCCTACGAGCGGCAGCGCGACGCCACCGTGCCGCCCGACCTGGCAGAGGCGCTGGCGGGCGACGAACGCGCGCGCGAGCGGTTCGAGCGGCTCGGCCGGACGGGGCAGTACGCGCTGCTCCTCCGGCTGATGAAGGCCAGGACGCCGGCCGCGCGTGCCGTGCGACTGCGGCGGGTCGTCGACGAGCTGGCGGTGTGACCCGGCGAGTCCACGGCGGATTTCGAGTGGGGGCCGGGTGTGCGGACGGGGGAGAGTCGCGTCCGCCCACCCGGCAAGTCGGTGCTCGCGCTGTCGGCGAAGGTAGCGCAATGTTATCGCTAACACCAGCCCTGGCTGCGGATCATGCCGGTAACCAGCCGCTTTGGCGTGCGAATGTCACGCGGACGCGGCTCCACGGTTCTCAAGCCTCAATCGTCTCGTAAAGAGGTATTGAGGCTTGACGACCCGCGCTGTTAGCGTTAACAGCCGCATCCCGACGCGCCACGATGGAGTGGACCCGATGAACAGTGCCGTTCCCCGGTGGGCAGCCCGCAGGCTGGCGGTGGTCGCGGTGGTGGCCGTGACCGCGCTGGCGGGGCTGGTCGTCATCACGCCCGCCGCGCAGGCCTCGCCGGCCGTGCAGTACACGAACCCGTTGGCGAACCAGCGGGCCGACCCCCACATCTTCAAGCACACCGACGGCTACTACTACTTCACCGCGACCGCGCCGGAGTACGACCGGATCGTCCTGCGCCGGGCGACCACGATCCAGGGCCTGGCAGGCGCCCCGGAGTCGGTGATCTGGCGCAAGCACTCGTCGGGTGAGATGGGCGCGCACATCTGGGCGCCGGAGATCCACTTCATCAACGGCAAGTGGTACGTCTACTTCGCCGCCGGCCGGACCGACGACATCTGGCGGATCCGCCCCTACGTGCTGGAGAACGGCAGCGCCAACCCGCTGACCGGCACGTGGACCGAGCGCGGCAAGGTCAACGTCCCGTGGGACAGCTTCTCCCTGGACATGTCGACCTTCGTGGTCAACGGCGTGCGGTACCTGACCTGGGCGCAGGCCGAGCCCGGCATCTCCACGAACTCCAACCTCTACCTCGCCCGCATGGGCGCCACCCCGTGGTCCATCACGGGGTCGGTGGCCAGGCTGACCGTGCCGACGCTGGCGTGGGAGACCAGGGGAGGGGTGAAGGTGGCCGAGGGGCCGTCGGTGATCCAGCGCGACGGCCGGGTCTTCCTGACCTACTCCGCCAGCGCCACGGACGCGAACTACTGCCTCGGCATGCTGACCGCGTCGGCGTCCGCCGACCTGCTCAACCCCTCGTCGTGGACCAAGAGCGCGAACCCGGTGTTCGCGTCCAACGCGTCGACCAGCCAGTACGGTCCGGGGCACAACTCGTTCACCGTCTCCGAGGACGGGCAGAGCGACATCCTCGTCTACCACGACCGCAGCTACCGCGACATCTCCGGCGACCCTCTGCGCGACCCGAACCGCCGCACCCGCGTGCAGAAGGTCTACTGGAACTCCGACGGCACGCCGAACTTCGGCATCCCGGTGGCCGACGGCGTCACGCCCGTGCGGCTCAAGTCGTACAACTACCCCGACCGCTTCATCCGGCACTGGGAGTACCGCGGCCGGATCGAGGCCAACGTCAACCCGCTGGCCGACTCGCAGTTCCGCGTCGTGACGGGCCTGAACGGCTCCGGCACGGTGTCGCTGGAGTCGACCAACTTCCCCGGCTACTACCTGCGGCACCGCAACCACGAGATGTGGGTCGAGCGCAACGACGGCAGCGCCGTCTTCCGCGCCGACGCCTCCTTCCACCGCCGCGCGGGTCTGGCCTCGGCCTCCGCGGTGTCCTTCGAGTCGACCAACTTCCCCGGCCAGTACATCCGCCACAACGGCACGACCGTCAACCTGACCACCGCACCCGACGCCGTCGCACGCGCCGACGCCACGTTCATCCTGGAGTGACCGAAAAGTGCTGCGCTTCCCCTTGATCCACCCGCCGCTGCTGCACGCCCTGGCCACGGCGGGCCACGGGTCCAAGGTCCTGCTCGCGGACGCCAACTACGCGCACCGGACCAACGTCCACCACCGCGCCGAGGTGATCCACCTCAACCTGCGCCCCGGCCTCGTCACGGTCGACGAGGTGCTGGAGCCGGTGCTGTCGGCGATCCCGGTGGAGGCCGTGCACACCATGCGGCCCGACGACCTGGGCACGCCGGAAGCGTGGACCGACTACGAGCGCGTGCTCGGCCCCGGCCTGCCGCTGCAACCGCTGGCGCGGCAGGACTTCTACGCGGCCTGCCGCGCACCGGAGCTGGCGGTGTGCGTGGCCACCGGTGACGGCCGGCACTACGCGAACGTGCTGCTGACGGTCGGCGCCATCTCCTGATCCCCGGTCCCCCGACCCGCGTGCGCCGGCGTGCGCGCGGGTCGGGGGACCGGACCTACCGGCCCGAGTCCGGTGTGGACAGCCACCCGTCGACCAGGTCGGCGACGATCGCCCCGCCGCGGTCGCTCAGGTGGACGTGGTCCACCAGCAGGCGCAGGCCGTTGCCCCGCGCCACCTCGTCCCACTCGTGCCCGAGCAGGTGGTGCTCGGCCGCGGCCAGGTAGGCCACCCCGAAGTCGAACCCGAAAGGCGTCGGCTCGTCGTCCCGCTCCCGGAGCGCGTCCACCATCCGCTCGTGCAGGGGCAGGTAGGACACGCCGGCCTCGGTGGCGATCTCCTCGACCACCGCGTTGTAGTCACGCAGCTCCACGTTGAGGGCGCCGTCGAGGTCCTCGCCCAGCGGCGGCAACGAGAGCAGCGCGATCCGGGCGGTCGTCCCCGACCGCACCCGCGCCACGATCGCGCCGAGGTCGGCCCGGTACTCGTCGAGCGGGACGTCGCCGCGCACGTCGTTGGTCCCGATCAGCAGCGTGACCGCGTCGGGTCGGCACGCCACCACGTCCGCGTCGACCCTGGCCAGCAGGTCGGCGGTGGTGTGGCCGTTGACGCCCGCGTTGACCAGCCGGTGCCCGCGATCGCGCAGCGCGCCCACCCAGTCCGCGCCGAGCGTCCCCCTGGTCGTGCTCGCGCCGGCCGCGACGACGACCGGCCCGGACCCCGGCACGCCCTCCCCGCCGCACGCCTCGGCCGGAGGGTTCACCGGCGGCCGGACGAACGCCAGGTACCCCACGGCGCCCGCGACGCCGAGCACTCCCACCAGCACCGCGCACAGCGCGATGATCGCCCGCTTCCCGCTCGACATGCCGCCCCCAGAGTGGTTAGTGAATACTAGCCCCTATGGGGGGCTAGTATTCACTAACCTGTCAAACGGTGAGGTGGGACGGCATGGGCACCCGAGAACGGATCCTCGACGCGGCGGCGGAGATCCTGCGCACGCGCGGCGTCGCGCAGGCCACCACCAAGGAGATCGCGCACGCCTCGGAGGTCTCCGAACCCACGCTCTACAAGTACTTCGGCGACAAGGAACGGCTGCTGCTCGCCGTGCTGGAAGAACGGCTGCCCGGCCTGTCCCGGGTGTCGGTCCGACCGGGCGAGGGCGATGTCGAGGACAACCTCGCCGAGCTCGCGCACGCGGTGCTGGACTTCTACCAGCGGTCGATCCCGATGCTCGCCGCGCTGCTCTCGGACCCGCAGCGGATGGCCGCCCACCGGGTGGCGATGAGCAGGCACGGCGGCGGTCCGGAGAAGGCCGCCACGCCGTTCGCCGAGTACCTGCGGGCCGAACGGGCGCTCGGCCGGATCGCACCGGACGCCGATCCGGACGCGGCGGCGTCACTGCTCGTCGGCGCGTGCTTCCAGGAGGCGTTCCTGCGCTACTACGCCGAGGGCCCCGATGCCGCCGCCGCACCACGCGCGCACGCCGAGGCCCTGGCCCGAGCGGTCGTCAGGCCGCTGCGCTGATCCCGCGCCGCGGCGACAGGCCACGCGACCGCCGGTGACGGGAGCGCTCAGCCCAACGGGCTGTGCAGGATCGCCGCGTACCCGTCGGGTCCCACGGCCACGCAACGCCGCTCGTGCGGGCCGGTGGTGATGTCGCCGACCCGGAACCCGAGGGCCTGCGCGCGGGCTCGCGCCTCGTCCAGGTCGGGCACCTTCACCAACACGGCCGGACCGTCGTGGACGCGGTCCGCGCCGGACAGGGCGAGCCGCCCGCCCGCCACGTCGAACTGCGCCCAGCGGTCGCCGTCCACGAACGTCGGCGCGACGCCGAGCAACGCGGACCACCGCTCGACCGCGCCGGCGAGGTCGTCTGTCGGGACAACGGGAGCGATGCGTTCAGCGGTCACGTGACCGACGCTAATGACGCCCCGCCCCGTGGTCAACGCCCCGGCGGCGGATCGAGCAACAACGAACAAGGCACTTCGGACGGTTCACGGGTGAACCGTCCGAAGTGGAGGGTCTGTCCCCGCGGCGCTACCGCGGTTCGTCGATGCCGGGCACGGTCACGTCGTCGTCCGCGGGCGGCTCGGGATCGCGCCACTCCTCGGCCCTGCTCGGGCGGTTGCCGCGCAACGTGCCTTCCAACTCGTGCTTGAGCTCGTCGTCCTTGATCGGGCCGTGCTTGCTGCTCTCGCGGTGCATGGGCGGGTCCTCCTCCATGCTCCTGGGGACGGTCGCTTGCCCGGGTGGAGTACCCCGGCGCGTTCGGCCGAATCGCGTTCACCCGTCAGCTTCGCCACGGACGGTGTCGGTTCACCCGTTCGACCGAGCATGGACGTTCCTCGACCGGGGTACTTCCCACTGTGAGGACCAGGTAAACGGGAGGTGGCGTCGTGGTCGAGCGGCTGACAGTCCGACGCCGAGACCCCGGCACGGGGCCCAGCCGCGGGCCTGATCCGGTGGCGGAGATGGACGTGTGGTGGGACCGGATCGGTCGGAACCTCGGCCGGGAGTGGGACCTGGCCACGGCCGACGAGCGGCCCCTGCTCGTCGACGTCGCGGTGACCGAGCAGGCCTACTTCTTCGCCACCCTGCTGCAGGACGTGCGACCGCGCGACGTGCGGGTGGAGATCCGCGACCGGGACCTGCGGCCCGACGGCACGCCGATCCGGCGCGACCGGGTGGGCATCACGGTGCGCCCGGCCGATTCCCCTCGCGGTTACTACTACTGCGCGACCGTGCCGGCCGAGGTGGACGTGGAGCGGATCGACGCGTGGCTGCTCGACGGGATGGTCGTCGTGCGCGTGCCGACCAGGTAGGCGTTTCGCGGCCGGGGTCGCGGGTACCGCACCGGCAGGCGAGAGAGCTGGAGGAGTCATGGCCGGCACGCTGACCCGCGACCACCTGAAGGACTGCCTGACCGACGTCCACTTCCCGGCGAGCAAGGACGACCTGCTCGACGCGGCGATCCGCAAGGGCGACCCGACCGCGGTCCAGGCGCTGCGGGCGATACCGACGACCGACTACGCGAGCCTGCACGAGGTGTTCGGCGCGGTCGAGCTCGGTGGCGACGACGAGCCGCGGTAGGACCGTCAGCCGGACCAGGCCGCGAGGCCCGAGCGGGACGGCGTGGCGCCGGGGAAGGCGGCCGACAGCGTCTGCGCGTACCGGCGTGCCTCGGGCGTGGTCAAGTCCGGTGGCGTCAGCCACGGCGCGAGGTGGTGTCGCGCGTCCGGTGGCGGTGTGCCGCCGAGCACCAGGGCGTCCGACGACCCGGGTGTGACGGCGTGGCCCAGGCGTGCGGCCTCCTCGCGCACCACCGCCTCCGCCTCGGCCGCGCGCCGCGAGTCGTCCGCCACGACGGAGAACGGCCCGCCGATCGACGCGACCGCCGCGCGCAGCGCCGCCGCGTCGGCCTCGGTCAGGCCGGGCCACGGCAGGTCGCCGCGCTTGCCGATCAGCTTCGCCGCCAACACCGCTGACGCGTAGTCCGGACCCTCCGCGCCGCGGACGTCCGGGCCGGACCACGCCACGCGGCCGGTGTCCACCGGGACGGTGGTCCGCGTGCCTGCCCGGTCCAGCCACAGGTCGCTGCGCCCTTCCGGCAGCCACACCAACGCCCACCGGCCCGTCGTCCCGTCGCGCGGCTGCGCGGGCACCAGGGCGTTCGGCGCGTTGCCGACCGAGAGCGGTGCGTCGGTGGTGTGCACGATGTTCCAGCCGGGCATGTGCGGCACGACGAGGACGTCCACCGGGCCCCCGCCGAGCGCCACGCGGGTCAGCAGCGGGTCGCCGGCGGCCGGGGTGGAGAGCTGCCCGGCGATCGTGACCTGGCCGAGGCCCGCCAGCAGGGTCAGGCCCAACGCCGCGCCGACGACGCGCACCATCGCGGTCGGCGGGCACAGCGCGAGCCAGGACACCGCGACGAACGCGGCCATCAACGTGATGTAGGCGAACGACGACGGCGGTCCGGCGAACCACGTGCCGGCGGCCACCGTCGCGAGGACGGCGGCCACCACCACGAGCCGGCCGATCACCGGCCGCTCGACCCGCAACGCGGGCGGCACGGCGAGCAGACCGATCAACGCCACCGCGGCCGGCGGTGGCATCCACGACGCTTCCGCGATGAGCAGCACCACGACGCCGCCGATGCCGGCGAACCCGGTGACCGCCCGCCGGGTCGACAACCCCGACGCGGCGGGCACGAACGGCCGGACCAGGGCCCAACCCGCGACCACGGTCACCGCGCCGAGCAGGATCAGCCGCAGGAGGGTGAAGCCGAGCGGCAGGCCGACGGCGCCGTGGTTGTGCACGTGATCAGGCCGACGCGCCGACCGCGCACGAGCACTGCATCTCCGAGCGCTCCTCCGGCGACGGCCGCATGTGCAGCACCATCGCGATGACCATCGGGATGAACACCACGGTGTTGTAGAACAGGTGCAGCTCCACCCGCGGGATGATCAGCTGGATGATGCTCGTCGGCGCCGGCTTGCCGAGCAGGTTCGTCGAGGCGGACGCCTGGATGAACAGCAGCAGGTGCTCGATGTGGTGCCAGAACTGCAGGCCGAGCGCGACCGTCCACCACGTCTTCGAGCGGCCGACGAACCCCTTCCGCAGCGCGAAGAGGAACACGAGCATGACCAGCGCGTAGCCGTAGTGCATGACCTCGGACGTGACCAGCCACGGGAACCACAGGCCCAGCGCGCCCTTGGCCTGCGGCACGGGCCAACCTAACGCGTAGATCTGCACGGCCTGGGTGATGTGCTCCGCCCAGTGCGCGAGCACGATCAACGTGAAGGCGTAGAGCGCGGGCTTGTGCCGGATCGTGTTGAGCGGACCACCCGTCGAATGGGTATGGGCTTGAGTGTCGACCATGGATTCCTCCTGCTGCGCCGGCCTCGATCGGGCCAATTGCCCTGACCAGCGACGATACCGGGTTCGGGGCGCGCCAAGAACGCCATCGTGCGGAGTGCGCAATCGTGGAGAAGGTCACTGGTCCACGCGCCGGTACGGTGGTCGTCCCCGATGACCGCGCGGCAACCGCACGTCGACTATATAGCGTTCCTATGCGCTGCTCCTCTTCTGGTTTGCGGTTGCGCGAACTGCTCTCACGACCTCCACCAGCGGAAGAAATGCACACTTTCGCAGGAAGCGGGAACCGCGGTGCGGGTGCTAAGGCGTCGAGGTGTCGCGAGCGTCGGACCGCTCCTGCTACGAACTGCGTACCAGTTAGTTGCTTTTTAGGACCAAGATCGGTAGCGTGTGGTTCACGACGTCGACTGCGGACCGAAGCTTCGGGGGTGCCAGTGGCCGCGACCTGTCAGGTCGTGTCGCCGCGCACCGGCCCGGTGGCCGGACTCCGTGCCGATGCCGTGCTCCGACTCCGCGACGGGACCCCCAGCTCGTCCGAGCGGAGCGCTCTGGCGGTCCGCTGAGTGACCGCCGCCGGCGCGGATGGGCTGGTACCGGCCCATCCGCGCGGCCGGACGCGCGCGCCCCGCGGGCCCCAACCCGCCGGGGCGCGCCGCGCCGTGCTGTGCGGTCCGCGGGAGGGTGTTCCCGCCGCCCGCTGCCAGGCCTGGTGGTGAGCCGGATCTGCCTTGCCGCGTCACGGAATTCAACCGCCGTGCCGTGACCCCGACGAGGTCGGCGGTGGCCGGAATGGCCGTTGTGCCGCGATCGGCCGTTGTCCCGACGTTCCTCCCCGGGTGGGGGCGGGCACATCCTCCCGATTGCGACATTTCGGCTGAAACGCGTCGCGGCCGGTCGCCGCCATATCTGTCGGGACGACCTCTGGCCGCCGATCGGGTGGTCGGAGGTCCGACCCGGGTGGTTGAGCCGTGGTCGCCGGCATCACCCGGAAGGCGCAGTAGCCGAGTCCAGTTGATGACGGAATGTGAGTCCAGTGCGCGCGGTAAATGGAGGCGAGGAGCGTTCACGATTCCATCGGATGGGGCAAGGGATCATCACCGGACGTGCTCGTCAACGCCGTCTTTGCTGCTTGTGCAGGCTGTCGCGCCCCTGGTAGCTTGCCCGAAATCGTCAGCACCTGGGGACACTGGGGTTTCACTGGGGTTTACTGGCGGTTCACTGGGGAAGTGCCGCTCGCCGGCGCGCCGATTGATCGCGTTGCGATGAGTCGTCCGCCTGCTTGGGCGGCGGGATTCACCGGTCATTGACTACGAATGGGGGTCGTAGTGGAGGGTGTAATAGAACGGGCGGTAGGTCGGGTCATCGACTTCATGCACGAGCACCTGGGCGAGCAGTTCACGATGGACGACATGGCTCGAACCGCCATGTACAGCAAGTTCCACTTCTCACGAACCTTTCAGCGTGTTACCGGCGTCTCGCCGGGTCGATTCCTGGCCGCGATCAGGGTGCAGGAGGCCAAACGGCTGCTCGTGTGCACCTCGTTGACCGTCACCGACATCAGCCACCGGGTGGGGTACACGAGCGTCGGCACGTTCAGCTCGAAGTTCCGCGCCGCCGTCGGTGTTCCGCCGACGACGTACCGCCAGCTGGGCGGGCTGACCCAGCCGACCCCGTTGGCCAGGCGGGGTCCCGACACCCGCTCGTCCACCGTGCAGGGGGAGGTGCGCGTGCCGCTGGGCAGCCCGCCCGCGATCATCTTCCTGAACCTGTTCCCGGAACAGGTGCCGCGGGGGAAGCCGGTGCACTGCTCGATGCTCCAGCGGCCGGGACCGTACGTGCTCACCGACGTGCCGCCCGGCACCTGGCACCTGCAGGCCCATTCTGTGGCGCTGGGGCGGGGCGCTGTTTCGGGCATGGGGTCGTTAGGCCGGAGCAGGACGCTCAACGTGGCGTCCTGTGGTCCGGTGTCGGTCAGGCCGGGCGCCCGGGTCGAGAACGTCGACCTGAACCTGCGCCCGATCGACGCGCTCGACCCGTCGGTCCTGCTCGCACTGCAGTACATCCGCACGGTGGCAGTGGACGCGGCTGCCGCGAGCTGACGGGGATTTCCGACAAGGCCCGCCGTCCCGGCCGGGACGGCGGGCCTTCGGGACGACTCAGCGCGGGCGAACGGCCCAGTGGCTCGCGAATGGCCCAATGGCCCTTCGGTGCGCCGTAGCTACCCGCGGCGGCGCGGAATGTCGCGGGACCCGGTGCGTCCGCACGACTCGCTCCGGATTGTGAGGTGAGTCGGACACACGACGGCGTTCACCCGATTGCGCGCTGCCGCACCGCGGAACCTGACGCTTGGCCACGCCGTGCGCCGGCCAGGAGCGCGAACCGAGTCAAGCGCGGATGGCGGACGACCTCGCGCACCGCGCCGTCCGGGAACCTCGCGGCGCCGCCGGCCGGCGGGAGCCGGACGTGCGGGTGCGTCCGGAGTGGACGGTGCGCGACCTCGTGGTGCGCACCCACCACGCGGATCGCCTCGCCGGACCGACGACAGGGCCGGTGGCTGCCCGCGTTCACGTGGGCCCCTGCGCCCTGTCCGCCGGGCCCGGGGCGCGGTCAGCGCCGGGTGCCCGCGCCCGCCGGCTCCGAGTCGGCCTCGGCCTCGCTCCCCCTGCGCTTGGACGACGCCGCCATCGAGGCGGCCACCAGGGCGGGATCGTCACCGACACCGATGAGCAGGCCGTTGAGGATCGAGTCGTAGCAGCGGTCGGCGTCGACCGGGTCGATCAGGTAGCCGCCGAGCTCGAGGTTGACCAGGCCGTGCGTCGCGATCCACATCTCGTGGGCGATCAGCAGCGGGTCGTTCTGGCGGAACCGGCCCGACTCGATGCAGCGGGTGGCGCAGTCGACGACCGTGACGAGCGTGTACCGGCCGTACTGGCGGTCGTCCTCGGTGAGGGAGAACCCGGCCAGCGACTGCCCGCCGAACATCACCGCGTACAGGTGGGAGTTCGCCTTGGCGTTCTGCCGGTAGGCGTAGCCGAGCAGGACCATGTCCGCCACCGGGTCGTCGGTCCGGCGCACCCGGGCGAACTGGCGCTCCAGGCGGGCGAAACCCTCGTGCACCATCTCCCGCACGAGCCCGCTCATGCTGCCGAAGTGCGTGTAGACGGCCATGGTCGACGTGTTGGCCTCGGCGGCGATCTTCCTGGTCGACAGCGCCTCGGCGCCGTGCTCGGCGAGGAGTCTCGCCGCGATGTCGACGAGGGCGGCTCGGGTTCCGGGATCCAGCTTGCGAGGACTCACCTTGACAGTGTTGCACAACGCCGTTATTCTTTGTGTAACGTTGTTATGCTAACCTGCGGCATCCGTGTGACTTTTCCTCGCCCCCATCGAGGGTCACCGGCTCCCGCGCGAGCCTGTGGTTCCGGTCGGACACCCCCGGGTCCGACCGGAACGCGGCCGGAACGACCCGGATCGTCGCGGCGCGTGGTCAACGGTCTCGGAGCGTGTTCGCGCTGATCGGTCGCGCGGCCGGCGGGCGGACGGGCCCCGTCGGGAGCGGCGCGGCGGCGCGGCCGCGTCGACGCCCGGCATCGCGGTGACGTGGCGTGGTCGCCGTGCTTCGACGCCCGATTCGCCCATCGCGGGAACCGTTCGGCAAGCCGAACCGACGTCCGTGACGCTCTTGCGGAGCGGGGCGTCGTCGCGGTGGAAGGCCACGCGGTGGAAGGCCAAGCGCCGGAAGGGGAACGGCCGGCGACCGTCTACATCGGAGCGTTCCGTCACCGCGCCGACGGGTGCGGTGTGGGGCGAGGCAGCGGTCGGGGGATTACCGCTGCCTCGCCCGTGGTGGAGCGGGCGACTCGGTGCGCCGCGCTCTCCACCACCGCGGGCGCCACCGCGGAGCCGGCCTGGGGTGCCGAGTCCGCGATGGGCTTGATGAAGCTGGTCGTCCTGGCGGCCACGGAGATCGACGGGGGCTTGGGGTCGGCGGAGCCGCCGGCGGCCCGCCGGCCGCCGATCCTCGGTTCTGCGCTCATTCCCACCTTCCCGTTTCCGGCCCCGGTGGTCGGCTTCGGGGCGCCCGGTTGTCGGACGTTCGCCCGTGGCTTCGGTCGACGGTTCGGTTGATGTGAGGGAACCATCCCTAGCATCGTGTCCGCTAACGCTAACGCAGGTCGCATCGGTCAAGCAAGGGGGTGCTTTCGCGAGTGCTCCGGATCGACCGGGGAAATTGGGGAATCGGTCGCGAAGTCGCCGGGCATAACGCCGGGCAGTGGGCTTTCGAGGGTGATCTATCGGCCGGGTTCTGCGGTCGTGCGGAGGACGTGGACCGCGGTGCCGGCCTGCGGGATCCCGATGTGGAAGCCTGGTGGCAGTGCCCCGACTTTCGCGTCGAGTGCCGCGACGGGGGTCCCGACTCGCTGGTAGGCTAATGGAGGGAATGGTCGGGTGGAATTTCCAGGCGGTGGTCACTGGCTGTGATGCCAGCTGACGTGGCATCGCTCATCAGGGGCAGGGGAGTGGTGGCCGGCGCGGCCGGCAGGACGCCTCGGGTGACAGTGCGACGCCGTTGGTGGCGACGGTCGCGACGCCTGTCAGGTGATCCGTACCACTGCGGACGGATGTGTGCCGGCGTTGACGGGCGTGATTCCCGCTGGGACGGGCGGGAGCCCTCGGGGGTACGTCTACGAGCGGTCACTCTTGGTGACCAGTGGCGGGGCTGTTCGGTGGTCGGATGCGTCCGCGTGCGTCCGTGCGGCCCTGCGGGTTGGGCACAACGGCCTACAGGCGTCTCGCAGATTGCGGTTCTCGTTCCCGGGTAATTACCAGCGGCACCCGGCCCTGCTAGCGTCCTTCACGGTGCGGAGTTATGGGGGCTTCGCACAAAGGCCATCTGGGGTGGTGAAGATCGGGCCAGCGAGAAGTGCCGCCGTATTCCCGGAAATGGGTGGGTACGGATAGGCTCCGCCGCACCGTCGCGGCTTTCCCAACGGCTCCCATCAGCCGGTTCGTGTTCTCCGGCTGTGGTGGCGCCGTGCCGCGAATGATCCGATCGCAATTCAGGCCGAAAGGTAAAGACTGTGCACGATGCCGTCCATCGCGCCATCAAGCTGATGCGCTCCAACTACTACGAACCACTTACGCTGCGCGATGTCGCAGCTGCCGCGCTGGTGAGTCCGTTCCACTTCTCCCGCATGTTTCACGCGACCGTGGGCATGCCGCCGGGCCGGTACCTCGCGGCCGTCCGATTATTCGAGGGCAAACGGCTGTTGTTGACCACGTGGATGACCGTCGCCGACATCGTCTCTACGATCGGGTACAGCAGCGTCGGCACGTTCACCACCAGGTTCACCCGTGCGGTCGGCCTCTCGCCGACCCAGTACCGCAACCCCGAGGTCAGCGGTCTGCTGGCGGCCGTCGCGCTGCCGGATCTCGACAATCCGCTGGAGACCGGCTCGCGAGTGTTCAGCGCGATGCCGACGCCCCGGTTCGGCGGCAGCGGTTCGGTGGTCGGCACGCTGGACGTGCCCGCGCACGCCGACGCGTCGGTGGTCACCGTGGGGATCATCGACGACCTGATCCCGGCTGTCGGGGCGGCGCCCAGCACGCTGGTCGAAGGTCCGCTCGACCGCGAGCTCGTGGTCGGCGCCACGGCCACCCGCTGCATCGCGGTCGCGTTGCGCGGTGCGCGCCCCGGTCCCGGGGTGGTGCTCGCCGGCGGGCTGGGGCACACGATCGCCGTCGGCGCGGGGGAGAACCTGCGGGTCAACGTCCGGCTGCGCGATCGGGCGCAGGAGCCCGCGGCGGTGGGCGCGGGGTGGCGGTAGGCGCCGTTCCGCCGCCCGCACCGCAAGCGTGGAGTAGATCGGTTCGCACCCGGGGTGCATCCTCGATCGGGCCGCCGGCCGCGGCGGCCCGGAGAGCGACGGGAGGACACGTTGGCCAACCTGCACTGGTCGCCGCGGCGCCGGGTCCTGGCGCCGTTCGGGCCGGGAACCGGGTCCCCGGTGCGCGGCTTCACCGGTGGGACACCGGCGGTGGGCGTCGGCCGGACGTGCTCCACGGGTTGTGCGGAGGTGGCCGAAGCACGTCGACCGCTCGACGTCGAGCCGTCGTCGGAGGAACGCCGGTCTCGCCGAGCCACCCGTGCCGGCTCGACGACGTGCGCCGCGGTCCGCGACCGCCTGCCGTTCGACGGTCGCCGGGGCGCGGCCGAGTTCCACACCGGGTGGGCGCAGGTCCAGGGGGGCCGCGTCGGGCGGGGTGTTGTGCCGGACCTGTCCGGTGACCGCGCGGACCTGGCCGCGGCGCGCGGCGGGTCGGCGGGGGTCCGATCCGGGTTGACGGCGGGCCACGGGGAGCGGGAGACCGCCGCCGTCCGGGGCGCTCGTCGAGACCGCTTGACCGAGGGGGATGGAGGAGTGCTGTGCAGAGTGCGGTAGAGCGCGCGATCGACACGATGTGGAACCGCTACCACGAGCCGCTTTCGCTGGACGACATGGCGGACACCGCGATCTTGAGCAAGTTCTACTTCTCCAGGGTCTTCCGGACGCTGACCGGCACCTCGCCGGGCCGGTTCCTCACCGCCGTCCGCCTCACCAAGGCGAAGCAGCTGCTGCTGGAGACGTCGTTGAGCGTCACCGAGATCTCGTACATGGTGGGGTACAACAGTCTCGGCACGTTCACCAGCCGCTTCACCCGCAGCGTCGGCGTGCCGCCCGCCCGCTACCGCGCGTTGTCCTCCGGCGGCATGCTGTCGCTGTCGTCGTTCTCCGGACCCGCGAACGACACCCGGGCCGGCGCGGTGGCCGGGTGGGTCGGCGTGCCGGAGACCGGGACGCCGGTGCGCGTGTACGTGGGCGCGTTCAAGGACCCGATCGCGCAGGGCATCCCGGTCGCGTGCGACATCCGCGACGGCGCGGGGCCGTACCGGCTGGAGGCGATGCCCGAGGGGAAGTTCCACCTCCGGGCCGCCGTGGTCGCGGTCGACGACCTCGACCCGAACCCGTCGAAGCGACGGCCGCTGTTCGTCGGCGCCACCGAGGCGGTCACCGTGTGGACGGGCCGGACCGCGGAAGCGGACATCGAGACCAGGGCGTCGTGCGCGCTGGACCTGCCGATCCTGCTCGCGCTGCCCGAGCTGGACACCCGCAACTCGCCCGGCGCCGAACTGGCCGTGCCCTCTCCGCGCTAGCACGCTGATGCACCTCCTCCTCGGCCGAACCCCGCCACCTGCCCGCTCGGTGCGCCACTGCCCGCGCCGAGCGTCCGGTGCGGGCGGTGGCGCGCGAGCCGTCCGGACGGGGCTCGCCGACCCGACGACGTCGGCACGGCTGCACGGCCGTGCCGACGTCGCGCGGCGCCGATCAGACCCCGAGCGCCTCCGTGGCCAGCCTCGTGCCCTCGACGCGCGCGGAGATCTTGGCGAACGCCGTGTCACGCGAGGTGGAGGTGTCGTCGGCGAACGGGGCGAACCCGCAGTCGTCGCACGTGCCCAGTCGGTCCACGGGGATGAACTCGGCCGCCTCCAGCACCCGGTCCCGCACCTCCTCGGCCGTCTCCACCCGGGGATCGATCGAGTCGGTCACGCCGATGAAGATCCGCGCGTCGGCGGGCAGGTGCTCCTTGATGACCGCGAGCACCCGACGGCGGTCGGGCTCGCTCGCCAGCTGCACGTAGAACCGGCCGGCCTTGATCCGGAACAGCTCCGGCAGCAGGTCGGCGTAGTCGACGTCCGCGCTGTGGGTGGAGTCCCAGTCGCCGCCGGGGCACGTGTGCACGCCGATCCTGGCCCGGTCCGCCTCGGAGAACCGCTCCAGCACCGCGTTGTTGAGCGCGACGAAGTCGCGCAGCAACCCGCCCGACGGGTCGAGCTTGAGCGACAGCCGCCCCTCGGTGAAGTCGAGCTGCACCACGGCCGCGCCCGCGTCCAGGCAGGCGCGGATGTCGGCCTCGGTCTCGTTGACGAGGTCGGCGGTGAACTCGTCGCGCGAGTAGCCGTCGATCCCGTCGGCCGGGTAGAGCAGGCTCAACGCCGACGGCGCGATCACCGGCTGCTTCACCGGCAGCGACGTGAGCTGTTGCGCGTTGCGCAGCTGGTCCACGGCGTGCGCGGCGTAGCGGAACGGCCCGCTGGTGAGCACGGGCAGCTGGCGGGTGTGCCCGTCGGCGAACGGCACGACCGGCCCGCCCGCCGCCAGGTCGGCGATGCCCGCCACCGGGTAGGTCAGGAAGCTCGGCTTGTCCTGCTCGCCGTCGGTGACCACCGGCGAACCGGTGGCCTCGAACCGGCTCACCGTGTCGGCTAACGCCTTGTCGGTCAGCGCGCGCAGCGCAGCGGCGTCGATCCGGCCTTCCGCGTGGTCGCGGAAGCCCTGCACGAGCTCCGCGGGACGCGGGACGCTGCCGATCGGCTCGGTCGGAATGCCCATGGTGTCCTTGTTCCCCTCGAAGTGATCAGGCCCACGGAGCCGTCGGGTACCAGGGGATGATCTCCCGCCGGGCCAGCAGCCTGATGTCCCAGTACATGAAGGTGAAGACGCCGGCCACGATCAGGGCGACGGCCGTCACAGTGGCGATCCTGCTCGGTTTGGCGGTGAGCCACCGCTGCAAACGGCCGCCGGTGAAGTAGGCCAGCGCGAGGAACAGTAGGGCCATGATGATGATGTTGCCAACCGACTGGAGGGTGAACGCGGCGGCGCCGTACAGGGGGTTCCCGCTCTCCGCCGCGTCGCGGAACATCTTCCGGAACAGGCCGAACGGGCGACCGATCAGGAAGCCGCCGATCAGCACGCCCATGAACACCATCGGGGCGTTGGGGAACCGCTGGGAGATCTTGCGGAACGGGTCGCGCACCAGGCCGAGCGCGGCGAGCCCCAGGTAGAACATCACCAGGCCGATGACGCCGAACACGATCAACGACTGGATGCTGCGGCTGCTCAGCGTGCCCGGCGCGTTGGCCGCGGTGGAGAACTGCGGCATGCGCGTGCCGACGATGCCGACCAGCACGCCGTACAGCGCGGACACCGGGATCATGCCGACGGACAGCCACCCGATCGGCTTGAGCGTGGCGGCGAGCTTCGCCCACCGGGTCTGGGTGGAGCCGAGCATCGGCGCGACGGCGCCGAAGGCGGCGATGTTGCACGCGGTGAACGTGCCCGCGATGCCGCTGACGAAGGCGAACGCGATGCCGGCCGCGATGCCCTGGATCGGGGTCTCCTTGGCGTCGTGGCCCAGCAGTGAGTTGGCCACGTTGTCGCCGATCACCGAGTCGACGAAGTGCGCCGACCACACGACGGTCAGCAGGAAGCCCGCGATGGAGGCGAGCAGGACGATGAGCCCGCGCCTGCGCGGGAAGTTGCCGGTGACGAACGTCGACGTGCCGACGGTCGGTGTGGGCTCCAGTCGGTCTTGTTGGTTGGTGCCGGTGCGCGCCATGTGATCCCTCTCCGGAGCGGTGCGGTGCGGTCGACGGGTGCCCGGTGACCAGCGCCTTTGGTGGGGCCCGGGAAGCATCTCAGTGTGATGCAACGTGGATTTCTTCGATCGTGCGCACTTGCTGGGCCGAACGGATCCACCACGTCGAGCCGGGTTCGGGCGGCCGGAACCCGCAGGTCCGCCGGTCCTCGGCGGGTGGGTCGGGGGCGGACGGCCGAGGTGGCCGACGTGGCGGCGCGACCGCCGTTGCGCGGAGAAATCGAATCACGCTGTTATGGAAAAGCGCAGGTCAGAGGGCAAAATAGGAGAAGCAAGCCGTCGGTTGGTCGTGCAGTATTAAGTCGAGCACATTTTCCGAAGTGCCGTGAGCCTTTGTTGTGTATGCGCACGGCCGTTTAACGGATTATCCCGAATCCCCGATGTCCACAAAGACGGTGAAAGCATGAGCAGTGAGCGGATCGCAATCGTCGGCATCGGCCTGCGCTACCCCGATGCCGGTTCCACAGGGGAACTGTGGGAAAACGTACTGGCCGGTCGTCGGGCCTTCCGCAGGCTGCCCGACGAGCGGATGAACCAGGCGGACTACTACTCCCCCGACCCCGAGGCGCCCGACCGCTTCTACAGCACGAAGGCCGCGGTGCTGCGCGACTTCGAGTTCGACCGCGTCCACTACCGCGTGGCGGGCAGCACATTCCGCTCCACCGACCTGACGCACTGGCTGGCGCTCGACGTGACCGCCCAGGCGCTGGCCGACGCGGGTTTTCCCGACGGCGAGGGCCTGCCGAAGCGGTCCACCGGCGTGGTGCTGGGCAACAGCCTCACCGGTGAGTTCTCCCGCGCGAACATCATGCGGCTGCGCTGGCCGTACGTGCGGCGCACGGTCGCCGCGGCGCTGGCCGGCAAGGGCTGGCCCGAGGACGAGATCGCGGGCTTCCTGAGCGAGCTGGAAGTGGACTACAAGGCCCCGTTCCCGGAGATCAACGAGGACACCCTGGCGGGTGGCCTCGCGAACACGATCGCGGGCCGCATCTGCAACTACTTCGACCTGCGCGGCGGCGGCTACACCGTCGACGGCGCGTGCTCCTCGTCGTTGCTGTCGGTCGCCACCGCCGCCAAGTCGCTGGTCGAGGGCGACATGGACGTGGCCATCGCGGGCGGTGTCGACCTGTCGATCGACCCGTTCGAGGTCATCGGCTTCGCCAAGACCGGCGCGCTGGCCAAGCGCGTGATGAAGGTCTACGACAAGGACTCCAACGGCTTCTGGCCGGGTGAGGGCGCCGGTTCGCTCGTGCTGATGCGAGAAGAGGACGCCCTGGCCAAGGGCGCGCGCATCTACGCGACCATCGCCGGCTGGGGCGTCTCGTCGGACGGCAAGGGCGGCATCACCCGTCCCGAGGCCGACGGCCACCGCCTGGCCCTGCACCGCGCCTACGGCCGCGCGGGCTACGGCCTGGAGTCGGTGTCCTACTTCGAGGGCCACGGCACCGGCACGGCGCTGGGCGACGAGACGGAGATCGAGGCGCTGTCCTCGGCCCGCCGCAACGCCGACCCGAACGCCCGACCCGCCGCGCTGAGCACCGTCAAGGGCAACTTCGGGCACACCAAGGCCGCGGCGGGGGTCGCCGGACTGATCAAGGCGGCCCTCGCCGTGCACCACCAGGTCATCCCTCCGGGCACGGGCCACTACGACCCGCACCCGAAGCTGACCGCCGACGACGCCGTGATGTACGTGCCGGTCGAGGCCGAGCTGTGGCCGGAGGACCAGCCGGTGCGCGCCGGCGTGTCGGCCATGGGCTTCGGCGGCATCAACACCCACATCGCCCTGGAGGCCGCGCCCGACGCGCCTCGCCGCGAGCAGCTCGACGTCCGCACGAAGGCGTTGGTCGCCGGTCGCCAGGACGCCGAGGTGCTGCTGTTCGACGCGCCCGACCGCACGACGCTGAAGGACCGCGTCGCCGAGGTCGCCGCCCTGCTGCCGAAGCTGGCGTTCGCCGAGCTCGGCGACCTGGCGTCGGCGCTGGCCGCGCGGCTCACCGGCTCGGCGCTGCGCGGCGCGGTCGTGGCCCGCACGCCCGAGGAGGCCGAGCGCAAGGTCGAGAAGCTGATCGTCGCGGTGAGCGAGGGCACCACGCTCTTCGACGCCGCCGACGGCGTGTTCCTCGACGAGCGGGCCTCGGAGCCCCGCCTGGCGTTCCTGTTCCCGGGCCAGGGCTCGGGCCGGGGTGTGGTCGGCGCCCTGCGCCGCCGCTTCCCCGTCGCCGAGGAGGTCTTCCAGGCCGCGGGCCTGCCGACCGACGGCGACCAGGTCGCCACGGAGGTGGCGCAGCCGCGCATCGTCGCCGGTTCCCTCGCCGCGCTGAACGTGCTGCGGGAACTGGGCATCCAGGCGCACACGGCGGTCGGGCACAGCCTCGGCGAGCTGTCCGCGGTGCACTGGGGCGGCGCGCTGAGCGCCAACCGGGTGCTGTCGCTGGCCGCCGAGCGCGGTCGCGTCATGGCGAGCGCCAGCAAGGGCGGCGGCGCGATGGCCGGCCTCGGCACGACGCCCGAGCGCGCGCTCGAGCTGGCGGCCGGCGAGGACGTCGTGATCGCCGGCTACAACGGCCCGGCGCAGACCGTGCTGTCCGGCCCGGCCGAGGCCGTCGACCGGGTGTGCGCGGTGGCCCGGGCCGCGGGCGTGCAGGCGACCCGGATCAACGTCTCCCACGCGTTCCACTCGCCGCTGGTGTCCCCGGCGGCGGAGGCCATGGCGGAGCGGCTGGTCGACTTCGACTTCGGCCGGCTGATCCGCCCGGTGCACTCCACCGTCACCGGCGACGTGCTGGAGCCGGGCACCGACCTGCGCGAGCTGCTGCGCGACCAGATCACTCTCCCGGTCCGGTTCCACGAGGCCGCCGGCAAGGCCGCCGCGGTGACCGACCTGGTCGTCGAGGTCGGCCCCGGCCGCGTCCTCACCGGCCTGCTGGAGGAGATCGCGCCCGACAAGCCCGCGCTCTCCGTCGACACCGACAGCGGTTCGCTCACCTCGCTGCTGACCGTCGTCGCCGCCGCGCACGTGCTCGGCGCGCCGGTCCGCACGGAGGTCCTGTTCAACGACCGGGTCATCCGCGACCTGCCGCTGGACGGCTCGATGACGTTCCTGGCGAGCCCCTGCGAGACGGCGCCGGCCCTCGACTCGAACGTGCGCTCGGCCGAGCAGGCCGCCTCCGCGGCGGCCAAGGCGGCGAAGTCCGAGGCGACCACGGGTTCCGACGGCGAGTCCACGCTGGAACTGCTGCGCCGCCTGGCCGCGGAGCGCGTGGAGCTGCCGCTGGAGGCCATCACCGCGAACACGCACCCGTTGGACGACCTGCACCTGAGCTCCATCACGGTCGGCCAGCTGGTCAACGAGGTCACCCGCAGCCTCGGCCGCCCGGCCCTGGAGGGCACGACCAACTTCGCCACCGTGCGGATGGGCGAGCTCGCCGAGCTGATCGACAACCTGGCCGACACGGCGCACACCGACGAACGCGACAACGGCGAGGTGCCCGGCGTCGCGCCGTGGGTGCGGCCGTTCCTGGTCGAGCACGTCGAGCGCGAGCTCCTCGCGGCGACGCCCGGACCGGTGGGCGAGTGGACCGTCTACGCGCCCGAGGGCCACCCGCTGGCCGAGCCGCTGAAGGCCGGCCTGCCCGGCGACGGCGTGCTCCTGCTGCTGCCGCCGGAGGGCGGTGACGCGCACGTCGGCCTGTTCCTGGAGGCCGCGCGCGACGTGCTGGCGTCCGGTCGCAGGCTCGCGGTCGTGCAGCACAAGCTCGGCGCGTCGGGCCTGGCCCGCACGCTGCACCTGGAGGCGCCGCACATCCCGGTGACGCTGGTCGACCTCGCCGACGACACCGACGCGGTGCGCCGGGTGGCGGCCGAGGTCGCGGCCACGACGGACTTCTCGCAGGTCCGGTACGACGCCGACGGCGTGCGGACCGTGCCGGTGCTGCGGGCGGTGTCCGGTCAGGCCGAGGGATCGCCGCTCGACTCGGACGACGTGCTGCTGGTCACCGGTGGCGGCAAGGGCATCACGGCCGAGTGCGCCATCGCGATGGCCACCGACTCGGGCGCGTCCCTGGCGCTGATCGGTCGGGCCGACCCGGCCGCCGACCCCGAGCTGGCGGCCAACCTCGCCCGGATGACCGCGGCGGGCATCAAGCACCGCTACGAGCGGGCCGACGTGACCTCCACCGAGCAGATCGCCGTCGCGGTGGCCAAGTTCCGCGCCGAGCTGGGTGAGGTGACCGCCGTGCTGCACGGCGCGGGCCGCAACGAGCCGAAGGCGCTGACGGGACTGTCCGAACAGGACTTCCACGCCACGCTGGCGCCGAAGATCACCGGCCTCAACGCGGTGCTCGACGCCGTCGACCCGGAGCGGATCAAGCTCCTGGTCACGTTCGGCAGCATCATCGGCCGGGCGGGGCTGCGCGGCGAGGCGCACTACTCCACCGCCAACGACTGGATGAGCGAGCTGACCGTCGACTTCGGCGTGAAGCACCCGCAGGCCAGGGTGCTGGCCCTGGAGTGGTCGGTCTGGTCCGGCGCGGGCATGGGCGAGCGGCTGGGCGTGGTCGAGGCGCTGATGCGCGACGGCATCACGCCGATCTCCACCGACGCGGGCATCGCGGTGCTGCGCGAGGTGCTGGCCGACCCGACCGTGGGCCCCGTGCTGGTGGTCTCCGGCCGCGCCGCGGGCCTGCCGACGTTGGAGATGGCGAGCACCGAGCTGCCGCTGGCCCGGTTCGTGGACCGCGTGCTGGTGCACTACCCGGCGGTCGAGCTGGTCACCGAGGCCGACCTGTCCGACGGCAGCGACCCGTACCTGGGCGACCACCTGCTCGAAGGCGACCTGCTGTTCCCGGCGGTCATCGGCATGGAGGCCATGACCCAGGTGGCCAGCGCCCTCACCGGGCACGACGCGCCGCCGATGCTGGAGGACGTGGAGTTCCTGCGGCCGGTGGTCGTGCGGCCGGGAGGATCGCTGACGGTGCGCATCGCCGCGCTGGCCCGTGACGCCGAGACGGTGGACGTGGCGATCAGGGCCGAGGACACCGGGTTCTCCGCCGACCACTTCCGGGCCCGACTGCGGTTCCCGCGGCCGGCGATCCCCGGCGACGTGGTCGACGGCGCTCCGGTGCTGCCGCTGGTGCCGGTCGACCCGGTCACCGAGCTGTACGGCAGCGTCCTGTTCCAGGGCAAGCGGTTCCAGCGGTTGCAGGGCTACCGGCGGGCGAGCGCCCGGCACGCGGTGGCCGAGGTCGCCACGACGTCCGTGGCCACCTGGTTCGCGCCGTTCCTGCCGCAGGACCGGATGCTGGCCGACCCGGGCACGCGCGACGTGATGATGCACGCCATCCAGTGCTGCGTCCCCGACGCCACGCTGCTGCCGCAGAGCGTGGAGCGGCTCTACCTGGCCGCGCCGGTCGACCAGCTGGCCCAGTACGTGGTGCTGGACGCCCGCGAGCGGTCGCAGGACGGTGACAGCTACACCTACGACCTCGACGTGCGCGACCCCGACGGCCGGCTCGTCGAGCGGTGGGAGGGCCTGGTGCTGCGGGCCGTGCGCAAGCGCGACGGCGCGGGACCGTGGACGCCGACCATGCTCGGCTCGTACCTGGAGCGCTCGCTGGAGCGGGTCCTGGGCGGCAGCCGCGCGGTCGTGGTCGAGCCCGACCCGACCGACGCCTCGCCGGAGCGCCGCGCGCAGACCGCGCTCGCGCTCAGCCGGGCGCTGGACCGTCCCGTCGAGGTGCACTACCGGCCCGACGGCAAGCCCGAGGTCGACGGCGCCGAGGTGTCCGCGTCGCACAGCGCGGGCGTCACGTTCGTCGCGGCGGCCCCGGGCGGCACCCTCGGCGTGGACGTCGAGGAGGCCATCGCCCGGTCGGAGGAGGACTGGTCCGGTTTGCTCGGCGCCGACCTGATCGCCGTGCGCGACCTGCTCGCCTCCGAGGTGGGCGAGACGGCGGCCATCTCCGGCACCCGCGTGTGGAGTGCCCTGGAGTGCCTGCGCAAGACCGGTTCCACCACGCAGGCGCTGACCGTCGACCGGGTCCACCCGGACGGCTGGGCCGTGCTGTCGACCGGCGACGCCAAGGTCGCCACCTGGGTGACCACCGTCATCGACCGGGCCGAGCCGGTGGTGTTCGCGGTGCTCGTGGGCGAGGAGAGCTGACATGACCGACTACTACGAGATCCGCCACACCGTCGGGTTCGAGGAGACCAACCTCGTCGGCAACGTGTACTACGTGAACTACCTGCGGTGGCAGGGGCGGTGCCGGGAGATGTTCCTGAAGGAGAAGGCGCCGAGCGTGCTGCAGGACCTCCAGGACGACCTCAAGCTGTTCACCCTCAAGGTGGAGTGCGAGTTCTTCTCCGAGATCACCCTCTTCGACGACCTGTCGGTGCGGATGCGGCTGGAGGAGCTGACCCAGACGCAGGTCCAGTTCAGCTTCGACTACGTCAAGGTCACCGGTGGCCAGGAGGTCCTGGTCGCCAAGGGCAGGCAGCGGATCGCGTGCATGCGCGGCCCGAACACCAACACGGTGCCTTCCCGGGTGCCCGAAGACCTGCGGAAGGCGCTCGCGCCCTACGCCGAGGCCCCGGCGCTGGCCCGCGCCGGGCTGGGGGGATGACGGACATGTACGAGGCGGCGCCCACGATGGTGGAGACCTCGCTGCGGGACGCCATGTCCCTGTTCGCGACCGGGGTCACGGTGTTGACGGTCGGTGGCGAGCACGCGCACGGCATGACGGCGAACTCGTTCACCTCGGTGTCCCTCGACCCGCCGCTGGTGCTCTGCTGCATCTCGCACTCGGCGGTGATGCACGACGCGATCTCCAACGCCAAGCGGTTCGGCGTGTCGATCATGGGCGCGGACCAGCGGGACACCGCGAAGTTCTTCGCCGACAAGCGCCGGCCGCTCGGGCCGGAGCAGTTCGACGCGGTGGACTGGATCGAGGGGCCGCACACCGGCGCGCCGCTGCTGAACGGTTCGCTGGCCTGGCTGGAGTGCGAGCTGGTGCAGTTCCACGAGGGCGGGGACCATACGATCTTCGTGGGGCAGGTCCTCAGCTCCAGCCGCGGCGCGGACGCGTCGGCGCTGCTGTTCTACAGCAGCTCGTTCCACCAGGTCTGACCCGCGGGTCCGCCCGCTTCGGGAGGGAGTGCACATGCTGGTGACCGTCACCGGAGGTACCGGTTTCGTCGGCTCGCACACGGTGGCGGAGCTCGTGCGCGCCGGCCACCGGGTCCGACTGCTGGTCCGGGACGCGGACGCGGTGGACGCCGCCACGCGACCGCTGGAGGTGCCGCCCGACGCCGTGGACGTCGTCGTCGGCGACGTGACCGACGAGCGGTCGGTCGACGCGGCGGTGCGCGGCGCGGACGCGGTGGTCCACGCGGCGTCGGTGTACTCGTTCGACCGGCGCAGGCGGGCGGAGATGCTGCGGACCAACGCACACGGCACGGAGGTGGTGCTGTCCGCCGCCCGCCGTGCCGGTGCGGGCCGCATCGTCCACGTGTCGAGCATCGCGGCGCTGTTCGGGCCCGGGGTGCGGGTGATCCGCGAGCAGTCGCCGGTCGGCACGACCCGGGAGCCGTACGCGGCGACCAAGGCCGCGTCGGAAGCCATCGCGAGGCGGCACCAGGAGGAGGGGGCGCCGGTGGTCGTCAGCTACCCGCCGCCCCTCCTGGGGCCGCACGACCCGAAGCTCGGCGACCAGGTGGAGCGGCTGCGCAACACGTTGCGCGGGATCATGCCGATGTGGCCCTCGGGCGGGCTGCAGATCGGCGACGTCCGGGACACGGCGGCGCTGCACGCGGCGCTGCTGTCCCCGGACGTGACGGGCCGGCACTTCGGGCCCGGGCACTACCTGACGATCAGGGAGTACCTCGACGGGATCAGGAAGGCCACCGGGCGCGCGTTGCCGGCGGTCTTCCTGCCCGCGGCGATGATGACGCCCGTGGGGCGGTTCGTCGACCTGGTGCAACCCTTCTGGCCGTGGCACATCCCCGCCGAGTACGGCGCGATCGCCACGGTCGGCGCGGCGGTCCGGGTCGACCCGGCCGCGAGCACGCTCGACCTCAAACCCCGTCCGTTCGCCGACACGGTCACCGACACGGTGCGGTGGCTCGCCGACACCGGTGCGGTGACCGATCGCCAGGCAGGCCGACGATGACCACTTCAGGGATCGACCAAGTCAACGGGCACTCGGACTTCCGGCCCGAACTGCCCATCCGCACGATGGACCTGTTGCGGGAGCGCAACGACGACCTGCGCGACCGCGCGGTGTCCAACACCGAAGCGGTGCGCCGGCAGCGCTCGCTCGGCAAGCACACGGCGCGTGAGCGCCTGGAGATGCTGCTGGACCCGGGTTCGTTCACCGAGATCGAGCTCTACCGGCGGCACCAGGCGCACGGGCTGAAGGTGTCCGAGCACCGCCCGCACACCGACGGCGTGGTGGCGGGCTCGGGCACCATCGAAGGACGGCGCGTGTTCGTCTACGCGCAGGACTTCACCATCTTCGGCGGTTCGCTCGGCCAGGCGCACGCGGCGAAGATCCACAAGGTGATGGACATGGCCATCGACACCGGCTCGCCCATCATCGCGCTGAACGACAGCGGCGGCGCGCGCATCCAGGAAGGCGTGATGGCGCTCGACGGCTACGGCGGCATCTTCCGCCGCCAGGTCGAGGCGTCCGGCGTCATACCGCAGATCGCGGTGGTGCTCGGTCCGTCCGCCGGCGGCGCGGCGTACTCGCCCGCGTTGGCCGACTTCACGTTCATGGTGCGCGGCACCGCGCAGATGTACCTGACCGGTCCCGACGTGGTGCAGGCCGTGTCGGGGGAGAAGGTCACGCACGAGGAGTTGGGCGGCGCGTCGGTGCACGGCGAGCTGTCGGGCGTGGCGTCGTTCGTGCACGACGACGAGGAGTCGTGCCTGGAGGACGTCCGCTACCTGGTGTCGATGCTGCCGTCGAACAACCTGGAGTCGCCGCCCGCTCGCGAGGCCGTCGGCGCGGTGGACGACGTGCGGCCGGAGTTCGCCTCGATCGTGCCGGTCGAGCCGAACAAGCCCTACGACATGCGCACGCTCATCGAGGAGCTGGTGGACGACGGGGAGTTCCTCGAAGTCCACGAGGGGTGGGCGCGCAACGTGGTGGTGGCGTTCGGGCGGATCGACGGCGCGGTCGTGGGGCTGGTCGGCAACCAGCCTCTGGTGTTCGCGGGCGTGCTGGACATCGAGGCGTCCCAGAAGGCGGCCCGGTTCGTGCGGTTCTGCGACGCGTTCGGCATCCCGCTCGTGTCCCTTGTGGACGTCCCGGGCTTCCTGCCGGGCACGGCGCAGGAGCACGCGGGCGTGATCCGGCACGGTGCGAAGCTGCTGTACGCCTACTGCGAGGCGTCCGTGCCGCGCATCCAGGTGATCGTGCGCAAGGCGTACGGCGGCGCGTACATCGTGATGGACTCCCGGTCCATCGGGACGGACCTGGCGCTGGCCTGGCCGACCAACGAGATCGCGGTGATGGGCGCGGAAGGCGCGGTGAACGTCATCTTCCGCAAGGAGCTCGCCGCGGCGGCCGACCCGGACGCCTTGCGGGCCGAGCTGCTGGCGGAGTACTCCGAACAGCTCGTGCACCCGTACTACGCGGCCGAGAGGGGCCTCGTGGACGACGTGATCGACCCGGCGCACACCCGGTCCGCGGTCGCCCGGGGTCTGGCGATGCTGCGCGACAAGCGTCGCCCGACACCGGCGCGCAAGCACGGCAACGTGCCGCTGTAGCTCGCGGCGCCTCCCAACGGCACCTCGCCCCACAGCGAGGTGCCGTTGCCGTGTCCGGGATCAGTTCGGCCAGACCACGTGTGCCCGCCGAACCCCCGCGCTCGCACTGGAGATCTCGAACAGCACCCGGCGTGCCGCGGACGTCGACGTCCACGCCGAGCCTGGCCCGGGACAACGCCGAGACGTTCCTCGCCCGCACAGCGTGTCACCCGTGCCGGACGCCCTGCTCCGGCTTCCGGATGAGGTCGACGCCGACCTCCGCCTCCTCGGCCGGCTGCGCCCGGGTGGGTCGGCGGGCCGACCGGGCTCGTCTGATGCGTTCGCCGAGGCTCGGGTCGTCGCGCACGGCTACGGGCACCTCCCCGCGTCGGCCCCCGGAACACCCAGGTCAAGGCGCGCGTCGATCGGGTGAAGGCAGGTAAGACGCCCTGACCTGCGAGTCGGCGCGAGGTGTGGGCGATACGCCGGACGGGTTCAGCTGCCGCTCGGTCCGGACCGCCCTCCGGCCAACGCCGCAGGGGTCCTACCCGTCCCATGGACATGATCGACGAACGCGGACACATCGACGCGAACCGGCTGCCCGAGGACGTCGTCGGGCTCATCGACGCCCTCGGCCCCGGCGGGAGCCTGGTCGTCACGCGAGGGGGCAGCCCGATCGCGACGGTCACCGCCACCGCCGGACCGCGCGTGGACGCCGGACCGGGGCCGTCGGTGCACGACGTGACCGTGGTCGCCACCGCGATGAAGCTGTCCAGGTCGGCCCGGGCGTCGCTGTCCGCCGCCCTCGGCGACGACTACATCGTGCTCGACCTGCACGCGGCGCCGAAGACGGCCGACGTGCTGCTGGCGCCGCCGGGCAGCCCGCAGCTGATCGGCCTGCTCCGGTCGATGTTCCCGAAAGCCCGCGTCATCGTCACCGAGGTCGAGGACGACGGCCTCGCGGTCAGCTACCACGGCCCGGTCCGGCGCATGCTCGACGCCGGCGCCGACGGCTACCTGACCTCGACCACCATCCCGCGCCTGGCGCGGCAGCTCGACCACGACGTCACCCGGCGCCGCCGACTCGACGCCGGTGGCGGCACGAGGACCGGGATCGAGTCCTCCACGAGCGCGCCCGACCCGCTGGGTGACCAGCTGTGACGGCCGGCCGGGCCGCCGCGCGTCCGACGGGCGGGACGGGGGATTGGCGCAATAGGCCGTCCGGGTACACGTGCCGTGAGGGGCCGGATCGGCTTGACGGCGTTCCATAACGCCGCTATAAATAGTAGTAAGACAGTGTTATGGAACGTCGGGACGGGGTGGTTGGCGTGGTCGCGTCGGTGCGGGAGGTCGCGGAGGCGCTGGTGGTGCGTGGTGCGCTGCCCGCCGAGCTGGACGGTGCTCTGGTCTGGTCCGGCAAGTACGGCGTGTCGGGCGTCCGGCTCGGGCCGGACGGCGCGCGGTGGTACCGCGGTCCGAGGCCGGCCGCCCTCGCGCCGGCGGACCTGCCCTCCGGCGCCACGATGGCCCGCCCGGTCTTCGACGGCGAGGTGTGGCACACGGCCGTGTCGCACCCGGACCTGGGCTACGCCGAGCACGTCACGCTCGCCGATGACGGCGAGGTGCTGCGGGCCGAGCCGTTCCCGCTGGACGGCGCGCCGCGGATGCGCGCGGTCGGCGTGACGGACCGGTTCGTGGTCGTCTTCGACTCGGCCCCGTACTACAGCCGGGCCGCCGACCTGGTCGGCCTGCGCGACCCGTACTCCGGCCCGGCCACCGGCCCGACGCGCATCGGCCTGCTCGCCTACGGCCGGCCGCTCTGGTTCGAGGTGGCCGGGGGAGAGGTGCTGTCCCTGGTCAACGCCTACGAGGACCTCGGTCGTGTGGTCGTGGACGCCGTCTGGGCGCCGGGCGTGCTGCGTCGCCACACGCTGGACCTCGCCACCGGCGGCGTGCGCCGGGTCGAGCTGCCCGCGATGGACGTCGGCGTCGTCGACGACCGCCTGGCGGGCCGCCGCCACCGCTTCGTGTTCGGCACGGCGGGCGACGCGATCGTCCGCCACGACGTGGCGCTGGGCTGCACGTGGCGCCGCGAGCTCGGCGCCACTCCCGGCCAGCCGGTGTTCGTGCCCGGCGGCAAGGACGAGGGCCAGGGCTGGGTGGTCGCCGTCGCGGGTGACGAGGTGCTGGTGCTGGACGCGGCCGACCTCGCCGGACCGCCGGTCGCCGTGGTGCGCCTGCCGTTCGAGGTCGAGGCGTCGCGCCGGACCACGTGGCTCGCGGGCCGCGGCGAGGGGTGAGCCGGCCCCGGTGCGCGGTCGCCGCGGCGAGTGGATCTCTCGGGGAATAGTGGGGCCAGTGGTGCGGGAGTAGACTTTAGGGAACCGTCCCTAGCATGGTGATGGCGAGGGGAACCCGTGCACCGAACCGCTGCCGAGACCCGGTCCCACGTACTGCGGGTGGCCGGGGACCTGTTCTACCTGAGGGGGATCCGCGCGACGGGCGTCGACCTCGTCGCGGCCGAGGCCGGGGTCGCGCCGACCACCCTCTACCGGCTGTTCGCGTCCAAGGACGACCTCGTCGGCGCCTACGTCGAGCGCGCCGACATCGAGTTCCGCACCCAGTTCGCCGCCGCGGTCGAGGGAGCGGGCCCCGATCCGCGCGACCAGATCCTGGCCGTGTTCGACATCGTGATCAACGAGCTCTCCTCGGAGACGTTCCGCGGCTGCAAGTTCCTCATCTCGATGGCCGAGTTCCCGGAGCCCGAGCTGCCCGCGCACCAGAACGCCCTCGTGGCGAAGACGTGGACCAGGGAGCGGATGCGCGAGCTGACCGGCAAGCTCGAGGTCGAGGACCCGGACGAGCTGGCCGACCGGCTGATGCTGGTCTTCGAGGGCCTGCACGCGTCGGGCCAGTCGTTCGGCGCGGACGGTCCCGCCAAGCGGGGACGGGGTCTGGCCGAAGCGCTGATGACGTCCGCCGCGTCGCGGTCGAGCGGTTCCTGACGCCTGCCCCTCCCGGCTGTCGTGAGAGGTCCTCGACCCACCGCCGTCGGCAGCCTCCGCTGCTTTGTCCGCACTTCTGCGGATTCGCCGTCGGAGGGGCGCGCGGAGAATTGTCAAGCACCCCTGCGGGAATAGCTTCGGGAATGCGTGGACATCCATCGTGGACGACCCCGGATCCGGTCCTGGCGCCGTGAGCGGCGGTGATCGTCGCGTCGAACGCGTCGAACGCCCGGTGCGGCCGAGCGAAATTCCGAGGAACGATTGGGTCACGCGGCACTCACGGCATGTCCACCTCGCATGATCGACGGTATTCTACTGGCCGATCACCCAATGCGCGGTCCGCAACGGCGCGGCTTCGGCTGCGTCGGCCCGGGCTTCGGCGGGTAGCGCCAGAGGGAAACAGAGGTGGCATGGTGAAAAGCTTGGACCGGTTCCGCCGGGTTGTCGTCGTCGGAGCGGGTTTGGCCGGCACCGCGACCACCATCCGCTTTCTCCGGTTCGCCCGCGAGCCATTGGAGGTGGTCCTGGTGGAACGCCGTCCGGACTACCGGAACTCCGGCGTGGCGTACCAGCGCGAGAGCAACCACTGGCACCACGTGTTCAACATCCAGGCGGGCCGCATGTCGGCATTCCGCGAGGACGTCGACGACTTCATCCGCTGGGCCAACCACGAGGCCGACCGGTCGGACTGGCCGCGGGACTGGCGCGACTTCGAGTTCACCGAGTCCGGTCCCGCGCCGCGCCGGATCTACCAGGACTACCTGGAGAGCCGCCTCGCCGAGGCCGTCCGCGAGGCGGCGGCGGGTGTGACGCTGGTCGAGGTCGACGGGGAAGCGGTCGACGTGGAGGTCTTCGACGACCACGCGCACGTCGTGGTGGAGGGCCTCGCCGACCCGTCCGACGGCGCCGGGAACGGGCGAGTGGTCCTCGAGGCCGACCACGTCGTGCTCGCCACCGGGTTGGAGACGAAGTACCCGGCGTTCGCGGCCGAGGTGCTGGGGCACCCGGCGTTCGTGCGCAGCCCGTATTCCAAGAGCGGTATCGAGCGGTTGCTCGACGTGCGCAAGGACGGCGTCGTGGCCATCGTCGGCACGTTGCTCAGCGCGTACGACTCGGCGACGCTGTTGTTACGCCAGGGGCACGAAGGTCGGATCCACATGATCTCCGGTTCCGGGCTGACGCCCCGCACTTATCCGTCGAACCACCAGCACCAAGTGCTCGAGTTACCGGCGCCGCAACTGCTCGCCGACAGCTACGAAGGGCGGGAGGAATTCGTCCGCCGATTCCGGGAAGAATGGGACCGCGCGTGTGCGATCCTCACCCGCGAGCATCCCGAAGTATCTCCGGTCGTGGTGACCGAACGGGTCGCCAAGTCGTGGGAGCCTTACCTGCCCGCGATCCTGGAGCGAATTCCCACGGACGAGCTCCGCGCGCTTCTCGACAGCTACGGGAGCCTCTTGGCCGTGCTTCGGGTGAGCGCAATGGCTTATACCACGAATATCGTCGACGCGGCCATGGGTGAAGGCGGGCAGATCGTGCTCACCACCGGTCGCGTGCAGCAGATCCGGGCGACCGGAACGGGCACGCTCGTCCTGTCCGTCGCGGGGCAGGGCTCGACGCGGACGATCGAGGCGGACCTCGTCGTCTCGAATTTCGGGCGCGAGACGAACTACGAGCGCGCCGACTCGACGCTGTGGTCGAACCTGCTGCGGAAGGGAATCGCCGTCGCGCACCGGCGCACCGGGCGCGGTCTCGAAGTCGATCCCTGCGGCCGACTCCTCGGACACGACGGCACGCCGTCCGGTCCCGTTTCCGTCGTCGGCAGCCCGCGCGAGGGCGACGAGATCATCCGGAACGGTCGGACCGGCGCGTTCACGTTCAACCTCGCCGCGATCAAGAACCACTCGGTGGAAGTCGCGGCCACCACGCTGCACCGGCTCGAATCGTGTTTCGACGAGAGCGCAGGCGGGCTCGTCGGCGCGTTGACCGAAACGGCCGATCCCGAATTGCGCGAGGCCGTCTCGCATTCGGTCACGCTCGACGTCCGGCGAATGGCCGCCCGCCGTCGTGACGACCGCCAAGCGCTGGCCGCCCTGCTGGAGGAGTCCATCCAGCGGGTCCGGGCCCTGGCCACCCGCGACAGCGCCACGCCGCCGACCGACCGGGCCTTGCGGTTCGCGGTGAACTCGGCCGCCACCACGAAGCTGACGGACCTCTCCGTGACCCCGCGCGAACTCCGTTTCCTGCTGGGTCTCGAAGGGGCGGTGGAGCCGGTCGGCTGAACCGGGCCCCGCTCCACCATTTCTACGCGACCCCCGACCCCGCCGACTACTCCGCGATTGCCCAAGAGCTCCCGCCGATACGGCACGAATGAACCACTACCTCGCACGAGAGAAGATGCCGCGCCGGTCGGCCGACTGCGAGGCTCGTGACCATGGTTCGTCGTGTTCGACGCAAACCCGGGGCCGACGTCGTGCGCCACGACGTCGGCCCCGAAGGTCGGCAGCCAGGCCGACTCGCCCGCCAGGTCCGCAAATCGGCCGGAATCGGTAGGAGGGTGCTGTGAGCCCGCGCGAGATCCCAGGGGTCCTGCTCGTCGGTTCGCCGTCGACGAGTGTTCGCGGCATCGCCAATCACACCGGAAGACCCCTGCCCGGTTCCGTGCTCGTGGTCGACATGCTCGGCCCCGAGTTGTACGACACGATCGTCAAGTCGGCCGCCGTGGTCTGTTCCGGTGGCGGCCGGACCGGTCACATGGAATCCCTGTGCCGATCGCGGGGAATTCCGGTGCTCCGGATTCCGCACGCCGAACTCGCCGGGCTGATCGGCAACGTGACCGTGCGGACCGACCGCGAGTCGGTCACCCTCGGCGAAGCCGACGTCGCGGCGCAATCGGTCGAATACCCCACCGTCACCCCCGAAGACCTCCGTTCGGTCTGCGTCGTCATCGCCGACGCGACCGACATCCAATCGACGAATGCGATCCAACCCCGCGTCGACCAGGTGACCTCGTTCTTCATCCGCGAGGAGTTCGTCTGCCTCTCCTCGGGGCTGAGCCCGCTCGACGCGCTCCGCGCGGGCATTCCCGAGGCCGAGCGCTACGGCGCCGCGATCGGCGCGGAGCTGTGCGCCATCGTCAAGGAGCTCCTCCCCGGCCAACGCCTGGTGATGAGGCTGCTCGACCTCCGGTCCGACGACGCCGCGCAGATCACCAGCGTGGTCGACGTCGACCACGAGTCCAACCCGGAACTGGGCCTGCACGGCGCGCGTTGGCTGCTGCACGAGCCGCACTACCCGCACGCGTTCCGGGCCCTGCGCGCCTACGTGCGGGAACGGCTCGGGCCGGAGGTGGACCGGGTGAGCTTCGCGGTGCCGTTCATCAACGACGAGGACGAGTTCCTGCGCCTGCGGGACCGGCTGGAACTGCCCGACGACGTGCCGCTGTCGGTGTTCGTGGAGACTCCCGCCGCGGTCCACTCGGTGACCGGGTTCTGCGAGGCGGGCGCGAGCGAGATCTTCATGGGCACCAAGGACCTGACCCAGTTCTACCTCGCCGCGGACCGGGGCAACCACCGGGTCGCCTCCTCGTACCAGACGCGGCACCCGGCCGTCATGTCCGGGCTGCGCCAGTCCGCGGAGGCGGGCAGGCGGGCCGGGGTCCCGGTCCACGTGTTCGCGCTGGGGGCGGACGTGGGCTACTACTTCAAGCACCTGCCGACCGACCGGTTCATGATGTGCACGGCCGAACTGCGGCAACTCGCCGTGGACGCCCACGAATCGCGGTGACGTGACGCTGCGGGAGTGATCTCCGACGTCGACCGCCAGGTCGGAGGTCACTCCTTCGGCGTGCTCGGCCGAGCGGGTCGTCCTGGTACCGCGGGGCGTCCACAGTGGTCGGGGCGCGGCACGCGGAAGTCGTGCTCCCGGGGGACGACGACGGCACGGGGTTCTGCCGGGCGACCGGTCCGGCAACCCAATGCCTGCGCGCGGCCGTCGGCGCCCCGCTCTATCATTCCGCAGGTGACCGCCTACGACGATCTTGACGCCTTCGAGCACCTGGACACCTCCACCCTCCCGCCGCGTCAGCAGCGGATCCTCGTCGCGATCCGCGACTGGGTGGTCAGGCACGGGTACTCGCCGAGCACGCGGGAGATCGGCGACGCGGTCGGCCTGCGGTCGTCGTCCTCGGTGTCCAAGCACCTGGCGGCCTTGGAGGAGAAGGGTTTCCTGCGGCGCGGCGCCGCCGTGTCCCGGCCGATGGACGTGCGACTGTTCCTGCGGGAGCCGTCGACGCGCGAGGCCGCCGACTCGGTGCCCGTGCCGGTGGTCGGCCACATCGCGGCCGGCACGCCCATCGCGGCCGAGGAGCACGTGGACGACGTCCTGACCCTGCCGCGCGAGCTGACCGGTCGCGGCGCCGTGTTCGGCCTGCGGGTGCGCGGCGACTCGATGGTCGACGCGGCGATCTGCGACGGCGACATCGTCGTGGTGAAGCAGCAGCCCGAGGCGCACTCGGGCCAGATCGTGGCCGCGATGATCGACGGTGAAGCGACTGTGAAGGTCTACCGACGTCGCAACGGCCACGTGCTCCTGGAGCCGCGCAACCCGGCGTACGACGTCATCGACGGAGACCGGGCCGAGGTCCTCGGCGTCGTCGTCTCGGTGCTGCGCAGCGTCTGAAACCTCGGGCTACGCCGATCGGTGGACACTCCACGTCACCACGTCTCATCCGAACGGCCTAATGCCCTCGGTCGTCGAGTGGATGCAGACTGGGCCCAATTGAGATGGCGGGCCTGCCGTGGCGGCACCCGTCGCGGGTGGAGGTCGTCGATGGTCGGGATCGAGGCGGACGGCCCGGAGGACCGGGGCCTGCGGCAGTACCTGCGGCTGATCGCCAGGAGGCTGGGCGTCGACCTGGAGTCGTGCTGGTACGAGTGCGCGCCGGACGCCACGGCGTACATCGCCCTCGACCAACGGGTGCCGCGGCACCCGGACAAGGACCTGGCGCTGGTGTGGGACGAGCACACCGGGTGGTGCGCCGGGATCGAGGTCGGCCGGGGAGCGGACCTGGTCGCGTTGACCTACCTCGGCCCGCCGGTGCTGCCGTCGCCGGAAGCGGTCACGGTGTTCGTCTCGGACCTGGTCGCCGGCCGTCGTCCAGGACGCCCCGTGCCGCCCGCCATGCCGATCGAGGACCACCTGGCCGACCTGCTGGTCGAGTACGCCGACCGCGCGCCCGTGAAGGCGCTCTGAGCCGTTCAGTCGGCGGGACCGCGCAGCGTCAGCACGACCCGGAGCACGTGCTCGACCGCGGACGGGAACGCCGCGCCCCGCAGCTCGCCGCGCGTGGCCAGGTTCCGCGAGGCGAACTCCAGCATGCGGTCGTGACCGACCCGGCGGACCACGAGCGCGGCGATCTCCTCCAGGTCGAGCCCGGGGTTGTCCAGTCGGGTCAGGGCGAACTCGACCACGAGCTCCTCGTCCGTCATCGCCGGCTCCCTCCGCCCCTTCGAGCGTAGTCGAGCCGGGGGCCGGTGGGCCTCCTACGCCAGGATGCCGACAGGTCGGGCCGATGGCCGCGTTCGGCCACGTGACCAGCGGCGGTGCGGAGCGGGCGGCGTGAACCGGGGCGGCGTCACGACGACCACCACGAGAACCCGGTGTCCGTCTCCTGCCCGGACCGGCCGCGCACCGAGGCCAGCGCCTCGTCCTGGGTGCGGTGCAGCCGCAGCAGGTCCTCGGTGTCGGTCATCCGGATCGGCCGCGCCACCGTGCGCCTGCCCGCCACCACGGCGAACCCGGCCCCCACCACGTCGGCGCGCTGCCGTGCCTCCACCAGCACCGCGATGCCCATCGACCCGAAGAACCCCACGTCGCCCAGGTCGACCACCAGCGCGGACGCCCGGCCGTTGAGGCAGGTGAACAACGCTTCGCGCACGTCGCGGAAGCTGTCGACGTCGAAGTCGCCGTGCACGGCGGCGATCACCACGCCGTCGTCACCCACGTCCTCGACCGTCACCGGCTGCTGATCGACATCCCCGTGCACGGCCGCTCCTCCACCCCGGTCCTCGGCTGCGACGCCGTCACCCACCATTACCCGCTCGACGCCCGACCGACACCGCCACTGGGACTCAGCGCGTCGGCAGACCGGGCGGTTGACGGTCCGCTCGGCCACGCGGCGCACAGTCGGCCGCTCAGGCGCCAACGGGCTCGGCGGCGTTGCCGCGCTCCACCGGCCCGACGTGCCGGGCCGGGGGTGAACCCTCGCCCCGGCGCCCCGGAGCGGTTCGCCGCTGTCGTCGGCGAAGGTATGTGAGCCTCCACAATGGACGTGATCGAGGACTCACCTCTTGCAATCGTTGAAGAACCAGATCGCGGCGGCATTCTGTTCCGCCTTCGCGCACGTGTAGGGAATCCCCTCGTGAGGTGTTGATTCCCGCGAGCGAGTACCCAGGGCCGGAACGCGAATGCCAAGGCCGACCACAATCCCACGAAAGAGCCGCAAGGCTGGGAATGGCACCCGAAAGGGACTTCACCGAGCGCCTTCGTCGACCCTCGGTAGCGGCGTCCCCGGTACGGGCAGTCGCCGTGCGAGGCGCTGGTCGACCAGGTCCCGTCGGCGCCGCCGGCGTGAACCGTGCCGTCCGTTCGTCCACAGAGGACTGCGCCCGCCGGTCAGCGGGTGAGGTCGGGACGGAGCGCCGCGCCGAGGGCGAGCCGGCCGGGGGATCGGCGCCGTGCCGGGAGTGCGGGAACGTCAGGTCGAAGCCGGTGACCCGTCCGACCGCGGAACACGGGCAGTGGCCGCCGGCCACGGCACTGGCAGCGGGCTCAGCCGCTGCCGAGGCAGACGAACGGCCGCCGCAGCGGGTCGACCGCGATCGCGTCCGCCAGCGCCACGGCCGGTCGGGCGCCGGCGGCCAGGCTGCGGTGGTAGTCGTCCATCGCGGCGGCGCACGCCTGGTCGCCGACCCGGCTCAGCGGGGCCACCACCATCTGCGAGCCGCTGGCGAGCAGGGCGCTGGCGAAGCCGAGGGGCTCGTCACCCGGTCGGATCCGGTTGAGGGCGAGTTCGCACGCGGCCAGCACGACCTGCCGGGGCGGGTGGGCGAGCCCCGCCATCTCGTGCGCGTAGAGCGGGCCGTCGCTCAGCTCCAGCCGGGAGAACAGGGCGTTCTCCGGCTCGTGGACACCGTGCGCGGCCAGGTGCGCGATCCCCGCGCCGGCCAACGCCTCCAGCACCGTGGCGACCGACGCCTGCCGGCCCGACATCAACGCGGCGGTGGCGTAGTGCGCGCCCAGCTTGTCGATCTCACCGACGGCGGCGGGCAGCCCGGGGCCGCGCACCAGCACCGTCCGCCCGGCGGGCCCGCCCTCGGCGCGGTCCGCGGCCAGCCACGCGGTGGCCGACGGGGCCACGACGGTCGGCCGTCCGTGCAGCGTCGGCAACACGCCCCACGGCACCGCGTACAGCGCGCCGGTCGGCACGACCACCAGTTCGCGTTCGCCGATGAGCTCGGCCAACGGCTGGATCAGCTGGGCGTCGAGCCGGTCGGCCTGCTTGCGCGCCGACACCGACATCACCCGCAGCAACGGTTCCGGCAGGTGGTCGGGCGCCAGCGCGTTGAGGTCCGCGTTCAGCATCCGGGCGCTCTCGGCCGCCCGCTCGGCCGACCCGAGCCTGGCCAGCCGCACGTCGGAGCCGACCACGACCACCGCGACCAGGTCGTCCTCGGACGCCGCGAAGGTGACCAGGGCCCGGTCGCCGAGCCGTGCCACCACGTCGGTCAGCCCGGCGACCGGCCGCGGCCTGCCCCACCGGCCGGTGTGCCAGCCGAGCCGGTTGGCCTCGCGGAGGCGTTCGGACCGGCGGGCGCGCAGCGCGGCGGTCGAGTGACCGTCGTGCTCGGCCTGGTGGATCGACTGGGTGAGGCTGCGCACCTCGGCGATCCGCTCGGCCAGCTCCGGGTTGTCGACGCGGGTCAGCGCCTCGTAGCGGTAGGTCTGGGCGCGCGTCCGCTCCAACCAGGAGAACAGCCGGCGCGCGTTGCCGCCGTCGAGCACCAGCCGGACGGCCAGCTCGGCCAGCTCCCGGCCGTGCAGCGCGGTTCCCGAGAGCAGGTCGAGACCGCCCATCCGGTCGCGCACGTGGTCGAGGTCCGTCAGACCGGCCCGGATCTCGGCGAGCGCGACGCCCCGTCGACCGCGGGCGACGGCGAGCTCGGCCCGGCACAGCCGGCGCAGCATGCGGTAGTCGATCGGGGCGAGCTTGCCGGGCCGGGGCACCCGGTCGAGGATGGCCTCCGCCGCGGCGACGTCGCCGCGGCGGATCTCCAGCCGCACGGCCAGCATCCGGGCGAGAGCCGCCTGCTCGGCCAGCCGCGGCACGGGCAGCGAGTCGGCGAAGTCCACCGCCCGCCTGGGCAGCGACCGGGACACCCGTCCGGACCGCAGCGCCAGCCGGGTGTCCACGCGCAGCCCGATGAGCGTCGCGTTCGCGACACAGGTCTCGCAGCCCCAGCGCCGCATCCGCTGCCGCGCGGACGAGGCCATGGCGCGCGCCAGGTCGAGGTCGTCGGTCATGTACGCCGCCGCGGCCCGGTACAGCTCCACGTTGCCCAGGTACCGGGGCACGCCGCGCTCGGCGCGCAGCACGGTCAGCACGGTGTCGAGTTGGCTGCCGGCCTCGTCCGCGAGCCCGGCGGCCATCAACGCCTGCCCGCGGTGCAGGCCGAGCAGGACTGGCACGTCGAGACCCTGCTCGCGGTAGGAGCGCTCGCTCGCCTCGTAGCGCCGCAGGGACGCCGGAACGTCGCCGACCCGCAACTCCAGGAGCCCGAGTGCGAAGCTCGCGTCGGCCGCCCGGCTCGGCAGCCCGTGCTCGGTCGCCAACGCGAGCGCCCTGCTCAAGTCCTGTCGTCCTTGGGTGACCGATCCCAGCCTGGTGTGCGCTGTACCCCTGCTCCACAGCGACTTCACGATCAGCTCGAACAACGCAGGCGTAGGCGCACCGGTCGCGAGCCTGCGCTCGTAGTTCTCGAGCGCGGAGTCGAAGAGGGGGATCGCGTCCTCGATCAACCCCGCGTTGAGCAGCAGCAGTCCGCGGTTGTGCTCGACGCCCCCGCGCAGTTCGTCCTTCACCAGCGGATCCGCCACGTCTTCGACCAGCCGCCGCACCCGGGCCAGCCCGTCCAGGCCCGCGGCCGGGCCGGAGGTCTCCGCCTCCAACGCCGCCAGCGTCGAGGACAACCGGATCCGCGTCACGTGCCAATCCGACCGGGTAGCCGGATCGGCGGGATCGACCGCGTCCGCCAGGCTCTGCCCGCGTCGCAGCAGGCGTACCGCATCGCGGTGCCGTCCGGCGCACGACGCGTCCACTCCGCGGCGGTGCAGTTCGCGCGCTTCACGGATGACAACGGTCTCGTCGCGAGCAACGGTCACGGGCACCTGTCTATGACATCACAGAACGCAGCCAAAAGACGTCCGCCGGCCAGGAGATCTGGCCGGCGGACGCCATGACGTTTGACAGGTCAGCCCGTTGGCGCCTTCGTCACGCAACCACCACTCACGCACGCAGGCGACAGCCCGCCGTTCTCGTCCGTGTGCTCGTGGTCGTGGCCGTTGTGCTCGTGGCCGTTGTGTCCGTGGCCGTTGTGTCCGTGCTGGTCCTGCTCGGTTTCCGGCGCGACCGGAGTCGTGGTCCCGTCCTGTTGGACGTTCTCGACGGTCTCGACGTTCTCGTCCACGAAGTCGTTCTTGGTCTCGATGGGCGTCGACAAAACGATCTCCCTCCCCTGATGATCTGTCTTGGCCGTGCCTAGCGACTCATGTGATTGCTCTGAGTCAAGTTCTGCGGACCCCTCGTACCGCTCGAACAGGGCAATAGTGGCACAACGGTGTAACGACGGAGAGGGAATTTCGCACATTGGGTAGGCGATCCGCCGTTGTCGTGCGTAAACGTCCGCAACTGTCACCCATTCAGGTAACGCACCAGGGCGGTAGTTCGATCACTGGGCCGACGGTAGCGACAGGTGTGCCGATTCGCCGGTGGCGGATGCGGGCCTCACCGTGCGGCCAGGCGCACGTCGATGCCGCGGTGCAGCGAGAAGGCCAGGCCGAGCGGGTTGTGGTGCTCGTCCAGGAACGAGCGGGCGAGGTCGCGGACGACGTCGCCCAGCCTGGCGCCGGGCACGAGGAAGGCCTCGAACAGCCGCGTGGCGTACTCGCGGGCGAACGGGCGTGGCAGGTCGACCTGGGGCGCGATCAGGCAGCGCGCGCCCCGGAGCAGGTGGCAGCCGAACGCCGGGTAGAACGTCGACGCGCCCTGGCACGCGCCGACGAGCACCACCGGCCCGCTCGTCGGCCCCGTCGCCGGCCAGGGGACCAGCTCGGTGCTGCAGACCGTCTCGCCGTCGCCCGGCACGAGGCACGCCCGCCGGTCGTCCTCGTCCACCCGCCCGGGGCAGCCGAGCCAGACGACGTCGTCGGCGAAGTCCGGGCTCCGCGAGGCCGCCGCGAGCTCGGCCTCGCCCGTGCGGACCGTCGTGGCGGCCCCGGCGGAGAGGAAGTCGATCAACGGGCTGACGCGCGGCGTCGGCGGGTGGTCGCCGTCGACCCCCACGTCGACGTTCACGCCGACGGTGACGCCGGAGCCCGCGACCGTGATCCGGCTGTCGAAGCCGGGTGAGCGGGAGGAGTTGTGCTCGACCAGGTGCCGGTAGCCCCAGAAACCTCGCGGGTCCCAGCGGTAGTCGTCGTCCCACACCGAGCCGTGGTCGTCGAGCGGGATGTAGAGCAGTCCCCACGGCACGAACAGGTCGTCGGACTCGACGGTGACGACGTGCTCGCCGGTGCGCAGCGCCGCGAGGAGGAGGTCGCAGATCTCCTCGAGCCCGGCGTCGCCGTGGCGGAACAGCAGGGCGAACAGGTCGTGACCGGCGCGGGCGAGCGCCAGGGCCGCCTCGTCGACGTCCCGGCCCGCGAGGTCCCAGTCGTCCACGAACGGACGGCGGGTCGGCCGCGCGCCCGGCTCGACGTGCTCGATCAGCCCGGCGCGCCACCGCGCGCGCAGGTCGCCGACGCCCGCCTCCACCGTCGACGCCCCCAGGCGCACCCGCCCCTGGCAACCGCCGCCGTCCGGCCCGAACGCGCTGCCCCAGGCCTGGACGAGGTAGCCGTCGTCCAAGCGCGCGAACCGCAGGTGGATCGTGCGGTCGCGGTGGTCGCGCGTGTCCGGGACGGACCGGAGCCGGTCGCTGTGGTCGACCGTGACCGTGCTCGCCAGCTCGCGCATCAGGCCTCGGCCTCACCGACGGGCAGGACGGCGCGGACCTCCTGGAGCAGGTGGCCGTCGCCGAGGTAGACCCGGAACACGAGTTCGAGCGCGCCCCGCTCGACCGGCACCACGCGGAACCGCACCGTTGCCGCGTCGAAGTCGTCGGGCAGCCGGAACACGCGGGTCAGGGGTTCGACGGTGGCGCCCCCGGCGTGCAGCAGCACGCGCACCACCTCCGGAACGGGCGGGGCGTCGTGCCCGGACGTCGTCAGAGCGTCCCGGACCACCGTGTAGCCGAACTCCACCTCCGCCGGCGCGCCGGCGACCACCGGCGCGCTGGAGCGCAACCGCACCCGCGGGTCGCGGGGCGGGTGCTGCGGCCGTGCGGGGGACGGCAGACCCGGCCACCCGGTCTCGGCGTCGACGTGGGCGCGCAGCACGTCCAGGCACCGGTTGCCGGTCGGGCCGGCGCTCCCGCGCGGTGGGGACAGCGCTCCGGCGACCGCGCGGTACTCCGCCCGGCCGGAGAGCACGGTGAGGCGCAGGAGTTCCTGGCACCGCCGGGACAGGCGGCCGAACGCCCGCCACAGCCGGTGGTCCCGGTCGTCGAGCAGCACGGCGTCCTCGGGCAGGCCGTACTCGCCGACCAGCTCCGCGGACCCGTCGCTCACCGCCGCTTCACGGCGTGCCGGTGTCCAGGTCCGTTGGGCCTCGCGACGCGTCGTGACGACGAGCCACGCGGCCAACGCGCGGGGGTCGGCCGGCCGGTCGAGGTTGCGCAGCAGCGAGAGCCAGACCGTCTGCGCGACGTCCTCCGCCGTGGCGCGGTCCAGCCCGTTGCCCCGGGCGACGTGCCACACCAGCGGCGTGAGGTCCGCGATCAACGCGTCCAGCGCGCGGCGGTCCCCTTCGCGCGCGGCGATCAAGCAGGCGGCGTGCCGCTCCGCGCCCGCCAACTCCAGCCAGTGGGGTTCGGGGTCGAATCCGGTCCGCTGTGTTCCGGGCAGTGCCACCACTCCCTTTTCCGGGGTGAGTAACGCACGGTCGACCGCTACACCACCACGAGCGCGCGACAAGTTGCCCGCACTAGTGCGGTCGACAACTCCCGAGTTTCAGCGGAAAGCCTTGTGGCGAATGCGGAAAGCCCCGCCCCCGGACCGAGGACGGGGCCCGCCGGAGGGCTAGGGCTGGTCGGGCCGGTAGCAGTCCTTGAAGCCGTCGGGCTTGGGCTGGTTGCCCGCGAACGCGGTCACGACGTCCTGCTGCTTGAGGTTCTCGGGGTAGCCGGGCCAGTCCGGCTCCTGCCCGTTGACGTGCAGCTCGTCCAGCCAGTAGCCGGACTGCCCGGACACCTTCGCGAACTCCAGGTCGCAGCCCTTGACGCGCACCGTGACCTCGATGGTCTTCTGCGACGACTTGACCGTCCGCTTGCCGATCTTCTTGGACTTCTTCTCGGACTCGCTGCGCGGCTCGCCGACCGCGGTGAAGCCGGCGGCCTTCAGCTCGTCGACGAACTTGTCCTCGTTGCTGGAGCACCCGACCAGCGAGGCGCTCAAACCCAGCGCCAGCAGCGCGGACGCGACCTTCGTGTTCATGGCGCAAAGCAAACCCGGCCCGGCGAAACCTCCGCGCCCACCCCGGCCAACCGTTACCGCGCTGTGACGTGGTGGCGGTCGCCGGAGGGACCGGTTCGCGCATTCCCCGCGTCCGTTCCCTTGGAATTCGCGAAAGGCGGACTCGCTCCGCGGTTCCGGGCGGAACCGACCGCAACCGCCGGCCTCCTCGGCACGTCCCAGTGACCGTGACAACGCTGCCGCCTGCCAGACGATCGAACGCGACGAGCCACGCCGTGCCGGGCGCGAACCGGGCCACGCGGTCGGGGGTGGTGCTCGTCGCGCTCCTCGCGCTGGTCACGGGGTGTTCGACCGCCGTGACCGGCGCCGGCTCCGGGGCGGTGACCACGACGGTCGAGGCGGAGGCGACCACCGGGTCGACCACCGAGCCGTCACCGGAGCCGACTTCCGAGGCCGGCACCGTCCCGTTGCCGACGATCGACGAGGGCGCGCCCGCCCGGTACTGCGACGACCCGTTCCCCGGCGCGCTGGGCAAGCCCATGCTGGCCGTCGTCGTGGAGACCCCGTCGGGCCGGCTGACGTGCGACCAGGCCGCCGCGGTGCTGTTCGACTACTACGCTCGCCGCCGCGACCCGACGCCGGGACTCGCGCCGCTGGTGATCGGCTCGATGACGTGCAACCAGGTCCCCGAACCGGCGCTGCCGCAGGTCGTGTGCGCGGACGAGGACGACCTCGTCTACTCGATGTGGCCGCAGACGTGACGACGAGGGCTCAGAACCGCCCGAACAGCCACTGACCGGGCTTGTCCGGCGCCGGGTCCAGGCAGAACTCCCTGGTGGCGTGGATGATCTCGGCCGTCCCGACGGTGCCGCGGCGGTCGGCGTCGAGGTGTTCGAACAGGGTCCGGGCGTCGGGGTCCGGCAGGCCGCACCGGGTCATCAGGGTCAGGAACTCGTCGCGTTCCACCACGCCCGAGCCGTTCGTGTCGACCAGCGCCAGCACGGCCGCCGCGAGCGGGTGGAGGGTCCGGTCGAACTCGGTGTGCGCGGCGCGACCCGCCCAGGCGAGGAACTCGGCCTTGCCGACCCGGCCGTCGTCGTCGGTGTCGGACTCGGCGGCGAGCGCGCGCCACAGGCCCCGGTAGCCGAGCCGGACGGCCATCGCGGCGGCCGAGCGGGGCGGGTGGCCGAACGACTGGACCAGGCGCAGCGCGAAGACCTCGTAGTCGTCGCGGCGCAGGTAGCCGTCGCCGGTCGCGTCCAGGAGGTCGAAGCGGACGGACGGCGTGACCGGGGTGCGGGTGTGGCCGGTGACGTCGGCCGCCCAGTCCGTCGCGTCGGGGTGGGCGGCGGTGAGGATCGTGCCGTGGTCGGCTTCCGCGTACGTGGTCAGGTGAACCGTGCTGCCCGCGGTGGTGATGTCGTCGGCGAAGTCGTGGACCACGGCGGGTGGCACGATCTCGTCGAGCCCGGCCGCGGCGAGGAAGACCGGGCGGTCCAGGCGGGTGACGGGGACGCGGCACTCGTCGAGCACCCTGGCCACGTCGACGTGGCGGGTCAGGTCGGTCATGCCGGTCTCGTGGTTGGTGATCGTCCTGGTGGCGCGGAGCATCTCGACCAGGGACACGCGTTCGGCCAGGTCGACCAGCGTGATGCCGCGCTCGGTGAGGAAGCCGTCGGCGAAGCCCGGGTACCGGGTGCGCATGCCGGCCAGGACGATCGGCACGAACGCGCACACGGGCCCGGCCGCGTCGCTGGTGCGGGTGGCGATGACGCGGACCAGGTGCACGGGTGGCGCGAGCGCGACCGTGCCGAGGAAGTCCAGCTCCGGCGCGTACTTCGTGGCGACCAGGGCGGTGAACAGCGCGGCGTGGCCGCCTTGCGAGAAGCCCGCGACGAGCCACCGGCGGTCCAGCGGGTGGTCGAGCCGCCGGGCGGCGCGGACGATGTCGATCACGTCGTCGGCCACCGCCTCGCCGTTGAGGTAGGGGTGCGGGCCGGGGGTGGCGAGACCTTCGTAGTCGGTCGCGGTGACCGCGTAGCCGGACGCGAGCCAGGCGGCGATGTGCGCGCGTTCCAGCCGGAGCAGGCCGGTGCGCGAGGGGGCGGTGCGGTCGGACAGGCCGGTGGTGCCGTGCGCGTAGCTGACCACGGGCCAGCCGGCGGCGGGCGGCGTGCCTTCGGGGACGAACACCGACCCGGTGACGAGCCGGCCTCGGCCGTCGTGCCCGACGCCTTGGTAGAACACGCGGTACGCGGCCTCGGCGTGGTCCGGGCGGAACCGGCGCGCGAGCGGGTCGGCGCGGATCAGCGCGCCGGGTCGTCTGACGGGCTCGGTCCCGGTGGGTGCGTCCATGTCACCCGGACGGTAGCGGCTATCGGCTGACCGATCGGGTGAACTCCTGCCCCGTCGAGCTGTGGTGCGCTTACTCGCGGTTGCCGTCTTCTGACAGGGTGCGGCCGTGACCGCCGTGCATCGTCCTCGGCCTCGCCCGTGACGGTCGGGTCCGCGTCACCCCGGCGCCCGCCGTCGTCGAACTCGTCGGGGCTCTCGACGACCCGCGGCAGGCCTTGCGGGAGTGGTGGGCTCTGCAGGCGCCTCCCGGGTCGGCGGACCCGGAACTGGCGCTCTCACTGGTCGCAGGCGCTCCAGAAGGTCTGCGGAAGGGGGTGCGGTCGGCTGGTGAGGTGGGCTGATCGACGGCCCCGGCCGATGACGGGCACGGGCCGCGACTGCGCCCGCACCAGCTCCGAACGGGGACTACCGGGTCGCCGCCCGTCGCGCCGACGGCACGTCGTCACCCCGCAGCGCGGAGAGCGCGTCGGACAGGTCGGGGTGGATGTCGACCGTCTGGCTCACGAGGGTGATCTCCAACGGGCGCAGGACGGCCCGCCGGTCTGCCGCCAGCACCAGCGGCACGTTCAGGCGTTGTGCGCGCACGACGGCCTCAACCACCAACTGGATGCCGGCGGAGCCGAAGAAGTCGACTTCGGCGAGGTCGAGGACGAGGCCGGCGGGCCGTCGGTCCAGCTGGCCGTTGATGGCCGCGCGGACCGGCTGTTCGCAGGACATGTCGATCTCACCGGTGACCGCGACCACGGCGATGCCGTCGTGATCGGCGGTTCGGGTGGTCGTCACGGGTGTGAATTCGGCGCGGGTATCGCCCACGGGCACTCCTCGGTTGGCGCAAGAACCAACAACCGAGCTTCTGCTCAACCCGATTCGTCGCTCCGCACTGCGTGTGGTGGCGGTCGGACTCCCACCACGATACGACCCCGCCCGGACAACCACAACCGCCCACCTGCGCCGACGTGCGCTGACCTGCGCCGACGCGGTCCCGGCCGCCGGGTTCAGGTGCGGGTCGCGATCATGGCGTCGAGCCGGTGCGCCGCCAGGCGGTGCAGCATCTCGGCGAGCGCCTCCGGCTGGATCCGGCCCTCCAGGTCGAGCCGCGCGTCGGTGACGGTCCGGGCCACGACGTCACGGGGCACCCGGCCGCCGAAGTGCGCGGCCAACGTGCCGGTGGTGGCGTGGCAGAGCTGGTCCGGCTGATGGGGGTCGTCGACCACGGTCGCTCCTGTTCGTCTCGGGGTTGCGGTCCACCCTGCGGTAGGCGGCTGGTGGTCGACCTGACGACCGCGCACGTCAGGGGTCGAGGCGGTAGCCGGTGCCGCGGACGGTGAGGAGGAGGGTGGGGTCGTCGGGGTCGGTTTCGACCTTGCGGCGGAGGCGGCGGATGTGGACGTCGAGGAGCCGGGTGTCGCCGAAGTAGTCGTAGCCCCAGACGCGGTGCAGGAGTTGTTCGCGGGTGACGATCCGGCCGCCGGCGGAGGCGAGTTCGACGAGGAGTCGGAACTCGGTGCGGGTGAGGTGGATCTCGGTGCCGTCGCGGTGGACGGTGCCGGTGTCGGGACGGATCCGCAGTGGTCCGGCCTGGAGCGCTTCGTGGTGCCGGCCGCCGCGGCGGCGCAGCAGGGCGCGGATGCGGGCGGCGAGGACGCTGGCGACGAGGGGTTTGGTGACGTAGTCGTCGGCGCCGGCTTCGAGTCCGGCGATGACGTCGGCGGCGTCGGTGCGGGCGGTGACGATGATGATGGGCAGGTCGCCGCGTGCGCGCAGGGTCCGGCAGACCTGGAGGCCGTCCACGCCGGGCAGCATGAGGTCGAGCAGGACGACGTCGGGTCGGGCGGTGGTGAGCAGGTCGAGTGCCTGCTCGCCGGAGACGGCGTCGGTGACGGCGAAGCCCTCGTCGGCGAGGGCCAGGCCGAGGGCCTGCCTGATGTGCTCGTCGTCCTCGACCAGCAGCACTGAGAAGTCCATGTCCCCCGCGATCCTGCCGCACGTCGTCCGCGTGTGCCCGGATCGCAAGCCGAACGCAAGGTTCACCCGCGCGGTCCCGGGGTCGACCCCGGTTGTCAGACTCCTCCGCATGGCACGAACCAGGCGGGCGGCGCCCACGCCCGAGCACGGGGGCGACCCGTTGGCCGGGGTGGCGGAGACGGCCAGTCGTGACGCGCACGGCGTGCCCGCCGACCTCCTCAAGGGTTACCTGGAGGAGCTGGACGAGGTCAGCACGACGAGGCGGCAGCTCCGGCCGGACCAGCTCCGGGTCCGCCGCGACGTCGGCGCCCGGGCGGCGGAGCGCGGCGTCACCCTGCACGGGGTGATCGACCTGCACCTGAGCGCGACCTGGCTGGCCTGGCGGTCGTTGTCCGGTGTGCGGCGGGCGACCGGTGCCGACGCCGTCCGCGCCGCCGGCGAGGCGGTGTTCAAGGCCGCCGACGCGGCCGTCACGGCGATCGCGGAGGGCTACGAGGAAGCACAGCGCTGGTCGGTGCGCCAGGAGGAGTCGTTCCGCCGGGAGTTCGTCGACGACCTGCTCGACGGGCGCAACCTCGGGCAGCTGGCCGAACGGGCGGAGCGGTTCGGGCTCCGGCTGGCCGGCAGCAACGTCGTGGCGGCGGTCCGCTCGGCGCGCCCGGTGGTCGACGGCGGCGAGGTGGCCCGGGCCGTGGAGACGTCGCTGGCCATGCGGCTGGATTCCCGCGGCGTGCTGGTCACCACCAAGGAGGGCCTGCTCGTCTGCGTCGCACCCGGGACGATGACCGACGTGCCGGCCGAGTTCGTGCGCCAGGTGGCCGCGGTCCTGGGACCGGACGCCGCCTGGCGGGTCGGCCTCGGTCGCGCCCACTCCGGTCCCGGCGGCGTGGTCCGCTCGTTCGAGCAGGCGACCCACGCCCTGGACATCGCCGAACGGCTGCACCTGCCCGGACACCTGCACAAGGCCGCCGACCTGCTGGTCTACCAGGTGCTGCTGCGCGACAGCGCCGCGTTGGCCGACCTGGTGTCGGTCGTCCTGCAACCCCTTCGCGGCGCACGGGGCGGGGCCGGGCCGCTGCTGGACACGCTGTCGTCCTACTTCGCCAACGGCCAGGTGACGGCCGCCTGCGCACGCGAGCTGCACCTCGGGGTCCGCACGGTGACCTATCGCCTCCAGCGCGTCGCCGAGCTCACCGGGTACACCGTGGACGATCCGACCCAGGCGCTGTCGCTCCAGGTCGCGGTGCTCGGCGCGAAGCTGCTCGACTGGCCGTCGTCCGACGATCAGGTCCGGTGACGGCGGCCGGGAGGGCGGCACCTCGAGGACGCCGCCGATCGGCAGCGGGCGACCCGGCCGTGCGGCGGTAAGCCGGTCGGCCGTCCGCCGCGCGGAGCGGACCCGGCCCGGGGCCCGTCGTCCAGCGGGCGGGAAGCCCTGACCTGGGTGTCCGATTCGGACCGGGATGCCGGTAACGTCGCCCCGGCACGAGTACCGGGGGCGAGTGCGAGGCGAGGTGCGAGGCATGGCAGGGCAGGCCGAACTCCTGCTGCGCCGGTTCGGTCGCCGGTACGCGGCGGTGGTGCGACTGGTGACGGTGCTGCCCATCGGCGCGATCGCCATGCTCCGGGTGACGCCGGAACACCTGCCCGCCACCGCGTCGGCGGTCGGCGTCGCCGTGGTGTGGACCTGCGGTTACGCCTGGTGGCTACAAAGGACCGATGGCGGCCTGCCCGTCGCGGTGGACGTGGTGGTGCTGCTCGGCCTGTGCCTGAGCATCTTCGCGACCGACGCCGTCGAGCGCACCAACGTCGGGTGGATCAGGCTCCTCGTCACGTTCGCCTGCGTGACCTACCAGTGGCACACGTCGCCGAGGGCGGGAGCCGTCGCGGCACTGGTGGCCGGCGGAGGGCTGGCCGCCGCGGTCACCGCGGCCGGGTCGCAGGACCGGGACCTGGTGATCTCGCAGGTGTGGGTCCTGGTGGCGGCCGGGCTGTCCCGCGCGGCCTGGCAGGTGGTCCGGCGGGCCGCCGAACGGGCCGACCGGACGGCCGCCGACGCCGCCCGCGCGCGGCGGGAGTCGTCGGTGGCGGCGGCCGTGCGGGCCGAGGAACGGGAGTTCGCGGCGGCGCTGCACGACACCGCCGCCGCGACGCTGCTGATGGTCGGCAGCGGGCAGGTGCGCGCGGACAGCGCCTGGCTGGCGCCGCAGGCGCGGCGCGACCTGGACCGGCTGCGCTCCGGCCGCGCCGACGCGACCCGGCACACCGACCTCGTGCGGTTGCTGGCCGTCGAGGTCGAGGCCGTGCACCTGGACGTCGACTTCGACGCGCCCGCCCGGCTGCCGCTGCCGTCCGACGTGGCGACGGTGTTCGCCGACGCGACCCGTGAGGCGCTCAACAACGTCCGCCGGCACGCGGGCACCTCGCACGCCTCCATCCGGCTCGGCGGTGACGAGCGGCGGTTGCGCCTCGACATCGCCGACGGTGGCAAGGGTTTCTCGCCCGACACCGTCCCGGTGACCCGGCGCGGACTGCGGGAATCCGTGCACGGCAGGTTGAACCGCATCGGCGGCACGGCCACGGTCCTCTCCACCGTCGGCGCGGGCACCGTCGTCCGGTTGGAATGGCGCGGTCGTGGTGAGTGACGCCGTCGGCGGGCAGACGCGGGCCCAGCTCCTGTTCGGCCTGCGGGTCGCGACCCTGCTCGTGACCGCGGTCGTGGTCGGCGTGCTCGGCCTGGTCAACCTGCTGCGCCGCTGGGAGTCCCACGACCTCCCGCTCGCGCAGCTGTCCGCGTTCGCCGCACTGGCCGCGGTGCTCGTGGGCGAAGCCGTGCTGCTCTCCCGGCGCCGGCCGTGGGGCAGGCTGCGCCCGCTCGCCGTCGCCGTGGTGCTGGCCGCGTCCGCGCTGGCCGCCGTGACGCTGCCCGAGGATCGCACCGCGAGCGCCGTCGACTGGGCGTTCGGCGCGGCCAACTGGGTCGGCCTGGTCGTCCTCTTGGACCGTCCGTTCTGGACGGTCGCGGCGTTCCTGTCGGCCCACGAGCTGATCGCCCTGTCGAACATGCTCCTGTTCTCCGACGTGGACAAGGGCGACCTGGCGCGGCTCGCCACCGGCTCGGTCACCGTGATCGGCTTCCCGCTGTGCCTGGCGGTGGTGGCCACCGTGCTGCACCGGCTCGGCACGGACGCCGCGACCGCCGCCGCCGAGGTCGAACGGGTGCGGACCGCGGAGGCCGTCGCGGCGGAGTCCCACCGGCGCAGGCAGCAGCGGTTCGCCGAGCTGTCCGCCGGCGCGATCCCGCTGCTGGAGGGTCTCGCCGACGGCTCGCTCAGCCCCGAGGACCCCTCGGTGCGGCGGCGCGCCGCGATCGAGGCCGCCCGGATGCGGCGGCTCGGTGCGGAGACGGACGTGGTGACGAACCCGTTGCTGCACGAACTGCGGCACTGCGCGGACGTCGCCGACCGCAAGGGCGTCGTGGTGGAACTGGAAGCGCGCGGCGACTGGCCGACACCGCCCGTGGCGGTCCGGCGCGACCTGACCGACGCCGCGCTCACCGCGCTCGCCACGGCCGGCTCGTGGGCCCGCGTCACGGTGGTCGGCGACCAGGGACTGGTGTCGGTCAACGTCGTCGCGGACTGCGACGAGGTCGCGCCGCCGAGCCCGGCGGCGTCCGACGTGCGGGTCGAGGTGCTCGGCAACGGTGCGACGGTCTGGGTGGAGGCGACGTGGCAGCCGACGGCGTGATCACGGCGGTGATCGTGGACGACCACGCGGCCATCACCGCAGGCGTGCGGTACTGGTGCGAGCAGGCCGTACCGCCGATCCGCCTGGTCGACGCGGGCACCCGGCTCGCCGACGTGTGGGCCGGTCCGGGCGCCGACGCCGACGTGGTGATCTTCGACCTGGAGCTGACGCCGGGCCGGCCGGACTTCGCCGAACTGCGCAGGCTGGTGGACAACGGCCGCCGGGTCGTCGTCTACTCGCAGCACGCGGACACCGCCACCGCGCTCAAGTGCGTCGACCTCGGCGCGCTGGCCTACCTGACCAAGCGGGAAGGGCTCGACCACCTGATCCCGGCGATCAGGGCCACCGCGCAGGGCCTCCCGTACACCGCGCCGTCGTTGTCGGGCGCGCTCGTCGCCGACGACGCACCGGACCGGCCACGCCTGTCACCGCGCGAGGTCGAGGTGCTGCGGGCGTGGTTCACCTCGTCGTCCAAGGACCTCGTCGCCGCCAAGCTCAACATCACCGTGAAGACGGTCGACACGCACATCGCCCGCGTGCGGGTGAAGTACGCGAACGTCGGGCGGGCGGCCCGCACCAAGAGCGAACTGGTGGGCCGGGCGCTCGACGACGGGCTGGTCACGCTCGCGGAGCTCAACCGAACCGTTACCCCGTTGTAGGGCGTTCACCCGACACCGCGGGGGCGGGCGCCCGCGTACGGTCGTGATCCGGAGGTCGTCGGCGGGTTTTCGCCTGCGCACCGCGCCTTCTGTGGGGTAGGCGCGGTCCGCGGTCGGGCCGCCGTGCTGCCGGGAACATTTCGCCGGGAAACGCGGGTGGTATCGCACATGGGAGACACGACGGCCTTGGTCGAGGAGATCGGATGACGCACCCCGGTGCGCCACAGCAGTTTCCCCAGCCCGGCCACCACCCGCAGTTCCAGCCGCCGGGGCAGTTCCCGCAACCCGGACCGCACCCGCCGCAGTGGGGACCGGGGATGCCGGGGGGACCGGGGATGCCGGGGGGACCGGGGATGCCGGGGGGACCGGGCATGCCCAACGGGCAGTGGGGGCCCGGGGGACCGGGTGGGCCGGGGATGCCGGGGGGACCGCCGGCCCGGCGCGGCGGGAAGGGGCCCCTGATCGCGGTGCTGGTCATCCTCCTCGTGCTGGGCCTGGGCGTCGGCGGGTACTTCGTGTACGTCGAGCTCGAAGGCGACAGCCAGGCGAAGCCGGTCGTGGACACGTCCGAGGACCTGGAGAAGGCCCCGATCGGCTGCGCGATGCTGGAGGAGGCGGAGGTGGCGCCGCACATCCCCGGCCGCATGGACTACAGCGCGGGCGGCGCGAACCCGGGCACGGGGCAGTTGCACGACCAGGGGCAGTGCACCTGGAACAACTCGGGCAGGCTCGCCAAGGACAACGTCCGCGGCGCCTTCGTGATCGTGACCAGCTACGTCTACCACGCCAACCACCAGCTGTCCGGCGTGGACAAGGCGAAGGAGCACATGGAGGACCGGGTCCGCACCGGCGTCGCGGTGCACGTCGAAGGCGCCGACGAGGCCGAGCTCGTGGCGCAGGAGAAGGTCAAGTGGACCGCGGAGATCGTCGTCCGCTACCGCAACGTCGTCTACTCCGTCACGTACTCCAACCAGACCGAGGGAGCGAACGTGAAGGCAGGCGCGACCACCCTGGCCGCCACCGCGATCGGCAAGGTGGTCAAGGCTCACGAGGACTGACCGGGCGTCGGCCGGACGCGGCCAGGTGACGCCGCAGGCGGGTGTGCCGGAACTGGTAGACGCCGCCGGTCTGCCGCAGCACGCCACGTCGGTGCGCGTCGTCGAGGAACCGCATCAACCGCCACGGGAGCCGGCCGCGCAACGCCCACCAGGCCAGGGAGGCCGCGTACAGCACCGAGGCGTTGTTGACCACGCAGCCGAGGCCGGTGCCGAGGCCGAAGCTCAACGCCGCGGCCACCAGCGAGGCGTCGACGGACTTGCCCAGGACGACGATGGCGAACGCCAAGGGCAGCTGGAACGCCACGGCCCAGGCGAGCAGCCACACGGCGGTCGACGCGACGTCACCTCGCAGGGACCGGTCCGGGCGGGGCACGCTGAACCGGTCCGGCGGGGTGGTCAGCCAGGCGCCGATGCCCAGGGCCACGGCCACCATCACCCCGAGCGCGAGAGGCGCCATCCACACCTCCCGGCCGCCGCCCGCCCCGTGCACGACCGCTGCCGCGACCACGGCGGCGACCGCGATCACCAGGCCGAGGGCCATCCTGGACACGATGGCCTTGCCACGTCCGTGCAGGCGCAGGCCCGTCCGGTGCGGCGGGCGGTCCACCGACAGGGCGATGGCGACCAGCAGCGCGAGCCCCACCCCGGCCGCCGCGTTCATGCCGGGGGAGTTGGGGTACTTGTAGTTGATGAAGAAGGTCGCCGCGCCGAGCACCACGGGTGTGAGGAGCAGGTGACGCCACGGCGCCCGCCGCCGCACCGTGCCGATCAGCCAGGTGAACGAGACTCCCAGCGCGAAGCCGACCGCGATGCTGGAGTTCTCGCTCACCGTCGCCCAGAACAGCAGGCCGGTGATGGCGGTCGCCAGGACGAGGCGCGGCCGGGGGAGGCGCCACCAGGCGATGTCGCCGGCCGCGTTCGCGGCGGCGTGGCGGGCCAGGAAACCGAGCCAGCGACGTGCCCGGTCGGCCGGGTAGCGCCCGGCGCCCGGCGGCAGGGGCGCGAGCCTGGGCGGCGGTGTCGGCGGGGCGCCGTAGACCGCGGTCACCAGCGAGTCGAGCAGGTGGTGTTCCAGGTCGGTGTGGTCGGCGAACCGCGTCCGGTCGACGAGTTCCGCGGGGTCGCGGTCGGCGCGGCTGTAGACGGCGCGGGCGAGGTTGATCGTCAACGGCGTGGACAGCGACCGCGCGAGCACCGGGTCCCGGGTCGTGCGCAGGTGGTCGAGCACCGGGGTCCAGCGCTGGACGACCTGCGGCAACGAGGTGGCGAGGAACTCGGCCGCGTCGTCGGCGGCGACCGGCTCGAGCTCGACCACCGCGGCGGCGGGCAGCCCCGCGCCACCGGCGCGCACCGCGGCTTCGTACTCGTCACCGCGGCAGGTCAGGACCAACGGCCGACCGGGGCCGAACGCGTGGTGGACGCCCTCCAGCGCCGGCGCGAGCAGCTCCGGCGGCAACTCGTCCAGCCCGTCGAGCAGCGGCAGCAGGCGCTGCTCGGCCACCAGGCGGCGGGCGGCGTGCCGGCCGTGGGCCCTCCGGTCGTTCAACGCGGGGTAGTCGGTCTCCAGCCGGCGGATGATCCAGTCCTCGAGGTGTTCGTTGTGCGGGTTCCACGAGGCGGGGGACAGCAGCACCGGCACGGGCTCGCGGGGCGTGCGGCGTTCGAGCAGGTCCAGGACGAGCAGCAGGGCGGTGGCGGACTTGCCCGCGCCCGGTCCGCCCAGGACCACCAACTGCCGGCTCGTCAACGAGGCGAACAGCCGGTCGAGGTCGCCGAGGTCGCCGCCCGCGACCGCCGGCGCGTCCGGGTAGGCGACCGGCCGGCGGGTGGGTGCCCAGCGCAGCCGCAACGGCGCCGGCCGCCGCAGCGAGCGGACGGCGGCCTCGGCTCCCCACTGCCTGCGCACCACGGCCGCCAGGAGGTCGGCGGCGTCGTCCAGGGCGGATCGCGCCCGGGTGACCACGTCACCGTTGATCACGTCGGCTTGGACGACGGTGTCCGCGTGACCGCCGAAGTCGTTGTGGACCACCCGTGGCCCGATTCCATCACGCCCGGAACCACCCATGCCGTCCCCTTGGTCTCCCGCCCTTGTTCGGACGGTACCGAGACGATCACGATCTGTTAACGGCGAGACGTGGATTCACACTGACGGGGACTGGAAGTTTGCCGAAGTCGCCACGCGGGTGACGCTCACCCGGCCGTGAGCCGGAATTCGAGCAGGCACCGGTGATCGGTCAGGTCGGTCACGGTGTCGAGGACCAGGCCGTGCGGCGAGCCGAGCGCGCGGAACTCGTCGAGCCGCCGCTCGCGCCCGCCGAAGATCACGAGCATGTCCAGGTCGCTCGCGGTGCTCGCCCGCAGCCCGCCGACCCCTTCGACGACCAGCACGCGTGCACCGGGGTGGGCGGCCTCGACGCACCGGCCCAGGATGCGGTCGGCGTGCTCGTCGTCCCAGTTGTGGAGGATGTCGAACAGCACGTACGCGTCCGCGCCGGCGGGGAGCGGGTCGAAGAAGCTGCCGGCCGTCACCTCGGTCCGTGCGTCGAGACCGTGAGCGCTGAACGTGCGCCGGGCCCCGGCGGCGGTCGGCGGGAGGTCGACCAGGTGGCCGCGCATCCCGGGGTGGGCGAGGAGGATCGCGGCGAGCAAGCCGCCCTCGCCGCCGCCGACGTCCACTACGGTGGCGAACCGGGACCAGTCGACACCGGCGACGATCTGCGGGATGTGGGCGCGGAACCGGTGCGTCATCTGCCGGTCGAACGACGCGCGGAGGTGCGGGTGCTCGGCCAGGTCGCGGTAGAAGTCCTGCCCGTACCGGCGTGGGTAGGCGGCCTGACCGGTGCGGACGCTGTGCGCGAGCTCGACGAACGCCAGTTCCGCCCGCCCTCCCGCGGTGTCCAGGCTCAGGAGGTCGGCGAGGCCGTTGCCGGCGTCGACGCGGAGGTTGGCGCCGTACGCGCTCGTCCGGTAGCCGGTGGAGGTGCGTTCGAGCACCCCGAGGGTCACGAGGTGGGCCAGGAGGAGTTCGAGGGCGACCGGGTCGACGTCGAGCTCGACCGCGAGGTCGTCGGCCGGGGAATCGTCGCCGAGCAGCCGATCCGGCAACCCCAGGGTCACCGCGACCCGCAGCGCCATCGGTGTGGCCAGCCCGGCCAGGTCACGGAGCGCATTCGCGTCATCGTTTCGTCCCACGAAAATCCACTCTCCCAGGCGTGTCGAAGGAGAAAGCTCCCGGTCGGGCCGTCCCTTCCGACTCGTCGCGGACGGGTTGGTGCGCTTCCTCGCGGAGTGGTCCCGCCGCCGGTCCCGCGGAAGTTCTCTCGACGACTTCCGGCCGGGATGTCGATCCGCGCCGCCGCCGTTCGACTCAAGGTGACAGGACACGATCGAGACCGGGGAGACGACGATGAGGGCAGGACGACGCGAGTGGTCGGGGCTGGCGGTGCTGGCGCTGCCGACGCTGTTGCTGTCGGTGGACATGAGCGTGCTGCACCTGGCGGTCCCGCACCTGGCCGCCGACCTGCGCCCGAGCAGCACCCAGCTGCTGTGGATCATCGACGTCTACGGCTTCATGATCGCCGGCTTCCTGGTCACGATGGGCACCCTGGGTGACCGGATCGGCCGGCGGAAGCTGCTGATGGCGGGCGGTGCCGCGTTCGGCGTGGCGTCGGTCGTGGCGGCGTTCACCACCAGCCCGGAGATGCTGATCGGTGCGCGGGCCGTGCTCGGGATCGCCGGCGCGACGCTGATGCCGTCCACGTTGGCGCTGATCAGCAACATGTTCCAGGACCCCGGGCAGCGGGGGACCGCGATCGCGGTGTGGATGAGCTGCTTCATGGGCGGCATGGTGATCGGGCCGGTGGTCGGCGGCGTGCTGCTGGAGCACTTCTGGTGGGGCTCGGTGTTCCTGATGGCCGTGCCGGTCATGGTCCTGCTGCTGGCCGCCGCGCCGAAGCTGCTGCCGGAGTACCGCGACACCGCCGCCGGGCGGCTCGACCTGGCGAGCGTGGTGCTGTCGCTCGGCGCGATCCTGCCGATCGTCTACGCCCTCAAGGAGACGGCCAAGGACGGCGTGTCGCTGCTCAACGTGGTCGTGCTCGTCGTCGGCGTGGCGGTCGGGGTGGTGTTCGTCCGCCGCCAGCGCGGCCTGGCCGACCCGGTGCTGGACCTGCGGCTGTTCCGGGTCCGGGCGTTCAGCGCGGCGGTGAGCATCATGCTGGTGGGCGCGCTCACCATGGGCGGTGTCTTCCTGCTGGTCAGCCAGTACCTGCAGATGGTCGCCGGGCTGACCGCGGTGCAAGCCGGGCTCTGGCTGGTGCCGCAGGCGGGCGCGGTGGTGGTCGGGTCGCTGATCGCGCCGCGGCTGGCGCGGCGGTTCCGGCCGGAGTTCGTGCTCGGTTTCGGGATGCTGGTCGCGGCGGGCGGGATCCTGCTGTTCACGCAGGCCACCGGGGTCGGCGGGGTGGCGTTCGTGGTGGCGGGCATGGCGATCGCGAGCTTCGGGATGGGGCCGCAGGGCGTGCTGTGCACCGAGATGGTGGTCAGCTCGGTGCCACCGCGGAAGGCGGGCGCCGCTTCGGCCATGTCGGAGACCAGCGGCGAGTTCGGCATCGCCATGGGCATCGCGGTGTTCGGCAGCGTCGGCACGGCCGTCTACCGCGCCGAGGTCGCCGTTCCCGAGCAGGTGCCCGCCGAGGCCGCCGCCCTGGCGACGGACAGCATGGCCGGCGCCCTGCAGGCGGCGGGGACCCTGCCCGGTTCGCCGGCGGACGCCGTGCTCGCCACCGCGCGGGACGCCTTCGCGTCCGGGCTGCACACCGTCGCCGTCGCGGGCGCCTCGGTCGTCGTGGTGTTCGCGGTGGTCGGCATGATCGCGCTGCGCGGGACCGGCCCCGTCGAGGAGCCGGTTCCCGCCCTGGAGAACAGCTGACCGCTCAGGCCGGGGCGCGCAGCGACGCGACGGCCGCGGCGATCCCCTCCTTGTCGTAGCTGCCCGTGGGCAGCGTGGCGCCGTGGGCGTGGCGGACGACGCCGTCGCGGTCGACGAGGACGCTGCCGGACTGCTGCATCGAACCGAAGACCTTCTTGCCCAAGCCGACCATCTCGTGAGGGCTCTCGCGGCGGCCGGTGAGGACGGGGAACGGGATCCCGCGCTTCGCCTTCCACGCCGTCGCCGCCTCGCGGTCCTCCGGGACCGCGATGAGGACGCGGACGTCGTCGGCGGCCAGTTCGTCGGCGCGCTCGACGAGGTCGCGGACGTGCGCGTTGCAGACCGGGCACGACGTGGATCGCATGAAGAAGAGCAGCACCGCGTGCCGTCCCCGGTAGTCGGACAGGCTGACGGCCTGCCCCGCGGTGTCTTCCAGCGCCATCCGCGGTGCGGGTGATCCGGCTTCGAGCATGGTGGGGTTCCTTTTCGGAGCGGGGTGGTCGAGAACGTCAGTTCGGGCCGGACGGCGAGGGCGGGACTGCCCCGCCACCCAGGCTGAGCCGGAGCGCGGTCCGGGCCCGGTGCAGGTGGGACTTCATCGCCGGGGTGCTCAGCCCGAGCGCCTCGGCGACCGCCCGTCCGGGTCGGCCCAGCACGTCGCGCATGATCAGCACGCGGCGCTGGACGTCGGGCAGCGCCCGGATCGCCTCCGCGACGCGTTCGGCTTCCAGCCGCCGGAGGACTTCGTCCTCAGCGGACGCCACCGGGACGACGCCGGCCTCGTCGTAGCGGTCGAGCAGCCGCCGGGCGCGGCGCAGGCACTCGTGCCGGACCACCCGGAACATCCAGGACGCGAGCGCCGCGGTGGCCCGCAACGAGCCGATCTTGCGGTAGAGGACGATCAACGCCTCCTGCGCCGCGTCCTCGGCGTCCTGCGGCGAGGCGCACAGGTGCCCGGCGAAGCGCAGCACGTGCGGATGAGCACCGTGCACCACGGCGGCGAGCGACTCCAGGTCACCACCCTGTGCGGCCTCGATGAGCTGCTCGCTCGCCCAACCACGGTCAACCACGTCCACCCCCCGCAGCACGCCGCGAACCCGTCGCACGTGTCCCTCTTGACGTAACCATCGCTCATAAGAGGCCCCGACACCTCGAAAGGGTTCACGCCGTCAGGTCACACGATCGCGGTCGTGCCGTCGAAGCGGGTGTAGGTGAAGCCGTCGAACTCCTCGGTGAGGGTGCGGCGCAGGTCGGTGAGCACGTGGTCGGCGACCTGCTCGCCCAGGAGCAGCCCGGCGGTGGTGTCGGAGCGCCAGTGCACGCCGGCGAAGTTGCGGCCGTAGGCGGCGTTGAAGGCGAGCTTGTCCAGTTCCCCGCCGACGGTGAGCGCCGGCCCCCGGTAGCGGCGAAGCGACGTGCCGTCCGCGCTGGGCACGACCGGGTCGCGCAGGACGAAGGCCTCGTCGTAGAACGCCTTGAGCACGGTCGCGCAGGCGCCCGCGACGGTGGCGTGCGCGGCGGTGTAGGAGGGGTGGGTGGGACATCCCCTCGGGTAGGCCATGGGCAGCAGCAGGGTGCCGTGCTCGGCCCGGACGCGGTCCGGCGCCTCGGCGTCGAGCAGCTGCGGGTGCAGGGGGTGGTCGGTCCGGCCGAGGGCGTGGTTGTGGGCGTGACCGGCGAACTCCTCGGGGCGGAGCCTGCGGTGCACGCACCACTTCTGGAACCAGGCGGCCAGCTGGGCGGCCTGCACGACGCGGGTCACCAGGTCGAGGGGGTGGGACCAGTCGAAGGTGACGCCGGGGCGGGTGGCGGCGCGCAGGTACGGGTTGTCGCGGTCCCAGGCGTCCGGGCCCTGGTCGATCAGCAGGAGGGTGGCCATCAGGTAGGGCTGGTGGGCGAAGTTCAGGCGGGAGTACTCGGCGAGGTCGCGGCCGTTGCGCGGGTAGCGGGCGGTGCCGTCGTAGACGCTCTCGCGCTCCGGCTGGTGACCGCGGATGTTGCGCAGCCACTCGTCGTAGTCGGTGAGGTGGTCGTCGCGCGGCGCCGGCACGCGGAACACCTGCTTGATCGTCGCGGGTCCGAAGGGGACGTCACGCAGGAGGAACTGCGAGAGGTACGGCCCGTTCAGGGCACCGGGCATCAGGCCGCGGAACACGGTCGCCGGTGTGACGCGCCGGTGCTCGGTCGGGCCCTCGTAGCCGGTGAGGCGGGACAGGTCGCGGCAGGCGGCGGCGATGAGCGGATCGGTGTCGTAGGCGGCGAACGGCACGTCGCGGCACAGCGCCTGCCAGTACAGCTCGACCATCTCCGCCGCCGTCGTCGCGCCGGCGAACGGTGGCGGCGGCGGCACGGTCAGCTGGTGGGAGTCGGCGCCGACCAGGCCGTAGGTGAACGCGGCGTGCGGGTTGGTCAGCCCGACCGGCCCGTCCACGACGATCCCGTCCAGGTCGCCGGGCTCGTCGCCGGAGACCGCGCGCACCATGCCGGCGTAGGCGGCCGGGTCCACGCGTCCCAGCCCGTCGTGCGGCAGCCCCTTGCCGTAGTTGCCGATCAGGTCGGGGTGGGCCGCCTCGTCACCGTTGTCGTGGTGCTGCGCCGCCGGCAGCCGTAGTTGGCGCGCCGCCGCCTGTTCGCGGATCCGGTACGCCCGTGCTCGCCGCGAGCCCGGCGGCGCCGGGTCCGCGCGGTTCTCGGCGTAGGCGACGGCGCCGGGCAGGCCGGCGGCGAGCCCGGCGGCCCCCAGCCCGCCGAGGACGGCGCGACGGCTGACCGAGCGGTGCTCCGACGCGTTCTCGACCGGTTCGTCCGACGGCACTGCCACGACTGCCCGTCCTGTCCTCGGCTGCGGCTCTCGTCGGCCCGGGGCGGGCCTGTGAGCCAGCATCGCGCGAAGCGCCGGCGTCGCGGAACGGCGGAACCGACCGTCCACCCGAAGGTGCGATACCACCCGCCCGGCGTGACGCCGTCCCGGATCCCGCCGGCCCGACGGGATCCGGACGCCCGGCGGTCAGGACGCGTTCGGCAGGGTCACCTGGCCGCGGAACAGGAGGCGGACGCCGTCCGAGCTGATCGCGGTGCGCCCGTGCAGGGTGCGCTGGTTGTCGATCACCAGCAGGTCGCCCGGCTGCCGGCGGTGCTGGTAGAGGTAGCGCGGGGAGTGCAGGTGGTCCGACAGCTCCTCGAAGAACTTGTCCGACGCGGCCTCGTCCACGCCCGCCAGGCGCACCAGCCGGCCGCGCGGCACGTCCGGCCCGAACCGCAGCGCCAGGTCCAGCGACCGGACCCGGCCGTAGTCGCGGGTGGTGGCGATCTCGTACCAGTCGGCGGGCACCTGGGGGAAGTAGCCGCGCTCCTCCACCAGGTGCTCCAGCTTGCCCTCGGCGAGCGCCTCCGCCAAGTGCTCCGGCATCTCCCGCCACGCCGCCAACTGGTCGCACACCGTGGTCTCGCCGGAGCCGGGTTCGTCGGAGAAGTCCTTGGCGAACAACACGATCAGGTCGACCTGCTCACCGACCAGCAGCCCGTCGGCGTGCGGCGGCAGCGGGCCGCGGCCCGTCACGACCTTGCCCTCGTCCCGCGACGCGTTGAGCTTGAGCAGGTCGGCCCGGCCCTCGCCGAACTTGTGGTCGACGGTCTGCCCGAGCAGGTGGACCAGGTGCTGGAAGGACGGCTCGTCGAAGTCGAGCCCCCGCACCAGGACGACGCCGCGCGCCAGCGCCGCTTCCCGCACCCGCGGCACGAACTCCTCGATCGGCTCGCCGGCTCCCGCGGCCAGCACCGCGCCGAGCCGGATTCGGTCAGCTGCCTTCCACGACACCACTCTCCTCACTCATCGGGATGCCGCGACGGCGGCGGTGTAGATCTCTTGCGCGTCCCAGTCGTCCAAATACCCTTGCCCGGCCAGGGAAAGCAGCTCCGCGAAGCACGCCCGGTAGACGCGCTCGGGATCGGACTCGCCCAGGTCGGCCGCGACCCGCCGCCGGATGCCGTCCTGGAGCCCGCCGCCGTGGTGCACGGCGATCTTGCGCCGCCAGGCGATCCCCGGTGCGAGTGCTCGGCCATGGCCGACCGCAGGTGGAACTTCTCCCGGCCCTCGCGCACCTTGCACGCGGGCGTGGTCTCGTGCGCGACCCGCATCACCGGCAGGGTCCAGAACGGGTGGAACGCCTCGACGCCGTGCGCCATCGGCATCCGGTTGGACAGCTCGCCGCTGACGCGGGTGCGCCGGATCGACTCCAGCCCTTGCTCGATCAGCTCCTCCGGGCGCTCGAAGGGCGTGAAGAGGCCCGCGTCGATCAGGTCGCTGCCGTAGCCGGTGAGCAGCACGCGACCCGGTTCCAGCACGCCCGCCTGGTAGACGGCGGTGGCCGTGAGCGCGACCTCGACCACCTCCGCGGCGGCCGTGCCCAGCCACCGCACGGCGGCGGGGATGGCGCGCACGATCGCGTCCTCGTCCAGCCGCACCTCCCGCATCCCGAGGCCGGCGGCGTCGCACAGCTCCCGGGCGTCGGCGAACTCGTCGCCCCACGGCGTGCCGACGCTGTAGGGCACGACGTCGAGCCCGCGTGCGGCGGCCAGGTAGGTCACCGTTCCCGAGTCGATGCCGCCGGACAGCAACGTCGCGTAACCCGCGCCCGGCCGGTCGGCGGCGATGGCGCCGATCACACCGTCCAATCCGGACAGCTGGGCTGGGCGAACCCGCCCGCCGGGCCCTCCGCGGCGTAGACCGCCTCCTCGTTGAACACCGACGTGGACGCCGGCACCTCGCCCTCGGCGACCCGGATCACGGTCCGCTGCACGGGTTCCGCGGGCAGCTCGCCGTCCGGCGCGGAGGCGGCCAGCGTGCGCACGTCGATCTCGAACGGCGCGGTCGACGGCAGGCTCGTGCCGCCCCGGTGGTAGACGAACAGGTCACCGACCCGCACGGGCTCGGTGAACCGCTCCAGCCCCGGGACGCGCCGGTCGGCGACGACCGCCCACGCTCCCTTCACGCCTGCCCCACGATGCGGCGCATCCGCTCCTGCGGGCGACCGGAGGCGAACCCGGCGCGGTGCGACTTCTTCGCGGTCTCCCGCAGCACGTGCAACCCCTCGACGTAGTCGCCGTTCATCTGCGGTTTGGTGCCGCGCACGGCGACCGGGTTGTACTCGGCGAACGCGGCGGCCCGCGCCAGCGCCGCGGCCGACACCTCCGCCGCGGGCGCCACCTGGTGCAGCAGCCCGTCGCGCAGCGCGCGTTCCGCGGGCCATTCCTCGCACGACAGCAGCATGTTCTGCATGACGTGCCGCCCGACCGAGCGCTCCAGCGTGTAGGCGCCGAAGTTGCACGCGATGCCGAGCTGGAACTCCGGCATCCGCAGCACCGACGTGTCCGCGCCGACGCGGAAGTCGCACGTCAGCGCGAGCTGCAGGCCGATGCCGATGGCGTAGCCCTCGATCGCGGCCACGGTCGGCTTGGCGGTCTCCAGGCTCGCGACGTAGAGGTCGGTGATGCTGTCGATCCAGTGGTCGACCTCGTCACCGCCGGAGAAGTGGCTGACCTCGTGGAAGTCACCGCCGACGGCGAAGGAGTCGCCCCCGCCGCCGTGTAACACCACGGCCGCGACGTCGTCGTCGGCCTCCACCTCGCGCAGGATCTCGGTGAGGGCCCGCGTCCGGGCGCTGCTCATGGCGTTGGACCGGTGCGTGCCGTCGAAGGCGATCCGCACGACGCCGTCGTGCGCGTGCACGGCGAGCGTCTCTCTGGCCGAGGTGTCAAGACTTGTCATTGCCGACCGTCCTCCACGGGAAGGGAGAAGAGCGCACGGCGGGGAACCGGAACACCGCCGTGTCGTCGGTCCGGGTTGGCTCGCCCGGACAGCGTCGGACGCGGACGGCGGACGTGGCGCGATCCGCGGTGAAACCCCTTGTCGCGCAAGCCGAAGCGCCGATGCCCCCAGTGCCCGCCACGCGTCCCCCGGCGTCCGCGCGCGGACGCCGGCGTCGCGCAGCGCGCGCCGCGGGGGCAATGCGCGGCCGGAAACCTCCCGAATCGTGGGAGACGCGGCCGACTCACCCGATCGAAGGACGGGCGCGCTGTGGATAGTTATGCAACACGTCGTCGGCAGACTCCGCTCTCTGTCGCCAGAGCGTATGTTGACTATGCAGTGTAAGGTATGCCCATCCATTGGGCGGGGTGGCCGCACACGAGCAGATCTGAGGTGTCCATGACGGAGACGGCGGTGCCGCGGGGCTTTCGCGGGATCACGAAGAACATGGGGCTGAAGGACGTCGGCGACGACTTCGCCGCCGTGGTCTCGGAGGTGCCGGCGCGGTCGGCCGCGGTGTTCACCAAGTCGCGGTTCGCCGGTCCCAGCGTGGTCCTGAGCCGCGAGTCCGCGGCGACCGGCCACTGCCGGGGCATGGTGGTGCTCTCGCGCAACGCCAACGTCGCCACCGGGCGAACGGGCGCCGCCCACGCCGTCGAGGTGCGCCGCCGCGTGGCCGAGATCGCCGGCGTGGCGCCGGAAGAGGTGGTCATCGGCTCGACCGGCGTGATCGGCCGGCCCTACCCGATGGAGAGCATCCGCGCCAACCTCGACGCGCTGACGTGGCCGTTCCCGGAGGCCGACTACGAACGCGCCGCGACGGCGATCATGACCACGGACACCCGCCCGAAGACCTGCCACGTCCGCGTCGGCGACGCCGTGCTCGTCGGCATCGCCAAGGGCGTCGGCATGATCGAGCCGAACATGGCCACCATGCTCGCGTTCTTCTTCACCGACGCCGACATCGACGGCGCCGAGCTGGACGCCGCGTTCCGCCGCGTCGTCGACCGCACGTTCAACGCGCTGAGCATCGACACCGACACCTCGACCAGCGACACGGCGGCGATCTTCGCCAACGGCCTGGCAGGCCCCGTCGACAACGCCGCGTTCGAGCAGGCCCTCTACGACTGCGCGCTGCACCTGGTGCGGGACATCGCCTCCGACGGCGAGGGCGCTAGCAAGCTGATCGAGGTGCGCGTCACCGGCGCCCGCGACGACGCGCAGGCCAAGCTGGTCGGCAAGAGCGTCGTCAACTCCCCGCTGGTCAAGACCGCCGTGCACGGCTGCGACCCGAACTGGGGCCGCATCGCCATGGCGATCGGCAAGCTCGAGGACGAGACCGACATCGTTCCCGAGAACGTCCGCATCCTCTTCGACGACCTGCCCATGCACCCCGAGGAGCCGAGCGACGCGCTGCTGGAGCGCGCGGCCAAGTACCTCGGCGCCGACGAGGTCGTCATCAACATCGACCTGGGCATCGCCGACGGCGCGTTCACCGTGTACGGCTGCGACCTCACCGAGGGCTACGTCCGGATCAACGCCGACTACACGACCTGACGACGGCCCGTTCACGGCGACGCCAAGGCGCGCGTGATCTCCGCCTCCAGACGGGTCACGGTCACGCGCGCCGAGAACAGCCGCTCGGTGTCGAGGTCGACGTCGAAGACCTCCTCCAACGCGGACAGGGCCTGGATCAGCGTCGCCGAGTTCACCCCGGCGCTGATCAGGTCCACCTCGTGCTCGTCACCGGACAGGGTGAACCCGCGGGCCCCCAGCTCCCGGGCGATTGCGCCACGCACGTCGACCGCCATCACCGCACACCCCTGATCGCCGCGAGCACCGAGCGGGCGTTGTCGCCACCGAACACGTCGAAGTGCCCGCCCTCCAGGACACCACGTCCGCCACCTCCGCCACCCGGCTCCAGGCGTCGGCATCGCGCTCGGCCGGGCGCCGTTCCGCGCGGCACTCCACGACCGGCACGTCCGGCGGCCCGGCCGCGTCCGGCGTCCACCCGCGCAGCAGCGCCAGGTTCTGGCGGTACACCTCGACCCTGTTCGCCAACGTCGGGTCCGCGGCCACCTGCTCCGCGTCGACCGCCACACCGTTGGTCTCCAGCACGTCCGCGGCGAACCCGTCGAGCGACGGCTCGTCGAAGGCGCGCGAGCCCGCCGACACCGGCGTGTCGACCACCACCACGCGTGCCACCTCCTCGCCGCACAGGCGTGCCGCCTCGAAGGCCAGCGCGCCACCGAACGACCACCCGCCCAGCACGAGCGGCACGTCACCGGACCGGACGTCGGCGGGCAGCCGCTCCAGGCAGCGGCGCGCCAGGTCGGTCAACGTCAGCGCCTCGTCGGGTTGCGGTGCGTCGAAGCCGACGACGTGCGCCTCGACGTCCACCGGCAGGTCGCGGATCAGGGGGGAGTAGCAGGACACCCCGCCGCCCACCGGTGGGAAGAGGACCAGCCGCAACCGCGGCGCCGCCGCGGCCCGCGGTTGGTAGGCCCAGATCGCCTGCTCCGCCGGACGCGCTCGCCGGCACCGTGCCGCCAGGCCCGCGACGGTCGGGTCGACCATGAAGTCACCGAACGACACGGCGTACCCGTACCTGGCGCGCAGCAGGGACAGCAGCCGGATCACGTCGTACGAACCGCCGCCCGCCTCGAAGAAGCCGCCCTCGCCCGGCGGTTCGCCCAGCACCTCCTGCCAGCAGGCCGCGACCTCGTGCCCGACGAGGTCGCGCTGGCCAGCCGAACGAGTTCAGCGAGCCCGGCCTCTTCGTCATCCGCCCCGACGGCACGCTGTACGCGGTGGTGCAAACCAGCTTCCCGTTCCTGCGACCGCACCTGGACGAGGTCGTGGACACCCTGCGCTGGGTCGGCGAGCACGACTGCCCGGCTGGACGTCGAGGTGCTGTCCCCGGAACCGGGTTCGCTCGACTTCCAGATGCTGCTCGACCCGGCCGTGGCGCAGGCGCGGGCGCAGGAGCTCGGCCTCTCGCTACCCGACCGGGACCGGCACGAGGAGCTGGCGCGGCGGTGGCGCGACACCGACCTGATCGACCGGGAATCCGCGATGGCCGACTACGTCGAGTCGGTGATGCCCGGCCTGACCCTCGACGCCCTCGCGGCGGCCCGCGCCGAAGTGCGCCAGTACGGCAAGGGCCTCGGCGTCACGATCGGCGGGTGAGCGCGCGCGACCGCCGGAGCGGTGCTCGGGTTCGCGGGCCTGTGCCTGCTGCTGGCCATCACACCCGGACCGGACACCTTCCTCGTGCTGCGGTACGGCCTGGGCGGCGCGCGGTTCGGCGTGTTCGCGTCCGCGGGATCGGGGATCGGCTCGCTGTTCTGGGCGGCGGCCGTGGCGCTGGGGTTGGCGGACCTGCTGAGTTCCTCGCCCACCGCGTTCCTGGTGGTGAAGATCGTCGGTGGCCTGAACCTGCTGTACCTGGGAGTGGTGGGATTCCTGCAACGCGACCAGGTGGCCGACACCTGCGGTGAGGGCCCGGTGCAGTGGCGGTGGGGGCCGTCGTTCCGGTCGGGTGTGCTCTCCTGCCTGCTCAACCCGAAGGTCGGCTTGTTCTTCCTGGCCGTGGTGCCGCAGTTCCTGCCCGCCGAGGCCATCAACGTGGGCACGATCATGCTGCTCGGCATGATCGACGCGGTGGTGGCGTTCGTCTGGCTGGCCTGAGCTCCGCCGCGTTGTGCGCGCTGGGCGTCGGCACCATCGTCGCGGTCGTGTGACGCGCGACCACCACCACCGATGTGCCGACGGAGTGATCATCCTTCTCCGACCGGCGCCTGACCGGGAGACTTCAGCCATGCGGACGATCGACTGGGTGGACGGCCGGATCATCGCGATCGAGCAGACCCTGCTGCCGGACGTCGTGACGACGTTGCGGATCGACACGGTCGACCAGCTCGTCGACGCGATCAGGAGACTGGCGATCCGGGGCGCGCCCGCGCTGGGCGTCGCCGGCGCGCTCGGGGTGGCGCTGGCCGCCGGCGGTGGCGGGGACGTGCGCGCGGAGGCGGCGCGGTTGCGGGCCGCCAGGCCGACGGCGGTGAACCTCGCCTGGGGCGTGGACCGGGTGCTGGCCCGGCTCGACGACGGCCTCGACGCGGTGGTCGCCGAGGCCGTCCACGTCCTCGAAGACGACATCCGCCGCAACCGCGCGCTGGGGTTGCGCGGCGCGCAGTGGCTGGTCGAGCGGCTCGGCGGACCGGTCAACGTGCAGACCCACTGCAACGCGGGCGCCCTGGCGTGCGTCGAGTGGGGCACCGCCCTCGGCGTGGTGCGGGCGTTGCACGAGAACGGCGCGCTGGGCCACGTCTACGTGGACGAGACGCGCCCGCTGCTGCAGGGCAGCCGGTTGACGGCGTGGGAACTCGCCGGGATGGGCGTCGCGCACACCGTCGTGGTCGACTCGGCGGGACCGACGGTGATCGCCAAGGGCCTGGCCGACGCGGTCGTGGTCGGCGCGGACCGGATCGCGGCCAACGGCGACGTGGTCAACAAGATCGGCACCTACCCGCTGGCGCTGGCCGCGGCGCGGGCAGGCATCCCGTTCGTCGTCGCGGCGCCCGAGTCGACCATCGACCTGGCCACCCCCGACGGCGCGCACGTCGAGATCGAGGTGCGGGACCCGGCGGAGGTCGTCGGGGACCGCGCGACCGCCGCGCTGAACTTCGCCTTCGACGTCACCCCGGCCGACCTGGTCACGGCCATCGTCACCGACGAACGGACGATCTGTGGAAAACCGCTGGGCTGAAACGGAAACGCACTCCGACGAGCTGGACGCGTGCGTCTACGGGTCGCGGCTGCTCGGCCGCGAGCCGGACCTCGTGCTGCACGGCGGCGGCAACACCTCGGTCAAGACGTCCACCGCGGACATCACCGGCCGTCCGGTGGACGTGCTGCACGTCAAGGGGAGCGGCTGGGACCTCGCGACCATCGAGCGGGCCGGGTTCGCACCGCTGCGGCTGGACCGCCTGCGCGAGCTGCTGACGGTGCCCAGCCTGCCGGACTCCGCGATGATGAACGAGCTGCGCTGCGCGTTGCTGGACGCGAACGCGCCCGACCCGAGCGTGGAGACGCTGCTGCACGCGGTGCTGCCGCACCCGGCCGTGCTGCACAGCCACGCCGACGCCGTGATCACGTTGACCAACCTGGACAAACCGCTGGTGGAGGAGGTCTTCGGCGACCGCGTCGTGGTGATCCCCTACGTGATGCCGGGGTTCGCCCTCGCCCGCGCGTGCGCGGAGATCTTCCCCCGGCACGTCGGCGAGCGCACCATCGGCGTGGTGCTGCTCAACCACGGCCTGTTCACGTTCGGGGAGGACACCAGGCAGGCCTACGACCGGCACGTCGAGCTGGTCGGCGACGCCGAGGCGTACCTGTCCCGGCACCGGCCCGAGCGGAGGTCCGTGCCCGCGCCCCCGGTCGACCGCCACCGGCTCGCCGGTCTCCGCAGGCGGATCTCGGACGTCGCCGGCGCGCCGATGATCGTGAGCCGGCACGCCGACGCCGCCACGATGGCCTTCGTCGCCCGGCCGGACCTCGCCGACGTGGCCACGCGGGGCCCGGCGACCCCAGACCACGTGATCCGCACCAAGCGCGTCCCGCTGATCGGCGACGACGTCGACGGCTACGCGGCCGACTACCGCCGGTACTTCGACGAGCACGCGGGACCGGGCCTGACCATGCTCGACCCGGCGCCGCGCGTCGTGCTCGACCCCGGGCTCGGCATGCTCTCGGTCGGCAGGCGGGCCAAGGACGCCGACATCGCCCACGACGTCTACGCCCACACGATCGACGTCATCGAGCGGGGGGAGGAGCTGGGCGGGTACCGCGCGTTGCCGCCGGGAGACCTCTTCGACATGGAGTACTGGGAGCTGGAGCAGGCCAAGCTGCGGCTCTCCGGCGCGCCGGCAGAGTTCACCGGCGAGGTCGCGCTGGTCACCGGCGCGGCGTCCGGCATCGGCCGGGCGTGCGTCGACGCGCTGCGGGCCAAGGGCGCGAGCGTGATCGGCCTCGACCTCACGCCGACCGAGAGCCGCGCGGACTACCTCGGCCTCCAGGTCGACGTCACCGACCCGGCCGCGGTCGAGGCCGCGATCGACCGGGGCGTGGCGCGGTTCGGCGGGCTGGACGTGCTGGTCGCGTCCGCCGGGGTGTTCCCGGCCAACACCCCGATCGCCGAGCTGGACCCGGCCACGTGGCGGCACGCGATGTCGGTCAACGCGGACGCGATCGCCGTCCTGTTCGCCAAGGCGCACCCGCTGCTCAAGCTCGCGCCGCGCGGCGGGCGGGTGGTGGTCGTGGCCTCCAAGAACGTGCCCGCCCCCGGACCGGGCGCGGCGGCGTACTCGGCCTCGAAGGCGGCGGTCACGCAACTGGCCAGGGTCGCCGCGCTGGAGTGGGCGGCCGACGGCATCAGGGTCAACGCGGTCCACCCGGACGCGGTCTTCGACACCGGCCTGTGGACCGCCGAGGTGCTCGCCCGGCGCGCCGAGCACTACGGCCTGAGCGTCGAGGCCTACAAGCGGCGCAACCTGCTGGGCGCCGAGATCACCAGCGCGGCGGTCGGCCGGGTGATCGCGGAGCTGTGCTCGGACACCTTCGCCTGCACCACGGGTGCGCAGGTGCCGGTCGACGGGGGGAACGAGCGGGTGGTCTGACGCCACCGCCGGCTCGTCGCCTCGACCACCCGGTCGACCCAGGTCCGCCCGCCGCGTCCTCTGTGGACGGACCTGGGCCGACCGGTGGCGTCGTCCGGCGCCGACCCCGGTCGCGGGCCCGGTGGTCAGGCGAGCGGGATGTCGTGGCCGGGGCCCCGCTCGTCCTGCGGGCGGGGCCCGAAGTAGCGGCGGTCGGCTTCGTCGATGCGCACGTCGTTGATGCTTGCCTCGCGGCGGCTCATCAGGCCGTTGTCGGCGAACTCCCACAGCTCGTTGCCGTAGGAGCGGGACCACCGGCCCTCCGCGTCGCGCCACTCGTACTGGAAGCGGACGGCGATGCGGTTGCCGCGGAAACCCCACAGGCTCTTGCGCAGGACGTAGTCGAGTTCGCGAGCCCACTTCGCGGTGAGGAACTCGACGATCTCCGCGCGGCCGGTGACGAAGACGTCGCGGTTGCGCCACACCGAGTCCTCGGTGTACGCGAGGGCGACGCGGTGCGGGTCGCGGGTGTTCCAGGCGTCTTCGGCGGCTTGGACCTTGGCCAGGGCGCCGTCGACGTCGAACGGCGGGAACGGCGGGCGTGCGTCGGTCATGGCTGGGCTGTCCTTCGCGGTGCGGTGAGCGGCGGGTTGTAGGGGGACGGGGCCACGGAGTCGGCCCGCAGCGGCAGCAGTCGGCCGGCGACCACGTGCCGGGGGGTGAAGTGGACGCGGCGGCCGGTGCGGTCGTCGTCGCCGGGAACGCCCGGACGGGTCCACTCCACTTCGGCCCGGCCGGACAGGTGCAGGGTGTGGCCGGTGGCGAAGTCGCAGAACAGCAGCGCGGCGTCGGGGTCGGACCGGAGGTTGCCGAGGGTGTTGAACATGTTGTTGCCCGAGTAGTCCGGCCACCGCAGCCCCCCGTCCTCGACGCGGACGAATCCGGGCGCCCCGCCGCGGTGCGACGCGTCGTTGCCGCGGGTGGGGTGGGTGGTGCCGACCAGGAAGGTGTCGGACCGGCGGATCAGGTCGACGTCGTCCGGCGCGAGGTCCGTGCCGCGTCGGACCGGCGCGGCGCTCCTGGATGTGCCGGGCGCGCTGTGGAGGCGTCGGGCCTGGATGTACTGGGGGCAGTTGCCGTACGCCTGCTCCACCTCGACGCGCAGTTCGTCCCCGGCGTCGGTCAGGGCGCCGTTGACGCGCAAACGTCTGCGGGTGGCGAACTCGACCACGATCAGACCGGCGGGCTGGTCCGCCGGCAGGCCGCGGAGCGGATCGCCCTCGGCCGGCGACGTCCGCACCGTGAGGGTGGTGGGGGAGTCGACGCGGAGGAACCCCGGCGGCCCGGTGAGCGGTGAGAGCCACAGCGAGCCGCCGGTGTCGCGTGCGGTGATCGCGGCGAAGGCGCGCTCCGCCAGGAACCGCGTCGCCCCGCCGCTCAGCCGGGAGGGCGCCACCATGCCCGCGAGCCGGGCAGCGTCCCTCGAGACGCCCGCGCGGCGCTGCACGGCCAACTCGCCCTCGTGGAAGCCCGCGGTGTCGGGATCGGTCATGCGGGAGCACTCCTTCGATCACCGGTTCTGACGTTTGCGCGCGTCAGCAACCGTTAGAAGGACCATGGCACGCGCACCCGCCCGTTGTCAACGGATGAAGACCTCTGCAACCGTTAGAAGTGGAGTAGCCTCGACGGCATGGACACGGACGCGCCGCTGCTGGGCGAGCCGCTCCCGGTGGAGTTGATGAACACCGTCTGGGCCGACCGCGACGGCGTGCACGACGCGCTGCGCGATCCCGACGGCACCAGGGCCTGGCTGCGCGCCGTCTGCGCCAGGACGGACCTGATGACCCCGGGCGACCTCGACGCGCTCACCGCGTCCGACCTCGACCGCCTCGGCCACCGGTTGATCGGCCTGCGCGACGCGCTGCGCCGGCTGGCGACCGAGGCCACCGGGGACCCGCGCCCGGCAGCCGCCTCCGACACCCGCGGCCTCGAAGCGGCCGTGACCGAGCTCAACCGGGCCGCCGGTCACACGCCCCACTGGTCGGCGCTGTCCTGGACGCCCGGCCAGGTCCCCTCACGTCACGCGCGCACCGGCGGGCAGGCCGCCTCCGCCGCCGTCTCCGCCATCGCCGAGGACGCCGTCGCGCTCTTCAGCCAGGACACCCGCCACCAGCTGCGCGCCTGCCTCGGCCCCGGCTGCGTCCTGTACTTCCTCAAGCACCACCCCCGTCGGGAGTGGTGCTCGGCGGGCTGCGGCAACCGCGCTCGTTCCGCCCGCCACTACCAGCGCCACCGCGGCGTGACGGCCTGACCGCCGCACCGCCCCGTCGCCGACCGGGCTCGCCGGCCGACCTCGCTCCAGGGCTGGTCGGGGAGAGTCGCGGCGTGGGCGGCGAGGCCGTCCGCCATCTGGTGCATGACGCGGTGCATGACGCGCTTCGCCGGCCGCCCCAGTCCCCGGCGGGCGCGGTAGGTGCCGTGCCGGTGGATCGCCGTGCCGCCGCCGGCCGTGGGTGCGAGGCCGACGACCGCCCGGTGCGGAACGCGCGCACCGCGCCGACGGGGTCCCGACCGTCGGGATCGGGCCACTCCGAAACCGGGCGACGTGCCCGGCGCGGGACGTGCGCCGGATTGGCGCGGTTCGCGCCCGTTCGATGCGGAGCCGGGTGAGGTGCCGGTGGGGCGTCCCGCCGGTCGCCGCGCGGAAGACGCGGACGAAGTGGCACGCGCGGAGGTGGACTTCGGCGGCGATGGCGGCCGGCGTCAACGGCTCGGCCGGCCGCGTGCTCCGGCCCCGCGGGGCAAAGGCCGCCTGCCACGGCACTGGTGCGACATCGCCACCGGTAACGTCGTGGAGGAGCTCGTTCCCCGATCGGACGGCCTGACGGCGACCAGGAGAACCCGTGGCAGACGCACCAAGGCGGTCGTACGTGGACGAGATCTGCGAGCTCGTCGGGTGGCGGGCCGGCGATTTCCGGCCGGAGCTGGACTGGGCCACCGTCGAGCGCGAGCTGGGAACACCGCTCCCCGGCGACTACAAGGAGTTCCTCACGAGGTTCCCCTCCGGTGGTTTCCGCGGCGCCATCCAGTTCTTCAACCCCGGTCAGAGCGCCGAGGAGTGCGCGAACGTCAAGGCGCACAACGACGAACTGCTGGAGATCTTCGGCGACGAGGACCTCGACTACCTGCGAGGTGTCCCGTACCGGCTGTTCCCCGAGCCCGGTGGCCTCTACCCGTGGGGGACCAACGGAGCTGGGGGAACGTTCTGGTGGATCACCGACTCGGCGGACCCGGACGACTGGCGGGTCGCCTACAACAACCGGGACTCCTGGCACGAGGAGCATCCCGGGCCGATGACGAGCGCCATCCGCGACCTGCTGGTGAGCACCGGCGAGGACAACCTCCTCCGGTGGGACATGGCGGGCAAGCCGGTGGACTTCGGCGGCCACTGGGCCGGCGGGTACGTCTCCCACCCGGGCTGAGGCGCGCGCGCCTGTGCCCGCGATCGCACGCCCTGGCATCCCGGCGGCCGGAACGTCGAACGGCAGCACTCCCGAGTTCGGCTACCGACCGCGGTGCTCGAGGAGGCCTTCGACCCCGAGGAGGAACGTCTCGCCGATCGGTTTCGGGTCGGTCAGGCAGCCTGCTGCCATGGCGCCGTCCCGCAGCATGACGAAGTGGCGGGCGGCGGCTTCCGGGTCGGTTTCCCCGGTGGCGTCGAGGAGTTCGGTGATCGTGGCCAGGAACCACTGCCGGTGCCTGAGGACCGCCTGGTGGACCGGGTGGGTCGGGTGGGGGTACTCGGCGGCGGCGTTGAGGAAGGCGCAGCCCCGGAAGTCGGGGCGCTGGATGTCGTCGGCGATGGACCGGGCGACGGTGCGGACGACGTCGTCGGGGGAGAGGCCCTGCGTCCGGGCGGCGTCCACGCGCGCGCGGATCGCCTCGTCGGCCAGCGTCAGGTAGGCGACGACGAGGTCGTCCTTGCCCGGGAAGTGCCGGTACAGGGTGGCTCGGGTGACCCCCGCGGCGGCGATGATGCGGTCGATGCCCACCGAGTGGAGCCCTTCGGCGTAGAACAGCCCGCCGGCCGTGGTGAGCAGCCGCGTTCGCGCTTCCGACATCCGCTTCCCCCTTCGAGGCCCGGTCCCGAGGTTAGCAGATAGAACGGTCGGTCTTGACAGGCGCGCGAACCTGCCGCACGCTCTCAGGTGTACCGATCGTTCTGTCTACCTCGAGCCGTCACCCGCCTCGATCGTCGAAAGAGGAACCCGATGTCCAGCTCCACCCAAGCCGGCAACCCGGTCGCCGAGATCGCCGGCAGCGCCAAGGCGCTGCGAAACCTCTACTACGTCCGATTCGGCTTCGCGATCGTCTGGACCGGCCTGCTCTCCCTCACCGCCTCGACGCTCACCCCCGTCGGCATCGCGCTGCTGGTGGCCTACCCGCTGTTCGACGTCGCCGCCGCCGTGATCGACTTCCGCTCCTCGAACGCCGCGCGACCTCGGGTGGCGCTCTACGCCAACATGGCGTTGAGCCTGCTCGCCGCCATCGGGTTGGCCGTCGCCGCCACCTCCGGCATCCCGGGCGTTCTGCGGGTGTGGGGCGCTTGGGCGATCACGGCGGGGATCGTGCAGCTGATCGTGGCGGTCCTGCGCCACCGGCTGGGCGGCCAGTGGGCGATGATCCTCAGCGGTGGGCTCTCCGCGGTCGCCGGCACGACCTTCATCGCGCAGGCCGCCGGGACGACGGCGACGCTCACCAACGTCGCCGGTTACGCGGCCGTGGGCGGCGTCTTCTTCCTGATCTCGGCGATCCGCCTGCACCGCCGCGGTCGGTGAGGACGCGGCGGTGCGGGCGGGCCGTGGTTCACGCGATCGCGTTCAAGCGGGACATGTCCTCGTCGGTCAGCCGCAACCCGGCGGCGGCCACGTTCTCCGCCACGTGCGCCGGATTGCCGGTGCCGGGGATGGCGAGGACGTTCGGACCCTGGTGGAGCGTCCAGGCCAGGCGGACCTGGGCGGCGGTGGCGTCGTGCGCCTTCGCGACGTCCGCGATCACGTCCTCGCCGGTCCCGTCGGCCGCCCCGAACGGCGACGCGCCGGGGATCGCCGCCCCGATGGCGAAGAACGGCACGAACGCGACGTCGTGCGCCGCGCACAGCTCGACGAGCGCGTCGTCCTCGCGGCGCGTGACGAGCCCGTACTGGTTCTGGACGCACACCACCGGCGCGATCGCGAGGGCCTCCTCCAGGTGCTCGACGCCCACGTTCGAGATGCCGAGGTGCCGGATGAGACCTTCCTGCCGAAGCTCGGCGAGCGCGCCGAAGCGGTCCGCGATGGAGCCCTCGCCCCGTTCGAGCCCCCGCCCGATGCGGAGGTTGACGACGTCGAGGTGGTCGAGGCCGAGCTGGCGGATGTTCTCCTCGACCTGGCCGCGGAGGCCTTTCCCGTCCTCGACGTGGAGCCAGTCGCCGGACGGGTCGCGGCCGGGGCCGACCTTGGTGGTGATGACCAGGTCGTCCGGGTAGGGCGCGAGGGCGGTGTTGATCAGCTCGTTGGCGGAGCGCAGCGCGGAGAAGTAGAAGGCGGCGGTGTCGATGTGGTTGACACCCAGCTCGACGGCTTTCCGGAGGACCTCGATGGCCCGCCCGCGGTCGCTGGGGCCGCCGTCGGCGTCGCTCATCAGCCGCATCGCCCCGAAGCCGAGGCGGTTGACCGTCCGGTCGCCGAGTTCCCAGGTGCCGGCGGCCGTCGCGTCGATCGTTGTGCTCATGGCTCCAGCTTCGGTCCTGCGGGTGCGGCCCGCCGCGAACGGCAACTTCCTGCCGACGTGGGCGGTGGGGTTGCGCCGTGCGCAGACTGGGTGGCATGAGCCTCGATTTCGTGCCCGTCCTCCACGGTGACGAGGAGCTGTTCAACCGGACGGCCCACCTGTTCGCGACGGCGACCGAGATCACGTGCGCCGCGAGGGACCTGAACACCTTCGCGGTGACGCGGCGACGCCGCGATGACGTCCACCCGGCGCCGATGCCGAGGCTGCGCAAGCTGTACCGGCCGGAGGCGCTGCTGAACCCGTCGATGGCGCAGCACCTCCGCGCCGCCTCGTCGCGGGGCGCGGCGGTGCGGATCACGCGCGACGACATCAACGAGACGATCATCATCGACCGCCGGCTCGCGATCCTGGCGGGTGACGTGGTGGACGGCCGCCGCGGCTACGGCGTCGTGACGGAGCCGACGGTGGTGCAGAACGTGGCGTCCCTGTTCGACGCCGCGTGGCGCTCGGCGACCGACCTCGCGGTGTACGACGCCCAGCACGCGGAGCTGCGCGCGCTCGCGCCGCGGGTGCTGGAGCTGCTGGCATCGGGCTGCAAGGACGAGACGGCGGCCCGCGCGCTCGGCCTCGGCGTGCGGACCTACCGGCGGCGGGTGGCGGAACTGATGGCCGTCCTGGGCGCGGACTCCCGCTTCCAGGCCGGGGCGAGGGCCCGCGACCTCGGTCTGATCTGAGCCGGACGCCGTGCGGAAGAGCCGATCCGCACGGTGACGCGGGCGCTGTGCGTCCGTTGACCTCGCACTTCGTCCACAGGCGTGAGGCCGCGCCCTCGTGCGGCTCCTCGTGTGCTGTCCGGAGATGGGCCGGCCGAGCTGGGGGTCGAGGCGGGTGCGGAGCCGCGTGACATCGAGGTCTTCCTGACCCCGGCCGAAGAGCTCCACTGCGGTCGGCCCGCCGAGTCCCGGGTGCCGCGGCCACCGATCACGCGCTCCCGCGACGCGCGTCGACCTCGTCGGAGGAGGCCGGCCACTTCCGGCACGTGGACGTCGCCCCGACCCCGGGCTACTGGTTCGACAGCTACGTCCCGTCCCCTCATCGGCCCGGACCGGCTCCGGTGATCGCGTCGCGGGGTCGCCCGCTCCGCCGGGTCAGCCGCGGCCGGGGTGGACCAGGAACGGGTTCGAGCCGTCGGACCAGCCGAGGAACCGCAGGCCCGCGCCGTGCCGCGCCGTTCCGGCCGCCGTGAAACGGCCGCCGTGGAGCACGTGCAGCAGACCGTCGACCGCCGGCTGGAGCACGGTGCCGCGCGCCTCGCCCGCCAACCTCTCCGCCTGGGCGAGCCGCACGGCCGGCTCGCAGAAGCTGAGCAGGAACAGGGCCTGCCGCCACGCGTAGGCGGCGTTCTTCACCTGGATCAACGCCGCGTGCCGGTGGTCCGGGCGCTGGTCGAGCCGGCGGACGAGCCAACCGAACGCGCGCCACGCCAACTCCGGCGCGCGTTCGCGCACCTCGTCGGTCAGGTCCAGGCCGTCGATCAGCACGGCGAGGTTGTGCGTGGTCAGGATCTGGCTCTGCTCCAGCAGCATGCCGTTCGCCGCGACCGAGCCACCGGAGGCGCCCGCCCGCTCCCGGCACAGCGCCGTGAAGTCCGGCGCGGTCCGCTTGCCCCAGCGCAGCACCGTGCGCGGTGGCTCGGACCAGTCCGCCGGCAGGTCGTAGTAGTTCGCGTAGGGGGTGTCGGCCAGCAGCCGGCTCGCCACCACCGCGGCGTCGCGCCACTTGGCGGTGAAGCTGCCCGTGAAGATGTCCGCGGCCACCTCCTCCACGAGCGGCAAGTCCAGCGCGGCCTGCTTCGCCAGCGTCCTGAGCTCGGTCACCAGCGGGTTCGGCAGCAGCGCGTGAGGGAACGCGGTCAGCGCCAGCATCGTGACCTGCCGCAGCGCGCCGTACGCCGCCGCCGCGCCGTCCGGCCGAGGTGACCGGTGCGGCTCCAGCGCCCGCACCCACGGCAGCTCGGTGAACCGCACCTGGTGTTCGAGGTTGAGCAGCAGCAGGCCGCGGCGACGCCGGAACGCCGTGTAGGTCTGCTCGTACAGCCCCGCCACGACCGGGTCGTCGATCGCCGTGCCGAGCAGCCGCGAGGTGAGCTGCGGCAGCACGACCGCCAGCGTTTCCCCGGACGTGATCACGCCGAGGCGCACCAGCTCGTCCACCGGTGCTTCCAGCGCTCGCGCCGCCTTGTGCACCAGGCGGTCCGGCATCGTCGTGCCGCGGGGGACCTCGGCGGTCGTCTCGGCTTCGGACACCTCGGCCGACGCGACGTCGAGCGACGGCAGGCCGCCGTCGGCCGGGTACCGGTCCAGCCTGCTCGCGAGCACACCGGCGAGCGCGGCCTTGGTCGGCGCCGCGACGGACGCCGCCCCGGCGGTGCGCCACGCGTCGCGGTGGTCGGACTCCGGCGCGCCCCGGCGGCTCACCGTGTTGGCGATGGCGCGGCGGAGCCGGCCGACCTCCCGCGCGGTGAGCGCGTCGCTGCCGTCCGGACAGGACTCCAGGGCGTGGCGCAGTCTCGCGAAGTTGTTCTTCGGGTTGGTCTGCCTGCCCGAGAGCGCGTGGGTGCGGGACGCCTCGGCGAAGTCCGCGCGCCACTGGGCCCTCGCCGCCGCCCACTCGGCCGGCCACGTGCGACACGGCCAACCGCCGCGCACGGTCCCGTCCGCGTCGAGGTGCGGCAGCTCGCCGTCGACGGTGCGACACCACAACGCGACCAGCCGGTCGTACAGCGGGTCCCACACGGTCAGCGTGTCGCGCATCGCGGTGATCCGCGCCGGCACCCGCACGGAGCGCAGCGACGCGGCTGCGTCCTCCACCGACGTGAGGCGGACGGCGGCGTCCGACGGCCGGGCGACCGGCGCGAAGCGCGGCGTCAGCCGAAGCCGGTGCATCAGCGGGCGCAGCTCGGCGATCAGGTCGAGGGCCCGCTCCGGGAAACCCGTGTCCAGCAGCAACGCGACGACCGGCAGGGCCGCGTCCTCCGGCACCTCGACCCGGTAGTGCCCGTCGCGGATCGCGTCGAGCAGCCCGGCCTGGCCGGCGTCGCCGAGGTACCAGAGGTTGAGCCGTTCCCGGGCGTTCCGGCCGGGCACGTCGTCCGGGAGGGACGCGACGCGGGCCGTCTCGTCCTCGGACAACGGCGCCTCGGCCAGGTACCGGCCGGTCGCGAAGCCGCCGTGCGCGACTTCGAGCGTCACCCACGCCGGGGTGTTCGCGACTGGGGTGCGGGAGCCGACCGCGAGCGTGCCGTCGGTCATCCCGTTGACGACGTCCTCCCAGCGCCGCACCTCGCGCAACGCGCGCTCACCGTCGGCCTCGGCGCGCGCGGAGGCCACCGCGGCCAACGCCCGCGCCAGCCGACCGGTCGCGTACCCGGAGGAAGCGGTGCGGATCTGGTCGGACACGGTGGACTCCACGGTTGGTGGACATGGAGGCGGGAATCGAACCCGCGCCCTCCCCGTCCGGAGCGGGGCGATCTGCCACTGATCTACTCCATGAGATTGCCGGATCGTATCGGCCGCGCAGGCCCGTCGCTCCCGATTTACCCCGGGCCGCTTCCATCGATCGCGAACCCGGCTTCCGGGAGAGCCGGGGAGGCGAGCGCGCCGCGGTCACGTCGTGGTTCCACACCCGCACGGGCCCGCGATCCTCCTGCGTTATCGCCGTTGTCGGCACGTCGCTCGGGGCGTTGCGGTTGGATCGGGCGGATGACGGATCGGATCTCGCCGCGGCAGTTCCACGAGGCCGAGGGCGTCGAGGACTGGCGGGTGCTGTTCTCCGGGGCGTGCGCGCACTTCCGCGCCGACTCGTTCACGGCGGGTGTCGCCTTGGTGGACGCCATCGGCAGGCTCGCCGCGGGCCGCGACCCGGAGGTCGACCTCCGGCCGACAGGCGTGACGGTGTGCCTGCCGCCGGTGGGCTTCGGCGGCCAGGACGGCGGAGACGTCGAGCTGGCCCGGCGGATCTCGGCGGCGGCGCGCGAGTCGGGGCTGACTGCCGACCCGGCCGCCGTGCAGACCGTCCAGATCTCCGTCGACGCGCTCGTCACCGACGAGGTGATGCCGTTCTGGCGGGCCGTGCTCGGGTACGAGCAGGTCGGCGACGAGGACCTGCTCGACCCGCGTCGCCGGGGACCGTCGCTGTGGTTCCAGGGGATGGACGTCCCGCGCCCGCAACGCAACCGGATCCACGTCGACGTCTCCGTGCCGCACGACCAGGCCGAGGCGCGGGTCGCGGCGGCGATCGCCGCCGGCGGGCGTCTCGTGAGCGACCGGCACGCGCCCGAGTGGTGGACGCTGGCCGATGCCGAGGGCAACGAGGTCGACGTGGCCACCTGGGTGGGCCGCGAGTAGGGACGCCGGAGCCAGGGCGAAGCGAGCAGTGAGCAGCAAGGCGACAACCGGTGTGACATCGCCGGTGAGGTGCGCCTACCGTTGTCGGGTGCCGGTGTTCGACTGCGACGGAGCCGACAGCCTGCGCGAGGCCGTGGTCCGCCCCGTCGACCGGTGGCCGACCGGCTACGGACGCGGCACCTGGCCGGGGTTCACCGACGGCTTGACCGACCACCTGCTCACCGCGGAGCACCCGCTCGTCACCCTGGTGCTCCACGGTCTCGACCACGTCCGCGACAGGGACCAGGACGCCGTCTCCACCCTGCTGGACCTCCTGGCAGCCGCCGCCCGGTGGCACCTGTCGTTCGGTCGGCGGCTGATCTGCCTCATCGAGACCAACGACGTCGAACGGGACCTCGGTGTCCTCGGCGGAGAGCAGCCCGGGTGGACCCGGCACGAGTTCCGACTCGTCCACCGCTCCGCCGAGCGGTTACCACCGTGGATCACGTCCTGGAGCCACCACCAGCCCATCACGCCGTCATGCCGATGAGCGGACGTCCCCCGGCTCGTTGGAGTGCCATGATTGGCGGCGATGAGCAGCGAACAGGATTCCGACTTCGTTCTCGGTGAAGTCCGCCGGCATCACCTGACGCAGGTGAACGCCGTGCTTCGTCGTCCCGGCCTGTACGGCAGGGATGAGATGGCCGAAAGGCTTCTGCTGGAGGCGATGGCCGCCGTGGATGGAAGCCTGGAGCTGTGGCGGAGTGAGTGTGATGGACTGCGCGAACGCGACGCGTTCGCTGCGGCGGGCGTCGCGGGTGCCTACAGCAACGTTCTGCCGGCGGATGCCTTGCGTGATGCCACGGCTTCCGTTTACGCCGGGATCGCCCATCGCCTCGGTTGGCTCGAACTCGATCGGGCGTTGCCGGAAGCGGAGTTCCAGCGGTTGAGCCGGGATGTCGGCGAGTGGGTGGAGCAGGACCGGACCCTGTCGGAGGTCCTCGGGACGTTCGGGCCCCCGTCGCTGCGGATCGGCGGAACCGACCCTCTCTGCTCCAAGACCCTTGCCTACACCACGGCCGATCGCGACCGAGACCTGATCTGCTTCCACCTGTGGAACGCCTTCGCGAACACGACACCCGAGACAGGGCTACGGGGAGCGGACGCCGAGCCGGTGGTCCTCGCCGTACGTCATCGGCCAGGCAAGTTTCCCGGCTCGTTCTCGTTCACCCCGGAGGGTCTGCACCGCAGGCCCACCGCCGATCAGCGGAGCCCGCGCAGGTCGACCGTCTGGGTCTTCCACGGTGACCGCGGCCGGTACGCCTCCGGGGTGTTCGACACCCTGGACGCCGGACTCGCCTGGGCCGCCGAGCGCCAGGTCACCGGGATCCTGGCCGAATACGCACACGGAGGCGCCTACGACGTCGCGGTCGGCGAAGGCCGCTTCACGCCGACGAAGGCACACCACGGCACCGCCGACCACGTCGCGGCCTTCGGTCCCGGGCTACGTCACATCCACCTGATCGACGGCCGTCGCGATTGACGCAGGCATCCGGTCATGCCGGGTGCCGGGTGCAGGGTGCCGACGAACGTCCGCTTCCGCCGATGCGCGGACGTTCGACGCTACTACCGGTCCCTACCGGAACGACCGGACAGGAGCGGCTTCAGGTCGATCTCGCCTTCACCAGGTTGGCTCGTATCGTCCTGGTCGTGGGATGGTCGGAACCGAGCACTCGCTCGGCATCCGCCAACGTCGCCTCGTAGAGCGGGATCGCCCGGTTCGGATCACCCGCCGACCAGTAGGCGCCGGCGAGGTTGCTCCGCGAGATCAGTGTGTCCGGGTGGTCAGGGCCCCATATCCGTTCCTCGTCGGCGACGGTGGCCTCGAGGAGCGGGATCGCCCGGCCAAGATCACCTGCAGACGCGTAGGCGTACGCCAGGTTGTTGCGCGACGTCAGTGTGTTCGGGTGGTCGGCGCCGAGCACCCGTTCGGAGACGGTGAGCGTCGTCTCGTACAGCGGGATCGCCTGCCTCGGATCGCCCACCGACTGGTAGCCGAAGGCCAGGCTGATCCGCGAGGCCAGCGTGTCCGGATGCTCGGGACCTAACAACCGCTCCCGAGCGGTGAGGGTCGTCTTGTAGAGCGGGATCGCCCGGCCCGGGTCCCCCGCCCACTCGTAGGCGCTGGCCACTTTGCTCCGCAAGGACAGAGTGTCCGGGTGGTCAGGGCCCAACACCCGCTCATGATCGACGAGGGTGGCCTCGAAGAGCGGGATCGCCCGGCCCGGATCGCCGGCAGCCAGGTAGGCGCCGGCCAACGTGCTCCGGGAGTTCAGCGTGTCCGGGTGGTCGGGGTCCAGCACCCGCTCGCGGTCGGCGAGGGTGGCTTCGTAGAGCGGGATCGCCCGACCCGGATCGCCCGCCGTCCAGTAGGCGCCGGCCAGGTTGTTGCGGGAGTTCAGCGTGTCCGGGTGGTCGGGACCCAACACCCGCTCGCGATCGGCGAGGGTGGCCTCGAAGAGCGGGATCGCCCGACCCGGATCGCCCGCCCTCCAGTAGGCGCCGGCCAGGTTGTTCCGGGAACTCAGCGTGTCCGGGTGGTCGGGACCCAACACCCGCTCGCGATCGGCGAGGGTGGCCTCGAAGAGCGGGATCGCCCGACCCGGATCGCCCGCCGTCCAGTAGGCGCCGGCCAGGTTGTTCCGGGAGCTCAGCGTGTCCGGGTGGTCGGGGCCCGACACCCGCTCGAAGTCGGCGAGGGTGGCCTCGAACAGCGGGATCGCCCGACCCAGGTCACCCGCCGCCCGATGAGCGTAAGCCAGGTTGTTCCGGGAGCTCAGCGTGTCCGGATGATCGGGACTCAACACCCGCTCACGGTCCACGAGAGTGGCTTCGTGGAGCGGGATCGCCCGGCCCAGGTCACCCGCCGTCTGATAAGCGTTGGCCAGGTTGTTCCGCGCGGTCAGCGTGTTCGGGTGGTCAAGACCCAACACCCGCTCGCAGTCGGCGAGGGTGGCCTCGAACAGCGGGATCGCCCGACCCAGGTCACCCGCCGACTCGTAGGCATGGGCCAGATTGCCCCGCAAGGACAGGGTGCCCGGGTGGTCGGGGCCGTTGAGGCGGTGTTGGCTGTCTGCGGCGCGGGCGTAGAAGGCGATGGCGGTGCCGAGGTCGCCTTGGTCCTGCAGGTAGAGCCCCAGATTATTGAGGAGGTGGCTGGTCGGGACAGTGTCGGTGTCGGGTGCGGCGTGGCCGAGCAGGCTCCGTGCGTGAGGAAGGATCATCCGGTATGTGGGCCAGGCGACGGGATCGTGCGGGCCGGGACCGGTGATGGCAACGGTCAGGGCGGTGGTGGCCGCGTCGCGTGCGGTGGTGATGTCGGCGGGTTGTCGGTGGCGGTCGGTCGGGTCCGGAGTGCGGGTGACCGCCTGGACCAGGCGGTGCACGGCCACCGCATCCGCGGTCAGGCTGATCATGTTGTAGGCCGCCAGGCGACCCAACGCCTCCGACAGCTCCGGCTCGTCCGCCAGTCCGCCCGCCCTCAGCAGGGCTCGGGGGATTCCGTCCGGCGCGTACCAGGCCAGCTGCCGCAGCACCTTCCCCGCGGCGGGAGTGTCGGTCAGGCGGTCGAGGGTGACGTGCCAGACCCGCGCCATCGTGCGCTGCGCGTCACCGCCCTCCGCCGTCGCGGTGAACATCCGCGCTGGGAACCGCGCCAACAAGTCGAGATAGTCGACCGGTGTGATGCGGTTCTGCGCGATGTATGCGCCGGCCTGCTCCACCGCCAACGGCAACCACCCCACCTCCGCGCACAACCGGTCCCCGTCATCCAGGTCGGCCTGCGGCCACTCCGACCGCACGATCCGGATCAGCAACTCCACCGCCTCGCGCTCTGACAGCACGTCCAGCGGCACCGTCTCCACCGACCGCCAGCCGGAGCGCCGACGGCTGGTGATCACCACCGTGCCCGTGCGCACCCGACCCAGCAGGCCTTCCACGTCCCCGGGCGTGGTCACGTTGTCCAGGACCAGCAGCCAGTCGTCATGGGTCGACAGCCACCGCACACCCAACTCGACACGCTGCTCCCACGGCAACACCGCCACCTCGGGCGCCACCGCGCCGGCCAGGTCCGCCAACCCCGCATCCACCGCCGACACCGAATCCGCCGTCACCCACCACACCAACGAGAACCGCCCGGCGTGCAGTTCGGCGAACCGGGCGGCCAGCGTGCTCTTGCCGACACCTCCCAAACCGTGCACCGCCACCACCACCGCGCGAGCACCCGGCCTGACCACCGCCGACTCCAGCCGCGTCAACTCCTCCACCCTGCCCACGAACACACCCGCCGCCGCCGGGACACGCCCCACACCCGGCGCCGCCGCACGCGACTCCATCGTCGGCACACCCGAACCGCCCACCACCAGGTCCCCGTGCACGACGCCCACCGCGGTCCCGCCGACACCGCCCACCCCACCGGTGATCGACACCGGTCCGGCCGTCACACCCGACGCGGGGCGGCCTATCCCCACGCCGGCGACGAAGGGTCCGGCGGAACACCACCGATGTGCCCGAGGTTCACCCCCACCGTCGGGCCGGAACCGGAACCACCCGACACGCCACCGGAGACGATCACGCCCCGACCCGTGGCCGTCTGCGAACCACCGGGTCCGACAGCAGCTTGATCCCCGGCAACGGAGGCACGACCCTGCCGTACCGCGACCACCAACGCCACCGCACCGACCAGCAGGCCACCGATGCCCGCGACCCAACTCAAGCCCTCCACCACCGGCCGGGCACTGTGCCCTTCATCACCGAGCCACCCCACCAACTCGAACCGCACCACCACCCACACCGCAACCCCGCTCATGGCCGCACCGGCGACCGCCAACCACCGGCCACGCCGACGCGCGCCCATACGACCCCCTCACGTCCACAGCACAACCATCCTGCACCGACCAGACGCTGACCGACCACGAAACCGCGACACCAGACCTGGAATTCCACAGCGCCACGAATGCGCTCTCATGCCGTATCTGGTGTGCCGTCACGCCTGGCTAGACGGGCTCGACCGAGCCGTCATCCACGACGATGTACAGCTCGATGTTGAGAGCCGCCCGGATCTCGGGCCGCACTCGTTCAGCCGCCCTCCGAGCTGAAGCAGGGACGACAAGCGCATAGCGCCGGCTGCTGGAGCTTGGCTCCATCCGACGGAGAAGCTGACCGTAGGCGGTGTCGATGTCAAGACCGGGTGATCCGGTACGTCCCTTCGCTTCAGCCAGCAAGGTGACCCCGTCGCGTTCGGCGACGACGTCGACGTACCCGACCTCCGTACGCACCGACCACCCCTCGCGACGAAGCCACGATGCGAACGCCTTGACGACGTCGGACTCGATCACTCGACTGGCCTTCCACCTCGGACGAGCACATTCGGCCACGGTCTGCCCACCGCCGCCGCGGACCGCGTGCCGGGGCTTGCCTCGTGGAGATGGTGGTTCGTGAATACCGTATCGGGTGTTGATGATGTAGTGGCGCGGTTGGCGGCTTCGGCCTACCTCGGTGGGTTCACCGGGGCGTCGCGAGTCCACTCCGAGTCCGACCTGCGGTTGTTCTTCGCCTGGTGCGCGGAGCGGGGACTGGCGCCGCTGTCGGTCGGGCGGGCGCAGGTGGAGCTGTACGTGCGGTGGGTGCAGGAGGTCCGCCGGTTCATAGAACCACCATGCGCTACGACCGCGCCCGCAAGAACCTCGACCGTCACCCCGACTACATCCTCGCCGCCTACGTGGCCTCAGCCACCTGACCACCACACGGTCATGCCGAGTAGCGGATGAGTGATTCGATCTTGGGCGAAGTCGGTGGCCTGCGAGATCGATCTTGTCCGATGCCTGCCCTGTCCCGCTCGAGGTGGAGGGGCGGGGACCGTGGACCGTACCAACGGCGCCGACGCCTCAGCCACCTCATGCGGAGATGATCGCGCAAACCCGAGACGAGGCACGATCTGCTCCTGCCGCCGACCGGGTGCTCCGACTTGCCCGCACATGCCGATGAGCGGACCTTCGCGGCAGCGGGCGGCACTCCACGTCTTCCGATCACCGGTCAACTGCGGCGTACGCTCTCGAGCCGGCCTTGGAGGGTCAGCGTGATCGGGTGGTCCGGGCCCACGACGCGCTCGAAGTCGGCGAGGACGGCTTCGAGCAGGGGAATCGCCCGACCCAGGTGGCCGGCGTCCCAGTAGGCGTTGGCGAGGCTGGTCCGTGAGCCCAGTGTGTCCGGGTGGTCGGGACCGAGCACGCGCTCGCGGGCGGCGAGGGTGGCTTCGAGCATCGGAATCGCACGGTCCGAGTCACCGGTGGCCAGATAGGCGACGGCGAGGTTGTTGCGGGAGGTCGACGTGTCCGGGTGGTCGGGCCCCAGGACCCGCTCGCGGTCGGCGAGGACCGCTCTGTGCAGCGGGATGGCTCGCCCCGGGGCACCGGCGAGCTGGTAGGTGTAGGCCAGGTTGTTGCGGGACGCCAAGGTGTTCGGGTGGTCGGGACCGAGGACGCGCTCGAAGCCTGCGAGGGCGGCTTCGTACAACCGGATCGCTCGGCCCGGATCACCGGCGGCCTCGTAGGCGTGGGCGAGGTTGTTGCGGGACACCAAGGTGTTCGGGTGGTCGGGGCCCATGACCCGCTCGCGGTCGGTGAGGACCGCTCTGTGCAGCGGGATCGCCCGGTCGAGGTCACCGGTGAGCTGGTAGACACAGGCGAGGTTGTTGCGGGAGTCCAGCGCGTGGGGGTGGTCGGGGCCCAGGACGCGCTCGCGGTCGGCGATGACGGCTTCGAGCAGCGGGATCGCGCGATCCGGGTCACCGGCGACGTGGTAGGCGTAGGCGAGGTTGTTGCGGGAGGTCAGCGCGTGGGGGTGGTCGGGGCCCAGGACGCGCTCGCGGTCGGCGAGGGTGGCTTCGAGCAGCGGGATCGCCCGACCCGGGTCGCCGGCGGTTTCGTAGGCGAGGGCGAGGTTGTTGCGGGAGGTCAGCGTGACCAGGTGGTCGGGGCCCAGGACGCGCTCGGAGTCGGCGAGGTTGGCTTCGTACAGCGGGATCGCCCGACCGGAATCACCGGCGGCCCGGTAGGCGTTGGCGAGGTTGCCGCGGAAGGGCAGCGTGTCCGGGTGGTCGGGACCCAGGACACGCACGCCGTCGGCGAGTGCGGCTTCGTAAAGCGGGATCGCCCGACCCAGGTCGCCGGCGGTCTCGTAGGCGTAGGCGAGGTTGTTGCGGGAGGTCGACGTGTCCGGGTGGTCGGGGCCCAGGACGCGCTCGCGGTCGGCGAGGACGGCTTCGAGCAGCGGGATCGCCCGACCGGAATCACCGGCGGCCCGGTAGGCGTTGGCGAGGTTGCCGCGGGCGGTCAGCGTCTCCGGGTGGTCGGGTCCGTGGAGACGCTGGCAGATGTGGACGGCGCGGGCGTGGTGGGTGACGGCGGTGTCGGGTTCGCCCCGGCTGTCCAGGTAGTGGCCGAGTCGGGCCAGGAGGTGAGTGGTGTGGGGAATGTCGGTGTCGGGGGTGGTGTGCCCGAGCAGGGCGCGGGCGTGGGGAAGCACCTGTTGGTAGCGGGGCCAGTCGGCAGGTGACCGCGGGTCGAGCTCGGTCACGGTGTTCGACAGGATGGCGGCTGCGGCGTCGCGGGCTGCGGCGACGTCCTCTGGGCGGCGATGGGGGTCGTGGGGGTCCTGGGTGCGGGTGACGGCCTGGACCAGTCGGTGCACCGACACCGTCGCCCCGGTCAGGGTGATCATGCTGTAGGCGGCGAGACGTCCCAACGCCTCGTGCACGTCGGGTTCCTCGCTGAGACCGGCGAGGAAGTCGCGGGGGATGCCGTGCGGCGCCCACCACGCCACCACCCGCAACACGTCGCCCGCCAGCGGGGTGTCGGCCAGTCGGTCCAGGGTCACGTGCCACACCCGGGCCATCGTCCGCCGTACGTCCCCGCCCTCCCGCGCGGCGGTGAGCATCCGCGCCGGGAACCTGCCCAGCAGATCCAGGTACGCGGTCGGGTTGACCCGGCTCTGGGCCAGGTAGGCCGCCGCCTGCTCGATCGCCAGCGGCAGGAACCCCAACTCCGCGCACAACACGTCCGCGCCGGACAGGTCGGCGTCGGGCCATTCGGCCCGCACCAACCGGTCCAGCAGGTTCGCTGCCTGCCCGGCCGTGAGCACGTCCAGCACCACGGTGGAGATCCCGCGCCAGCCGGTGCCCTGGCGGCTGGTGATCACCACCGTGCCCGTGCGAACCCGCTCCAACAACCCCGCCGCGTCGGCCGGCGTGGTCAGGTTGTCCAACACCAGCAGCCATTCGTCGTGCGTGGCCAGCCAACGGACACCCAACTCGACGCGCTGTTCCGCCGGCAGCACCGCCGCCTCCGGCGCGATCGCGACGGCCAGGTCCGCGAGCCCGGCCTCGATCGCCGCAGGCGAGTCCGCGACCACCCACCACACGAGCGAGAACCGGTTCGTGTGCACCTCGGCGAACCGGGCGGCCAACGTGGACTTGCCCACCCCGCCCAGACCGTGCACCGCCACCACGACCGCACGACCACCCGCCCGGGAGACGGCGGCGTCCAACCGCGCCAACTCCTCCGACCGGCCCACGAACACGTCCGCACTCGCCGGAACACGACCCACACCCACGACCGCGGACACCGACTCCATCACCGGCACCACCGGCGGAGCCTGCACCGTGAGGTCACGGGCCGCCTGGTTGACGACCGAACCAGCCGCAGCCACGCCGACCTGTCTCACCAAGCCGAGGCCACCATCGTCCCCCGAACCGGCCACCACCCACCCCGAACCTCAACCACCACCGACCAACCGCCAACAGAACCCACTCGCACGACCCGCCACAACGCACAACTGCGGACACCGTCGATTCGAGACCAGCCGAACACCCGCTCGTGCCGCTGAAACGGGCGTCGCGCAACGACGCACGAGCCGACGATCGGCGGGGGTACCCGTACGTGCACGGCCCTGGGTATGCACGTCGCCGTTCGTGGATGGCTCGAGTTCGACGACAGTCAGCGTCGGCTGGTCGAGGAGGTTCTGGCCCGGTCGGACGACGACGAACACCGATCGGTGCGCTCACCGGCATGAGCACGCGTTCGTCGAGCGTTCGGTGATGCCGCGCCCGCCGTCCCGGTTCGGGCGAAGTATGACTCGATCGGGTGAAGCGGGTGCGGACGGGCTAACGCGGTCCGCCTGTCGGCGAGGTAGGTGATGTGGCGGGTTGGCGGCGGTGGGCAGTCGCGGTGGTCGCGCTGGTGGCCGTTGTGACCGTGCTCGTCCGTGCCCTCGGCTCCCCGAACGGGCTGCAGTCGGCGGCCAGCGTCGGCAGCCTGGTCGCGGCGCTGACCCCGCTCGTGCTGGGATTGGTCCTCTGGGCGCGCCGGCCACCGCTCGTGACGCTCACGACCTCGACCGTCGAGCAGACCGACGCGGCCCAGCGCCAGCTCGCGGGCCAGGTGCTCGGTCAGTGGCGCGACGAGGTCGACGTCCGTCAGCTGGACGATCCCGGCCCGCTCGCGGTGCGCTGGCGGTTCACCGAACTGGACGTGGCGGATCACGTCGCCCGGGAGAGCCGGTTGCGCGTCCTGCTCGGTCGTGGGCGGCACCGGTTCACGGGGCGGACCGACCGCATCGGCGACATCGCCGCGCGGTTCCGGGGCCTGGAGCGCCGACGGCTCGTGATCCTGGGCGAGCCGGGCACGGGCAAGACCACGCTGGCCTTGCTGCTGCTCCGCGAACTGCTCGACCACGCGGAGCCCGGTGAGCCAGTGCCCGTGCTCGTCCCCCTGTCGGAGTGGGACCCCGGCGCCGAGACGCTCCACGAGTGGCTGACCCGTCGGTTGGCCGAGGACTACCCGGCGTTGCGCGCGACCGCGTTCGGTCCGGACGCCGCCCGCTCGCTGGTGACCGGGCGGAGGGTCCTGCCCGTCCTGGACGGTCTGGACGAGCTGCCCGAGGGCGTCCGCCCCGCGGTGCTGCTCCGGCTGAACGAGGTCGCCGCGGATCCGCTCGTGCTCACCTGCCGGACCGCGGAGTACCAGGCGGCCGTGACCGCGCCGGGTGGGGACGCGCTCACCGGTGGCGCGGTCATCGAGCCGGACCCACTCACCCCCGCCGACGCCGCCGACTACCTCGCCGGGTGCCTCCCGCCGGGCGCCGCGGGCGACTGGCGCGGTCTGCTGGCGACCCTCGCCGGGGATCGGCGCGGCCCGGTCACCGAGGCGTTGTCCACCCCGCTGGCGCTGTGGTTGCTCCGCAAGGTCTACGTCGACACCGGCACGCACCCGGCCGAGCTGTGCGACCGCAGCCGGTTCCCGAGTGCGGACGCGGTGGTCGAGCACCTGCTCGACCACTTGGTGGCCGCGCTCATCAGCGTCAACCCGCCCCGGGACGGTGAGCACGTGTTCCGGCCCCGGCGGGCCTGGGAGCCGACCGACGCGACGAGGTGGCTGACGTTCCTCGCCCACCACCTGACCACGATCGGCAGCCGGGACTTCGCCTGGTGGCGGCTGCACCGCGCGGCACGACGCCGCGTCGCGGTCGCGGCGGGGCTCATCGCCGGGGTCGTGCTGGGTATGGCGGTGGCGGTGGGCGAAGGGCTTCTCGTCGGGCCCGTCAACGGGGTCCTCCTCGGCCCCCTGGTCGGTCTCGCGTTCGGGTTGGTCGTCGGGTTCGCCCGGGGGCTCACGATCGGGCACGTGGCCGGACTCGTGTTCGGGTTCAGCCTGCTGGGCGCCGGCGTCGGCGCGGGACTCGTCGGCGGCGAACCCGTGGTGGGACTGGTGTTCCTGGTCGCAGGCGGCATCCCGGTGGTGATCGTCGGCGTGCTGGCGGCGCGGGCCGTCGGTTTCACCCCACCGAAGACGCCGGTGTACGCGGATCTGCGGCTGCGCGGTCGAACCCGGTTGCTCGTGCGCGAGCTCACGAAGTGGGCCGGCGGTGGCCTGGTGCTCAGGTTCGTGCCCGGGTTCTCGGCCGGACTCGTGTTCGGCGGCGTGCTCGGCGCGGCGGGCGAGACCTCGGACGGGCTGCGGTCCGCCCTGGTGTTCGGCCTGGTGCTCGGAGGCGCCACCTGGCTCGCGGTCGGGCTGGTCGACTGGGCCGAGACCCCGCAGGCCGACGACCGGCCGCAGACTCCTGTCACCGCGTTCCGCCGCGACGTGCGGCTGGTGTGCCTCAAGTCGGTCGTGGGCGGTTCCGTGATCGGCCTCGCGTTCTGGCTCCAGGACGTGCTCAGCGGAACCGGGGGATCGCCGGCCGGGCTCGTGGTCGGGGTCCTCGTCACCCTCGCGATCGCACTCGGGGTCGGGGCTCACCAGCCCAGCGGGCGGTACCTGGTGGCAGTCCTCGCGCTGCGCGCCGGACGGCAAGTCCCCCGGCGGCTCCTGGGGTTCCTGGACGACGCCCACCGGCTGGGCATCGTCCGCCGGACCGGTCCGGTGTACCAGTTCCGGCACGCACGGCTGCAGGACCACCTCACCGGGAAGTCCCTGCGATGATCGTGCGGTGACCGCGACCAAGGCAGTGGGGCTGCACGGCACCGAGTTGTGGGCGTACGACGCGAGCTTGTCGCTGCTGCTCGCCCAGACGGTGCGCCTCGTCGAGGAGTCCTCGCCCGACCGGCGGCCGGCGTGGTGGTCGGGTGTCGTGCGGGAGCTGCGCGTGCACGCGGTGATCACCGAGTTCCACCTCGACCTCGACCTCGGGCTGAACACCGGACAGCGGGAGGAACTGGCGCGGTTGTTCGACGAGGCGGCCGAACTGGTGCGGGAGCGTGGGGCCTTCACCGCCGACGAGGCGGCTGCGTGGCTGATCCTCGACGATGCGCCGGTCAGGTTCCGGGGCCGGGAACCAGCGCCCACGGCGCCGGCGGCGGAGTTGGGGCACGCGTTGGCGCAGTTGATCCGCGGCACGCTCCCACCGCCGCCTACCGGGACGTGGTGGTTCTACGGGTCGCCGGGCGGGCGGCGCACCACCGCGACGGGCGGCGAGCGGGAATCGCGGTGAACCCTTCCCCGCGACCGCTCCCGATCCGTGACCGCGTGGGCAACGCGTTGGTGGGGTTCCGCACTGTCGTCGACGGGGAGCTGGAGTCCCTGGGCGATCGGGACGTCGTCCCGGCTGCCCTGGTGGTGGTCGAGTACGCGGGCGCCGTGCTCATGGTGTTCGACGCTTGGCGCCGGGAGTGGGAGCTCCCAGGCGGCGGGCGTGAGCCAGGGGAGACGACGCGCCAGACCGCGGTCCGGGAGTTGCGCGAGGAGACCGGCATCGGCGAGGTGGCGCTGGACGGTGTCGCGGTGGCCGAGTTCGACCTCGTCGCCCCGGACCGCCACGAACTCCTCGCCGTCTACCGGGTGAGGCTCCGGGCCGCGCCCCGGCTGCTGGTCAACGAAGAAGTGCTCGACTTCCTGTGGTGGCCACCCTCCGACCCGGTCGCTGACGGCATGAGCCCGCTCGACGCCGAGATCGCCAGACGCGTCGCACGGCCCTCGACCGCGTGAACCGGCCCCCCGTCAGCGCGGTCGGGTGGCGGCGGTTATCAGGGTGATCAGCTGACGGCGGAAGTGGTGGTAGTCGTCCACCGCGCCCAGCAGCGACTCGGACTCCTGCTCCTTGCGGCGGGCGGCGGCCAGGACGTCGCGGCCCGTCGGGGTGATCCCGACCAGGGTGCGGCGGCGGTCGCGGGTGTCGGAGCCGCGGGTCACGTGGCCGGAGCGGTTCAGCCGCTCGATGGTGCGGCTCATCGTCTGGTCGGTCACCCTGCACAGCGTCGCCAGCTCGCGCTGGGCGAGAGGCCCGTCGGCGAGGTGGTGCAGCGCGATCAGGCCCGCGTGCGTCAGGCCGAGCCCGTCGAGCACCTCGTCGAACCGGCTCTCCACGACCCGCGCGGCCACCGACAGCAGCCGTCCGGTCGGCCAGGAGTCGACGTCGGCACGCACCTGATCCGGTCGCCGCGACACCTCCCGCTCGTCTCCTCGGCCCATCGGACCATCTTCGCAGAGCAACCGGGGGCGCGATCGTTCAGCATGCTGAACGTTTTGCCATAATGTTCAGCGTGCTGAACGTTTTGCGTGGTCACGGCCGGCTGCTGCTCTGGGGCGTGGCGGGGAGCTTCGTGCTCACCGGCCTGGTGTGGCTGGTCGGCCAGGGCCTGCACGGCACGGTCCTGCTTCCCGACCGGGGTGCCTCCTGGTACTACTGGAAACTGCCCGAGCCGACCTTCTGGACGCGCGCGTCGGCGTGGGCCGGGTACGTGGCGCACCAGGTCGTGTCCTGGTGGCTCATCCACTACGCGCAGACGCGGGTCCGCCGCTACACCACCGGCCTGCACCGGGTGAACGTCGTCGCGCTCGCGGCCAACGGCGGGTTCATCGCGCTGCACGCCGTGCAGACCCGGGTGTTCTACGACGGCATCGCCCAGGACGTGTCGATCTTCAGCTCGCAGTGCTCGGTCGTGCTGCTGCTCGTGGCCGTGCTGCTGATGGAGAACAAGCGACGCGGCCTGTTCTTCGGCAGGCAGGCGCCGATCGCGGCCGACGTGGTGGGGTTCGTGCGGCGGTACCACGGCTACCTCTTCAGCTGGGCCGCGATCTACACGTTCTGGTACCACCCCATGGAGTCCACCAGCGGTCACCTCATCGGGTTCTTCTACATGTTCCTCCTCCTGTTCCAGAGCAGCCTGATGTTCACCACCGCGCACGCGAACCGGTGGTGGACGCTCGGGCTGGAGCTGATGGTGGCGCTGCACGGCACGCTGGTCGCGGTGATGAACTCGGGCCCTGACGGGAGCTGGCCCATGTTCCTGTTCGGGTTCGTCGGCGTCTTCGTGATCACCCAGCTGCACGGCGTCGGGCTGAGCCGGACGTCGCGGTGGTGGGTGGCCGGTGCGATCGGCGTGGCGGCTCTCGGTGTCTACGCGTGGCGCGGGTACGACCGGATCGACGAGGTCGTGCGCATCCCGGCCGTCGAATACCTGCTCGTGGCCGTGCTCGCCCTGGCGATCTGGGCGCCGCTGCGGCTGGTTCGGGCGACCCGCCGGTGATCCGGACCCGGTCGATCCGCGGGGTGACGAGTGGCCCGGGCCAGGGCCCGCCTCCAGGGTTCCTCCGAGCAACGTCAAGCGCTCAGCCATGCCCACGTGCCCATCGCCCGGCACGCGGGAGTCGGACAGGCCGCGCTCGCCGTCGTCGCTACTGCATGTTCGTGGTGTGCTGGTGCGCGGGGAAGGCCGCGCACGAGTAGAACTGCAGGCTGGAGCCACGACCGATCATCAGCATCGTCGGCTCGTTGGGGTCCGGGAACGGCTCGTGGTCGGCCGCGGCGTCTTCGACCGGCCGCCAGCTCGTCACACCGCCCCACTCGGAGGAGTCGATGGTGAGCAGCGGTTCGACGTGCGCACCGCAGTCCGGGCAGGACATGGGGAAGGGGTCGGAGAAGCTCCACGGCGCGTGTCCGCCGACCTTGCAGCCGGGGGCGACGGACAGGTCGTACCGGTACGCCGCGCCCTCTTGCCCCTCCCACGCCCTGACCTGCTCGGCCAGTTCCCCGGGCAGGGAGAGCGGGGCCGGGTACTCCGTGATCTCCTCCGGGTGCAGCACGCACGGCTCCGGCAGGTAGTGCTCCTCGACCGCGGCCGGTCTCGGCGGGTCGACCAGCGGATCGGTCACCTCGGCGGCGACCCGCCAGCGCAGCACCGTGCTCGGCAGGTAGCCGTCGTCCTCGTGGTCGAACGGGCACCAGAGCACCTGCAGCAGGTCGGCGCCGTCCGGTCGGGGGAGACCGGGGACGTCCCGCGCGTACAGCTGGGCCACCGGCACCATCGGCGCCGGGCCGTCCTGGGCGATCTCCGTGCCGGAGTCCACGCGCTCCACCACGACCTCTTCCTCTTCGGTCAGCAGGTCCGCGCCGTCGGGACGCGGGCGCGCCCACGCCTGCGCCAGGATCCGCCGCCGCGCCATCACGTCGGGCACACCGGCGCCGTGGAGCGTGGGACCGGCGTGCTCGGCGCATGTCGGCCACGGTTCCCGCGCCGGCCACAGCAGTGGACCGCCGATCGAGCTGTCCGCCGAGGTCGGTTCGCCGGGCCGGGGGTGCAGCCGCACGGCGGTGCGCGCCAGCGGCGCCAGGCGGGGCAGGTGCGCCGCGACGTCGACCGGGCGCGGCGGAGTGGTGCGGACCATGGCGGGCATGGTATTCACGCCCGGCCCAGGCGGCGATCCGCCCTTCGGCCTGGTCGCCCACTCCGTCGTCGCCCCGGTCGGCGACCAGTCCCGGCACCGAGGTCGACCGGGTTCTCCGGCGGGGGTGGCGGCCGTCGGAAAATCCGTTCACGGTCCGGCCGGGCGGCTGCTAGCGTCGGGGGGAATCGCTGACCGTGGAGGAAGCCATGGCTGCCCGGAGCCTCACGCCGGGCCACCGCACCGAGGCCGTGTGACGGCCCGGGCCGCCCGGTGACATCGCCTGTGAACCCCGATGCACCGCAAGGAGCTCCTCCATGTCCGCACCACCTTCGTCCACCTGGTACGTGGACTTCTTCACCGAACTGCCCAACGAGTTCTGGCGGCGCGCCGTGCCGCCGGAGGTCACCGTCGAAGAGATCGACTTCGTCGAGGAGCGCCTCGGCCTCGCGCCCCGCTCGCTGATCCTGGACGTGCCGTGCGGCAGCGGGCGGCACAGCGTGGAGCTCGCCCGGCGCGGGCACCGCGTGACCGGTGTCGACCTGTCCGCCGAAGCGATCGGGCACGCCCGGCGCGCCGCCGCCGGTCTCGACGTCGAACTCGTCCGCGCCGACATGCGCGAGGTCCCGCGGGACCACGGGTTCGACGCCGTGATCTGCCTCGGCAACAGCTTCGGCTACCTCGAGATCGACGGACTGCGGGAGTTCGCCGCCGCGCTGGGCGGCGCCGTCCGGCCCGGCGGCGGCCTGGTCGTCGACTTCGCCTCGGCCGCCGAGTCGGTCCTGCCCGGCTACCGGGCCGAACCGCGGACCATGCGGACCGGCGACATCACCGTCCTCGCGACCAGCGAGTACGACGTCGTCGGGAGCCGGATGTTCAGCCGCTACCGGTTCACCCGCGGCGAAGAGCAGCTCGACGTGACCGCGATCCACCACGTGTACACGGTGGCGCAGATCGTCGACCTGCTGTCCGGCAACGGGTTCACCGACATCGAGCTGTTCGGCGGCCCGGGGGGTGAACCCTACGTGATCGGCAGCGGGCGGCTCCTGCTCGTCGCGCGCCGAACGTCCTGAGTGGACACTCCGGCCGGAGCGCCGCGCTCCGGCCGGAGCCGCACCGGAACACCCGCTCAGGCCGTCCACCACGAGTCGACGTCCAGCACGCTGTGCGCGGTCCGTTCGAGCACCCCGTCGCCGAGCCTGCCGAGGAACGGGATCGCCGCCGTCAGCACCGAGAAGAACACGTACCTGTTCCAGTCGAGGGACAGGCGCAGCGCGTCGCGCAACACGGCGAGCGCCGCCTCGTCCGCCATGCCCGGGTAGGCGGTGACGGCGGCGAGAGCCCTGGCCTTGTCCGCGTTCGACTGGCCGATCGAGGCCAGGCGGCGGTCTGTCGTGGACGGCGTGCCGATCGCCGACGCCGTGCGGTGCGCCGTCTCCGCGAGTTCCCGAGCCCACTGCTTCCTCGCCGGCACGCCGTGTGCGTGAGTGGCCAGAGTCGTCAGCACGACCGCCAGCGTCTCCTCGCTCGGCAGGCTGTCATACCCGGCGGCGTACTGCAGGTACTCCATCCGGTAGGGCTGCGGATCGCGGATGACGGCCAGGGCGGTCTCGAAGCGACCCGCGCGCGCCAGTCGCGCGACGACCACGTCGAGGAACGCAAGCCGGCGAAGGTCCTCGTACCCCGGGATCGCATGGGGGTCCGTGCCGTCCGGGGCCTCGACGAGCGCTTCGAGAGCCGCTGAGTACCTGTGGTCGTTGCGCTCCGCGCGGCGGCGCAGCGCGGTCGGCAGGTTCACGGCCAGTTCGGTCAAACCGCCGTGGGCGAGCAGGTCGGCCACCCTCTCGCCGAGGGTTTCCGCACCTTCGCCGAGCAGGTCGAGCGCGGTGCCCACGTCGCCGCCTTCGAGCAACCCGACGACGGCCGGGGCTCGGCCGTCCCGGTAGGCGAGCCGGTCGGCGACGGCCAGCGCGGCGTCGAGTCGCCCGGACCTGGCCAGGTCGCGCACGGCGGCGTCGAAGAAGACGTGGCGATCGCGTTCCACGCCCTGCGCCGGCAGGACGGACAGCGACTGCAGCGCGACCGTTCGCGCGAGTTCCGCGCGCCCTTCGGCCAGCTGGCCCCGCACCACGTAGGCCAGCGCCGTGCCGCGCCGCTGCGGCAGCTTGTCGAACTCCGGCAGGATCCGGCGCAGCTCGTGATCGTCACGGGCGTCGATCGCACGCCGGACGAGCGGGTACGGCGACGACTCCACGCGCCGGCGCAACACTTCCAGCACCTCGTCCGCGTCGGACGCGAGGACCACGTCCGAGTCGAACGTCGGCCGGTCGAGCAGGTCCGCGGCCATCTCGGCGGTCGGCGGGCCGTCGACCAGCCCGAGGACGTCCGCGAGCCGGGCGAACGTCGAACCGCGCGTGATCGAGCGCGCCGGTATCGCCTCGGCGACCTCGATCGCCTCCGCCCCGAAGCCGGCCCTGGCCAGGATGACCGCGACGTCGCCGCGCGCGGCCTCCACGTGGCCGAGCGCACCCAGCGCGGCCTCCCGGGCGTCCGCTGGGGACTCGGCGGCCAGCGCGCTCGCGATCGTCAGCAGCACCTGGACCTTCGCCTGGTCGGAGGTGAGTCCGGCGAGCAGGTCCCGCGCGCGGTCGACCGCGCCCGCGTGCACGTGCGAGATCGCGATCGCGGCCCGGACCACCTCGGCCGACTCGCCGTCCGCGCACAGGTCGAGCAGCTCGCCGTCGACCCCGGCGAGGACGGCCTGGTGGGCGAGGACGACGGCGGCGTCGCGTCGCGGTGTCGCGACGGCCCAACCGGAGAACTCGTCCCAGTCGATGGTGAACCACCACGCGACCTCCGGCCACTCGGGATTGCGGTGCCAGCGGCTCTCGGTGATGCGGCTGAGCCCGGCGAGGACGCGCGGGCCGTGCTCCGGCTCGCCCACCCGGACCTGTGCCGCCGCGACGCCGACCCGGTCCACGTCCCACGGGTGCACACGTCCGGCCAGCAGGAGGGTTGCCTTGTCGACGAGCCCGCGCGCGGCGTCCACCCGACCCCGGTCGGCGACGGCGACAGCCAGTTTCGCCACGGAGAGCGGCAGGTTGTCGGAGCGCCAGCCGGTGACCCGGTCATCGATCCGGTCGGCGACCGCCAACGCCCGGTCGACCTGCCCGGCCTCGGCCAGCGCCAGGGCCAGCAGCGCGTGGGCCGTCGCGACGTCCGCGCGGTCGGTGAAGCCCCGCGCGATCGTGAGGCCCAACTGCGCGGCGCCGTTGCGGACCAGGGCGGGCGCGATCCGCTTGAACGCCAGGGCGACCGGACGTCCTCGCGCCCAGGCCCTGATCACCTCGCAACCGTCCGCCACCGCGCCCGCCGTGAACAGCTCCAGCGCCAACTCCTCCAGGCACGACGACTGGTGCTGCTCGCCCGACGCGCGTGCCGCCCCGACCGCGGCGCCGACCGCTTGGCGGCACCGCTCGGGCTCGCCCGCCTGCCACAGCGCGACGGCGATCGACTGGAACGCCCGGCACCGGTCGATCGGCGCCTCGGCCAACGCGGCATGTGCCTCGGCCCTCGCCGTCTCGCCCGCGGCGACGAGGGCCGCCAGCAGCGATCCGGGGATGTCGTCGGCCATGCCCTTGATGTTCACGACGGTCAGGGCGGTGCGGATCCCGGCCACGACGTCCGGCGGCGACCTCCGCATCAGGATGTCGAGGACGGCGCTGACGTCCGCCCGCACGCCCCGCGGCGACAGCGTCCTGGCCACCAACAGCTCCAGCCGCCGCCTGCCGACCAGCCGCCCGGCCAGCTCGAAGTCGTTCGCCCGGTCGACGTGGGCGATCACGGTGGTCAGCGCGTAGTCGGGCGTGTCGTCGGGCCACCCCGCCTCGGCATAGCCGCGGCACCAGTCGAGCAGGCGCCGGTCGGCCGCGCGCCGCTGCGCCGCCGTCAGCCGGGTGGCCAGCACCACGGCGAACTCCTCGTGCATCAGCTCGTGCCGCGGCGAACCGATCAGGAACCGGCGCACCGGCGCGAGCGCCCGCCGGATCCGGTGGGCCGGCGCGCCGAGGGCCTCGGCGATCTCGACCTCGGTCAGGCCGCGGGCCGCCGCGAGCAGCAGGGCGAGCGCGTCCCAGGTCGTGTCGTCCTCGGCGTCGACCTCCAGCAGGTCGAGCTGCCAGCGGAAGTACCCGGCCACGTCCGAGGGCCGTTCCCGCCGGTAGGCGGCCAGGGCCGCCTCGCCGTCCCGCGCCACGTCCTGGGCGGTGAACCGGGCGAGCAGCGGTTCGCCCCGGGTCACCTCGTGCACGGCCGCCGCGAACGACGCGGGTTCGGCGGAACCGGAGACGTGCAGCAGCTCGGCGACCTCGGCCACGGACAGCGGCGGCAGCACCACGAGGGGCGCGCGGTGCAGCGGGTGGTGCGGCGGCACCAGCGACCGGGCCCGCGGACTCGGCCGGGAGGTCACGACCACGTGCGTGAAGTCCGGCACGTGCGCCGGCAGGAGCTCCGCGACGCCAGGGCGGTCCGGCGAGGCTTCGTCCAGGCCGTCGACGACGAGCAGCAGCGGCCGGTCCGGGCCCGCGTTCGCCGCGGCCTCCTGCCACAGCTCGTCGAACCGGCGGGCGCCGTCGTCCGACCGGTCCAGCAGCGCCGCGAGCTGACCGGTGAGCCCGGCGACGAACGCGGCCGGCGTGTGATCACCGAGGTCGCGGCGCAGCGAGAACCCGACGAGATCGGGCGCGGGGCCTTCCCACGCGTCGGTGGCGTGCCGCCGCCACAGATCCGCGACCAGCGTCGTCTTGCCGAAACCGGCCGGCGCTTCGACGAGGGCGTAACCGCCTTCCCGCGCCCCGCTGAACGACATCAGCCGGCGCACCTGGCTGTCCCGTCCCACGACCGTGGACGTGTGCTCGACGATCGCCGCGCTCAGCTCGTACCGGAACGCCGCCCGTGCGCCCCGGCGTCCACCGGAGGGCGGTGGCGGCGCCGCGACCGACTCGGCGACCGGTCTTGAGCCGTCGTGCGCTTCGACGAGGCGGCGGAACCCGGGATCGCGCACCACGGCGTCCAGGCGCGCCGCGTGCAGTCGCCGGTTGCCGAAGTCGCCGTCGTCCAGCACGACCACGCCCACCAGCAGACCGGCGCAGAAGACGGCGGCCCCGGACACACCGGCCCACGCCCGCCACCCCGGCTGCGGCGCCGCGTCCTGGTCGAGGACGTAGCTGCCGTGCGGCCCTGTCGACAGGGGGTTCAGCACACCGGCCAGCTGCTCGACACCGGCCCCTGCCTCGCCGTAGTCGGCGAACCCCGGAAACCCGATACCCGAGTAGCGAACCTGCTCGATGCCGTCGACGACGCCCCACCGCACGGCGTCGCCGACCTCCCCGTCCTCCGGCGGCTCCAGCTCCAGCAGCGCCACGTCCAGCACGGGGTGGCTCCACACCAGCCGGGCGTCGTGCGGTCGTCGTTCCCGGTTCGGGTGACCGAGCCGGACCACGACGCGTGGCCAGGCGCCGTCACCCGTGCTGACGACGTGCCTGGCGGTCAGCACCAGCTGCCTGCCGATCAGGTAACCCGAGCCGGTGCTGCGTGCCGCGGCCTCCGTGCCCGCGCGGACGTCGGCGAGCCTGCGGTGGTCCATCAGCTAGTCCACGGACGCTCGACATCCCGGGAGACCTCGAGGTTGCGGCCGGTGGCGGCGTCGGTGGCGCTGAGCCGGAGCTTGATCCGGTGCGTGCGGGCGCTGGCCGCTTTGCCGTCCGCGTTCGCCGAGACCACTCCGAACTGCACCTTCGCGCCGGCCTTGGCCTCCTTGCGCACCTCGACCAGGAGCTCGACCTCGACCTCGGTCACCTCGAAGCGGAACTGGTGGTCGGCGCCGGCGTCCTGGGCCAGGCCCAACTCCTCCCGCAGCCCGTCGATGGCCTCCGCGATCCCCACCCGGTTCGTCACGTCCAAACCCCCTGCTCACGCGCGCCGAAAATCAGGCCGATTGTGACACGATCACCACTTCGCCCGGCTCGACACCGGAGAACATCCGCTCGCGCCGCCGGTTGCCGAACGGGCCCCTGTCCGGGGTGACCGCGGACCCGCTGTGCGGCGCGTCACGTCGAGTGGTGTCACGTTCGGGCGGGTCCGCGGTGTCTTGGGGGCATGTCCGAGCACAGCACGTCGAACGACGAGGTCGCCGTGACCGCCGACGAGCACGCCGAGCGGTTCACCCTGTTGCGGCCACTGCTGTTCACGATCGCGTACGAGGTGCTCGGCTCGCGACCGAGTCCGACGACGTGCTGCAGGACAGCTACCTGCGGTGGGCCGAGGTGGACCTGGTGACGGTGCGGGACACCAGGTCGTACCTGGGGCGGTTGGTGACCCGCCAGGCGCTCGACGCGTTGCGGGCGAGCGCGCGCCGGCGCGAGGAGTACGTCGGCCCGTGGCTGCCCGAGCCCGTGCTGCTCGACGAGAACGACGCGTCGGCCGACGTGGTGCTCGCCGAGTCCGTGTCCATGGCGATGCTCGTGGTGCTCGAAACACTCGCGCCCGACGAGCGCGTCGTGTTCGTGCTGCGCGAGGTGTTCGGCTTCGCCCACGGCGACATCGCCGCCGCGGTGGGCAAACCCGTGGCGACGGTGCGGCAGGCGGCGCACCGGGCCCGCAAGCACGTGCAGGCGGGGCGCAGGCGCTTCGAACCCGCCGACACCGCGACCACGGCGCGGATCACCGAGCAGTTCCTGGCCGCGGCCGGCACGTGCGAGGGCTGCTCGCGGTGCTCGCGGAGGACGCCACCTTCACCGCCGACGGCGGCGGCAAGACCCGCGCGGCACGCCGGCCGGTGGTCGGCGCGGAGCCGGTGGCCGCACACGTCGTGACCCTGTTCCGCAAGGGGCGGGCGACACCGGGCCTGCGCATCGAGCGGGCCAACTGCAACAACGCGCCCGCGCTGGTCGTCCACCGCGGCGACCGCCTGGAGGGCGTGTTCCTGATCGAGATCGCCGACGACGCGATCACCGACATCTACGTCATCCGCAACCCGGACAAGCTCCTCGCGCTGACGGTGCCCCGCCGGATCAGCCGGTAGCCGACCCCGGACCCACGATCGATTCGACAGGAGACCCTGATGCGGGCTCACCCGACCGACAGCCGACCGCGCACGCAGCCGGCGACCGCCGCGCGAACCGGCCGGCCCCGGATCCGTCCGATCGCCTTCTGGCTCGCCACCTCACGTCATCCTCTTCGAGCTGATCTCCGGATCGGCGTGGAACCTGCCGGCGATCGACTGGGTCGAAGCCCAGTCGGCCCACCTCGGGTACCCGGACTACTTCGCCCACGTGCTCGGCGTCTGCCAGTTCGGTGCGGCGGTGGCGATCGCCGTGCCCGGGTTGCGGCTGGTCGAGGAATGGGCGTACGCGGGTATCTCCTTCCTGTGGGCCGGCGCCGCGGTGTCGCGCCTGGCACTGGGTGACGGCCCGGTGTAGTGGGAGCCGCCGCTGGTGTTCCTGGCGTTCGCCGTCACGTCGTGGGCGCTGAGGTCGGAGGACCGTCGGCCGGTGACCGGTCCCCGCGCTTGGGCCGTTTCGATCGGGCTCGTCGTCGTCCTGTCCGCCGTCTCGCTCCTCACGCTGCCCGCGGCGGAGGCCATCACGGACGAGTGGGCGGTCGAGCGTGGCTGGGTCGACGAACGTTAGTGCGCGCCAAGGGCCGCTGGGTGCCTCGGCCGACCTAGGAGATCTTGCGGCGGTAGGTGGCCGTGGCGAAGGCGTAGGCGACGACGAGGATGCCGAGGCACCAGCCGAGGGCGATCCAGATGTCCGTGCCGATCGGCTGCTGGGTGAACAGGTCGCGGATGGCGTTGACGAGGGAGGTGACCGGCTGGTGCTCGGCGAAGGCGCGCACGGGGCCGGGCATGGTGTCGGTGGGCACGAAGGCGGAGCTGAGGAAGGGCAGGAAGATGAGCGGGTAGGAGAACGCGCTCGCGCCGTCGACGGACTTGGCGGTGAGGCCGGGGATGACGGCGAGCCAGGTCAGCGCCAGGGTGAACAGGAACAGGATGCCCGCGACGGTGAGCCACGCCGTCAGCCCGGCGCCGGTGCGGAAGCCCATGAGCAGGGCGACGAGCACGACGACCACGAGTGAGATCAGGTTGGCGACCAACGAGGTCAGCACGTGCGCCCACAGCACGGACGAGCGTGCGATCGGCATGGACTGGAACCGTTCGAAGATGCCGCCCTTCATGTCCAGGAAGAGCCGGAACGCGGTGTAGGAGATGCCCGAGGCGACGGTGATGAGCAGGATGCCGGGCAGCAGGTACTGCACGTAGGAGTCGGAGCCGGTGTCGATCGCCCCGCCGAACACGTAGACGAACATCAGCATCATGGCGATCGGCATGATCGCGGTGGTGATGATGGTGTCGGGGCTGCGGGCGATGTGGCGCAGGGACCGTCCGAGCAGGACGGTGGTGTCGCCGAAGAAGTTCTTGGTCATTACCAGGTCCTCACTCGTTCGTGCCGACGAGCGAGAGGAAGACGTCCTCCAGTGTCGGCTGCTTCTCGACGTACTCCACCTTGGCGGGCGGGAGCAGTCGCTTGAGCTCGGCGAGCGTGCCGTCCACGATGATCCGTCCTTCGTGGAGGATCGCGATCCGGTCGGCGAGTTGTTCGGCCTCGTCGAGGTACTGCGTGGTGAGCAGCACCGTCGTGCCCCGGGCGGCGAGGTGCTTGACGGCCTGCCACACCTCGATGCGCCCCTGTGGGTCGAGACCGGTGGTCGGTTCGTCGAGGAAGATGACCGGCGGGTTCCCGACGAGGCTCATCGCGATGTCGAGCCGGCGGCGCATGCCACCGGAGTACGTCGACACCTTCCGCGCGGCGGCGTCGGTCAGGGAGAAGCGGTCCAGGAGGTCGTCCGCGATCCTGCCCGGGTCCTTGAGGTGCCGCAGCCGGGCGATCAGGACGAGGTTCTCCCGGCCGGTGAGGATCTCGTCGACGGCGGCGAACTGCCCGGTGAGGCTGATGGACTCCCGCACGTCCGCGGCCCGGGTGGCGACGTCGAAGCCGTGCACGGTCGCCGTGCCCGCGTCGGCCTTGAGCAGCGTCGACAGGATCTTCACGGCGGTGGTCTTGCCCGCTCCGTTCGAGCCGAGCAGGGCGAAGATGCTGCCGCGCGCCACGTCGAAGTCCACGCCGCGCAACACGTGCAGCGACCTGTAGGACTTCTCCAGGCCTCGCACGTGGATGGCGGGGTTGGTCGTCATGAGCGGGTCTCCCGGGACTCTGCTTCGGCGAGCGCGATGGTGGTGGCGAGGCGTTCCCGTTCCTTGGTGACCCAGCCGCCCTTCGCGTAGTTCTGGAGGAACGCCTCGGCGAAGTCCGCGGGGTCCTGGCCGACGACGTCGCGGATGGGCGTGCCGTCCGCGGCGGCACGTTCGAACAGGTCCGCCAGGTCCTCGTACATCGAGGTCGCGGTGTCGCCGTCCGACGGCCCGAAATGCATCAGGTACCGCTCCAGCGCGTCTACCGCGGTGCGGTAGTGCGCGGGCAGCTGCCGCGTGCGCGCCTTGTACGCACGCCAGCGCCGCTTGTCGCCGATCACCTTCGTGGCGAGGTCGGAAATGCCCATGGTCGTCTACCTCCTCGGTGGAGCTCGTCCAGTGGTTCAGCGATGTCGGAGAAGCCGACCGCTACTCGGTGGTGCTGACTACCGGTACCTAGTAAAGCCGAGTAGTGCCGGCGGTGCAAGTCGCCCGTGCGGACGTGACGGCTCGCACAGGCTTGTCAGCCAGCGGCCGGTTCGTGGCAGAACACCACGTCGAGCAGCGCGGTCAACAGCTGCGGGAACTCCGCGGCCGGGTTGTTCGCGGCGTCCCCGGTGGTCACCGAGGCGGTCAGGGTCCTGCTGCCGTCGGGCGTGCTGTCCATCAGCGCGGCGTAGCGGTTGACGCTGCGACCGCCATCGCCGCCATCCCCGCTCGCCGGACCAGTCGCGGCGTGCTCTCGCTACCCCTCGTCATCGCTCTGGGACCCCCGGTGCTGTCACGGAGCGGCTCTCGCGGCCCCGTGATCGGTGAACTGCTGACGGGGACGACGTTCGCCGACCGTCCTGACACCGGGCAGTCACCGCGCTGACACCGCCCCTGACTCGGGGAGTCGTCCAGAGAAAGAGCAGGCCATCGGTCGTCGGCGGTGGCCCGCGGTCGCGCTTGCGGCGGTGGACTACCGGTCCTGGTCGACGGCTGCGGCGAGTCGGTCGACACCGAGCCCGCTGATCAGCGGGCGTTCCTCGAGGTTGCCGGTGAGGAGCCGGGTCCAGTCGACGAAGCCCCCGTCGGCGACTTCCAGCCGTTGGCCGCCGATGGTGGTGCCGACCTTGAAGCACAGGCCGGTGTAGTAGCCGCGCCCGGCCGCCCGGTCGGGATCGTCGAGCACGGCGACGTCCGCCAGGTCGGCGAGGTCCACGCGCACCCGGTCGACCACCGGGCCGGTCGCGTCGTCCAGGCGGGTGAGCCGGATCTCGGTGTGCCGTCCGCCCGCGGTGGCCGTCGCGCGGGCGGCGAACCGCAGGTGCTCGGCCAGGTGCCGGCGTTCGAAGGAGTGATTGCCGGTGTCACGGCCGGCGGTCACCAGGCCGAAGAGCTGGAAGTGCGCCGGCATCCCGGGCCCGTCGCAGTGCTGGGCACGGGCCACCCGCTGAGTGGCCGCGAGCCTGATGGGCAGGGTCGAACGAGGATCGGCGGCCAACGCCCGGGAGCGGCGCGAGGACGCCTCCAGGGCCACCGCGTTCGTGGGGTCGGCGGCGACTTCGCTGCCCCGGACCGTGGCGATCACCTTGCGCGGGTCGACGGTGGCGACCGCCGCATGCGCCGCCAGCGGCACGACGGGGGCGAGCACCAGGACCTGGAAGTCGTCGGGCAGCGCGGACAGCAAGGCGTCCTCGGCGCGGCGCGGTGAAGTCGGTCGGCGCGGGCGCCACGAACCGGTCGCTGCGGCAACGCCGCATCACCTCGGCCGGGGTGAGCCGGTCCGCACGCCGCCGGAACACCTCCAGCAGCAGCGTCGTCAGGTCCGCGCCGGACAGCTCGTCGGGCGGCAGGTCCAGCAGTTCCCGGCCGCCGACCCGCTCCAGGACCCGCCGCAACGCGGGGTTGACCGGGACGCCACCGGCGAGGTCGGAGCGTGTCATGGTCACCGAGTATCACTCGGTCGGAATCGGTCGACCGCGGATTTTCCGGTGGGGCGCGCTCGTGGCGAGGACACGTGCCTGCTCGACGGCTTCGTCCGGGCTGCCGGCCCGGCGCACTCCCGGCCAGCCGCTCGTCCAGGTGCGCCAAGTGTTCTCGACCTTGCCGTAGCGGTCGGCCAGCAGCACGTGGGGTTGGTCGAGCAACAGGCTCAGCAGGTGCCCGTGCAGGCGGTCGGTGATGACGACGTCGCCGCCGGCCAGCAGGGCGAACCCGCGGGCGAGCTGGAGCGCCGCGAGTTCGTCGTGGGCGTCCGCCACCGCCGAGGCCGGATCCGGCCCGGGACGCGCGTGCGACGCCTGCACCGCGGCTCGCAGCCGCCGTCCGGCGGCCTCCCGCCGCAGCCGCCATGCCGGGGTCGCGTCGCGTTCGTCCGTCCAGTCGGTGCGCAGCACCCTGCCGCGTGGCGCGGGCAGGGTGTGTCCGGCGCCCTCGTGATCGGACCGGGTCAGCCACACCTCGTCGTGCGCCCGGTGGCCCGTCGCGGTGAACGCGGGCAGCGTGAACGCCATGTCGGGACACAGCAGGCTGGCCGCGGCGAAGTGGGTTCGGGCCAGGTCGAGGCTGTGCCGGTCGCGGACCAGGAGGGTGAGGTCGGGGTGGGCGTCGAAGACCTCCCGCGCCCGGCGGAGGTTCTCCTCGCTCCGGAAGCAGATCGACTGGGGCAGCTGCACGATCCGGTGCCGGGGGAAGGACCGGACGAGGTGCTCCCGGAAGTGCTGGCGCTCGGGCCACAGGTCGCCGAGGTTGCCGCCGCCGCTCACCAGGATGACGCCTTCGGGCAGGACGGTCAGCAGGTCCTCCCGGCGGAACGATCGCTCGTCGCAGGTGTAGGCCACCGACACGTCCAGTTCGCGCAACACCGCGCGTTCCCCCAACCAGATGGCGCTGTCGCCGACGTTGGCGTAGAGGGGGAAGTCCACCAGCGCGCACCGCGTGCCGGGGGCGAGCAGCGTCGAGAGGACTCGCGTGATGTGGCTCCGCAGCCGCGCTCGACGCTCGGCCGGAGGTCGCCGGACGATCTCCGCGGTCACCCGCCCACCTGCTCGGTGTCGCCCGCGCGCCGCAGCCCTTCCCGCAGGGCGTCGGCGATGTCGTGGCGTCCCCGGATCTCCGCGTCCCGCACCAGGGAGCGCGTCGTGACCCGGCCGGGCTCGTCGGGCATCGCCACCGCGCGGACCGCCTCCAGGTCGAGCGCCAACGGCAGGGTCGGGTGCCGTCCGGACGCGCCCGCGAGTTCGAGCGCGACCATGGTGCCCACGCACTTCTGGCAGTGCCCGCAGTTGCGCCCGGGCTCGCTCATCCAGCAGACGCAGAGGTTGTCCAGGGCCAGGTCACCGTCATCCGCCAACCGGATGACCTTCTCGGCGCGGGTCGCCTCGGCGCCGTCGTGGACGATGTCCAGTCCCTCGGTGGAGAACAGGGGGTCCAGCAGGGGGTGCGAGCCCAGCGGCGGCAGGTGCCGGTACTGGTCGCTGGCCGCGATCAGGCAGCGACCCAGCAAGCCCTGCAGGCTCAACGCGATCGCGGCCAGGGCCGCACCGTGGTACTCCGGCCAGTACGTGGTGGGCTCGCACAGCGACCGGACGTTGGTGTCGACCACGAGCAGTTGCTTGCCCGTGCGCGCCGCCACGTGCCGCAACCTCTCCAGCAGGTGCTCGTACCGGGGGCCCGTCTTCCGCTCGAAGTTGGCGAACAGCAGGTGGGTCACCGGTTCCCAGTCCGGTGTCGCAGACCTGCCGATGTCCTTGAGGAGGCTGTAGAACGAGTCCACCCCGGCGGTGAAGAACAGCCCGACCGCGTCGCCGCCCGCACGGGTGGTGACAGGGGCGCGCAGGTCGACCGGGCGCAGGTGCGGCCACCAGGCGGTGTAGATGTCGGCGATGGTGGACGCCGACCTGAACAGGCGGCGCGAGACCGGGGCGTGGACGTGCACGTCCTCCTCCAGCGCCATCGCCGGCATCATCAGCGCGGCGAGGAACGCGTCTCCCACCGGCGGCATCCACTCCGGTTCGCCGCCGTGCACCGTGAAGTGCAGGCGCTCGCCGCCCGGCGCGAGGGCCGAGTCCACCGCCGCCGACAACCGCCAACCGTCCGGCGCCCGGTCGAGGGCGGGTTCATCGATGATCACCGTCGCGTCCCCCTCGGACCGTCAGACGATCAGCATGGAGTCGCCGAACTCGTGGAACAGGTAGCCGTTGGCGACGATGTCGTCCCGGTAGGCCTTCAGCAGGGTCTCCCGCCCGGCGAACGCCGCGGTCAGCAGCAGTTCGGAGCTCCTCGGCCGGTGCAGGTTGGTCATGAACGCGTCGCAGGCCCGGAACACGTGCCCGGGCATGATCGTGAGCTGGGTGAAACCGGTCTGGGGCCACAGCCGCCCCCGGCTGTCGGCGACCGTCTCCAGGGTGCGCATCGCCGACGTGCCGCAGACCACCACCCGCCCACCGTCGCGTCGGCACCGGTTGATCAGGTCGGCGGTGTCCGCCGACACCTCGTAGCGCTCCGCCCGCGGCAGGTCGAACCCGGTGGGGGCGTCGTCCAGGTCCTCGCGCACCGGCAGGCCGTCACGCACCGCCTTGCGGCGCAACACCATCCGCACGAAGTACCGGCTCCGGGCCGCCAGGTAGAGGGTCACCTCCGCCACGGCCACCCCGTCGGCGCGCAGCCCGTCGAGCATCTCCGGCGTGAAGTGGCGGCCCGCCGAGGGGAGCAGCACCGCGCCGGGCCGGGAGGCGTAGACCGTCTGGTACTGCTCCGGGTCGAGGGGCGCGCGGTCGAGGTAGCCGGGGCAGATCATCTCGGCCGCCCGCTGCAGCGACTCGGTGTCGGGCGGGTCGACCGCCGCCCGCCACACACCGGCGTCGGCTTCGTGCAGGAGTCGGACCGTGATGTCGCCGTCGCCGCCCAAGCGGAACTCCGCTCCCGGCGCGCACGCCGCCGTGGGCGCGACCAGGCAGTGCCAGGTTCCGTCCTCGACCGGGGAGTGCATGCTCACGGCCACCGGTTCGCCGTCGGCGTCGACACCTTCGAGCAACGACGGGACCACCCGCGCGTTGTTGAGCACCAGGACGTCCCCGGCCCGCAGGTAGTCGCCCAGGTCCGAGAAGTGGCGGTGGTCCACCTGCCCGCTCTCGCGGTGCAGCACGGCCAGTCGGGCGTCGGTGCGCTCGCCGCCCCGGGCTTCGGGTGGTTCCTGCGCGACCAGCGCCGGCGGCAGTTCGAACTCGTAGTCCGCTGTCCGCTCCACGACCTCGGTCATTTCCCGTCCTCCAGTCGAGCCCTGCGGTCGCGCCGAAATGGAATGGGCGACATAGCCGGGGGTGATGTCAGTATGCGTTCGGCCGTCCGTGCCGCTCAATTACCCATCAGGAGGTAAACAAGGCCACCATCGTGTCGTTCGCGCGTGGACGTGCTGTGCACCGATCAACGGTGATCACCGACAGTGCGACCGTCGAGCCGTTCGAGGTCACTTCCGGGCCATTTCCGGGGCATTGCCTTGTCGCGTCGACCGGTGCGGCAGTACTTTTCCGTGCCGTCGGCAATTCCCTGTCCACCCACTCCGGGAAGCGGTGGTGCGTCGTGACGTCGGAACCCGCTCCTGCCCGGTCGATCAGCGTGATCGTGCCCGCGCGCAACGCCGCCGCCGTGGTGGAGGGCCAGCTGGCCGCCCTGTCGGAGCAGGACCACGACGGGCCGTGGGAAGTGGTGGTCGTGGACAACGGGTCCACGGACGGAACCGCCGACGTCGCCGCCCGGTGGGCGCACCGGCTGCCGGACCTGCGGGTGGTGCGCCACGGGCCGCCCGGCGTCAACGGCGCGCGCAACGCGGGCGCCCGGGCCGCGAACGGCGAGCTGCTGCTGTACTGCGACGCCGACGACGCGGCGACCACCGGGTGGCTCACCGCCATGGCGCGGGCCGCGTCGAGGGCCGACGTGGTCGGCGGGCACCTCGACACCACGGCGCTGAACAGCGAACGCGTCCGCACGTCCAGGTCACCCCATCCCGCCGACCGGCTGCCGGTCATCATGAGCTTCCTGCCCTACGCGGTGGGCGCGAACATGGGCGTGCGGACCGAGGTGTTCCGGGCCCTGGGCGGGTTCGACGAGAGCTACACCGGCGGGGGCGGGGACGACGTCGAGTTCAGCGTCCGGGCTCAGCTGATGGGGTGCTCCATCGCCTTCGCGCCGGACGCGGTGATGCGCTACCGGATGCGGGAACGGCTGTGGTCGCTCGCCAGGCAGCAGGTCGGCTACGGGCGGGCCGACGCGAAGCTGCTGAAGGACTTCCGCGAGCACGGGATGCGCGCGGGCCCGACGGCGAGGGCGCTGGCGGACTGGCTCAAGCTCGTCCGGCGCGCACCGGCCCTCGCCACGTCGGACCGGAGGCGCTGGGTGGGTCGGTTCGCGTGGCGGCTCGGCCGGTTGCTCGGCAGCGCCGAGCAGCGGGTGTGGTGCCCGTAGCGGTCCGGGCGGTGGTCGTCTCGACGGAGGAGGACCGGGTGGAAGACCTGCGAACGATCACCGCGTCGTACCCCGTGCGGGCGTGCCTGTCCGGCGAGGACCTCGACTGGGTCGGTGGCCGATCCGTGTGCGTCGCCCTGGACCTGCGCACCACCGTCGAGGTGGACCCGGTCACGTCGGCGGGCGGGCTCCGGAGGAGTGGACCACCGGGGTCTCGTGCACGTGCACGGTGTTGCAGATCCCCTCCGCCGCCACTGGGGAGGCACTTGTTGTCCTCGGTCAGGTTGCGCAGAGGACGAAGCGTCCACGTGGGACTCCACGGGCCGTAGACGACGCTCGGCTGCAGGCACACCAGGTCCAACCGGTCACCCGCTCGATCGAGGAGAAGCCGCTCTGTCGCCGCCTTCTGCTGGGCGCAGGACAGGTCGTCGGGATCGGAGCGGACGGACGGGGTGCCCTCGTCGATCAGGGCGGCGCGATCAACCTGCTGACCGACTGGGTCCTGCTGGACTCGTACCTGCGCCTCCGCGGTGCGGTTGCCAGGTATGCCTACGCGGGGCGGTTCCTGCCGTCGAAGCCGCCGGAGGAAGCCGTCGAGCTGTGCCGTCACCTCGACCGCACGTCGGTGTACGGAGGCGCGCTCGACAGCACCGACAACTCGTTCGGGGCGATGACCGCGGGTGGGTTCGAGTTCGGTCCCCGCGGCCATCCCCTCGAGGCGGGCCACGCCTACTTCGCGGAACGGCTCGAGGCGTGGCTCAGGGGCCAAGGGCTGGACTTCTCCGAGCGCGCGCGTGCTCCGCGGAACCGCTCGGTGACGATCACCGTTGGGCGGTCAGGAACTGGTCCGGGCGCAGTCCCCTCGCGGTGATCCGGGTGTCGCCGATCCAGCCGTGGAAGCCTTGGCCGTAGCGCAGCGCGAACTGGGTGCCGCCGAGCGCGAACGGCCTGCCCAGGGCCGAGATGCCGCGCGACTCCTCGGCGGCGTTGCGGGCGATCTTCGCGCCGTCGACGTACATCCCGGTGCGGCGGCCGTCGTTGACCACGGCGACGTGCGTCCACCGCCCGACCGGCACGGCGTGGCTCCACGACGTGGGGTCGGCGTCGCCGGGCACCGGGTAGACCACGAACTGGAGGAACCGCTCGCCGGACAGGTTGAGGCTGCACGTCGGCTCGTCGTCGGACCAGCCGCTGGTCTTGCCGGCGTCGCCGGCGCGGCCTTCCCAGCTGAGCAGGCCCATCCACGCGTGGTCGCCGACGAGCGGGTCGGGCAGCTTGAAGAACGTCTCGATGGTGTAGCCCGCCTCGAACCGCATGGCGTTGAGCGGTGCGGTGTCGGAGGTGCGCAGCACCGCGCCGCGATCGGGGTTCTTGCCGCCGTCGAAGCGCAGGCTCGCGCGCGCGGGCTGGCCGTCGTGGTGCTCGGCCGACCAGGTCAGCACGTCCGGGCCGCTCCCGTGCAGCCGCGTGACGGTGAGGTCGTTGCCCCGGCCGGTGAGGTCCCGTGCCACCGCGCCCGCCGGCACGGGACCTTCGCCCACCGGGAACCCGGCCGCGTCGAACCGCCAGTACGCCACCGTGTCACGCGTGACGACGGCGCTCGCCGGACGCGCCGGCGGCACGGCGGGCGGCGCGAAGCCCGCGAACCGCTCCCGGAAGTCGATCTCCACGGTGAACCGGTCGGCGTCGCCGGTCAGCCGCGCGGTCTCGGACTCCGGCCGCGTGTCGCCGTCGCGGTCCAGCAGCCACGGCGAGAACGTCTCCACGTCGATGACGTCGCGCGAGAGGTCGAACGTGTAGAACCGGACCATGCCCGCGCCGCCGTAGTAGCGGTCCTGGTAGTTGGTCAGGTGCAGGTGCACGTCGTGGCCGTGGTCGTTGACCAGGGTGGTGCGGCCGGACGGCCAGTAGTGCCCGTTGAGGGTGAGGAAGATCTGGTCGTTGCGGCGGATCAGGTTGTCCCACAGGTGCCTGCCGTGCGCGGAGAGCTGCGCGTCCGGGCTGCCCGCGACGAGGTCGTGCGTGGTGAGGATGGCGGGCAGCGACCGGTGCCGGTCCAGCACTCCCTGCGCCCACCGGACCCCCTGGTCCGACACCCGCCAGTCCAGCGCGAGCACCAGCCACTGCCGCCCGCCGGCGCTGAGGACGTGGTAGCTGTTGTAGCCGTCCGGGGCGAACCCGCCGAAGGTCGGCATGCGGCGGAACCGCTCCGGCCCGAACACCCTGGAGAACGGCGTCGGCCCACGCCGGTCGTCGGTGTTGCCCGGCACGTCGTGGTTGCCCGCCAGCACGCTGTAGGGGACGCCGTCGGTGAACACCGAGTCGGCCAGCCGCACCTCGGTCTCCGTGCCGTGTTCGGTCACGTCGCCCAGCTGGGCCAGGAACACCACGTTCGCGTCACGGCGGCGCGCCACCTCGCGCAACGCCACGCGCACCGGCTCGGGGTCCGAGCCACCCTCGTCGAGCAGGTACTGGGTGTCGGGCAGCACCGCGATGGTGAAGCGGGGGTCGGCGGTGTCCGGTCGGGCCGCCTTGCGCTCGTCGCCGTGCGCGACCGGGGCGAGCACCGCGGGCGCCATCGCGGCGGCAGGCGCCACGGCCGCGGCCTGGAGCAGTGCGCGCCGTCCGACTCGGTTCTCCGCCATGAAGGTGCCTCTCTGCCGATGGGGTGGCGAGAAGCCTCGTCGGGTCGCGTTCCACGGCGCCGACGTGCGCGGGAACACCCCGCGCACACTGGTTGAACCATTGGCGAAGGACCCCGGTCGCCGATGGGCCGGCTCGACGCGGGGCGCCCGGTCAGCGGCGGCCGGTGGCCAGGACGACGAGGAACTGACCGCCGCCCGCCTCGACGGTGGCGGCCACCGGCAGCCCCGGCGCCAGTCGGGAGAACCGGTCCACCAGCCACTCCGCCGCCTCCCGGGCGTCCTGCCCGGTCGGGCAACGGGCCACCACCTCGCGGCCCCCCTTGCGCTCCAGCCTCCCGGCCACGGTGATCAGCGGCGCGGGTTCGGCCACGTGCAGGCGGTCCGGCCAGGGGATGACCGCCGTGACCGCGCCCTTGCGGGTGTTGCACCCGCGGTGCGCGAGCCGTTCGGCGACCTTGGCCTTCCGGTCGGCGGTCCGGCTGTCGACGCTCGGCCCGCGCGAGTCGTTCACCGACATGTCGGGGTCGACCGGCTCGTCGCACACCCAGCACCGCCAGCCGTCGCGCTCGGCCACGTCATCGAGGAGGCTCACCGGGGCAACCTAGCCTGCCGCCCGCCCACCACCGGCCTGGTGGTGCCGCAAACGCCCTCCGCGCGACTGAAGCGGCCTGGTGACGCCCCCGAGGCCGCCACCCGGCCGCACTACCCCGGGCGGCGTGACACCTGCGAAGCGCCGCCCCACTCGCCGGAGTTGCGCGGTGACGTGCCCCCGCGCGGTCGTGCTCGACTTGGAGGGGCGTTACCGACGGCTCGTGCCGAAGGACGGCGTCGCGTGGATGCCCACGCCGTACTCGTGCCGCAAGCCGGCCTGCGCGATGAACCGAGCCGCGTGCGGCAGCACGGGGTGCGAGCCGATCTTGCCCACGGCCATCCGGCGAATGGCGCGGTTGAGCTTCCCGGAGGAGCTGGTGACCGCGGCCCAGTTCCACTCGGCGGGGTCTCCGAGCCGCGACGCGGTCGCCGACCACGCTGTGGCCCGCTTCTCCGTGTTGTGGTTCGTGTGGCTCCAACGCAGCTCCCGCGTCCCGGTCGCGCCGCCGCGGTCGAGCTGGACGAGTCCCCAGCCTTCGCAGCTGTGCCGGAAGGTGGCGTCCGCGAGCGCTCCTGGCAGGAAGTCGATCCGCCTCGCGACGGGCTCCGGTCCCGACCCGATGACGAACAACGCCAGGTGGCGTCCCCACCGGTCGTCCGGGACCTCCGCGGGGGCGTGGAACTCGCGCAGCTCGCGGTCCGGCCTCGAATCGGACTCGAAGACGCGGAACGAGCCGAGGGCGAAGACGGTGTCGAGGACCGCGGACCAGTCGTCGTCGGCCGCGTAGAAGTCGAGGTTCGGCACGGGTTCACCGCCGCGCGTCAGCGAGCATCGGCCGTGACCAGCAGCCTGAGGTGGGCGCTGAGCCAGGTGGTCGCGGACGGGGTGTCGGCGAACGCCGTGACGAGGTCCGCCGCCGCGCGCAGGCCCGTGCCGTGCAGGTGGGCGCCGGCCTCGCGCACGCGGGCGAGCAGGCTGTCGGTCAGGTGGTCCAGGCCTCGGTGCGAGGCGTCGGCCAATGCGGTCAGCGCGTCGTCCACGCTCGCGCTCAACGGATCCGCCGTCGTGACGCCCGGCGGCAATGGCTGCGGTGTCGTGTCCGTCGCCAGGTCCGGGACGACCACGCCGGCCCGGGTGCGGACGGCCAGCGGGTCGACGACCAGCGTGCCGCGGTGGCGGCGGACGGAGCCGGTGATCGTCGTCGGGACGGCGCGCAACGCCGCCGCCAGGGCGTCGAGCGACCGCGGCGCCACGGCGCGGTGCGCGGCCTCCAGGACGCACGAGGCGCCGGCGGAGTCGCGCAGCGTGGCGGTGAGGCGTTGTGCGGCCGGGTCGTAGGCCAGGTCGGACACCTCGGCGACGCGGACCGCGCGGACCAGTTCCGCCTCGACCCTCGCGCGGACCTGCCGCGGCGGCAGCTCGGCCAGCCGTCCCGCGGCAGCGGCGTAGTCGTCGACCACCAGAGCCCTCGGCAGGTCGTCCCAGGCCGTGCCGACCGGGGTGAGCGAGGTCTTGGCGACCCGGTTGGTCCTCACCGTCACCGCGCGGCTCGCGCTGCGCGTCGCCGACTCCGAGACCACGTTCGACGTGGCCAGGCGCTGCCCGGCGCGCAGGGGAGTGCCGTGCTGCACCAGCACCACGTCGCCCGAGGCGAAGTAGACGTCGGCGGCGGACTCGGAGCGCAGTCGCGCGCCCAGCGCCGTCAGCCGGACCCTGCGCAGCGGCGTCTCGGCGGGTTCGTCGGGACCGAGGACCTCGGCACGTGGACCGTTCGCGGTCGTCCGCGCGTGCAGTTCGGTGAGCAGCGCGGCGAACCGTTCCGCCTCGTAGTCGGCGCTGCGCCGGCGGTACGCGTCGAGCTGGGCGAGCAGGTCGGCGATCACCGCGGCCGGCCAGTGCAGGCGCTGCGCCGTCAGGTCGCGGTGCAGGCGTCGCCACGCCACGTCGAGCACCTCGCTCGCGTTCGCGGCGCCGTCGAGCAGCAGTTGGTCGAGCAGGTCCGCCACCGAGGTCAGGTCCGCCGCGGTGGTGGGGGATCCACCCACGTCGACGGTGTCGGCGCCCCGCGCGTCGGCCTCGCGGAACGCCCACACCGCCAGCGCCGTCGCCTCGTCGCGGTCGACCGCGTCCGTGTGGACGTAGGACAGGTCACCGGGCACGAGGAACGTCACCGTGCAGGTGGGCAGTTCCGCTTGCGCCGTCCGGTCGGCCGCGGTGGGGTGGCGCAGCTTGGCGCGGTAGCCCGCCCGGAGGACCCGGCGGGCGCGGCGCAGCGCGCGTTCGCCCGTCAACGCCGCCAGGTCGTCGTCGGTCACCGCGCCCGGTGACCACAGCTCGGCGGGCGCGCTGCTCTCCTGAGTGCGTCGGTACGCCAGGACGACCGCGATGCGGTGCCGGCAGACGCCCGTCGCGCTGCAGGTGCACCGGGTCGCGTCGAGCGCGGCGCCGGGCGGCAGCGTGGTCGTGGTGCCGTCCGGGAACTCGCCCCGCACGGCGCCGGCCGGGTCGGTGTCGAGCGCCGGGACGACGCCCGCGTCCAGTTCCTTGGCGGCACGTTTCACCAGACCGCGGTTGGCCAGCGCCGCGAGCGCGTCCGGGGTCAGCGCCATCAGGTCGGGTCTGGTCATCCGATCTTCTCCGCGACGAACTCCGCCAGCCGGCCCGGGGTCATCGCGCCGACGTGGGCGCCGACGTTCGCGAGGCGTTGGGCCAGCCCGCGGTCGTAGTCCGGGTTCGCCTCGTCGTCCAGCGCGGCCAGGCACAGCACGTGGGTGCCCTGCTCGCACAGGTCCCCCACCGCGCGGACGAGGTGCGACTCGCTGCCGCCCTCGTAGAAGTCGCTGATGACCACCACGATCGACCGGCGCGGGGCGTCGATCAGCTCCGCCCCGTACGCCACGGCCTCGGCGATGTGCGTGCCGCCGCCCAGCTGCACCTTCATCAGCAGCTCGACCGGGTCCGTCACGTCCGAGGTCAGGTCGACCACGGTGGTGTCGAAGGCGACGAGGTGCGTCCTGATCCCCGGCAGCCCCCACAGGCAGGACGCGGTGACCGCCGAGTGGATCACCGAGCCGGTCATCGACGCCGACTGGTCCACGAGCAGGATCAGCTGCCACTGCTCCAGGTGCCGCTTGGCGCGCGAGGCGAACTTCGGGTGCTCGATCGCGAGCTTGCGCTCGTCGGGCCGGTAGCGCCGCAGGTTCGCCCTGATCGTGGCGCGGAAGTCGAAGTTGCGGGAGTTCCGGTGGATGCTCGACCGGCGCGACCTCGTGCCGCTGAACGCCGTGCGCACCTCGGTCTTCAGCTTCTCCATCAGCTGCCTGACCACCGCCTCGACGATCTTGCGCGCCATCGCGAGCACGGCCGGGTCCATCAGGTGCTTGGTCCGCAGCACCGCGCGCAGCAACGCCGGGTTCGGCTCGACCCGGCGCAGCACGTCGGGATCGGTCACGATGTCGGTGATCTCGTACCGGTCGACCGCGTCGCGCTCCAGGCGTTCGATCGTCTCCTTGGGGAACAGGCGGTGCACCTCCTCGAGCCAGTCGACGGCCTGCACCACCGAGTCGCCGTCGCCGCCCTTGCGCACCCCGCGTTCGGCGAGGTCGGGATCACGCCCGTAGAGCCACTCCAGCGCCTTGTCCCTGCGCGCGCCCTCGCCGTGCAACCCGCCGGTGCGGCGTGACGCGGGTTCGCCGAGGATCAACCGCCAGCGTTCCAGGTCCGTCATGCCAGGCCGCCCTTCGCCAGCAACGCGTCCACGCGCTCCTCCACCGCCCTCGCCTCGGCCACGACCATCGGGTCGGCCCGCAGGCGCGTGATGCCCCCGGCACTGCCCCCGGCACTGCCCACGACACCGCGATGGGCGAGCACGGTGGCCGCGATGGCCTCCCGCTCCCGGGGCGGGAAGTAGCCGAAGGCGAGCCGCAACGCGGGCAGCGCCACCAGGAACTCCTCCTCCGTCATCGCGCTGACCAGCTCGTCGAGCACCCCGACCAGGTCCGGGCTCCCCAGCACCTCTTCCCGGGCGACCGCGAACAACCCGGCCAGCCAGTCGCCGAGCGCCTCGATGCGGCGCACCTCCCGCACGTCCGGCTTGGCGCCGAGCGCCCAGGCGAGACCGAGTGCCGCGCCACGCAGGTCCGGCGGCGCCTGCACGTCGTCGCTCACCCGCGTCGCCACACCCGTGACGTCCGCCGCGTCCAGTGACAGCGCGGCCTTGGCGTGCAGCACCGCGTCCCTGGTCGCCGCCATCGCCCTGAGGCGGTGCGGATCGGCCGGCGCCGGTCCGCCGTGCAGGCCCTCGATCAGCCACAGCACCCTGGTCGTGGCCGTGTCGATCACCGCGCCCAGCAACGGGTCGTCCTTGGCGCCGAACACCCGGTCGTGCCGCCACAACCCGATAACTCCGCTCAGCACGTCACCCAGCGTCGCGAGATCGCCCGTCTCCCGGACGCCCGCGTCGAGCGCTTGCTTGACGCGGTCCGACAACGCCGAGATCCCGCACAGCACCGCGTCGAAGAGGACCCCGGCCAGGTGCGCCGGCCCGGCGTGCCGCGACCGGCGTTCCAGCGCCACCCCCGCCGCTTCCTCCAGCGTGGCGCCGTTCTCGGCGGCCTCGATCAACGCCGTCAGCCGCTCCTCGACCGGTCTGAGCGCCCACCTCTCGTCCAGCTGCGGCGCGGCGCCCGCCGACGGCCCGCTGGTGCGCTCGAACCCGGGAATCCGCAGCACCCGCAGGCGGTGCAGGATCCTGCTCCGCCCCAGGGCTTCGGTGTCGGTGAGGTCGAGCACGACCTCACCCTCGTGGTCGAGACCGTGAGTCCGCAGCAGCTCCTGCACCGCGTTGACCAGGGGCGGTGCGGGCGTGTCCGGGTGCAGCCGCCCGACCTTGTCCCCCCGCAGCGCCTCGACCACCTCGACCAGCGCCGGGTGCGCGCCGGGCCACAGCGTGCCGCGCCGCGTCCACGGAGGCGGCTGCGTCAGGTCCTCGGAGATCAACGCGCTGGTCAGCCCGTCCAGCACGTCGGTGCGCGTCGGGTTCTCGTGCCCGCGCAACCGGGCCAGCGCTCCGGCCTGGGTGCGCGCCGCGATGAGGTCCGCCGTCGACACCGGCTGCTTCTTGCGGCGCAACCGCGTGGCCACCGACTCGACGAGCCAGTCCGCCGCGCGGCCCGCCCCGTTCTCCCACACCTGCTGGTAGTAGCCGGGCGACGGCATGCCCGACTGGTAGCCGGTGAACGCGTCCAGGCGCGCGTGCGAGTACGGGACGAGGTAGCTGGCGCCCCTCTCCCGCTCCGGCACCTCCGGCCACTCGGCGTCGCCGGCGAGCTTGGCCCTGAGGGCGGCCGTGTGGAAGCCGCCGGTGACCACGACGACGGGCTCGTCCCCCGCGTCCGCCACCGCCGCCCGTACCCAGCGCGCCATGTACTCCTCGCGCGCCGAGTCGCGCTCGTCCGCGCCGGCCGTGCCGCGGAGCAGGTCGAAGTACTCGGCCATGCCCTTCGGCTCGGCCTCGCACTCGAACAGGTGATCCCACAGCACGTCCACGTTGTCGACCGCGAACTCACGGCACAACCGCTCGACGGCCTCGGCGTACCGCAGCTCCGCGTCGGCGTACCGGTTGCCGACGTCGTGGAACGCCTCGTGCCACGCGGGCAGGTCGATGAACCTGACCCGCGCACCGCAGCGGCGCGCTTCGGTGATCGCCACCCACTCCGGCGAGTAGTCGCAGAACGGCGTCCACGACGCGTGCTCGTCGGAATAGCTGAACAGCGCGACGGGCAGCTCGTGCCCCAGCAGCAGCTCGTCGATGCGGTCGTTGACGTCGGCAGGGCCTTCGACCAGCACGTACGCGGGCCGCTGCTCCTGGATGGTGGCGGCGACCAGGCGGGCACAGGCGGGACTGTGGTGCCGGACGCCGACGAACGCGGCCCCCATCAGCCGGGGAGCAGGTGACGTGCCCGGTGCAGCTCCTGCCACTGCTCGCCCTGGTGCCGGGGAGCGTGCTGCTCCAGGTACCGCCGCAGCCGCGCCAGGTCCTCCGGGTTGTCCTTGGCCGCCGTGCCCGCCAGGCACTCGACGACGTCCGCGGCCGAACCCGCCTCACCGCGCAGGAACCAGCCCCGCACCCCCACCGCGTGCGCCACCGACACCGCCTCGGCCGTGCTCATCACGGACGTGAGCCGGTCGCCGCCGTCGCGCAGGTCGCGGAACGTGCGCACGAGGACCTCCAGCACGTCCCGCTTCGGCGCGAGCTCCACCCCCGACTTCTCCAGCAGCTTCGCCGCCTCCCGCTCGACCAGCGCGAGCTCGGTGTCGAAGTCGGGGATCGGGAACACCGTCTCGAAGTTGAACCGCCGCTTCAGCGCCGTGCTCATCTCGTTGACACCCCGGTCCCGCGTGTTCGCCGTGGCGATCACGTTGAACCCGTCCTGCGCGAACACCATGCCGTCCGGGCCGTCCAGCTCGCCGATCGCCATCACGCGGTCGGACAGCAGCGACAGCAGGCAGTCCTGCACCTCCAGCGGGCAGCGGGTGATCTCCTCGAACCGCACGACCTTGCCCTCGGCCATGCCCCGCAGCACCGGCGCCGGCACGAGCGAGCGCGGCGACGGCCCCTCGGCCACCAGCAGCGCGTAGTTCCAGGAGTACTTGATCTGGTCCTCGGTGGTGGCCGCGCCGCCCTGGATCGTCAGCGTCGACTCACCGCAGACCGCCGCCGCGATCAGCTCGGACAGCAGCGACTTCGCCGTGCCCGGCTCGCCGACGAGCATCAGGCCGCGGCTGGTGGCCAGCGTGACGAGCGCTCTGTCCACCAGGGACGGATCGCCCACGAACTTCTTGGTGATGCCCTGCTCTTCGTCGCCCACCACGAACCGGCGCGCGGCGGCGAGGCTCACCACCCAGCCCGGCGGCCTGGGCGCGGTGTCGGCGTCGCGAAGACGTGCGAGCTCGTCGGCGAAGCGGACCTCGGCCGGAGGGCGCTGCGTCGTCCTGGTGCCGGTCATGACCGCAGTGACTCCAGTTCCGAGAGCAGTTCGGAGAGGGTGATCGGGTCGATCTCGTGGGTGTCGGGCGCGTTCCTAGGGGCGGACCAGTCGCCGTGACCGCTTGGCGAGAACCACACGTCGCTGAAACCGACCTCGGGGAAGACGTCCACGGCGCCCACCGCGATACCGGGGTCGAGCGAGGCGACGAGGGCGCCGCCGCCCGGGAACGGCCGGGTGATCCAGCACTCGACGCCCGCGTCCTGCGGCGTGCCGCGGACCCAGCCCTTCTTGGTCAAACCGAGGACCTTGCCGATGGGGTACGGGGTGGCGCAGTACTCCTTGAGCCGGGGGAGGAGCTCGTCGGTCGACTCCAGCAGGTGGATCGGGCGGCCCAGCTGCGGGAACGGCTGGAGGATCTCGTAGTCGGCGAACACCTCGCCCCACGCCGCCGCCGTGTCCCGGAGGTCGACCGCGTGCGCGACGCGGACGACGGCGTCGTCGGGCAGCGTGAACCCGTCGTCCGCCGGGTCGGCGAGCGTGCGGTCCTCGGCCAGGCGGAACGAGGCGCCACCGTCGGTGATCCACACCAGGCGGCGGACCAGGTGCCACAGCAGCGGGTGCGCGGCGAGCACCGTCCGGAACTCCTCGGCGGTCCAGGTGCGCTGGTCGACCATCGCTCGTTCCAGGCGGTGGATCTGGTCCGACGCGATCGTGCGGACGTCCTTCTTCAACGCCGCGAACCGCTTGTGCTCCAGCGGCGCGAGTTGCGGGTCGTCCTTCGCGCCGGGCTTGGGCAGGTCCTTGCGGCGCTTGCCGTCCCCGTCGAGGACGTAGGGCTTGAGCTGCTCGTCGAAGCCGACGGTGAACCGGCGCGGGCCGTAGTCGATCACCGACGTCGCCTCGTCGTCGAGGCCGAGGCGGGGGACGAGGCGGTCGGACAGCTGGTCGCGGCTCAGGCCGAGGGCGGCGGCGATGTCGGACACCTTCTCCTGGGCGCGGGTCTTGAGGCCCTTGAACTTGACCCTCTCCGCGATGCCGTTCAGGTGGGTGAGGGCCACCTCGCTGCCGATCTCGGCGAGCACGTCGAGGCCCGCCACGGCGCGGGCGTGCTGGCTCTCGCCGGGCCAGGCGCGGATCAGCGGCGCCAGCCGGCGCACCGTCTCGTCGTCGCCGAACCAGCCGAGGGCGGTGAAGGCCCAGCCGCCCTTCGCCGGCGCCCCGACGTCCTGCCAGCTGCCGAAGAGGGCCCAGGCGAACTCCGCGAGCGACGCGCGGTCACACGCTTCGACGGCGAGCGGCAGACCGGGGTACACGGCGTCCTGCTTGGACAGCGCCGCGGTCATCAGGAGGTTCGCGGCGGCCCGGTCGGACAACGCGCCGGAGCCGTCGGCCAGCAGCACCCGGGGGAGCAGGCGGGGATCGGCCCAGTCGCCGATCACCGGGAGCTTGGTCGGCAGCACGTCGAGCGGGTCGACCTCGATCAGCGCGCCGACCGCCGCGCCCACCTCGGCGGAGACGGAGGCGCCGACGGCGATGACGTCCACACCGGTCTCCAGGTAGAGGTGGCGCAGCGCGGACTCGGCGTTGCGGCGCGCGCGGCCCGCCACGCCCAGCGCCGGCGGCAGCAGGAGGCGGGCGGCGGCCTCGCGGTGCCGGGACAACCACGAGACGGCGTGCGCGCGGGCGGTCTTGAGGCGTGCCAACCAGTCCGCCATCAACTCCGCGACCTCGGTGGTGGCGTACGGGAGCAGCAGGTCACCGCACACCTGCGGGTTGCCCGCCACCAGCCGCGTCATCGCGGGCAGGGCGTCCAGCTCGAACCGGGCCGCGATGCGCCTGCCCCAGAGCTCGCTCTCCCAGGTGCCGTTGGGCTCCCAGTCGGCGAGCAGCGGGCGCACGAGTTCCTCCGGGCCCATCTCGAAGAGGTCGTGGCCGAAGTACCTCCCGGCGCGGAGTCCGGCCGCGGCCTTGTCCCAGTCGTCGCGGTCGCTGGTCCACCGGCCCTTCAGCTCGAGCCACTCCTCGCGCTCGCCCGGCAGCCACGCCAGGTGGGCGGCGGGGACCGGGACGTCCGCCAGCACCACGGGTGCGGGCTGCGGGCGGCGGTGCTCCCACGGCGACCGGGCCAGCACCCGCGGCAGTGCGTCGGCGGGCGCGTCCGGCACCGTCACGGGCCGCGTCACCCCGTCCGGCAGGTGGAGGTCCGGATGGGTCAGCAGGTGATGGCGCAGCAGGTCGCGCGCGTCCGCGTCGCCGGCGGCGCGGGACGCCAGCAGCCGGGCCGCCCGCGACGGGAACGCCGCCATCGCCGACAGCAGCGCCGGCCGCGCGTGCCGCTCCCGCAGCCGGTTGAGCAGCAGGAGGAACGCCTCGTCGGACGGCAGCGCCGCCAGCGCGTCCAGCGCCCGCTTGCGGCAGTCCGAGTCCAACTCGACCTTGGCGCGCAGGTTCGCGTCCAGCAGCGGTGCGAGCGCGGGCCCGTGCACGTGCAGCGCCGTGAACAGCCCGACCGGTGACCAGATGAAGGGACCGACCCGCAGGTCGCCCAGCTGCTCCAGCGTGCTCGCCGCGCACACCACCATCCAGAACGGCGCGTACTCGGCGGCGTTCGCCTCGTCGAACCAGTCGTGCCGGGTCGGCGCGAGGAAGGCCCGCGCCGTCTGGCTGAACGGGCTGCCGCCGACCTTCTCCAGCTCCGCCACCGCCGCGTCGTACGTCGTCCGGTCCGCGACCGCCAACGCGGTCCGGACCTCGATCAGCTCACGCCCCTTGGCGGTGTCGTCACCGTAGTGGCGCACCGGGTACCAGAACAGGGAGCGGCCGCTGCCGTCCTTCTGCTGGTGGACGTGCACCGTCGAGTGGTGCACGGCCGCCGCCGCGGCGAACGGCAGACCGAACCCCTCGATCCACCAGTGCACCGGGGAGTCGTCCGTGCCGGCCACCTTGGCGAGCACCGCGGCGCCCATCGGATCGAGCTCGCCGTCGAGGTGGTCGCGCAGCGCCCGCACCAGGTCGGTGTTCGACGCCGGGTGGGCCAGCACCTCGGCGATCGCCTCGCCGCACGCGGTGATCCGGTCGTGCACCTTCTGCGCCAGCGCGGAGTCCACCGCGAACTCCGGCAGCGGAGTGACGTCCCGGCGGCGCATCGCCTTGCGCAGCCACTCCGGAGGCATCACCCAGGCGTCCTCGTCGAGCGGAGGACCCTCCACCACCGCGGTGGCGACCGGTGCAGGTGCGGCCTCGGGAGTCCCGGGGGAGGCGACGCCCACGTAGCCCTTCTTCTCCTTCTCGGCCACCAGCTTCGCGACGTGGGCCAGCGCCGCCGCCTCCGACGCCAGCTCCTTGGTCTGGGTCTGCCCCGCCGTGCCCAGCCGTCCGAATCGGACGGTCACCCGGACGCCGCCCTGGTCGACCTCCCAGAACTTCGCCGACCCGCCGCCGACGAGCTCCCACCTGCGCACCACGAGATCCCCCGAAACCCACCGGAAACGATGTCCACGGACTGTACGCACGGGGTCCGACAATTCGTCGCACGGAGTCCGCCGGTCAGGCCCGGATCAACCGCCCAGTCGGGCGGCGAGGCCGTCCAGCACGATGCCGAGGTGCCGCTCGAACCGCTGGTCGCCGTCGTCGTGGAGGTGTCCGGCCTCCTTGACCAGCGACACGCCTTCGCCCAGCCAGGCCTCGCGCTCGGCGACCGAGTACCGCGTCGGATCGGTCTCGGCGGCCTGGCGTCGTTCCTGCTCCTCGATGACGGAGCCGACGACGAACGCGGTGACCAGGTCGATGGCGTCGTCGGCGTCGGCGGGCGTCAAGCCGAACGCGGTCCAGCGCTCGAACCACGGCTCCTTCATGCGGACCACGTCGGGGTCGGTGAGCCGCGTGCCGCTGAACGTGCGGGCCCCGTCGCGGTGGAGCAGGTACTCCGAGCGCAGGACGTGGGCGTAGGCGGCGAGGTCCTCGCGCCAGCCGTCGCCGGGCGGTAGCGCCGCGAGGACGCCGGTGACCCGGCGCATGACCTCGGTGGCCATCTCGTCGAGCAGTTCCTGCTTGTTGCGCACATGCCAGTACAGGGCGGGTGCGCGGACGTCGAGCCGGGTGGCGAGCGCGCGGACGGTGAGGCCGTCCATGCCCTTGTCGTCGAGGAGTTCGAGCGCCGCCGTCACGATCCGCTCCCGGGTGATGCCCTTGGTCATGGTTGACACCTTAACGACGTTCAGGGACGCTGGGAGCACGGTTTAACTTAGTTAAGGAGATGTCGATGCGTGCTGCACTCGTCACCGGTCCCGATGCGCCACCGGTCTGCGGTGACGTCCCCGAGCCGACCGTCCCGCCCGGTCGCGAGCCGCTGCACCTGGTCGGAGCGGGCCTGCACAACGTCGTGCGCGGGTTGGCCTCCGGGCGGCACTACGGCGGCCGGATGGCGTACCCGCTGGTGCCGGGGATCGACGCGGTCGCCCGCACCGGCGACGGGCGCCTGGTCTACACCGGTTACGCGCGTCCGCCGTTCGGGACGATGGCCGAACGGCTGACCGCCCCGTTCCAGGCGGAGGTGCCGGCGGGGGCGGATCCGCTCGCGATCGCCGCGGGCATGAACCCCGGCCTGTCGGGCTGGATGGTCCTCACCGCGCGGCGCGCGGAAGTGGGGGCGCTGGGCGCCGTGCTGGTGCTGGGCGCGACGGGGATGTCGGGCAGCCTGGCGGTGCAGGGCGCGTTGGCGCTCGGGGCGGAACGGGTCGTCGCCGCCGGGCGCGACCCGGAGGCGCTGGAGCGGTTGCGCGGTCTGGGTGCGACAACCGTGTCGCTGGCCCAGGACGGGCCCGACGCCCTGGAGAACGCCCTGGCCGGCGCCGTCGCCGAGGCGCGGCCCGGTCTCGTGCTGGACTACCTGTGGGGCCCGATCGCCGAGGCCGCGTTCGCCGTGCTGGGTCGGGGCGGCGAGGACAGCGGAGCGGGCACGGCCTACGTGCAGATCGGCTCGCTCGCGGGCCTGGAGGCGTCGCTGCCCGCGGAACTGCTGCGCAGTCGGCGGATCCGGATCAGCGGGAGCGGGGCCGGCTCGGTGTCGGTCGAGGAGATGCTCGCCAAGGCGCCCGAGGTCATGGCCCGGTTCGCCGACGGTTCCCTGCACGTGCCCTACACCGCGTACCCGCTGAGCCGGGTCGATGAGGCGTGGGCCCACAGCGGGCGCAGCCGGGCGGTCGTCGTGCCGGATTGAGCCGCGGGTCGATCGGCCGGGCTGGTCGCCGAGCAGCTGCGCGCGGCCGGGCTGGAGGTGACGACCGGCGTCGGCGGGCACGGGGCCCTCGCGGTGCTCGACGGTGCCGCGGCCGGCTGGTGTTCGCCTTCCAGCCGGCCGAGGAGCCCCCGACCCCGCCGCCGACGAGCGGGCGATCGGCCACGGTGTGCGCGCCGTGGCCGGCCTGCTCACCCACCGGCCGGCAGCGTTGTCCGGGTGACCCGCGGCCGGTCAGGGCAGGTTCTTCTCCAAGGCGGCCACGTACGCCTTCATGAGGTGGTCCCGCATCCCGTCACCGGCCGGCGCGAACGGGTCGGCGGCGAGGCCTTTGCCGCGGTCGCGCAGGTTGGACACCACGGGAGTGGACTCGCGGACCCGGCCGGAGGAGTCGATGTAGCGCAGGGCCGCGACGTGGTGGAACACCGGCTCCGGCGGGACCTGCGCGACGACGTCGTTGTTGTTGACCACCCGGAACGTGCGTCCGGCCAGGGCCTGGTCGTGGGCGCCGGCCAGGGCCCGGTCGCAGGTCGGGGCTGTCCGAAGGTGTAGACGCCCTGGGCCGAGAGCCGCGGGTCCTCGAAGTGCAGCCAGGCCGCGGCCAGCACCGCCAGGCCGCCGCCCAGGCTGTGCCCGGTGAACCACACCGTCTGCTCGTCGTCGCGCAGCTCCTCGACCGCCGCGAGCACGGACGGCATCACCGCCCGCAGCGCCTCGGCGAATCCGTAGTGGCCAGTCCGGTGCGCGCCTGGCCGGGCCACGGTGGCGTGGTCGTGTCCGACAGCCAGTCGCGCAGCTGCGCCGGCTCGGTGCCGCGGAACGCGGTCACGAGCATCGTCGGACTGGCCATCGTGTACGCCTGGGTGTCGCTGATCGCGAACGGCGGGGAGAACGTCGAGTGGTGGTGGTGGACCCGGTCGAACCCCCACTCCGCCGCCGTGGCCTCGATCCGTTCGCGGTCCTGGTAGGCCAGCTCGGCGGCCTTGGCCATGCAGTACGCCTGGCGGGCGTCGTACCCGGTGGCCCGGTGGTTCAGCGTCGGCGCGGACATCGGCCCCTCCTCACGAAGACAAGCTGTCGCATGGCGGCCATGACCCCGCCCGCGCTCCATGCCTACCTGCGCCGCCGCCCCTCCCACCACCGGACCCCCGGCCCTTCACCCCACCGGGGCGTCCTCTCACCTGTCCTGGCCACAACTCCCCCCGACGTCGCCGTCACCGGGCCGGTACCAGGCGTCGGCTCGTTCAGGTCGGGCCTAATCTTGTGCCTTGCCCCCGGTCACGCGGGAGAGCGCCAGGGCGATGAGGATGATGGCGCCGTTGAGGGCGCCGATCCACTGCGCGGGGACGCCGCCGAGGGTGAGCACGTTCTGGATCATGAACAGCAGGAGGATGCCGGTGAAGGCGCCGAACACGGTGCCCTTGCCGCCGTTGAGGCTGATGCCGCCGATGACGGCGGCGGCGAAGACGGTGAAGATGTAGCCGTTGCCCTGCGCCGAGGCGACCGAGGCCAGTCGGCCGGAGAGCAGCAGGCCGCCGAGGGCGGCGAGCAGGCTGGCGGTGACGATGACGATCCAGAGCACGCGGTCGGTGCGGATGCCGGCGGCCTTGGCCGCGTCGACGTTGCCGCCGATCGCGTAGAGGGATCGGCCGAAGCTGGTGAAGCCGAGGACCACGATGCCGACGGCGAACAGGACCAGGCACAGCCACACCGACACGGGCACGCCGAACCACTGCGTGGTGCCGAGGTAGAGCATGGACTCGGGGAGGCGGAAGAAGGTCTGGCCGCCGGAGATGCCGGTGAGGATGCCGCGGAGCACGATGAGCATGCCGAGCGTCACGATGAAGCCGTTGAGCCCGAACCGGATGATGAACAGCGCGTTGACCACGCCGACCAGGACGCCGACGGCCAGCGTGATGGGCACCGACCAGCCGCCCGGCAGCAGGCCCAGGCCGTGACCGGCGCCGACGGGCACGGTGAGCCACGCGGCGACGCCGGGTGCGAGGCCGACGGTGGACTCCAGGGAGAGGTCCATCTTCTTGACGATCAGGACCAGGGTCTGGGCCAGGACCAGGACGGCGATCTCCGACATGGTCTGCAGGATGTTGATCAGGTTGTCGGGTTGCAGGAACACCGGGCTGACCAGTTGGCCGACGACGGCGATCGCGATGATGGCGGGGATGAGCGCCAGGTCGCGCAGGCGGGCGAAGGCGATCCGCCGCCTGCCCGCGGGCCGGGCGGACGGGTCCTCCCCGCCGGTCGGGCCCTTCCCGGTGACCGCGGCGGTCTTGCTCTCAGGCATCGAGGTTCATTCCTTCCATCGCGGCCACGAGCTGGTGGTCGTGCCAGCCACCGGCGGTCTCGGCGACCACGCGGCCCTGGAACACCACCAGGACCCGGTCGCACAGGCGCAGGTCGTCGAGCTCGTCGGAGGCGATGAGCACGCCGGTGCCGGACTCGGCGATCTCCTCGACCTTGCCGAGGAGGAACTCCTTGGACCGCACGTCGACGCCGGCGGTCGGGTTGATCAGCACCAGCAGTTCCGGGTCGTTGGCCAGGGCTCGCGCCATGACGACCTTCTGCTGGTTGCCGCCGGACAGGCCGGAGACCGGCAGCTCCGGTCCGGGTGTCTTGATCGCCAGCTTCTCGATCATGGTCGTGGCGAAGCGGTCACGGCGGCGGCCGTCGATGAACCCGCCGCGTCCGAGCCGGTCCGGGATGGTCAGGGTCCCGTTGTCCGCGACGGACATCTGCGGCACGAGACCTTGGTGGTGCCGGTCCTGCGGGACGAAACCGGCGCCGGCCCTCAGCGCGGCGGGCACGCTGCCCGGTCGCGGCCGGGAACCCGCGATCTCCACGGCGCCGCTCACCGCGGCCCGCAACCCGACGACCGTTTCGGCGATCTCGATGCGGCCGCTGCTCGCCGCGCCGGCGAGACCGACGATCTCGCCGGCGCGGATGCGGAACGACACGTCCTCGTACGCGCCGGGCAGTGACGCGCCGTCCACCACGAGCACGTCCGCGGCGTCCGGTGACGGGCCGCGGCGCCCGCCGCGCGCTTCACCCGCGACCTCGCCGGTCATCGCGGCGACCAGCTCGGCGCGGGGCAGTTCGTCGACCGCCGCGGTGAGGATGTGCCTGGCGTCGCGGAACACCGTAACCACGTCGCAGATCTCGTAGACCTCCTGGAGGTGGTGGCTGATGAACAGGAAGGTCACGCCCTGTCGCTGGAGGTCGGCGATCCGGGTGAACAGCCTGCTGATGGCGGCCCCGTCGAGTTGGGCGGTGGGCTCGTCGAGGATGATGAAGCGGGCTCCGAACGACAGCGCCCTGGCGATCTCCACGAACTGCCGCTGTTCGACGTCGAGCTCCCGGGCGGGGGTGCGCGCGTCGACGTCGACCGACCAGGTGTCCAGCAGCTCCCGTGCCCTGCCGTGCACGGTCTTCCAGCTGATCAGCCCGCCGCGGCCGTGGTCGTGCCGGTTGAGGAAGAGGTTCTCGGCGACGGTCAGCTCGGGGATGATCGTGGACTTCTGGTAGACGCACGCCACCCGCTGCCGCCAGGCGTCGCGGTCGGCGAGCCGCGGTGCGGGTCCGCCGCCGAACCGCACCTCGCCCTCGTCCGGGGCCTGGAGCCCGGTGAGGATGGACACCAGCGTCGACTTGCCCGCTCCGTTGCGCCCGACCAGGGCGTGGGTCTGTCCGGCTTCGATCCTGATGGCGGCCTCGTGCAGGGCCACCGTCGACCCGAATCGCTTCGTGATCCCCGTAGCCTCGGCGACGGGTGCGGTCACAGCCATCTCGCGTCTCGCCCTTCCGCTCAGCCGAGCTTGTTGCCCCACAGCGACTGGTCGTCGCTCTTGAGGCTGGGAACGCCGTCGTAAGTGCCGCCGTCGGCGGTCACCAGGGGAGCGGAGAGCTGGTCCTCCAGGAGGCCGTCGCGGACCTGGATGATGGTGCTGTCGTGGTCGGTCTTGCCGGGCGCGAAGGTCTTGCCGTCGATCGCGGCCTTGAGGTAGTGCAGGGCGTACTTGGCGTAGAGGTCCGCGGGCTGGGAGACGGTGGCGTCGATCTTGCCCTCGGCGATGTTGCGGAGCTCCTCGGGGATGCCGTCGTTGGAGACGACGAACACGTGCTTGGGGTCCTCGGGCCCCACCAGCAGGTCCTTCTGCGCGAGCACCTGGAGGGTGCCGGCGAGGGCGAAGCTGGACTGCATGTAGACGCCCTTGATGTCGGGGTGGGCGGTGAGGTCGGTCTGGAGCTTCTGCGCGGCGACCGCGCCGTCCCAGTTCGTGGCCTCGCCGAAGACCGTGATGCCGGGGTACTCGGACTTCATGCAGTCGTTGAACGCCTCGGTGCGGTCGCGGCCGTTGATCGAGGCGAGGTCGCCCTGCAGCATCACGACCTTGCCCGTGCCGCCGAGCTTGGCGCCGAGGAACCGGCAGGCCTTCTCGCCGTACGCGCGGTTGTCGGCCCGCACCACCATGTACACGTTGCCGGTGTCGGGGCGGGTGTCCACGGTGACGACCGGGATCTTCTTCGCCTCCAACTGCTCCAGCGTGGGCGCGATGGCCGCGGTGTCCTGCGGCGCCATCGCGACGCCCTTGACGCCCTGGCTGATGAAGGTCTGGGCGTTGGCGGTCAGCTTGGCGACGTCGTTCTGGGAGTTGGTGGTCTTGAGCTCGAGCCCGAGCTCCTTGGCGAACTCGGGGCTGTACTTGATGTAGGAGTTCCAGAAGTCGGTGTCGGATCGGGGGTAGTCGACGCCGACCACGGGCCCGGCGGACCCCGCGTTCGAGTCGCCGCAGGCGGCGAGGGCGGCGGTCAGGGCGGCGACCGCCCCGAAAGAGGCGATCGTGCGGTTGGTGCTCTTCACGGGTTCTCCTAGCGGCGATGCTGTGGGAAACCTTGAGGGACCGTCAGCTGGGAGGACGGACCGTGGCGAAGACGCCCGACGCCGCCGGCGTGCGTCCTCTTGTCCTGTGTCCGTGGCATGTCCTCGGCGTAGCAGCTGAACATGGGACATGGGATGAATTTATAGGTCGTCCGAGGTATTGGTGTCTAGGGCCGGCGGCCGACTTTGCGAGAAATCGAGAAGTTCGCCTGTTCAGCGGCCACGACCGAAGTTCGGGCAGTTTTCGGAGACATCCAATGTCTTTCGTAGAGATGGGATGTATTGCTAGCCTGCCCAGCGCGTAGGCCACGTCCCTGGGAGAGCCACCGATGTCACTGACCGACAAGGCCATCGGCCGCATCAGGGACCTGATCCAGTCGGGTGACCTGTCACCGGGGTCGAAACTCCCTCCCGAGCAGCAGTTGGCCGTCGAGCTCGGCCTGTCCCGGAACCTGATGCGGGAAGCGGTCAAGGCGCTCGTGGTCGCACGCGTGCTGGAGATCCGGCGGGGCGACGGCACCTACGTGACCAGCCTGGAGCCGGAGGTGCTGCTCGGGAGCATCGCGTCCGCGGTGGAGCTGCTCCACGGCGACACGTTGTTGGAGCTCACCGAGGTGCGCCGGTTGTTCGAACCGGTCGCCACCGGGCTCGCGGCCACCCGCATCAGCGACTCGGAGCTCGCCGTGGTCGACGAGCACCTGCACGCGATGCGCGCCGCCCGCGACGACGTGGAGCTGCTCAACGAGCACGACGCCGCCTTCCACCGGGCCGTCGTCGCCGCCACCGGCAACGCGACGTTGACGACCCTGCTGGAAGGCATCTCCGGTCGCACGGTGCGGGCCAGGGTGTGGCGCGGACTGGTCGACGACAACGCGGCGAGCCGAACCCTCGCCGAGCACGAGGCCATCTACCACGCGCTGGTCGACCGCGACGCCGCCCTCGCCCAGGCCGCCGCCCTCGTGCACATCACCACCACCGAGCGGTGGTTGCGCGCGCACGTGGACCGGGACGGCGACGCCCCGCCCGCCGGCTGACGCCGACGCCGCACACCAAGGAGAACCGATGAAGTTCCTGCGCGTGGGCCCGGCGGGTCACGAGCGGCCAGACGTCCGCCACCTGACCTCGTTGGCCGCCGACACCGACGGCCTCGGCCGGCCGCGCAACGTCCTGGGACAGGCGTGATGACCTCCGCGACCGCGGACTGGTTCACCGAACGGGTGCCGCTGGGCCGTTCCGACGTCACGGTGAGCCGGCTCGGCCTCGGCACCGCGCCGCTGGCAGGGTTGTACTCGGCGGTGACCGAGGACGAGGCCGCTGCCGCGCTGGAGGCGGCGTGGGCCACCGGGATCCGCTACTTCGACACCGCGCCCCACTACGGCGCCGGCCTGGCCGAACGGCGGCTCGGGGCGTTCCTGGCCACCCGACCCCGGGCGGAGTTCACGGTGTCGACCAAGGTCGGCCGGCTGCTGGTGCCCGGTGAGGCCGCGCCCGGCGACGAGGGCTTCCACGGCGAACGGGGCCTGGTCCGGGTGCGCGACTACAGCGCCAACGGGGTCTACCGGTCGCTCTCGGAGAGCCTGGAGCGGTCCGGCCTCGACTCCTTCGACATCGTGCTGATCCACGACCCGGACGACCACTGGGAGGACGCGGTCGCCGGCGCCTACCCGGCGCTGGAGCGGCTGCGCGCCGAGGGCGCGGTGCGGGCGATCGGGGCGGGGATGAACCAGACCGCGATGCTCGCCCGGTTCGTCGCCGAGACCGACGTGGACTGCGTGCTCGTGGCCGGCCGGTACACCCTGCTGGACCGCGGCGCGGCCGACGACCTGCTGCCGTCGTGCCAGGAGCGGAAGGTGGGCGTCATCGTCGGCGGCGTCTTCAACAGCGGCATCCTCGCCGACCCGGCCCCCGGCGCCTCCTACGACTACGCACCCGCCCCGGACGAGGTGCGTCGGCGGGTCCTCGCCTTGGCCGAGCGCTGCGCCGCGCACGGCGTACCCTTGGCCGCCGCCGCACTGCGCTTCCCGCTGCGGCACCCGGCAGTGACCGGCGTCGTCGTCGGCGCCCGGAACCCACGAGAAATCGCCGAGAACGCCGCGCACGCCGCCACCGGGGTCCCCGAGGCGCTGTGGGCGGAACTCGACGCGCTGGAGCAGGAGCGAGCGCAGTGATCCGGATCGATGCCCACCACCACTTGTGGGACCTCTCCGCCCGGCCGCAGGGCTGGCTCGACGAGCCGACCCTGGAGCCGATCCGACGTGACTTCGGGCCGGCGGACCTGCGCGCGGTCGCCGAACGCGCCGGGGTGGACGCCACCGTTCTGGTCCAGGTGCTCCCCGACGTCGGCGAAACGGCGGAGTTCCTGGCCCTGGCCGAGCTGTCCGACCTCGTGGCGGGCGTCGTGGGGTGGGTCGACCTCACCGCGCCCGACGTCGCCGAGCAGCTGGACCGGCTGCGCCGCGGACCGGGCGGGGACCGGCTCGTGGGCGTCCGGCACCTGGTGCAGTCCGAGCCCGATCCGGACTGGCTGGCCCGTCCCGACGTGCTGGCCGGGTTGCGCGCGGTGCGCGACGCCGGGCTCGTCTACGACCTGCTGACCCGGCCGCACCAGCTGACGGCGGCGCTGGACGCCGTCCGGGCGGTGCCGGACCTGGTGTTCGTGCTGGACCACCTCTCCAAGCCGGACATCGCCGGTCGGGTGCTCCAGCCCTGGGCGACCCGCCTGTCGGCGCTGGCCGCCGAACCGAACGTGGTGGCCAAGGTGTCGGGTCTGGTCACCGAGGCGGACTGGTCGCGGTGGACGGCGGCGGACCTGCGGCCCTACGTCGACGTCGCGCTGGAGGCGTTCGGCCCGGACCGGCTCATGGTCGGTTCCGACTGGCCGGTCTGCCTGCTGGCCGCCGACTACGACCGGGTGTTCGCCACCGCCGCCGAACTCCTGGACGGGTGTTCCGCCGCGGAGCGGGACCAGCTCTTCGGCGGCGCCGCCGCCCGCGTCTACCGGTTGGGGGACAACTGATGCGCACCGTGCGACTGGCCTACGGCGAGACCGGGCTCGACCTGCGGGTCGACCCGGCGGTGACCACCGTGGTGACACCCCGGCACCGCCAGGCCACCGAAGCGCCGCGGGAGATCCTCCGCCGCGCCCTGCGGACGCCGGTCGCCGGTCCGCCGCTGCGGGAACGCGTGCGCCCGGGGCAGACCGTGGCGATCTCCGCCTGCGACGGGACGCGTCCGCAGCCCCGGGAGCTGATGGTCCCGGCCATCCTGGAGGAGCTGGACGGCCTGGTCGACCTCGACGACGTCGTGGTGCTGGTCGCCACCGGGACCCACCGGGGCAACACGGAGGCCGAGTTGCGCCGGATGTTCGGTGACGAGGTGGTCGACTCGGTGCGGATCGTCAACCACGACGCCCGTGACCGGAGCGGCCTGACGTGGATGGGGGAGTTCGGCGCGGATGTGCCCGTGTGGCTCAACAGCGAGTGGGTGGACGCGGACGTGCGCATCACCACCGGTTTCGTGGAGCCGCACTTCTTCGCCGGCTTCTCGGGTGGCCCGAAGCTCGTCGCGCCGGGCCTGGCGGCGCTGGAGACGGTGCTCGTGCTGCACGACGCGCGCCGGATCGGCGACCCGCGGGCGACGTGGGGGGTCGTGGAGGGCAACCCGGTGCACGACGACGTGCGCGCGATCGCGGACGCCACCGGTGTGACGTTCGGCTTCGACGTGGTGCTGAACCAGGACAAGGAGGTGGTCGCCGCGTTCGGGGGAGACCTGCTCGCGATGCACGCCGAGGCGGTGCGGACCGCCCGCGAGGTCGCCATGCGGCCCGTGCCGCGGCCGTTCGACGTCGTGGTGACCACGAACTCCGGCTATCCGCTCGACCAGAACCTCTACCAGTCGGTGAAGGGCATGTCGGCCGCCTACCAGGTGGTCAAGCCGGGCGGGGTGATCGTGTGCGCGGCGGAGTGCCGCGACGGCTTCCCCGACCACGGCTCCTACCGCGAGGTGCTGGCCTCGGCCGCCTCGCCGGCGGCGCTGTTCGCGGAGATCTCGGCCCGCCAGGTCACCGTGCCCGACCAGTGGCAGGTCCAGATCCAGGCCCGCATCCAGGCCGACTGCCGGGTCGTCGTGCACACCTCGCACCTGACCGACGCCGAGTTGGCCACCGCGCACCTGGAGCGGACCTCGGACATCTCCGCGACCGTCGCCCAGGCCCTCGCGGCGGCGGGGCCGGACGCCCGGCTGTGCGTGCTGCCCGAAGGCCCGCAGACGATCCCCTACGTGGACGGGTCGCACCGGTGAGCGGGACGGTCCTGGTCTGCCTCGACAAGTTCCGGGGTTCCCTCACCGCCGAGCAGGCGTGCGGGCACGTCGTCGACGGCGTGGCGGACGCGGGCGGCCGGGCGGTGGCGATGCCCGTCGCCGACGGCGGCGAAGGCACCGTGGCGGCGTTGGTGCGCGCCGGCTACGACGAGGTGCGCGTCGAGGTCACCGGTCCCACGGGCGAACCGGTGCGAGCCGCGTTCGCCGTGCGGGGTGAACACGCGGTGGTCGAGCTGGCCCAGGCCAGCGGGTTGGACGTGCTCCCCGACGGCTGGCTCGCGCCGCTCACCGCGGACACCCGCGGCACCGGCGAGCTGATCCGCGCCGCGCTCGACCGCGGCTGCCGCGACATCGTGCTCGCCGTGGGCGGCAGTGCCACGACGGACGGCGGCGCGGGCTTGCTGCGCGCGCTGGGCGCACGCGTCGTCGGCGCCTCGGGCGAGCCGGTCGGCCCCGGCGGCGCGGCGTTGACCGGCACGGCGCGCGTCGACCTGTCCGGGTTGGACCCGAGGCTGGCGCTCGCGCGGGTGACGTTGGCGTCGGACGTGGACAACCCGCTGACCGGACCGAACGGCGCCGCCGCGGTGTTCGCGCCGCAGAAGGGCGCGACACCCCGGGACGTGGCGGTGCTGGAGCGAGGGCTGCGCCGGTTCGCCGCGGTCGTGGCGGAGGAGATCGGGCGGGACCTGAGCGGGGAACCCGGCGCGGGCGCGGCCGGTGGCGCCGGGTTCGCGGCGTTGGCAGCCCTCGACGCCCGGCGGACGTCCGGGGCGGACTTCGTGCTGCGTGCGATCGGCGTCGAGGACGCGTTGCGCGAGGCCTCGCTCGTCGTGGTCGGCGAAGGCCGGTTCGACGAGCAGAGCCTGCGGGGCAAGGCGCCGATCGGCGTGGCCGGGGCGGCACGGCGGCACGGTGTGCCGGTCGTGGTGGTCGCGGGCGACGTCCGGCTCACCGGAGAGCGTTTGCGGGAGGTCGGCGTGGTCGCCGCCTGGTCGCTGCTGGAGCGCGCGGGCGACGTGGACACGGCGATGCGACAGGCGCCCGCGCTGCTCAGGGCGATCGGGAGCGAACTGCTCGCGCACGCGCCCTCCACCGTCACGCAGGGAGTGCTGCCATGACCGGACCGGGTGCGGTCGACCTCGGGTTCGCCAGGGTCGACGTGGATCGCGAAGCGCGCCAAGGGCTGCCCGAGGTGATCTACGGCAGCGGGAAGACGCCCGAGCAGATCAGCGGGATCGTGCGGACGTTGTTGCGGCACAACGACGGTCCGGTGCTGGCCACCCGCGTGGAACCCGACGCGGCGGCGTCCGTGCTGGCCGCCGTGCCCGACGGCGTCCACGACCGCGAGGCACGCCTGCTGACCTGGCGCCCGGCCGCACCGACCGGGTTCGGCGTGGTCGTCGCCGCGGCGGGCACGGCGGACCTGCCGGTGGCGCGGGAGGCCGCCGCGGTCGCGACCGCCGTGGGTCTCGGCGTCACCACGGTCACCGATGTCGGTGTGGCCGGGCTGCACCGGCTGCTGGCCGAGCAGCACCGGCTGCGGGCCGCGGACACCGTCATCGTGGTCGCGGGCATGGAAGGCGCGTTGGCGAGCGCGATCGGCGGTCTGGTCGCGTGCCCGGTGGTCGCGGTGCCCACCTCGACCGGGTACGGGGCCGGTCTGGAGGGCATCACCGCGTTGCTGGCGATGCACGCGTCCTGCGCGGCGGGCATCACCGTGGTGAACATCGACTCGGGGTTCGGCGCCGCGATGGCCGCGTTCCGGCTCGCCCGCGTGGTGGGTCGGAGGACGACGTGAGCCGGGTGTGCTTGATCTCGCCGTTCACCGGGCTGGCCGGTGACATGCTGCTGGCCGCGCTGGTGGACGCCGGCGCACCGCTGGGCGCGATCCGGGCGGCCGTCGCCGACACCGGCCTGACCGGGTGGGACCTCGCCGTCGACCCGGTGCTCACGCACGGGCTCACCGGCCGCCGGGCCGTCGTGTCGGTGTCCGACGACGCGACCAGCCGCAAGGCGGGTGAGCTGATCGCCATGGCGTCCAGGGTGCGCGACCGGGAGGTGGCCGACACCGCGGTCGCCGCGCTGCGGGCCATCGCCGAGGTCGAGGGACGCCTGCACGGCGAGGACCCCGACCAGGTGCACCTGCACGAGCTCGGCGGTCACGACACCCTCGTGGACGTCGTCGGCGTGGCCGCCGCGCTGCGCGCCCTGGACGTGCGGGCCGTGCACTGCGAGGCGTTGCCGATCGGCGCCGGGTCGGTCCGCACCGCGCACGGGGTGCTGCCCTGCCCGGCACCGGCGACCTCGGCGCTGCTGCGGGGCGCGCACGTCGTGGGCATCACCCTGTCCGGCGAGACCGTGACGCCGACCGCCGCGGCGCTGCTGCTCGCGATCGGCGCCGACTACGGTCCCGTGCCGCAGATGCGCCTGACGGCCACCGGGTACGGCGTGGGCACCAGGACCCTGCCCGACCGGCCCAACGTGGCCGTGGTCCGGCTCGGTGACCGGGAGACCGCGGAGGTGCGTGACCTGGTGGTGCTGGAGACCAACCTCGACGACGTCACCGGCGAGGTCCTCGGGCACGTCGTCGCCCTGCTGCTGGACTCGGGCGCGCTGGACAGCTGGATCACCCCCGCCACGATGAAGAAGGGCAGACCGGGCCACGTGCTGCACGCGTTGGCGACACCGGAGGCCGCGGACGGGATCGAACGGCGGATGCTGGTGGAGACGGGCAGCCTCGGCGTGCGGCGGACCGGCGTGCGGCGCACCGCCCTGCCCCGGACCACCGACACCGTGCACGTCCACGGGATGCCGGTGCGCCGCAAGCACGGACCACACCACAGCAAGCCGGAGTACGACGACGCCGTCGCCGTCGCCCGGCACACGGGCCTGCCACTGCGCACCGTGCTCGCCCTGGCCGCCGACAGCCCCGAGGAGCACTGATGGACACCGGCAGCACCGCCGCACGGCTCGTGGCGCACCTGACCGGCATCGGCCCGGTCGCCGTCGCCTTCTCCGGCGGCGTGGACTCCGCGCTCGTGCTCGCCGCCGCCGCGCGCGCCCTGGGACCCGACGCGGTGCTCGCCGTCACCGCCGACTCCGCGAGCCTGGCCGCCGTCGAGCTGGACGCCGCGGTCGCGTTCGCCGACCGCCTCGGTGTCCGGCACGTCACGCCGGGGACCGCGGAACTGGACAACCCCGCCTACGCGGCCAACGGCCGGGACCGCTGCTACTTCTGCAAGTCCACCGTCCTGGACACCATCACCGCCGTCGCCCGCGACCACGGCCTGTCCTCGGTGGCGACCGGGGTGAACGCCGACGACGCGCGCGACCCGTTCCGGCCGGGCATCCGCGCCGGCGACGAGATCGGCGTGCGCACCCCGTTGCGCGACCTCGGGATGACCAAGGCCGACGTCCGCGCGGTGAGCCGCCACTGGGCGCTGTCCACCTGGGACAAGCCGGCCATGCCCTGCCTGGCGAGCCGGGTGCGCTACGGCGTGGCGATCACCCCCTCACGCCTGGCGCGGGTGGAACGCGCCGAGGCGGCGGTTCGGGCGTGGCTGGCGAGTGCGGGGACACCGAGCTGGGACCTGCGCGTGCGCGACCTCGGTGACGTCGGGAGGGTCGAACTCGACCCGGACCTGGTCGACCGGCCGGGCATCGGCCCCGCGCTCACCGAGGTCGTGCGAGCGGCGGGGTTCGACGGCGTCGAACTGGCGGTGTTCCGGTCGGGCGCGCTCAACCACGAGTGAACCCACCGACCCCGGCCGGGAGCCGACGTCGCCGGCGCGGGATCGGGTGAGGGCCTAGTCGGGGGAGTCGGGCTGGTCACGCGGCGTGAGCATGACGTCGGCTCCGATGTGGTTGAGGCAGAACTCCACGGAGTGGGCCATCAGCCAGCCGGCCTGCGCGTCGCGGAAGATCCGTTGGATCGGCGAGGTGGCGACGAAGCCGGATCCGCCACCGACCTGCAGGCACAGTTGCGCGACGTCGCGGGCGACCTGGTTCGCCGTGGGCTTCGCGCGCGTCGCGGCGGACAGGAAAAGGGGCGAGTCCTGGTCGGCGAGCCAGGCGGTGTGGTGGGCGACCAGCGCGGCGGCTTCGAGTCGGAGCACGGCGTCGGCGACCTCGAACTGGAGGCGCTGCTCGGCCGCCAGGGGCTGGCCGGTGGAAGGCAGGGTCCGGGTGCGTGCGTAGCGGATGAGCGTGTCCAGCGCGGTGTCGGCGATGCCGAGTGAGAGCCACGCCAGACCTGCGGCGATGTGGTTGGGCTTGGGCTGGGGGGACGGCGGGCACCGCCGGTCGGCGCGGAGCACGGTGCCGTTCAGCCCCACGAGCTGGCTGCGCGTGGCGCGCAGTCCCAGGGTGTCCTGCGGTTCGAAGGTCACGGTGTGGTCGGGTTCGAGCCCGAACAGGGTGGGTTGCCCGTCCACGAGCGCGTTGACGAGGAAGTGGTCGGCGATCTCGCAGCCGGACACGAAGCGCTTCGCGCCGGTGAGCCGGTACCCGCCGTCGACGGGTTCGGCGACCTGCTGGGGTGAGAGGAACTGGTTGCCGCCCGAGGGTTCGGACAGGGCGTTGGCGAAGCGGCGTCCCGCGATGAGCTCGTCGGCGTAGTACCGGGCCACGTCGGGGGTGGAGTGGCGCACCAGGCCTTCGGCGGCGCCGATGTGCATGAGCCACAGGCAGGCGGTGGACGGGTCCGCGGCGCTGAGGACCCGCAGGATCGCGCCGACCGTGCGGTAGCTCAGCGACTGCCCGCCCCACTCTCGCGGCAGGGTCGCCTGGTCGAGACCGCCGGCGTGCAGTGCCCGCAGGTTCGCGACCGGCAGTTGCGCGGTCCGGTCGAACTCGTCGGTGGTGGCGGCGAAACCGGTGGCCAGGTCTGCGGCGACCCGGACCCACGACTGCTCGTCCGGGGGCGGGCCGAGTGGGTGGTCGTCGGGCATCGGCATGGTCATGGGTGCAGATCCTCCCGCATCGGCTCGGACTCGTCGGCCGCCGTTGACGACGAGCCCCTTGATTCCGTAGACCGGAGGACGACGGCGCCACGGGACCCGTCACCCCCCGACGGAGGGCGGCAGATGGCCTACACCTCGATCAGACCCGGTCAGGTCTGGCTGGACACCGACAGCAACCGGATCCAGGCCCACGGCGGCTCGGTCCTGCACCTCGACGGCACCTTCTACTGGTACGGCGAGAACAAGGAGAGGACCAAGCCCGGGAACGGCGTCTGGCACTGGGGCGTCCGGTGCTACTCGTCGACGGACCTCTACAACTGGACGGACGAGGGCCTCGTCATCCCGCCGGTCGAGGACGACCCCGGGTCGCCGCTGCACCCGGCGCGGTTGGTGGACCGGCCGCACATCGTCCGCGACGAGCGCACCGGCAAGTTCGTGTGCTGGCTGAAGATCATGGGCGCCGTCCAGACGTCGACGGTGCTCGTCGCCGACCACCTCCTGGGCCCCTACGAGATCGTGCGCACCGGCCTGCGACCGCTGGGGATGAGCGCGGGCGACTTCGACCTCGTCGTCGCGCCCGACGGCAAGGGCTACTACTACTTCGAGCGGGTGCACAGCGAACTCGTCTGCGCGGACCTCACCGAGGACCTCACCGACGTGACGGGGTACTACTCGACCCACTTCCCGCGGCGCCGGCCGCCCGAGGTCCGGGAAGCGCCGGCGCACTTCGAGCGCGACGGGAGGCACTACCTGTTCACCTCGGGGACCACCGGCTACTACCCGAACCGCTCGGAAGTCGCGGTGGCGGACACCTACCACGGGCCGTGGACCGTGCTCGGCGACCCGCACCCCGCCGACCCCACGGCGACGTCGTTCCGGTCGCAGATCAGTTCGGTCTTCAAGCACCCGGCCAAGGAGGACCTGTACATCGCCCTCGCCGACCGGTGGTTGCCCGACGTCCCCGCCGAGGTGGCCCAGCGGGCTCCCGACGTGTTCCGGCGGCTCTTCGCAGGCGAACCGGTCGAGTCCGACGCCGCCTTCAGCGGGACGGACTTCGACACGTCCGTCGCCGACTACGTCTGGCTGCCCGTCCGGTTCGACGGCGACCTGCCGGTCCTCGACTGGCACGACGAGTGGCGGATCGAGGACTGCACCTGACCCGGCGCCTCGTCGGCGGGCGGACCGCGGTCAGCGGGGCCGGGGCGGCGGGTGCGGTCCGCGTGGTGGGTTCAGGGCGGCGCACGTGATCACCAGTGAGGCGAGGACGAGCACCGTGATCAGAATGGTGATCAGCACATCGAAGAGCCACTCGAAGAGCATGGTCAGTCCTGTGGTGTGGTGGCCTTCGCGCTCGGCTGGTGAGCGGAGGGCTCGGCACGGCGTCGGGAGCGCAGGCTGGTCAGGACGACGGTCGCCAGCACGGCGATGATCACCGCCAGGGACACCGGGGTGGGGATCTCGGGCACGCCCGGCCAGATGCCGTGCGCCCAGTGCAGCACGAGCTTCGTCCCGATGAACGCGAGGATGACGGCCAGCCCGTGGTTGAGGTGGACGAGCTTGGCCAGGGCGGTGTGCAGCACGAAGTACAGGGCGCGCAGGCCGAGCAGGGCGAACGCGTTCGTGGCGAACACCAGGTAGGGGTCGTCGGTGATGCCGTAGACCGCGGGCACCGAGTCGACGGCGAAGACCATGTCGGTGGCGAAGACGGCGACCACCACGACGGCCAGCGGGGTGAGCGCGCGTCGGCCGTGCTCGCGCACGGTCAGGCGGGTGCCGCGGTAGTCGTCGGTGACGGGCATCAGCCGCCGCAACAGCCGGACCGACCGCATCCCGGAGACGTCGTGCACGACGACGCTGCCGGTGAGCGCCTCGTGGAGGATCTTCACCGCCGAGGCGAACAGGATGAGGCCGAACACCACGAACGCCCAGGTCCCGGCAGCCAGCATGGCCGCGCCGGCCGCGATGAACACGCCGCGCAGCACCAACGCGCCGACGATGCCGAAGAGCAGCACGCGCTGCTGCACGTCGGAGGGGACGGCGAAGACGGCGAGCAGCAGCATGAACACGAACAGGTTGTCGACCGACAGGGACTTCTCGACCACGAACCCGGTCATGAACTCCAGGGCGCGGTCGCTGCCCGCGGCGCTCCACAGCCAGGCCGCGAACACCACCGGCAGGGTCAGGTAGAACGCCGACCACCCGACGGCTTCGCGCATCGAGACCTCGTGCGGGCGGTGGGTGACCGCGAAGTCGGCGATCAGCAGCGCGACCAGGACGGCGATGCTGACCAACCACAGACCCGGTGAGCCGACGACGTCCGCCGGGCTCGCCGGAACCGCTGCTGACAGGGGCACCGGACCTCCCCGAACAGTCGGTGTTCGAGGTCTCCTTCACCCCGGCGGGGCGGCCTCCCGGGGACATCGATCGAGGTGTCCGTACTGACCGGGTAGGCGCTTGGGAAGTACTCCCCTCGACGCCCAGTATCAGACAGCACGGTCAGCGAGTAAAGACCCGGTAAAGGTGGACGGTGTCGCTCGATCGGGTACGGCGGCCCGGCCACGTCGTCTCCGGTCCTACGCCGCTCCACGGCCGTCCGCACGGCGCATCAGCGCGTCGAGCCGGGCGCGGCGCACGGCGTACTCGTGGGCGGGGTGCTCGGCTCCGCGCTCCGCCCGGGTCTGGGCGCCGGCGAGCACACCCGCGACGATCCCGTCGCCGGCCGCGAGCCCGGCGCGCACGACCGGACCCGCCCGGAATGTGATCCGAGGCCGGTTGCCGGTGCGGGTCGAGGGCTCGTGCACGTGGAGGCCGGTGTCGAAGGGCTGCCGCTGCCGATGACCCCGAACGTCGTGCTGCCGTTCGGCGCGAGCGGCCGTTGGCGGTGACCGCGCCCGGCTGGCCGATGGCCACGACGCCGGAGGCGATCACCGCCAGGGTCAGCACGAGACCGACCAACGCCGACCTCCGTCGCGCGGAGGGGGTGGAGCCGTCCACCCGAGGCTCCCCGCTGTACCGGGGCGGCGGACGGGGATCCCGCAGGGTCAGGCGACGGCGCAGGCCGCCCCGTTGAGGGTGAACGAGGACGGTTCGCCGGTGTTGCCGGTGTGGTTGGCCTGGAAGCCGAGGGTCGCCGACGTGCCGGGTGCGATGGCGGCGTTGTACGAGACGTTGCGGGCGGTCACCGCGCCGGTAATCGGCGCGTAGGTGGCGCTCCATCCGCTGGTGATGGTCTGCCCGCCGGGGAGGGTGAAGGCGAGGCTCCAGCCGTTGACCGCCGTGCTGCCGGTGTTGGTGATGGTGATCGACGCGGTCAGGCCGGTGTTCCAGGCGCTCACGGTGTAGGCGACCCGGCACTCGTCACCGGGCTGCGGCGTCGTGGTCGTCGTCGTTGTGGTCATGGTCGTTGTGGTCGTGGTCGTGGTCGTGGTCGTGGTGCTGGTGCTGGTGGGCGGGGTGCCGTCGAGGCCGAAGAAGCGGATGACCTGGGCCGCGTCGACCGGGATGTTGTGGGTGACGCCCTGCATGCTGATGGCCTCGACCGGCGCCATGCCCCCGGTGCTGCCGTAGCGGGTGCGGGTGTAGCCGGACTGCGGTGTGTCCGTGTACGTCGGCGTCTGGCTCAGGCCGTGGACGTTGGTCCACTGCTTGATCTGTTCGCCGAAGTTGGGGTAGCGCAGGGTGTCGTCGTTGGTGCCGTGCCAGATCTGCATCCTGGGCCTGGGTCCGGTGTAGCCGGGGTAGGCGGCGCGCACCAGGTCGCCCCACTGCTGCGGTGTCTTGATCGACTGGCCGCTGGAGCACTGGCTGTTCCACTCCGAGCCGTTGGTGGTGGCGAAGCACGCGAACGGCACGCCCGCGAACGAGGCGCCCGCGTTGAACACGTCGGGGTAGACGCCGAGCAGGACGTTGGTCATCATCGCGCCGGAGGAGGTGCCGGTGGCGAAGATCCGGCCGGGGTCGGCGTTGTGGCGCTGCTTGACGTAGTCGACCATCGCCATCAGCCCGACCGGGTCGCTGCCACCGCCCCGACGCAACGCCGCCGCCGAGGACACGTCCCAGCACTTGCTGCTGCGGGTCACCGTCGGGTAGATCACGACGAAGCCGTACCGGTCGGCCAGGGACGCGTACTGGGTCTGGGAGTGGAAGCCGGGCCCGGACCCGCCGCAGTAGTGGATCGCCAGCAGGATCCCGGGTTTGGCCGCCACCCGGTCCGGCACGTACAGGTGCATCTGCAGGTTGGTCGGGTTGGCGCCGAAGTTCGTCACCTGGGTCAGGGTCGCCGCCGACGCCTGCGGTGCGGCTAACGCCAACAACGCCGCGACCATCGCCCCTGCGACCGCCAGGATCGCGCCGGGCGCCAACTTCTTCAGGTTCATCGGACCGTTTCCTCGCCAGGTAAGCAGGAGACGGGGTCCGCTGGACGCTGCCCGCCTCCCGACGCCAGTGTCGGGGGAGGTGAAACGTTACGCAGTATTGAGCGAAACAGTTCGAACCGGCAAGCCCCAGAACGATCTGCGCGTCTCATTAGCGTCGGGTGTGATCGGGTTCACCCCTGTGGAGCAGCGCGGAGCGGCCGATCCGCGTAGTGAGGGAAGTCTGTTGTGGACAGTCCACTCCGGATTCGAGGTGATTCGCGGCCGGCTCGGTGCCCGTCAACCCCCGGGTCACGGCTTCCGCGACGACCGCCTCCAAGCGCGCCGCCACGCGGTCCAGGGGGCGGTGCCGCGACCAGGGCGGTCGTGCCGTCGGCCGGCTCCTCGACCGACGCGGCCGGCACCGGGTGGCCATCGAGGCCACCAGCCGGGTCGATCAACTCGCCCTCGCGCTGAGGAGCCCGACCCCGGAGGGGTTCTGCGAGAGCGCCGGCAACCACTTCCGCCCCGGCGAGCTGCCCCTGCTCGACATGCACCTCACCGGCGTCACGCTGGCGTCGACTGTCGCTCGCCGGTGCGGCACGCCACAGGCAGCCTCACGCTCCGCCCTTCACGTGCCGCACGACGGCGTCGGGACTGGGCAAGATGACCGTTTCGTGCCCGTCCTCGAACCGCACCCGGTAAGGCGGCGCGCCGTCCTTGCCCAGCACTTCGAGGATCTCGGCGGTGCGGTCGTGCTGCCCGACGACCTTGCCGTGCACCAACAGCTCGTCACCGACGCTTGCCCGCATGGCACATCCCTCCTCAGCCGACCTCCAGCATGGGATAACCCTGAACGGACCGTGTCGAGCCTCCGGGGGAATGTTCGACACGAACGGGCATCACCTGCCGTAGCGGCCATCTGCCGCCGTCGGCGGGCCACCGCACACCCACGTTCGGCGGTGACAGCAGGCGCGGGCTTGGGCAACGATGGGGGCGGCCGGTCGGCGGGTTGCCGCGGCGGGACGCGGTGTTGTCCGACGAGTTCCCAGGAGGCGCAGTCCGATGGGCGAGCAGGTCGAGGTCGCTCCACACGTCGTCGTGGGGACCTTCCGGCGGGACGGCGCGACGGTGAGCCGTGTCGACGGCGTGGTGGACATGGTGACCTGCGACGACGTGCGCACCGAGATCATCGCCTGCCTCGAGGAGCCCTCCGGGGTGTTGGTGCTCGACCTCGCCGCCGTGACGTTCTTCGGCACGATCGGCCTGTCGATGCTCATCGAGGCGCGTCACCGCGCCGAACGGCGTGGCGTCCGGTTCGCCGTGGCCGCCGACCAGCGCGCGGTGCTCAAGCCGATGACCGAAACGGGTATCGCCGACCTCGTCGTCCTGCGGGCCGGCGTGCGCGAGGCCGTCGCGGCGGCACGGGCGCCGATCGTGGTCTGACGGGTCGCCGCGGCTGAGCCTTCGGCGCCCCCACCTGCTCGGTGTCGACACGTCCGACGACTGGTGAGCGGGCGCGCGTCGCCTCAGGTCGGTCGGACCTCGTGCACTTCGAGGGGAACGCCCTGCTGGCAGGTCGTCGGCATGCCCGGCTTGGGCGTTCCGCGCACCTGGACCGTGACGCCGGGCCGCAGCAGGGCGCGGTCGCCGGCGAGGAGCAGGTAGTCCTCGGTGTCGGTGTCCAGCACCAGACATCCGGCCTCCACACCGGTCCGGACGACGCCGTTCACGGTCACGTCGCCACGGGCCGGCGTCCGGGTCGGCGTAGAGGTCGGTTCGGTGGTCGGCGCGGAAGGCGGCACGGGTGGTCGGACGTCGTCGGGAGGAGGCGCCCCACATGCCGCCGCGGTGAGGACCGCGGCCGTTGCCGCGAGGGTGAACCGATGATGTCGTCGCATGGCCGGATCACCTCCGTTCGGCCGGCTGCCACCCGGCCTCCTCCGGCACGCTCGGTCGGTTACCCGTTTCCGGCGCCCCGCACACGGGTGCCGCGCGGGCGTCCCCCGTGCCTGTCCGGGGCGTCGGAAATGGTGATCTTCCGGATCCAGGCGGACCATCGACCCGATGGTGACGGTGTTCCTGTGCGGTGACGTGATGACCGGTCGCGGGGTCGACCAGATCCTGCCGCACGCGGGCGACCCCCGGCTGCACGAGCCGTACGTCCGGGACGCGCGGACCTACGTGGCGTTGGCGGAGCGGGAGAACGGTCCGATCCCTCACCCGGTCGACTTCGCGTGGCCGTGGGGAGACGCCTTGCACGTGCTGGACCAGGAGTCGCCGGACGTGCGGTTGATCAACCTGGAGACCAGCGTCACCGGCGACGGCGAGAGGGACGTCGCGAAGCGGCTGCACTACCGGATGAGTCCGGGGAACGTGCCGTGCCTGACCGCGGCCCGGCCCGACGCCTGCGCGCTCGCCAACAACCACGTGCTCGACTTCGGTCGGCGGGGACTGGTCGACACGCTCGACGCGCTGACCGGCGCGGGGATCGCGGTGGCGGGCGCGGGACGCACCGCGAGCGAGGCGGAGCAGCCGACAGTCCTCCCCGCCGGTCGCGGGAGCCGGGTCGTCTTCTTCTCGCTCGGGGCGCGATCCAGCGGGATCCCCGGCAGTTGGGCTGCCACCCCGAACCGGCCCGGGGTCGACCTGCTGCCGGACGTGACCGACGAGGTGGCGTTCGAGGTCACCGCGCGCGTGCGGCTGACCAAGCGCCCCGGTGACGTCGTCGTGGCCTCGCTGCACTGGGGATCCAACTGGGGCTACGACGTTCCCGACTCGCACGTCGCCTTCGCGCACGCGCTCGTCGACGGTGGGGTGGACGTCGTGCACGGTCACTCCTCACACCACCCGCGCCCGATCGAGGTGCACCACGGCAAGCTGATCCTGTACGGCTGCGGCGACCTCATCAACGACTACGAAGGCATCACCGGCCACGAGGAGTACCGCGACGACCTGCGCCTGCTGTACTTCGCCGCGGTCCAGCCGGGCACGGGCCACCTGGTCGGGCTGCGGATGGCTCCGATGCGCGTCCACCGGATGCGCCTGCACCACACCGACCGCACGGACACCGAACACCTGCGTTCGATCCTCGATCGGGTCAACCACCCGTTCGGGTCACGGGTCGACCTGCGGGACGGCGTGCTCGACCTGCGCACCGAAACCCGGTGACCAGGTGGCAGCACGCGTCCGGCGACGTGAGGCCGGTACCGTCGAGCGGTCCGCATCAGCCGGGGAGGAAGCGCCATGCCGTCCGGTCGCCGGGTTCGCGATCGTTGAAGCGGCCTCGCCGGAGCAGACCCCGCTGCGGGGAGCTGTCCACAACGGAGATGGCGGCACCGCGTTCGTCCCCACGACGTTCGTGCGCTCAGCGCGGTGGGCCGAGGACGACCTGGCCGAACTCGTCGGCCGCCTCGGCCATCAGTTCGGGTGACAGTCGGAAGCCTTCCGGCCTCGGGGTGGACAGGTCCCGACCGGCCATGCGGAACATGCCTTCGAGACCACCGGGGGTGGCGATCATCAACAGGTCGGCGTGGTCGGAGGTGATGCGGTAGCCGTGGGGCACGTTGCGGGGCAGGTAGATGATGCCGCCCTCCTCCAGCTCCACCGCTTCGTCGTCGCCCGACCACACCAGTGCGGTGCCGGAGATCAGCATGAAGACCTCGTCTTCCCTGGTGTGCAGGTGGAGCGGTGGCGCTTCCCCCTTCTCGGCGGCGAACCGACCCACTGTGAGCTGTCCCTCGGTGGCCGCGCTGTCGAGCAGGACGGAGAACGTGCTGCCGCCGATCCACTCCAGTTGCTGCTGTTGCCCGGGTTGTGCCAGGTACACCATGCTCATCGAACCGCTCCTCCGCAGACCTGCACCTCAGCCAGTTACCTGTCCGAACAGGCAAGTCGGCGTGCCTGTTCCGGGTCGGTCGGCGAAGTGGTCCACGACACCGGCGCGAGACCGGTCGCCGCTGTCCGGTCGCCGCACGCTGTCGATGCCCGCACGAGCAGCTCGGCGTGCTTCTTCGAGCTCGTCGACGCGGCCAGGGCATCCCGGACCGCGGCACGGTCAGCCCTGCCGCAGTCGCCTGCCGTGACCGGGCACCGCGGTGATCTTCGCCGGGGGCGAGGAGATCGCGTCGGACACGGCCGTGATCTTCTCGGGGTTGAGCAGCCACAGCACGTGGTCGATGCCCTCGTCCGTGGCGCTGATCGCGACCACGCCGAACTCGGCGCCGTTGCGCAGCAGCACGGCGCACGGCTGCCCGTTCGCGCTCGCCCACCTCACGTCGAGGTCGTCCCAGAACCAGCTGGTGATCGAGCCCAGGTACCGCTGCATGGCGGGCACGCCCATGACCGGCTTGCGCGCGACGCCAAGCCTGCCGTTGCCGTCGGACAGGCTGGTCACGTCCGGCGCGAAGAGCCGCTCCAACGAGGCCATGTCGCCGGCGCGGGCGGCGGCGATGAAGGCGGCCAGCAGGTCCCGCCGCGCGTCGGGTGGCACGTCCCTGCGCCGTTCACCGGCCACGTGCTTGCGCGCTCGGCTGACCAGCTGGCGCACCGCGGATTCGGTCGACTGGAGGATGTCGGCGATCTCGGCGTAGGCGTAGTCGAAGGCCTCCCGCAGCACGTACGCGGCGCGTTCACCGGGGGTGAGCCTCTCCATCAGCACCAGGGCCGCGAGCTCCAAAGCCTCACCGCGTTCGGCGCCCAGGTACGGGTCGGCGCTCGTGTCGACGGGCTCGGGCAGCCACGGTCCGACGTACGTCTCGCGCCGCACCCGCGCCGACTGCAGCACGTTGATGGCGAGCCTGGTCGTCGTCGTGGCCAGGAACGCCTCCGGGTTGACCACCTGGCCGCGGTCGCACGTCTGCCACCGCACCCAGACGTCCTGCACCAGGTCCTCGGCCTCGGCGACGCTGCTGAGCATGCGGTAGGCGATCCCGAACAGGCGTGGCCGCACGGTCGTGAAGACCGCGGCGGCCTGTGCCAGGTCGTCCGCGCCCCCCGGTTCGGACTCAGTCAACCGCCGCCTCCACACCTGTTCGTGCCGATCCGCCGTTGCCGAAGGTACCCCTCCACGTCGGCGGCGGCCGACCTCCGTCACAACGGGGAGGGCTGTCCGGTCTTGGTGTGCGACAGAGGTGCCCGGACCGGCCGGGCGCCCGGCCCGAAAGGCTCGTCATGAAGATCGTCG